>NZ_JADWYO010000077.1 GCF_022414595.1 Streptomyces sp. MUM 203J | reverse complement strand
GCGCCGCAGGGTTCGGCCGCCGCCGACCCGCCGGGCCCGTCCCGGGGCGACTCCCCGGCCGGCAGCCCGCCGCCGCCCACGCGGGAACCGCTCCCTCCTCACCCCGCCCCGCCCTCGGCACCGCCCCGGTGGGGCGCCCCGGCGGTACCCCGGCAGGGGGGCGACGGGGAACGCCCCACCGCATCCGGTGCCCACGCGTGGCCACCGCCCGCGGGTCCGTTCCCGGCGCCCCGCACCGAGGGAGGCCTTCCGGCTGACGCCGCCTGGGGGGCGGGCCCCCTCCCGCAGCCCCGGCGCAGGGGACGTGCCGTCGCGGCCCTCGCCTGCCTGGTGCTCGGGCTCGGACTGCTCGGCGGCGCCGGAGCGGGGGCGTGGCTGTCGCGGGCCCCGCGGGACGCGCAGGCACGGACGCCGTACACCGAGGCGCCCACCCTGTGGCACAGCGTGCCCGTCGACACGCTCTTCCCGCGCACCCTCCGGGGCGACGGCGCCGGACCCGGAGGCGCCGACCGGTCCTGGGCACGGGTCGCCGTCGCACCGGACGCGGACTGCGCCGACGCTCTGCCGCCCCGGCTCGCCCGCACCCTGGAGCAGAGCGGCTGCCTGCGGGTACTCCGCGCCACGTACACCGATACGACCGCGACCAGCGTCATCACCGTCGGCATGGCCTTCATGGAGGCGGACAACACCGGCATGACCGCCCTGCACACCCGCTTCACGGACGGCGGTCTGGACGAGCGCCCCGACCTCATGCCGTCCGCCTTCCCGGCCCGCGGCACCGTCGCCGCCGACTTCGGCGACGCCCAGCGCGCGAGCTGGCACATCGACGTCCTCACCGAGGTGCCCGTGGTCGTCTACGCCGTGTCCGGCTTCGCGGACGGCCGTGAGATCACCGACCCGCAGCCCGCCCACGAGGCCACGGCCAAGGACCAGAGCACCGTCCCCGCCCAGGCCGGGCTCGGCCATGACGCCCGTGGCGTCGCCACGCGGATCGAGGAGTCGCTGCGGGAGGCCGTCGGACAGGCCGTCGAGGCACCCGAGACAGGGGCGCGCGGCGGCGGGGACCGGGCCGGTGGAGCCGTACGCCAGGAGTCCGTCCGATGATCACAGCGTCCCGCGGCGCCCTCGCGGCGCTCACCGCCGCCGCCCTCGCCCTGCTCCCCGCCGCTCCCGCGCACGCCGACGGCATCCGCGCCCAGCAGTGGGGCGTCGCCGCCGTCAACGCCGAGCGGGCCTGGCAGACCACCCGGGGCGCGGGCGTCACCGTCGCCGTGCTGGACACCGGTGTCGACGAGACCCATCCCGATCTGGACGGGAACGTCCTCCCCGGCAAGGACCTCATCGGCTTCGGCGCCGAGCGCGGCGACCGCGCCTGGGCCCGTCACGGCACCTCCATCGCCGGGATCATCGCGGGTCACGGGCACGGCCCCGGCCGTGGCGACGGCATCATCGGTGTCGCCCCCGAGGCCAGGATCCTCCCCGTCCGGGTCATCCTCGAGGGCGAGGACAAGGCCCGCGCCCGCGCCCGCCACACCCGGGGCAGCGCCCTCGCGGACGGCATCCGCTGGGCCGCCGACCAGGGCGCCGACGTGATCAACCTCTCCCTGGGCGACGACAGCGAGTCCGCCCACGCCGAAGCCGCCGAGGACGCCGCCGTCCAGTACGCGCTCTCCAAGGGCGCGGTCGTCGTCGCCTCCGCCGGGAACTCCGGCGAGAAGGGCGACCGCATCTCCTACCCCGCCGCGTACCCCGGCGTGATCGCCGTCACGGCGGTCGACCGCTTCGGCGTCCACGCCTCGTTCTCCACCAGCCGGTGGTACGCCACGGTCAGTGCCCCCGGCAAGGACGTCGTGACCGCGGACCCGGACCGCAAGTACTACTCGGCCTGGGGCACCAGCGCCGCCTCCGCGTTCGTCTCCGGCGCCGTGGCCCTCCTCCGCTCCGCCCACCCCGACCTCAGCCCCGCCCAGGTCAAGCGGCTCCTCACGGACACCGCCCGGGACCGGCCCGAGGGCGGTCGCAGCGACGACCTCGGGTACGGGACGGTCGACCCCGCCGCCGCGATCGAGGCCGCCGAGGAACTGAGCCCGCACGACCCCACGAAGACGACCGCCGGATACACCGGCTCCTACTTCGGCCCCGGCCCCCAGCCGGAACCCGAGCCGGAGGAGAAGCCCGTCGGTCTCCTCGTACCCGCCGTGGGCGCCGCCGGGGTCCTCCTGGCCGGGGCCTCCGCCGTCCTGTGGCGCGGCGCCCGCCGCCGTACCTCGTGACCTGACCGGGCACCCGCCCGGTTAGGCTCGTCGCGTGGCGCTCAAGAACATCCCGGACCCCGGTTTCTCCGACGACGACGGCTCCGCCGACCCCCGGCTCGCCGAGGCCCTCGCGGCCTGGGCCGCCGACCGCACGGCCGCACCGCGCGTGCTGGAGGCCCTGCAGGGGGCGCGGCTCCTCGTCCCCGTCGTCGCCGTTCTCGGAGAGGCCGAGGAGGACGCGGCGACCGGGCTGCGCCGTGAGAAGACCAGCGACATGGCCGTGCCCACTCTGATCGCGGGCGACCGCCGCGCGCTGCCGGCGTTCACCTCCACCGGCTCCCTGGCCCGCTGGGACCCGGCCGCCCGCCCCGTCGCCGTGCCGCTCCGCCAGGCCCTCCAGGCGGTCGCGCACGAGAAGGCCGACACCCTGGTGCTGGACCTGGCCGGGCCCGTGCCGTTCCAGGTCACCGGCAGCGCCCTGCTGGCCCTGGCCGAGGGCCGTACCGGCACCGACCCGCTCGCGGACCCCGCCGTCACGGACGCCGTGCGTGCCCTGCTCGCCGCCGAGCCCGCCGTGCTCCGCGCCTACCTGGGCCGCGGTGCCGACGCGGACGGCATCCTCGCCGTGGTGCTCGCCCCGGGCGCCGCGTCCGCCGTGGCGGCCCGCCGGGTGGCCCAGACCCTGGCGGACGACGAGACACTGAGGGCCCGCCTGGTGCGTGGCCTGGACCTGGCACTGCTGCCGCCCGAGGCCGCCGCGCCGGGCGAGCCCTTCTTCGTACGGGAGCCGTAGGCCGTACGGGAGACCCGCGGCCTCAGCCGAAGACCGGGCCCGTGTACTTCTCGCCCGGGCCCTGGCCCGGCTCGTCCGGGACCAGCGAGGCCTCGCGGAACGCCAGCTGGAGGGACTTCAGCCCGTCCCGCAGCGGCGCCGCGTGGAACGAGCTGATCTCCGTGGCGCCCGCGTCCAGGAGGCCCGCCAGCGCGTGGATCAGCTTGCGGGCCTCGTCCAGGTCCTTGTAGGTGTCGCCCTCCTCCGTCAGCCCCAGCTTCACGGCGGCGGCGCTCATCAGGTTGACGGCGACCGTCACGATCACCTCGACGGCGGGGACCTCCGCAATGTCGCGGGTCATGGCGGAGAAGTCGGCGGTTTCCGACGTGGGCTGGCTGGGGGTGGCGTCACTCATGCCCCACACGATATGCGCTGCCCCGGGCGGCCCCGGGACCGGTCCCGCCCGGGCCGTGGCCGGCTCCCGGTGGCCGCCCCGGTTGGGCCCCGCGCCGACAAGCTGCTAGCCTGGAGTGACGACCGGCCGGATCCACAGCGCTCCGGCCCACAAGTGGAGGCTCCGATCTCCCACCTGGCCGCCCCGAGGGCGGCGGGTCACCGGTCAGGCGACGCCCATCGTTCCGTACGGACGATGGACTCGCCCGAAGAAAGCGCCCCGCGGTACGCCGTGTCGGTGCTCCGGTAACGCCAGGAGCCCCGCCTGTGTCCCGTCCGGGGCATTTTTCATGCACCGGCGCGGTTGGTCTTACTAAACAGACGTTACGCGTCCGTCCGCCAGGCGGTCGTGTGGTGCTATCGAGGAGGATCCATCAGCGCCGAGCCCCGCATCAATGAGCGGATTCGTGTTCCCGAGGTGCGACTTGTCGGCCCCAGCGGCGAGCAGGTCGGGATTGTCCCGCTTGCCAAGGCCCTGGAGCTTGCCCAGGAGTACGACCTCGACCTGGTCGAGGTCGCGGCGAACGCACGTCCGCCGGTGTGCAAGCTCATGGACTACGGGAAGTTCAAGTACGAGTCGGCCATGAAGGCCCGTGAGGCGCGCAAGAACCAGGCGCACACGGTCATCAAGGAGATGAAGCTCCGGCCGAAGATCGACCCGCACGACTACGACACCAAGAAGGGTCACGTCGTCCGGTTCCTCAAGCAGGGCGACAAGGTCAAGATCACGATCATGTTCCGTGGTCGCGAGCAGTCCCGGCCGGAGCTCGGCTACCGGCTCCTGCAGCGGCTCGCGGAGGACGTCCAGGAGCTCGGTTTCGTCGAGTCGAACCCGAAGCAGGACGGCCGCAACATGATCATGGTCCTCGGTCCGCACAAGAAGAAGACCGAGGCCATGGCCGAGGCCCGTGAGGCGCAGGCCGCCCGCAAGGCGGAGCGCCAGGGCCAGCCCGCCCAGGCGGACAGGTCCGCCGAATAAGCCCGCAAGGCTTGTGTCCCGGGCAGCCGGCCCAGGACGCGAAACCCGATCCACCTGACGCTCCCGTGCGCCGGTCCACCCGGGCCGGCTGGGAGCGCCACTGACGAGGAGAGAACGGCGCGATGCCGAAGAACAAGACGCACAGCGGTGCCAAGAAGCGCTTCAAGATCACCGGCTCTGGCAAGGTGCTCCGTGAGCGCGCCGGCAAGCGCCACCTGCTCGAGCACAAGTCGTCCAAGCTGACGCGCCGCCTCACTGGCAACGCCGAGATGGCCCCGGGTGACAGCGCCAAGATCAAGAAGATGCTCGGCATCTGAGCCTCGGCTCAGCAGCTCAGCAGCTCAGCATCTGAGCGATCGGATCTGATCCGAGCCCCCGGCGCCCGCCGTACCTGACGGGACCGCCGGAAGCCCGAACAACCGGGACCCACATCGTTTTCCGGGCCGTGTGAGTGCACCACGGCCCCGCTGCAAGGAGTTAACAAGTGGCACGCGTCAAGCGCGCAGTCAACGCTCACAAGAAGCGCCGTGCGATCCTCGAGCAGGCCAGCGGCTACCGCGGTCAGCGCTCCCGCCTGTACCGCAAGGCCAAGGAGCAGGTCACTCACTCGCTGGTCTACAACTACAACGACCGCAAGAAGCGCAAGGGTGACTTCCGTCAGCTGTGGATCCAGCGCATCAACGCCGCTGCCCGCGCCAACGGCATGACCTACAACCGCTTCATCCAGGGTCTGAAGGCCGCCAACATCGAGGTGGACCGCAAGATCCTGGCCGAGCTCGCGGTCAACGACGCCAACGCGTTCGCCGCGCTCGTCGAGGTCGCGCAGAAGGCCCTGCCGAGCGACGTCAACGCGCCGAAGGCCGCCGCCTGATCCTTCAGGCCGCCGACTTCCCGTCCGGACCCGCAGGCCCTGCGCCTGCGGGTCCGGTGCGTTGCCCCCACCCCGTCCCGCAACCGGGGGCTCCACCCCCGGATCCCCGTTGTCGCGGCTTCGCCGCTCGTCCTCGGACTTCCCCGGTCTCTTCGAGCGGAGAGTGCCCCCGGACGGGCGAAACCCGAAAGAGAGTCCCCGAGCAAGCATGGGCACCCCCGAGCTGATCTCCCCGCGTTCTCCGCGTGTCGTCGCCGCACGGCGGCTCGCCAAGCGCTCCTTCCGGGGCAAGGAGCGACGCTTTCTCGCGGAGGGCCCGCAGGCCGTGCGGGAGGCCGTCGCCCACCGAGGCCCCGACGGCACGCCGACGCTCCTCGAACTCTTCACCACCACCGAGGCGGCGGCCCGGCACACCGACATCGTCGACGCCGCCCGCGCCGCCGGAGCCCGCGTGCACCACGCCTCCGACGCCGTCATCGCGGAACTGTCCCAGACCGTCACCCCGCAGGGACTCGTCGGTGTCTGCGGTTTCCTCGACTCGCCGTTCGAGGAGATCCTCCAGGCCCGCCCGAAACTGGTCGCCGTTCTCGCGCACGTGCGGGACCCCGGGAACGCCGGGACAGTGCTGCGCTGCGCGGACGCGGCCGGCGCGGACGCGGTGATCCTCACCGACGCCTCCGTCGACCTGTACAACCCCAAGTCCGTACGGGCCTCCGTCGGGTCCCTGTTCCACCTGCCCGTCGCGGTCGGTGTGCCCGTCCAGCGGGCCGTCGCCGGGCTGAAGGACGCGGGCGCGCGGGTCCTCGCCGCCGACGGGGCCGGCCTCGACGACCTGGACGCCGAGCTGGACGCGGGCAGCATGGGCGGTCCCACGGCCTGGATCTTCGGCAACGAGGCGTGGGGCCTGCCCGAGGAGACCCGAGCGCTCGCGGACGCCGTCGTGCGCGTGCCCATCCACGGCCGGGCCGAGAGCCTGAACCTCGCGACCGCCGCGGCCGTATGTCTGTACGCGTCCGCCCGTGCGCAGCGCGCGCCCGGAGGGTGCCGTTCAGTGACCTCCGGCTAGTAGGGTGACGGGCTCGGGGGCCCGTCGCGCAGCACTGAGGGGTGGGGTACGGGGATGACGCTCGGTACAGGCGGGAGCGCGGAGCACCAGGCGGCTTTACCGCATCTGGACGCCGTGCCGCCGCCCCGCGCCCAGAAGACGCCCGCGGGTGACCGGGACGGCCTGTCGGAGAACCTGCCGGGGAGCCTGCCCGACGACCTGCCCGACGGCCTGGTCGTGGCCGACGCCCGCGGTCGGGTCGTGTGCTTCAACGCCGAGGCGTCGCGCATCACCGCCGTGCCGCCCGCGCGGGCCCTGGGGCGGCGTCTGGAGGACGCCCTTCCGCTGGAGGACCTGAAGGGCCGCCGCTGGTGGGCGCTGACCGACCCGTACGGCGGCCTCGCCATCCGCACCGGGCAGCCCGAGCGCAACCTGCTGCTGCCGGGCGGGCGCGAGGTGCTGGTCGCGGCGCGGTACGTGCGGGAGCTGCCCCGGGGCCCGGTCAGCCGGGTCGTGGTGACCCTGCGCGGCACCGAGGCCCGGCGGCGTACAGAACGCAGCCACGCGGAGCTGATCGCCACGGTCGCGCACGAACTGCGGTCCCCGCTGACCTCGGTGAAGGGCTTCACGGCCACCCTGCTCGCCAAGTGGGAACGCTTCACCGACGACCAGAAGCGCCTCATGCTGGAGACCGTCGACGCCGATGCCGACCGGGTCACCCGGCTGATCACCGAGCTGCTGGACATCTCGCGCATCGACTCCGGGCGCCTGGAGGTGCGCCGCCAGCCCGTGGACCTCGCCGCAGCGATCGGCCGCCACATCCAGGGACACACCGCGCGCGGCCAGTCTCCGGACCGGTTCTTCGTACGGGTCCGCCGCCCGCTCCCGCAGCTGTGGGCGGACCCCGACAAGGTCGACCAGATCCTCGGCAACCTGCTCGAAAACGCGGTGCGGCACGGGGAGGGAACTGTCACCATCGAGGTGGCCCCCACCGGCCCCGACGAGGACGAGAAAGGAACGGCGGTCACCGTGAGCGACGAAGGCCCCGGCATCCCCGAGGAGTCGACGGGCCGCGTCTTCACCCGCTTCTGGCGGGGCAGCACCCGCGGCGGCACCGGCCTCGGCCTCTACATCGTCAAGGGCCTCGTGGAAGCCCACGGCGGCACCATCACGGTCGGCCGCGGCCCGTCGGGCGGCGCGGAGTTCCGATTTACGCTGCCGGTGGCGAAACCGGCGTACCTCTAGCGGATCCGCCGCTCTCACCATTCGGGACGCCCGCCGCCGGCACCCCGGTGCGGGCCGTCGTTCCGCACCACCCCGTTAGACTCGTACTTTGGCACCTTTGCGTCCTCGGTCATCGCGTCGCGGGGGCCCCAGCCACCCCATCGGAAGCACGGGAAGAGATGTCGGCACCCAACAAGTCGTACGACCCAGTCGAGGTCGAGGCACTGAAACCGGAAGAGATCGAGCGCATGCGGGACGAGGCGGCCGCCGCGTTCGCCGCCGCAGGCGATCTCGACGCGCTCGCCCAGGCGAAGGTCGCCCACACCGGCGGCGCCTCGCCGCTCGCCCTCGCCAACCGCGAGATCGGCGCCCTGCCCCCGCACGCCAAGGCCGAGGCCGGAAAGCGCGTCGGCCAGGCCCGCAGCGCGGTCGGCAAGGCGCTGGCCGCCCGCCAGGCCGAGCTGGAGGCCGAGCGCGACGCCCGGGTGCTCGTGGAGGAAGCGGTGGACGTCACCCTCCCCTACGACCGCACCCCGGCCGGCGCCCGCCACCCGCTCACCACGCTCATGGAACGTGTCGCGGACGTGTTCGTGTCCATGGGCTACGAGGTCGCGGAGGGCCCCGAGGCCGAGGCGGAGTGGTTCAACTTCGACGCCCTGAACTTCGTCCCCGACCACCCGGCCCGGCAGATGCAGGACACCTTCTTCGTCCAGGGCCCCGAAGGCACCAGGGGCGACGAGTCCGGCATCGTCCTGCGGACCCACACCTCCCCGGTGCAGGCCCGCACACTCGTCGACCGCGAGCCGCCCGTGTACGTCGTGTGCCCCGGCCGCGTCTACCGCACGGACGAGCTCGACGCGACGCACACCCCGGTCTTCCACCAGATCGAGCTGCTCGCCGTCGACGAGGGCCTCACCATGGCCGACCTGAAGGGCACCCTCGACCACATGGTCCAGGCGCTCTTCGGCCCGGACATGAAGACCCGGCTGCGCCCGAACTTCTTCCCCTTCACCGAGCCGTCCGCCGAGATGGACATGCTCTGCTACGTATGCCGCGGCGAGTCCGTCGGCAACCCGGAGCGGCCCTGCCGCACCTGCGGCAGCGAGGGCTGGATCGAGCTGGGCGGCTGCGGCATGGTCAACCCCAAGGTGCTCATCGCCTGCGGTGTGGACCCGGAGAAGTACAGCGGGTTCGCCTTCGGGTTCGGCATCGAGCGGATGCTGATGTTCCGCCACAACGTCGAAGACATGCGAGACATGGTCGAGGGTGACGTCCGGTTCACCCGGCCGTTCGGGATGGAGATCTGATGCGGGTCCCGCTTTCATGGCTGCGGGAGTACGTCGACCTGCCGGCGACGGAGACCGGCCGTGACGTACAGGCGAAGCTGATTTCGGCCGGTCTGGAGGTCGAGACCGTCGAGCAGCACGGCGCCGGGCTGACCGGACCGCTCGTCGTGGGCCAGGTGCTCACGATCGAGGAGCTGACCGAGTTCAAGAAGCCGATCCGCTTCTGCACCGTCGACGTCGGCCAGGCCAACGGCACGGGCGAGCCGCAGGAGATCGTCTGCGGCGCCCGCAACTTCTCCGAGGGCGACAAGGTCGTCGTCGCCCTCCCCGGCGCCGTGCTGCCCGGCGACTTCCGGATCGCCGAACGCAAGACGTACGGCCGGATGTCCCGCGGCATGATCTGCTCCGGTGACGAGCTGGGCATGGGCGACGACGGTACGCACGGCATCATCGTGCTCCCGCCGGAGCACGAGGTCGGCATCGACGCGACGGCACTGCTGGAGCTGTACGACGAGGTCCTGGACATCGCCGTCACGCCCGACCGCGGCTACTGCCTGTCGATGCGCGGCGTCGCCCGCGAGACCGCCATCGCGTACGGGCTGCCGCTGCGCGACCCGGCGCTCCTCGACGTGCCCGCGCCGAACTCGTACGGCTACCCGGTCCAGGTCGGCGACCCGGTCGGCTGCTCCCGGTTCACCGCGCGCACCGTCGTCGGCCTCGACCCCGAGGCGCGCTCCCCGATCTGGCTGCAGCGCCGCCTCCAGAAGGCCGGCATGCGCCCGATCTCGCTGGCCGTGGACGTCACCAACTACGTGATGATGGAGCTGGGCCAGCCGCTGCACGCCTACGACCGGAGCCGTCTCGACGGCCCGATCGGGGTGCGCCGCGCCGAGGCCGGGGAGAAGATCACCACCCTCGACGGCACGGTCCGCGCCCTCGACCCGGCGGACCTGGTCATCACCGACAACCGCGGCCCCATCGGCATCGCGGGCATCATGGGCGGCGCCAACACCGAGATCGCGGACGCCGTCACCGACCCCGGGACCGGCGAGGTCCGCGGCAGCACCGAGGTGGTCATCGAGGCCGCGCACTTCGACGCGATCTCCATCGCCCGCTCCGCGCGCCGCCACAAGCTGTCCTCCGAGGCGTCCCGCCGCTTCGAGCGCGGGGTCGACCCGCAGGCCGCCGCCGCTGCCGCGCAGCGCACCGTCGACCTGCTGGTCCTCCTCGCGGGCGGCACCGCCGAGGCCGGCGTCACCGAGATCATCGCGCCCAGCGCCCCGCGCACGGTCGCCATGCACGCCGACCACCCCGACCGGGTCGCCGGTGTCCACTACGGCCGGGAGACCGTCGTCCGCCGCCTCCAGGAGATCGGCTGCGACGTCTACGGGCAGGACGAGCTGGTCGTCACCGTCCCGTCCTGGCGGCCCGACCTGGGCGAGCCGAACGACCTGGCCGAAGAGGTCATCCGGCTGGAGGGCTACGAGAACCTGCCCTCCACCCTGCCCAAGCCGCCCGCCGGACGGGGCCTCACCGAGCGTCAGCGCACCCACCGCCGGGTGGGCCGCGCCCTCGCCGGAGCCGGGTACGTCGAGGCGCTGAACTACCCGTTCATCAGCGAGCAGGTCTTCGACCAGCTGGACTTCCCGGCGGACGACGACTGCCGCCGGGTCGTGAAGCTCGTCAACCCGCTCTCCGACGAGGAGCCCGCGCTGCGCACCACGCTGCTGCCCGGCCTCCTCGCCGCACTGCGCCGCAACGACGGCCGCGGCAGCCACGACCTGGCCCTCTTCGAGACCGGCCTGGTCTTCCGCGCCCCCGCCGAGCCGGGCGTCGCGGTACGGCTCACCGTGGAGCGCCGCCCCTCCGACGCGGAGCTGGGCGGCCTCGACACCGTGCTCCCGCAGCAGCCGCGGCACGTCGCCGTGGTCCTCGCCGGGGCGCGCGAGCAGTCCGGCTGGTGGGGCAAGGGCCGCCCGGCCCACTGGGCCGACGCGGTCGAGGCCGCCCGGACCGTCGCCCGCGAGGCGGGCACCGAGCTGATCGTCCGCCAGGGCCAGTACGGGCCGTGGCACCCCGGCCGCTGCGCCGAACTCGTCGTGGTGACCGACGGGGCCGAGCAGTTGGTCGGGCACGCCGGTGAGCTGCACCCGCGTGTCGTCAAGGCACTCGGACTGCCTGAGCGCAGCTGCGCCATGGAGATGAACCTCGACCTCGTCGAGGCCGCCTCCGCCGGGCCGCTCAGGGCCCCGCGCATCTCCACCTTCCCGGTGGCCACGCAGGACGTCGCCCTGGTCGTCGACGACGACATCGCGGCCTCCGACGTGGAGCGGGTCCTGCGCGAGGGGGCGGGTGAACTGCTGGAGTCCATCCGGCTGTTCGACACGTTCACCGGTGAGCAGATCGGCGAGGGCAAGAAGTCCCTGGCGTACGCGCTGCGGTTCCGGGCTCCGGACCGCACGCTGACCGTCGAGGAGGCCTCGGCCGCCCGTGACGCGGCGGTCGCCCTGGCCGCCGAGCGCACCGGCGCG
Organism: Streptomyces sp. MUM 203J; assembly: GCF_022414595.1. Taxonomy (GTDB): domain Bacteria; phylum Actinomycetota; class Actinomycetes; order Streptomycetales; family Streptomycetaceae; genus Streptomyces. The sequence continues at coordinate 14,423 of NZ_JADWYO010000077.1, read as the reverse complement.
GTGCTGCGCGGCGCCTGACGGCACGACGTATCCCAGGAGGGGCGCATCCGGACACCGGGTGCGCCCCTCCTGGGGCTTCTTGGGGGATTCGTGCAGTTGCTCACTCATTCGGGTGAGAAGTCTGGTGGGGGATCCCCGGGGGCCGGGACCATCGGCAGAATCGTCCCCGACCGCGACAGGGGCCTGAGGAAGGGCGGTCCGCATGATCCGCTGGAGGTCCAGGAAGCCCCGGGCGGGCCGCGCCGCCCCTCTCGTTCCGCTCGTCCTGCCCGGTCTGTGGGGCGCCGTCGCCGTCACCTGGAAGCTGACCTGCCCCCTGGCCCAGCGGGAGGACCTGGTCACCCGTATCGCCAGCAGCGTCGTCTTCTTCGCCGTGGGCACCGCGCTGGTCATCGGTGTCATCCGGGGGCTGCGCCGCGAACTGCGCCAGATCAAGGCCGTCGCCCACGCCGCCCAGCAGGTGCTGCTGCGGCCCCTGCCGCCATGCCTGGACGGGCTGTCCCTGGCCGCCACGCAGCTGTCCTCGGTGCGGGGCGCGGCGGTCGGCGGCGACCTGTACGAGGTGGTGGCCACGCCGTACGGAGTGCGGGTCATCATCGGGGATGTGCGGGGCCACGGGCTGGCCGCGTTCGGAGCGGTCGCCGCGGTCCTCGGCAGCTTCCGGGAGGCCGCGCACGAGGAGCCCGGGCTCGGCGGGGTGCTGCGTCGGCTGGACCGGGCGCTCCAGCGGTACGTGGGGGAGCGGGCGCGCGACGAGTGCGCGCACGGACCGGGTGCGAACCCCTCGGCCGAGGAGTTCGTCACCGTCCTGCTGCTGGACGTCCGCAGGAACGGCGATCTGATGGTCCTGAACTGCGGCCACCCCTGGCCGTACCGGCTCGGTTACGGCGCCGAGCGGCTGTCCGCCGGGGACCCGCTGCCGCCGCTCGGCGCGTTCCCGCTGCCGGACACGCTTCCCGTCCAGCGGTGCGCGCGGCTGCTGCCCTGCGAGGCGCTGCTCCTGCACACCGACGGCGCCGAGGAGGCGCGGGACGCCGCCGGGCGGTTCTTCCCGTTGGAGGAGGTGCTGGTGCGGGCCGCGCGGTCGGCGCCGCACCGGGCGCCCGCCGCCGTCGTGGAGCAGGTCCGCACGTCCCTGCTGGCGCACACCCGGGGCCGCCTGGCCGACGACGTGGCACTCGTCGCCGTACGCAACGACCGGGCGCGCACGTCCTGCACCCGTCTCCCGGCGCAGTCCGCCGAGCACGGACTGCGCCGTTCACGGCCCGCGCCCTCCTCTCGATAGCGGCTGGACCAGGAGGGCGCGGGGCTAGGTGCGGCCGGTCGCCGAGAACCGGCCGGCCGCTGGTGGGGGGGAGTCGTGGTGGAAGGGGAGACGGGGGGAGCGGCGGTGGTGGTGCGGAGTGCCGCCGCCCGCCCCTTCCCGAGGACCAGGTCCAGGGGGGACCCCAGGTGTGTCGGGCAGGTCGCGGCGGGACGGGCGGCGGTCTTCGGCGAGCCGTCGCACTGTACGAGGGGGAGCCGACGGCCGGCCGCTCTCCCTGGGGAGAGGCCCTGAGGAGACGTCCCCTTGAGGAGACACCCAGTCAACCCGTCCGCGGCGCCGAGCGGGAGAGCGCACGGGGAGCCAGTCCGGGCACACCCTTCACACCCCGTGCGAACCGCCTCACACCGCACCGCCGCTCCACTACGCTGAACGTCACCGAGGCACGGCACCAAAGGGGCACCCATGCAGCCCAACACCCTGCTCGACGCCCTGCTCGACGAGGCGGGCATGTCCCACGCGGGCCTGGCCGCGCACGTCAACCGGGAAGGCAGGGCCAGAGGTCTGACCCTGCGGTACGAACACACCGCGGTGGCCCGCTGGCTGAAGGGCCAGCGGCCACGAGGCCAGGTGCCCGACCTGATCTGCGAGGTGCTCGGCGCCCGGCTGCGCCGCCCGGTCACCCTCGACGACATCGGGCTCGGTGTCGCCGGAGACGCGGCCGTCCCGCACGGCACCCCGCTCGCCGGGTTCGTGGAACGGGCCACCGCCCTGTGGCGTTCCGGCGAACAGCAGCGGCCCCACCTGCTGGGTGCGCCCGCCGTCACCGGTACCCCGGCCGTGATGCCCGTCTGGGAATGGGAGAACCCGCCCGAGGACGCCGACGTCTCCCGGGAGGGGCACACCCGCGTCACCCCGGAGAACATCCGGATGCTGCGTGCGGCCCGCGCCCACTACGAGCAGATGTACCGCAAGGCCGGCGGGGTCGCCACACGCGGCCGGATCGCAGGCTTCCTCACCGCCGAGACCGCGCCGCTGCTGCGCGGTGCCTACAGTGACGCGCTGGGGCGGCAGTTGCACCGCGCGGCGGGCGGACTCGTCGCGGTCGCCGGCATCTGCGCGTACGACTCCGACGCCCACGGCCTGGCGCAGCGCTACTTCCATCAGGCGCTGCGGCTGGCGAAGGCCAGCGGGGACCGGGGGCTCGGCGCCTATGTGATTGCGCTGCTGGTCAACCAGGCGCTGTTCATGGGGGAGTTCCGGCAGGCGGTGGCGTTCGCGGAGGCCGCGCTGCGAGCGGCGGGGCGCCACACCAGTCCGGCCCTGGCCGCGGACCTGTTCGCCATGCAGGCCAAGGCGTACGCACACCTGGGCGACCGGGCCGCGGCGGTGCGGTGCATCGGCCGTGCGGAGGCGGAGGCCGAGCGGATCCGGCCGGGGCGTGAGCCGGACGAGACCGGATATGTGCAGCCCGGCCTCGTCAACGTACAGGTCGCGGAGGCGCTGCTCAGTCTGGGTGATCTCCCCGGAGCCCGGGAGAACGCCGCCGCGGCGGTACGGTCCCCGGCGCACGACCGGGGCCGGGTGCACCGGCTGGCCATCCTCAGCCAGATCCAGCTGCGGCAGGGCGAGCCGGACCGGGCCGCCCGCACGGCCGCCGAGATGGCGGAGCGGGCCCGGGGCATGGAATCGCAGCGGCTCAGGGACCGGCTGCGCGAGGTCCGCGCCCGTCTGGCCGCGAGCGACTGCGGCGAGGCGGGGCAGGCGGCCGAACTCATCGACGCGTCCTTGCGCGTTCCCCTCTGCTGCGTCGTCCCGGGGGACGGCCCCCGGACCCCCGCCCGGACAGCCGGCCGACGCGGCGGTGCCGAGATCGCACGGCGCCCCTGACGCTGCTGCTGCGATATCGCCACCGACGAGCCGAGAGGTGGCGGAACTGTGCGGCGGACGAACCTGAACGTACGAACCGTGTACGAGAACCGACGGTCCAAGGCCGATCCGGCGGATGGGGCGCTCACCGACGGCCGTCCGCCCGACCACCTTCTCATCCGGCTCCGCCCGGTCGCCGTCGCCGACGAGGTCCTGCTGTTCCGGCGGCACCGCTTCGTCACCGGCACCTGGGGCCGGGAACTCGCCGCCGGCGTGGTCGAGGAGGGCGGGACCCCGGGGGCCGCGGCGGCTGGCGAGACGGAGGAGGAGACCGGCCGGTGTCCCGGCCCGCTCCGGCACCTGCTCACCGTCGGGCCGTCCGACGGATTCACCGGCGCGCGGCACCGCCGCTACCGGGCCGAGGAGGCCACGTCACCGGCGAACCGGTCGACGGCAGCGAGTCCTCCCGCCGTGAGCGGATACCGCTCGAACTCGTCCCCGACATGATCGCCCGCGGTGAGATCCCCGCCGCAGTCATGCCGCGGTCCTGCTGATGCCGCGTCACCTGAGACTGGGCCGGCACGCGTGAGGGGCCGGCCCTCACGGACCGGCCCCTCACGCGTGTGCCGTCACTCCTCGTCGTCGTCCGCCCGTACCAGCACCCGCTTGCCGAGTGCCGCCTTCGGCAGCAGCTGTGCCGTCAGCAGCGTCGACAGTGCCGAGGTGTCGCCCCCGCCGGGACCGTCCGTGCGCACGACCACCGGCTGCGGCGCGTTCACCGCCAGTTCTGCGCCGACCTCCAGGCGGCGCAACGCCAGCTCGTACTGGAGCACCGCCCGGTTGTCCCGGTAGGCCTGCGCCAGCGCCCGCTGTGCCCGGGCCTCGTTCTCCGCCGAGATCAGGCCGCTGCGCCCCCGCGTCTCGATCTCGAACCGCACCTTCTGCGCGTTGGTCTCCTGCTCCTCCAGCAGCTGGGCCACCGCCTCACGTGCCCGGTTCAGCGCCGCCTTCACCTCGACGATGCGCGCGTCCCGCACCTTCTTCGCCCGCTCGATGTCCATGTTGAGGCTGTCGATCCGGCGCTTGCGGATGAGCCCCCACTCCTGCTCGTACGCGTCGCGCTCCTTGGCCACCCGCTCCCGGGTCGCCAGGTGCTGCTGGTACTGCGCGGGGAGCTGTACGTCCGGGATGTTGGAGCCGGTGATCCGCACCCCGTACCGGGACAGCTGGCGGTTCAGCAGCTCCTGCATGTCCGCGACGTCCGAGCCGCGCAGGTCGTACGCCCGCTCCGTGCGCATCTTGCGGGCCCGCTGCCGGATCGCGTCCTGCACGGCCGCCGAGAGCACCAGGTCGAAGTTGCCCGCGCCGATGGTCCGGACGAACAGCAGCGCGTCGGTGATGCGGAACTTCAGAAAGAACTCGATGGACCGCAGCGGCACGTTCTCCTGTGTCGGGCAGGCCATCACCGGCGCCGAGTACGGGATCTCCGTCGCCGTGTCCACGACGAACTCCACCCGCGCCCACGGGTGCCACAGATAGTGCCGCCCCGCCTCCAGCGTGCGCGTGTACGCGCCGTAGTGCGTGAGGATGCCGTGCGTGCCCTGCTCGATCTCCACGATCGACGAGCGCCACCACCACAGCCCGCCCGCGATCAGCAGCAGTGCGCCGAGCACGTACGCGAGGGTGGCCAGCGCCCCGTACGCGACCTCCCCGACCGTGCCGGAGGAGCTCGCCTCCAGGCTCAGCATCACCCCGCTGAGCAGGGTGAACAGCCCGATCCACAGCGGCAGCATCCACCACAGGCGGCGCTTCGACCTCGGGATGATGACGGGGATCAGCGTGCCCGCCTCGCCACCGCGCAGCAGTTGCGCGATCTCGCTCCAGGGGGCGACCGCCTCAGCGATGACGGACCGGTTGTTCCTGCGTGCCGCGCTCACAGCCCCGCCTCCAGCTCCTGCTGCTCGTGCTCCTCGTCCTGCCCGTCACCCTGCTCGACGGTCTTCCGTACGGCCGGGACGGTCGGCCGCTCCTCCTCCAGCAGGGCGTGGATCTCCGGGCTGCGCTCCGCGATCCGCTCCGCGACCTCCGCGAGGCGGGCCCGCATCGCCGCCATGTCCTCCGGCGTGAACAGCTCGGCGCCGCGTTCCCCGATCAGCTCCCTGGCCAGCAGCAGGAAGTCGACGCCCGCCGCCTCGGACGGGTCGCCGGTGCCGCCGATGCGCACCAGCTGCGGCAGGTGGTCCGCCACCTGCTCCAGGGTGTCCAGCACCCGCTGCTGGTAGCGGTACTGCAGGATCTCCGGCGCCTCGGCCGCCGTCATCGCCCGCACGTCCAGCGCCTGCGCCTCCAGCAGCGCCGCGTTCGCCTTGGCCTCAGACTCCGCCTGGACGTACCGCTGGCGGGCCAGCGCCTGAGCCCGGTTGGTCTCCCGCTCCACGGCGGTGTCCATCTGAGCCTGGTATCCGGCGATGTCCGCGTGGATGGCGGACAGCTCCTCCTGGCGGGTGGCCAGTTCCTTCGCCAGGTCGCCCTCGTCCTGCTCCTTGCGCAGCTGGAGCGCGTACTCGTGGGTGTACGCCTCCTTCGCGACCCGCACCATCTCCGGAGACGCCAGGTCCATGCGGTAGCCCTGGTCGGACGGCTCGGCGTGGATGATGTTGGCGTTGGTCAGCTCGACCGCGGGCTGGAACTGCTGGTTCAGCGCCTCCAGCAGGCGGCCGGTGTCCTCACCGACCATGTCGTAGATCCCGGCGGCCTCCTGCTCGTAGATCAGCGACCGGATCGTCTCGCTGACCGCGTTGCCCAGCTTCTCCTCGAAGCCGCGCACCGCGCCCAGTGTGTACACGAACTCCGTCGGGTCGTTGATGCGGAACTGGATGAACAGGTCGATGGACGCCTTCACGCCACCCTTGGTCGGGGCCTCGCGCACCGGGGCGTTGAAGGGGTACTCGCGGGTCGTGTTGACGATGTACGACACGCGCTTCCACGGGCTGATCAGGATGACCCGGCCCGGGCCGACGACCTTCTCCAGCTTGCCGAACCGGGTGATCAGCGCCTGGCAGCCGTCCGGGACCATCACCATGCCCTGGCGCGCCCACACGAAGCACACGGCGAGCAGCGCGATCAGCCAGTAGTGCCAGCCGAAGAGCGGATGACTCAGCACCGCGCCCCCGGCCGCCGCGACCACGGCGGAGCCGACGGCACCCAGCACCAGCAGCAGCCCGACCGGCAGCATGCTGAGGAACGACCGGCCCTTCGGCATCACCATCGGGCAGATGACGTGCAGCTGCTCGCCGCCCTCGCGGTCCTGCTCGCTGCGGTTGAGCGCCTCACCGGCGTCGTCGAGCGGCACGGTCTTCTGCGTCATCATGGTGGCCGTGCTGCCACCGTGCTCGCGCGCGGCCGGGAAGTCCGCCGGGTCCATGCCCTCTTCCTGGGGCTCCCCGCGGTCGGCTGCGGCCCCCGACCCGGCGGCGCTCACGCCGCCCCCGCCGCCGGTCGCGCTCCCGCCGACACGCCGACGCACCTCCGCCTCCGCGACCGACCTCGGGTCGTCACCCTCGGCCAGCGCCCGCGCGATCCTGCGTACGCTCTGAGTCCGCGACACCCTGCCCCCTCAGTTCTGCTCGTTGTGCTGTCTGTCTCGGCTGATCGGCTGATCAGCGGCTTCTGCGGCGTCTGCGGTGAGACGGCCGGAGGCCGGGACGGCCATGCCGGCGAGGGTGCCTCCCGGCGCCGCTCCCGCGAAGGCGCCGCGCCGACCGTCCTTGAGAGCCGTGTGCGGCCCGTCCCTTTCGAGGGACGAGCGACCGCCCGTGCTCCACCCGGTCAGCGCCTCCACGACCAGGCGGCCCGCCGGGCCGGCCCGGGCCGGCCCCTGCGGCTGCCGGGCGATCCGCCCGTGTGCCCAGCGGTCGACCGGGAGCACCCCGCCGCGGACGATCGCACCGGCGGACACCGGCACCATGCGGCCGATGAGCACCGCCGCGGCGATCTGACCGTCACCCGGCAGTGGAGGCCCCGGGACCGGGGTGAGGGCCGCGTCGAGCGGGCCGAGCACCGCTGGCCCGGCTGCGACACGGGCACGCCCCCTGAATCCGCGCCTCACACGACCCTCCCTGCCGCCTGTTCCGGGCCGACCGAGGGTCTCACACGGGGAAGGGCGCGCACACTGCCGGGTTCCGGCAACACCGCGCGCCCTTCGCCGCCGATCAGGGGTAGACGTAGAAGCCCGAGCCGGTTTTGCGGCCCAGCCGGCCCGCGTCCACCATGCGCTGGAGCAGCGGGGGAGCGGCGTACAGGGGCTCCTTGTACTCGGTGTACATCGAGTCCGCGATCGAGGCGATGGTGTCCAGGCCGATCAGGTCGGAGAGCTTCAGCGGGCCCATCGGGTGGGCGCAGCCGAACTCCATGCCGTTGTCGATGTCCTCGCGGCTCGCGATGCCCGACTCGAACATGCGGATCGCGGACAGCAGATACGGCACCAGCAGCGCGTTGACCACGAAGCCCGAGCGGTCCTGGGCACGGATCGCGTGCTTGCCCAGCACCTTCTCCGTGAACTCCTGCGCCCGGCCGAGCGTGCCCTCGGAGGTGGTGAGCGCCGGGATCAGCTCGACCAGCTTCTGCACCGGCGCCGGGTTGAAGAAGTGGATGCCGATGACCTGGTCGGGGCGGGACGTCGCCACGGCCAGCTTCACCAGCGGGATCGACGACGTGTTGGACGCCAGGATCGCGTCCTGCCGGGTCACCACCTGGTCGAGGATCTGGAAGATCTCGGTCTTGACCTGCTCGTTCTCGACGACCGCCTCGATGACCAGGTCCCGGTCCGCGAACTCCCCGAGGTCCGTCGTGAAGCTCAGCCGGTCGAGTGTCGCGTCCCGCTCCTCCGTGGAGATCTTGCCGCGCTCGGCGGCCTTGGCGAGCGAGTTGTGCAGCCGGGTACGGCCGATCTCCAGCGCTTCGCCCGTGGTCTCGGCCACCCTCACGTCGAGGCCGCTGCGTGCGCACACCTCCGCGATGCCTGCGCCCATCTGGCCGCAGCCCACCACTCCCACGCGTGCAATGTCGGCCATGGAGTCCGTCACCTCGTGCCTTTCGCTGATCTGAAGGTGGCGGGTGTTCCGTATGGTTCCGAAGCGCCCGCCTCGACCCCCTGACGTTACTCCGTTACTCCGTTCGTATGGGGCGGGCACCCGGCCCGACCTGCCCCGCGGCGCCACGCGACACACGCCACATGCCGGATACCTCCGCAAAGACGGTCAAACCAGTCAGACTGGCACGGCGCAGACCACGGACCACGACGAGGGACGACAGGGGCGACCACGGCATGAGCGAGACGGGCGGCGGCCACAGGACCGTCAGGCGGCGCGGGCTGATCGCGGGCGCGGCCGGACTGGCCACCGCGCTGGTCCTCGGCGGCGACCTGGCGGGTGCGGCGGGTGGCGGCCGGGGCGGCGGGCACGACGGGCGCGGCGGCCACCGCCGGAGCCGGAGGCACACCGGGGAGCTCCGCGGCGTGTGGCTGGCGACGGTCACCAACCGCGACTGGCCGTCCCGGCCGGGTCTCCCGGCCACCGCTCAGCGCGACGAGCTGCGCACCCTCCTGGACGTGGCCGTCGACCGCCGCCTCAACGCGGTGATGCTCCAGGTGCGGCCCACCGCCGACGCCCTGTGGCCGTCACCGTACGAGCCGTGGGCCGCGTGTCTGACCGGCACCCAGGGCCGCGACCCCGGCTGGGACCCGCTGGGCGCCGCCGTGGAGGAGGCCCACGCGCGGGGGCTGGAGCTGCACGCCTGGTTCAACCCGTACCGCGTCGCCCTGCACGCCGACCGCTCCCGCCTGGTCGCCTGGCACCCGGCGCGCCGGAACCCGGGGTGGACGGTCACCTACGGCGGCAGGCTCTACTACAACCCGGGGCTGCCGGAGGTCCGCCGGTTCGTCGAGGACGCCATGCTGGACGCGGTGCGCTCGTACGGCATCGACGCCGTCCACTTCGACGACTACTTCTACCCCTATCCGGTGGCGGGGGAGTACTTCGATGACGACGCCGCCTACGCGGCGCACGGCGACGACTTCCCGGACCGGGCCGCGTGGCGGCGGGACAACGTGAACCGGCTGGTCCGCGAGATGTCCGGGCGGATCGGCGAGGTCCGGCCCGAGGCCCGGTTCGGGATCAGCCCGTTCGGTATCTGGCGCAACGCCTCGACGGACCGGCGCGGCTCGGACACCCGGGGCCTCGAGGCGTACGACGAGCTGCACGCCGACGCCTACACCTGGATCAAGGAGCGGTGGATCGACTACGTCGTCCCGCAGCTGTACTGGCACATCGGCAAACGCGGCGCCGACTACGCGGCGCTGGTCCCGTGGTGGAACGAGACGGTCCGGGGCACCGGTGTACGGCTGTACATCGGTGAGGGCCTGTACCGGGCCGGGGACCCGGCGCAGGGCGCCGCCTGGCAGGACCCGGCGGAGCTGTCCCGGCACCTCACCCTGGCCCGCGATCACGACCATGTCCAGGGGCACGTGTTCTTCGGCGGCCGGGACGTGGTGACGGACCGGATCGGGGCGATGGCCAGGGTCGTGGCCGACCACTATCCGACACCGGTCCGCCCGCCGCTGAGGTGACCGCCTGCCTTCGGGACCGCCCCTCAGTGCTGCCCCTTCAGCCGGCCCTTGTGCCGTACGACGGAGTCGGGGCCCGGTGACATGACCGCCTCGTGCCCGTCGTCCTCGAAGCGGACGCGGTAGGGGGGCTGGCCGTGATCGCCGAGCACCTCGATGATCTCGGCCGTGCGGTCGTGCTGCCCGACCACGCGGCCGTGTACCAGCAGCTTGTCGCCCTTGGTTGCTTCCATCGGGAGAGACCTCCTCGCGCCGGATTTCCGTATTTGGGAGTCTACGTCCCGAACTGTGCTCCGCGTCACCCGAAGCCGCGTCGCCGGTCCGCGGACGCGGTCCCTAGACCCCCGGGGCCGACCCGCAGAGAAACGTCGCCGAGTCCATCAGCCGAGGCGTCACCCGCACCCCCGTCATCCGCTCGGCCAGCGCGAACGCGGCCTCGGTCGCGGCGCCGAGGTCCCCGCCCTCCGTCCGCACGTCGAAACCCACCTCCCGCAGCAGCGCCGCCACCCCGTCCGCCTCGGCGCCGTCACGCGCGTCCGGGAACAGCGGTTCGAGCCGCAGACGCCGCTCCCCGTCCACGTATCGGCTGAAGTGGTCCACCGCGTTCACGTTGCGGAAGTGCGTGACCAGTTCGGTACCCCGGGACAGCGGCGCAGCGACCTCGCCCAGACTTCCCAGGTACCCGTTCGGCTCGACCAGCATCGTCCATCCGTCGACCGCGTGGACCGCCACGAAGTGCGACTCGCCCCACGACTCCCGCCACGCCCCATAGGCCGCTTCCACCAGCGCCGATATGCCGGTCACCCGCCTCTCCGGGCGCGCTCGCAACCGGTCCAGGACCTCCTCCGGCGTGACCGCGTGCACCAGCGTCACGCAGTACGCCTCAAGGAACTCCGGGCAGTGGTGGTCGAGCCAGCGGTAGTCGGCAGCAGTCGCGTTCATGTCTCGATCGTGTCATCCGGCACCGACGGACGGCCTAACCGCTGTGAACGATCGACCATGAAGGGGGCAACTCCTTTCGCCCCGTGGGGGATCTCGACCGACCCTGCCCGGCTGGATCGCGAGCGCGTCCACCCGCGCTTCCGGCACGCGTACCGGGCGGTCGGCCGGGAGCGCGATCCGGGCGGCCGTCCGCACCGGCTAGCCTGAAGCCACGATGAACCAGCGCCTGACCACGCCCTGGGGCGAGCTGAGGCTCACCCGCTTCCCCGAGCACCCGCGCGACCCGCTGCGCGCCTGGGACGCCGCCGACGAGTACCTGCTGCGGCGGCTGGCCGAACCGGACGCCCCGCCGCTCTCCGGAACCGTGGCCGTGGTGGGCGACCGCTGGGGCGCGCTGACCACGGCGCTGGCGGCCCGCCACGAGGGCCGGCCCCGGGCCCTGGTCCAGATCACCGACTCGCACCTCACCCACGAGGCCACCCGCGCCGGCCTCGCCCGGGCCGGCGTCGCGGCGGACGACCCGGCCGTCCGCCTCCTGACCACCCGGGACACTCCACCTGCGCGCGTGGACGTCCTCCTCGTCCGCGTACCCAAGAGCCTGGCGCTCCTGGAGGACCAGCTGCACCGTCTCGCCCCCGCCCTTCAGCCGGGCACGGCCGTCCTGGGCACCGGCATGGTCAAGGAGATCCACACCTCGACCCTGACTCTCTTCGAACGCCTCATCGGCCCCACCCGCACGTCCCTGGCGGTCCGGAAGGCCCGCCTGATCACCAGCACCTACGACCCGGACCTGCCACGCCCCGCGAACCCCTGGCCCCGCGTCTACGCGCTGCCCGGCGACGCGGCGCACGTCGCGGGCCGGACCGTCGTCAACCACGCGGGCGTCTTCTGCGCCGACCGGCTGGACATCGGCACCCGCCTCTTCCTCCAGCACCTGCCGCCGATCCCGGCCGACGCCCGCGTGGCCGACCTCGGCTGCGGCAACGGGGTCGTCGGCCTCGCGGCGGCCCTGGCCCAGCCCGACGCCGAGGTGCTCTTCACCGACGAGTCCTACCAGGCCGTCGCCTCCGCCGAGGAAACCTTCAGAGCCGCAGCCCCGCCCACCGCCAAGGCCCGCTTCACCGCGGGCGACGCCATGGCCGACACTCCCGACGGCTCCGTCGACCTGATCCTCAACAACCCGCCGTTCCACAGCCACCAGGCAGTCACCGACGCCACGGCCCGCCGCATGTTCCTCGCGGCCCGCCGCGCCCTCAGGCCGGGCGGCGAACTCCGCGTCGTCGGCAACCGCCACCTCGGCTACCACGTCACACTGAAGCGCCTCTTCGGCAACTGCGAAGTGGTCGCGAGCGACCCGAAGTTCGTGGTGCTGCGCGCCGTCAGGCGGCGGCCCTAGCCCCGGGAGGCTGTCACCGCCCCCGCTCCGCGCGGTGCCGGAGGCGTCGGCCCGGGTCCCGGACAGGAGCGCGACGGCGGAGGAAGCGCCGCGCAGAGCTGCGTCAGTTCTGCGCGGAACGGATCGTCATGCCCGGCCGACGCAGGTGGACCGTGAGGTAGTCGAGCCCGTGCGCACCCGCCACCAGGGACCGCCGCGAGCCGCGCGGCAGCCACACCACGCTGCCGCCCTCCAGGGGGGACGGGCCGTCCGCGGCGTCCAGCCTGCCGCTGCCGTTCACGACGTACAGGAGCACATCCAGGTCCGGTTCCACATGCGCGGCCACCTCGGCGCCGGGGGCCAGCCGGACCACGTTCGCGTCGAGTTGCCGCCCCTCCGCCGCCAGCTTCCACAGGACGCCGCCGCGCTCGGCGGGCATCGACCGGACCAGGTCGGGCATCCGGGCCGGGACGCCGGGGACCGGGGGCGCTGTCACGTGGTTCCTCCTGCGGGTGAAAGGGCTGTGGGCGGATCCTAGTGGCTCCGGCCAGCTGCTTCCCGGGGCCGCCCGGGCCGCCTCGCGGGATCCTTCGGATTGCGGGGCCCCGGCGGTCGCGGCACCGTGGTCGGGGGCCGTGCGTGAAGGAGTGGTCGAGTGCTGCACCGGACCGAGGTGACCGGCGGGAAGACGGATCTGTTCGCGCTGCCCTGGAGCGAGGAGCCACTGCCGCGCTCGCGGATGGGCCCGGGGCCGATGCCCGCACGGGAGGCGTACCAGCTGGTCGCCGACGAACTGGCGCTGGACGGCAACGCGCGGCAGAACCTCGCGACGTTCTGCGGCACCTGGTTCGAGCCCGAGGTGCGGGGTCTGATGGCCGACACCCTGGACAAGAACCTGGTCGACAAGGACGAGTACCCGCAGACCGCCGAGATCGAGGCGCGCTGCGTGCGCATCCTGGCCGACCTGTGGCACGCGGAAGGCGAGGGGCCCGCCGTGGGCTGCTCGACGACCGGTTCCAGCGAGGCGGCGATGCTGGCCGGGCTGGCGCTGGTACGGCGCTGGCGGGCCCGGCGCAAGGCGAGCGGGCAGGCCAGCGGGACCCCCAACCTGGTGTGCGGGCCGGTGCAGGTCTGCTGGGAGAAGTTCGCCCGCTACTTCGACGTCGAACTGCGGCAGATCCCGCTGGAACCCGACCGCACGACCACCGATCCCGCCCGGGTGGGCGACTTCGTCGACGAGAACACCGTGGGTGTCGTCGCCACGCTGGGCGTCACCTACACGGGTGCGTACGAACCCGTACAGGAGATCGCGGCGGCGCTCGACGAGCTGCGGGACCGGACGGGGCTCGACGTGCCCGTCCATGTGGACGCGGCGGGCGGCGGGTTCGTGGCGCCGTTCCTCGAGCCCGGGCTGGAGTGGGACTTCCGGGTGCCCCGGGTCGTCTCGGTCAACGCCTCAGGGCACAAGTACGGGCTGGCGCCGCTCGGCGTCGGCTGGGTCGTGTGGCGCGACGCCGCCGCGCTGCCGGAGGAACTGGTCTTCCACGTGGACTATCTGGGCGGCAGCATGCCCACCTTCGGGCTGAACTTCAGCCGGCCGGGCGGGCCGGTCATCGCCCAGTACTACACGCTGCTGCGACTGGGCCGCGAAGGCTACCGGGCGGTGCAGCGCGCCTGCGCGGACACCGCCGCCGACCTGGCAGACGGCATCGCGGAGCTGGGGCCGTTCAGCGTGCTGCACGCCGGGCGGGAGGGGCTTCCGGTGACCTGCTGGACCCTCGCCGCCGACCGGACCGAGGGCGGCTGGACGCTGTACGACGTGGCGGAGCGGCTGCGGATACGCGGCTGGCAGGTGCCCGCGTACCCGCTGCCCGCCGACCGCGGGGACACGGTCGTGCAGCGGGTCGTCGTCCGGCACGGAGTCAGCCGCGACCTGGCCCGGCTGCTGCTGGAGGATCTGCGGACCGAGCTGGCCGAGCTGCGGCGGCGCGGGGGCGGGGCCGCAGCGCAGTCGGGGTTCCACCACTGAGGAGGCCCGCGGCGGCCGCGACTCCCTCACGCGGTGGACGCCGCGCCCCGGCCCGGGAGCTGTGCGGCGCGGGCGCCGGACGAGTCGTGGCCGGGCACCGGGACGTCTGTCTCCGGGACCGCGCAGACCCGGGCCAAGGCGCTCCGCCCGAGCCGGCCGGAGTCCGCGACCACGACACTCCCTCGGCGCGCCCGGCCACGGCGCGGTGGGCGCTCGCCCCCTCGCCGCGGGTGGCGGCGGCGGAGCGGCGGCCGCGGGCGTTCACGTCGAGGGCGTGATCCGGCGACGGCCCCCGGAGCACGGCAGCGGTGAGCGGGCCGGT
>NZ_JADWYO010000076.1 GCF_022414595.1 Streptomyces sp. MUM 203J | reverse complement strand
GCGTACCCGGGGCGCCGCGTCCGGGCGCGGGCCGGGGGCCGGCAGAGAGCGGGGCCGCCGGCTTCGGGCCCGCGTCGCTGCCCAGGTCGGGCAGCGCGGGCAGCCGGGCGGAGTCGCGGAGCGGCACGGCGAGGGTGAGCGGGTCATCTCGGTGCCCTCCGGGTACAGGCCGCCGAAAGCCCGGGACCCCTCGGCGGTCAGCGTGGCGGGCACCTCGCGAAGGATCAGCAGCCCGTCCTGCCCGGCCGGGAGGCCCCCTACCGGGAAGGTGACGAGAGGGACGCGGGTACCGGTCTTCCCGGCGCGGGCGACCTCGGCGCTGAGCGTGCCGCTCCCGGCGCCGATCCTGATCGCGGGCCGGGCCAGCCCCAGGTCCAGCCCGTGCCGCCCGGTGAAGCGGACGGAACCGGTGAACTCGGCGGCCAGGGTGCGCTTCGCGGCGTCGTAGCGGACCCGCCCCCCGGGGAACCGGAACAGCGCGCCCCCGTCCCGCGCTCCGCCCGAGAGCTCCCAGTGCCCCTGGGCGATCTGCCCGGTGACGTACTCCCGGAAGGTCCGCCACACCCCCCAGTCGACAGCGGCGCCCCGCACCGGACGCGGCGTGCCCGCAGACCCGGCCGGACGCCGGCGCCGTGCCCGCCCTCCTGCCCGGCCGCCCGTTCCCGCGCCGTCCGTCCCGGCGCGCGCCCTGCTCCGGCGGCGCGTGGCGGACCTCGCGTACCACTTCCCCGCGCCCGCACGCCCACGCGCTCCACGGTGTTCCCGCCCCACCGCCCGACACCGTCACCCGCGGCCTCACCACCACCGGCGGCCTGCTGCGCCGCGTGCCCGGCCGGGTCCCGTCGGCAGGGGCCTCCCCGTCACATCCCGAGTGCCGTGGACAGACTCGGTCCCGGCAGCCGACCCGCCCCGTACACACTGTCAGGGCGGGGCGCCATACTGGACGGGCCGGGGAGGGCGCGGAGAACCGACGGGGGCGACAGCACGCGATGGCGGACACCAGGCTGATCCACGGCCGCTACCGGCTGCTGGAGGTGATCGGGCGCGGCGGCATGGGGGAGGTGTGGCGAGCGACCGACGAGGCGCTCGGCCGCCGTGTCGCCGTCAAGTGCCTGAAACCGCTCGGCCCGCAGCACGACCCGGACTTCGTACGTGTCCTGCGCGAGCGATTCCGCCGCGAGGCGCGCGTCGCGGCCTCCCTCCAGCACCGAGGGGTCACCGTCGTCCACGACTTCGGGGAGTCCGACGACACGCTCTTCCTGGTCATGGAGCTGCTCGAGGGCCGCGACCTCAGCCGGTTGCTGGCCGACAACCAGCACCACCCGCTGCCCCTGCCCGAGATCGTCGACATCGCGGAACAGGTCGCGGACGCCCTCGCCTACACCCACCGCCAGGGCATCGTCCACCGGGACCTGAAGCCCGCGAACATCGTGCGGCTCGCCGACGGCGGCGTGAAGATCTGCGACTTCGGCATCGCCCGGCCGGGCGCCGACATCAGTGCCGGCTCCCGCCTCACCTCCGGCGGCATCGCCCTGGGCACCCCGCACTACATGTCGCCCGAGCAGATCAGCGGAGGCCGGATCGACCATCGCAGCGACCTGTACTCACTGGGCTGCGTCCTGTACGAGATCGCCACCGGCGCCCCGCCCTTCGACCAGGAGGACGCCCTGGCCGTCCTGGTCGGCCACCGTGACACCCCGCCGCAGCCGCTGCGCGCCCGCCGCGCCGAACTGCCTCCGCTGTTCGAGCAGATCGTGCTCGACCTGCTCGCCAAGACCCCCGACGCCCGCCCCGCCGACGCCGGCGACCTCCGCCGCCGCATCACGGGCGCCCGCCCCGTCGTTCTCCCCGCCCCGCATCCGGCCGGCCCGCCGCCCGGCGTCCCCGCCCCGGAGCCCGCCGGCCTCCACACCCTCCCGTACGACTCCACTCCCGCGGCACCCGCCGTGGCCCGGCCCGGACCCTCTGCCCCGGCCGGGATCCCGTACCCGGCACCCGTCCCCCCGCCCCTGCCCGCCTGGACCCGGTCCATGAGCGGTGGCCGCAGGGCTCTCGGCGCCGTCGCCCTGCACCCCGCCCCGCCCGCCGACCCCACCGCCGGTCTCACCGGCCGCTGGACCCGTGCCGTCGGCGCGCCCACCCCCACACCCGGCGGCGGCACGCCCGCCGCCTCCCGCCGGACGACCCCGCCCCCCGGCCTCCTCAGCGATCTCGCCGGGCGGCACAGCGCCGGGCTCGGTCTCGGCCGTCTCGGCCGCTGGGGCGAGGCGGCCGAGATCCACCGAGCCGTCGCCACCGAGCGTGAGCGGCTGCTCGGCCCCGATCACCCCGACACCCTCGCCAGCCGCTACGAGGTCGGGTTCACCCTCAGCCGCACCGGCCACACCACCGACGCCCTGCGCGAGTTCACCCATGTGGCCGACGGCCGTGCCCGAGCTCTCGGCCCCGACCACCCCGACACCCTGACGGCCCGCCAGGAGACCGCGTACGTCCTCGGCCGCCTGGGCCGCCACGCCGAAGCACAGCACGTGTACACCGGTGTCCTCGCCGCCCGCGAGCGCGTGCTGGGCCCCGATCATCCCGACACGCTGCGGTGCCGTCACAACCTGGCCTTCACCCTCGGTAGGCTCGGCCGCCTGGAGGAGTCGTACCGGATGGCGTACGACGTGGCCGCCGCCCGCACCCGGCTGCTCGGCCCCGACCACCCGGACACCCTCGTCACCCGCTACGAAGTGGCCCACACCCTCGGCCTGATGGGCCGCTGGACGGACGCTCTGCGCCACTACCGCGAGGTGGCCTTCTCCCGGGCCCGCGTGCTGGGCCCCGACCACCCCGACACGCTCGCCGCACACTACGAGGCCGGCATCAGCCTCGGCCGGCTCGGCCAGGGCCAGGAGGCGCTCGGCCTGTTCGGCGACCTGGTGGCCGCCCGCACCCGGGCCGGCGGGCCGGACGACCCGGAGACGCTGCGCGCCCGGCACGGCCTCGGCGTCAACCTGGGGCGGCTGGGCCGCTGGGAGGAGGCCCTGGCCGAGGCCCGCGACGTCGCCGCCGTGCGCGAGCGGGTACTGGGTGCGGACCACCCCGACACCCTGGTCAGCTGTCGCGAGGTCGCCGTGTGCCTGGGCTGGCTGGGCCGCTGGGCGGAGGCCCTGTCCGGGTACGAGCGGGTGGCCCGTGCCCGCGAGCGGCTGCTCGGCCCCGACCACCCGGACACCCTCGCCGGGCACCAGGACGAGGCCCAGTGCCTGGAACGGCTCGGCAGGCGTGAGGAGGCGGTGGCCCTCTACCAGCGCGTGGCCGCCGTCCGCAGCCGCAGCGCGACGCCCGGCTGACGCTCCGGACGCGCCTCGGCCGCCGTCGCACCACCCGCCTGACACGCCGCCGGGTGGGCACCCCCGAAGGAGGCCCACCCGGAACGGCAGGTCGAGCAGCCGCTCGCCGCCGTGTCAGCCCACGTGCCAGCAGGTCGAGTGGAAGTCGGCCACGAAGACACTGCCCGCCGCGACGGGGCCGCCGCTGAACCAGCAGCCGTGCACGTCACCGGGCTGCGCGGCAGCGGGCGAGGCGGCGAGGAAGCCGACAGCGAGCAGACCGGCCAGAGCGATCGAGATGCGCCGAAGCATGTTTCTCTCCTTTGAGTGGGGGTACTCGCCATGACTCTTCATCAGCCGCCGCCCCACCGCACGCCGACACGTACGACCGGGTGGCGCCCCGCCCCGGTCGGCCGAACGCGCCACCGGCGGGGCCGCACACGAACGGTCCCGGGGCAGTCGTCGTGCCGACTGCCCCGGGACCGCGCAAACGGCGTGGCTCAGCTCTGAGGCGGCTGCGGACCCCGGTCGGGCCGCTCCTGCCCCAGCTGCTCCTTGAGCTTCTCCTGTGTGGTGTCGACCTGGCTGCTGTACTTTCCCTGTGTCTTGTCGTCGACGAAGTCACCGGCTTTGTCGATGCCCTGCGCGGCCTTGTCCTCGTGGCCCTTCAGCAGGCTCTTCAGCTTGTCCATCACGGACATGGGTCGTCCTCTCACCGAGCGGCCCCCCGGCCCATCAGTCTCCCCGCCCCACGCCCCGGCCGCATCCGGGCGGGCACGCTTCAACCCCGCCCGGCCTCTCCCTCCTCCCGGGACCGCAGCCACGCCTCGTGTGCCGCCGACACCCGCTCCCACAGAGCCGTGCGGTCCGTGTCGTCCAGGGCGTCCAGGCTGCGCCCGAAGTCCTTCTCCAGCAGCCCGAACCACTCTTCACGGGTGTCCACGGCCCGATCCGTGCTCCCCGCCGCGTCCGTCCGCGTCAGCACCCTGCCTCGCAGCAGGTGCACCGTCCTCGCGTCCCGGCGCAGCGCCACGAAGGCCGACACGAACGGCGAGTCCGGTGCCGTCGACAGCCGCGCGTGCTCCGTCGCGAAGTCGTGGAGCGCGGCCGCCTCACCCCGGAACTCCATGACGGGGAAGGTGCTGAGGCGGTCGTGGTGGAAGGTCCACCCGCCCGGCTCGCTCACCGAGGGCTCCAGCCGGTACGTGAAAGGCCCCTGCTCGTAGGTCCCGGCCCGCAGCGGCAACGGCTCGTGCGGGCCGTCCCCGAGGCCGACGTCGACGAACCACTCCCGGTCGTCCACCCGCACGGTCAGGACCATGTGGTTGCCGTTCGCGCCCCGGCCGTCCACGTCCGGGTGGACTCCGCCGACATGCATGGTGACGTCGTACCCGAGCGCCCGCAGCAGTGCGGCGAAGGCACCGTTCAGGTGGAAGCAGTAGCCGCCCTCACCGGCCGCGAACCGCCGCACCGACAGTTCCGGATCAATGCCGGGCGGCCGACCCAGCTGGATGCCGACGTTGTCGTACGGAACGTGCTCCAGGTGCGCCCGCTGCAGCGCGCACAGTTCCTCGGCCGAGGGCGTCCCGGACGGAGTGATGCCGAGCCGGCGCAGGTATCCCGCAAATCCTTCTGGAATCATGACTGTCGAACATAATGCCCACCACCGCGGGCATCTGCGGCAGGGGCAGAGCCGGGCAGGAGGCGGGGCCGGCGTTCAGTCAGCCGACGCCGTCCACCCGTCCGCGACGATCCGCCCCGCGTCCTCCGGCCGCGCCTCGTCGAACAGTACCCGGCCCCGGTCCAGGACCCGCAGCCCGTCCACGTACACCCCACGCCCCCGGTGGCGCCCATCGGCGCCGTACCGCCAGCGCAGCAGCCGCGCCCACGGCGGCAACGCCGCCTCCACCCGGTGCCACACCCGGCCCGACCAGCCCGACACCGCCCCCTCCGCATGATCCCGCCGCCCCCCTCCACCGGCCCGCGCGGTGGCGAACGGCACCGCCCGCCACACACCCGCCCCGTCCCCGGCCTCCAGGAACAGCCGCTCCTCGTCCGGCACCGTGTCCCACCACACCGCACACGACAACAGCCGCGCCCCATCCGCCCCCGCATCCCCCACCGGCAGCGTCAGGCTCCCCGCCGCACGGTTCGCCGCGTCCCCCGCCGCGCCCGCGCCCCACGCCGTCCGACCGCGCACGGGCCGCACCGGCACGGCCCGCGCCAGCCGGTCCGCGACCGCGACCCGCGGCGCCGACCCCGACCGCCAGGTCCGCACCGGGTGCACCGAGTTGCCCAGCAGCACCAGGAACAGATCACTGTGCCGGTCCAGCACCAGACTCGTCCCGGTGAACCCGGTGTGCCCCGCCGTGTACGGGGTGGTCATCGCGCCCATGTACCAGCGCTGGCCCAGTTCGAACCCCAGCCCGTGCGCGTGGCCCGGAAAGGCCCCGTTGAAGTCGGTGAACAGCAGCTCCACCGACTCCGGCCGCAGGATCCGCGCCCGCCCGTACCCGCCGCCGTTCAGCAGCGCCCGCGCCAGCACCGCCAGGTCCCGGGCGCACGAGAACACCCCCGCGTGCCCGGCGACCCCGCCCGACGCGTACGCGTTCTCGTCATGCACCTCACCCCACACCATGCCCCGGTCCAGCCCCGACCACGGCGGACGGGCGTCCTCCGTCGCCGCGATCCACGGCCGCCACCACCCGGGTGGTGCGAACCGGGTGCGGCGCAGCCCCAGCGGACCGGTGACCCGCTCCCGCAGCAGCACGTCCAGCGGCCGCCCCGTCACCTCCTCCAGCAGAAGCTGAAGCACGATCAGGTTCAGGTCGGAGTACCGGTACGCGGTCCCCGGCGGGTCCTCGGGTACCTCGTCCCACAACAGCCGGAGCCGCCCCGACCGTGTGGCCTCCCGGTAGAGCGGCAGCCAGGCCCGCAGCCCCGACGTGTGCGTCAGCAGCTGCCGCACGGTGACCGCGCCCTTCCCGCCTCGCCCGAAGGGCGGGAGCCGCGCCGCCACCCGCTCCTCCAGACCCAGTTCGCCGCACTCGACCGACCGCACCGCCAGCACCGACGTGAACAGCTTCGTCAGCGAGGCCAGATCACACACGGTGTCCCGGCGCATCGGCACCCGCCGCTCCGGTCGCAGTCCGACACCCAGCCCGGTCGTCTCGTCGTACGCCGCGTACCGCACCGCGTACCCGATCGCCCGGTGCAGCGCCACAATGCCGCCCCGCCCCGCGAGCACCACCGCGCCGGCGTACCACGGGTGCGTGGGGGAGGGGCCCAGAAACCGCCCGGCCCCCGCGACCACCGCCTCCAGACGCTCCGGCACCAGCCCGGCCTCCTCCGCCGACCCGCGCCGCAGCACCGGCCCCCGCCCCGCCGTCCCGTACCCGGCCACGTCCACACCTCCCGTGCCGCTCGTGCTCCCCCGCCCCCACCTCAGCACCAGCCCCGCCCCGAGGGCGCAGCTCCCCAGCGCGCGGCGACTGATCCCCGCCCCCAGCCCATCCGCGTCCATCACCAGGCGTCCTGACCGTCCCTCACTGCACCGGCGCACCACCCCTCACCCGTATCAACCCCCGGTCCGACGGCCGTTCCGCAGGTCGACGACGCGCCGGATCTTGCCCTCCGACCGCTCCAGCGTGTCCGGATCCACCACCTCGACGGCCACCGACACCCCGACCCCGTCCTTCACGGCCCACTCCACCGCCCGCGCCGCCGCCTGCCTCGCCTCCGCCGTCGCGTCGGCCCGCGCCTCCACGCGTACCGTCAGCGCGTCCAGCCGCCCCTCCCGGGTCAGCACCAGCCGGAAGTGCGGCGCGAGCCCCGGCGTCCGCAGCACGATCTCCTCGACCTGCGTCGGGAAGAGGTTCACCCCGCGCAGGACCAGCATGTCGTCGCTGCGCCCCGTCACCTTCTCCATCCGCCGGAACACCCGTGCCGTGCCCGGCAGCAGCCGCGACAGATCCCGCGTCCGGTACCGGACCACCGGCATGGCCTCCTTGGTCAGCGAGGTGAACACCAGCTCACCCCGCTCGCCGTCCGGCAGGACCTCTCCCGTCACCGGGTCCACCACCTCCGGGAAGAAGTGGTCCTCCCACACGTGCAGCCCGTCCTTGGTCTCCACGCACTCCTGCGCGACCCCCGGCCCGATCACCTCCGACAGGCCGTAGATGTCGACGGCGTCGATCCCGCACCGCTCCTCGATCTCCCGCCGCATCTCCTCCGTCCAGGGCTCGGCACCGAACAGCCCCACCCGCAGGGACGTCGACCGGGGGTCCACTCCCTGCCGTTCGAACTCGTCCAGCAGCGTCAGCATGTACGAGGGCGTCACCATGACGACCTCCGGCCGGAGGTCCTGGATCAGCCGCACCTGACGGGACGTCATCCCGCCGGACGCCGGAACTACCGTGCAGCCCAGCCGCTCCGCCCCGGCGTGCGCCCCCAGTCCGCCGGTGAACAGCCCGTACCCGTACGCCACATGCACGAGGTGGCCGGGCCGCGCACCGGCCGCACGGAGAGACCTCGCCACGACGTCCGCCCATACGTCCAGGTCCCGGCGCGTGTAACCGACGACCGTAGGCTGCCCCGTCGTCCCGCTGGACGCGTGGATCCGCCGCACCCGGGACCGGTCCACCGCGAACATCCCGAAGGGGTACCGGTCCCGGAGATCCGCCTTCGACGTGAACGGGAACCGGCTCAGATCCGCGAGCGACCGGCAGTCCTGCGGCCGCACGCCCGCCGCGTCGAACGACCGCCGGTAGAACGGCACGTGCGCATATGCGTGCCGCAGCGTCGCCCGCAGCCGCTCCAGCTGCAGCGCCTCCAGCTCGCCCCGTCCCAGCCGCTCGCCGTCGTCGAGGTCATCGAGCAGTCTCCGCACCCTGCGCCTCCGTCCGTCGCGTACGCATTGCCGCGTACGTACCCCGGACGACAGGACGCTCACCCCCGGCGCGGGACCCGGGGCTATCGTTCGCCCTCCAGCACGTCCTTGAGGTGCCGCTCGTTGCGCGGCAGCTCCTTGCGGACCTGCGGGCGCACGACCATCGGCACGAGCACCCTGCCCATGCCGTGCCCCTCGAACTCCACGTCGATCGTCAGGCGCGCCCGCCGGCCGTCGTCCAGCGGCTCCACCGTGCCGTGGACATCGCCGCGCACGGGACCGCCGACGCTCTGCAGCCGCCAGCTCCGGGGCGGGTCGTACTCCGTCATCTCCATGGTCATCGGCATCACCCGGCGTCCGATGTTCCGGGTCACCTCGACCCGCGAGCCGAGGCCCAGCGGGGCGTCGCCGACCCGGTGCGCCTCGATCGCGTTCTCCTGCCACTCGGGCAGGTGCTCGGGGTCGCTGGCGTACGCGTAGACCTCCTCGGGCCGACGGTCGATCTCGATGCTTTCCCTGATCGTGCTCATGGTGTTCCCCTTGTCCGTAGGCCCCGAGGCCCGGCTCGGCCCCGGCAGTCCCCACAGGGCACACCTCCAGCCTCTCTCCGGCACCCGACCACCGCAACGCCCCACCACGCCTTCCCGTGCGCACGGGAAGGCCCCGCCTCGCCGTTCTCCCGGCCGGGCCTCCGCACGGGCCCGCCGCCGCGTCCCCGGGTTGACCACGATCGCCCGAACCGGTGAAACCGGACCCCGCCCGCGTTCCGCCCCCCCAGGACACCCCACCGGGGCATCCGCCGCCCGGCGCCCCAGCGGCCCCACACGCCCCGTACGACGGCCTCCCACCTGCCTCCCAGGGCACCGCCCCGCCCACCGTCCCGCGCCCCCGGCCACGTACCATGGCCCCATGTCGTTCCTCCGCCGCCGCAGCCCCGCCACTCCCGCGGGCCCGGACTTCGACGTCCTGGCCATGGACCCGGGCGACTGGCCCGGAAACCTCGGTGCCGGCCTGCTCCCCGCTCCCGACGGCAGCTGCCAGGGAGTGTTCCTCCGCTACGACCTGTTCGGCGGCCGTGGGCCTGCGATGATCATCGGCAACCTGCCGGAGGGCTCCCCGGCCCGCGATCTGGCCGAGGGCCAGATCCCCTTCGAGGTCGCCCAGCTCCTCGCGGCTCTGGAGCGGGACGACCACATCGAGGTCACCGGCACCGAGGACGTCCCCGTCATGCAGGGCGACAACCTGCTCATCGTGCGCCGCCTCAAGCTCAGCGAGAGCCGGATCTCCTGCGTCCAGTTCGACCGCAGCGACAACGTGCTCGTGACCATCGCCAGCTGGGACCGGCCCATCACCGACGACCTGTACGCCCTGCTCAAGCCGCTCCCGGCGGAGCTGTTCCAGCAGGGCTGATCCCCGATCCCGAGGGAGCCATGACAGCGACCGACCAGGCACGCGCGCAGGGGCACGCGAACGGGCACGCCACCGTCCGTGTCGACAGCTGGATCTGGGCCGTCCGCCTCACCAGGACCCGCTCACAGGCCGCCACCGCCTGCCGCGCCGGCCATGTCAGGGTCAACGGCGAACGCGTCAAGCCCGCCCAGCACGTCAAGCCGGGAGACGAGGTCCGCCTCTTCCACGCGGGCCGTGAACGGATCGTCGAGGTCAGACAGCCCCTCGCCAAGCGCGTCGGTGCCCCCGTCGCCGCCGGGGCCTATACGGACCGGACCCCCGCCCCGCCGCCCCGCGAACACGTGGCCCTGGCGGGCGTGCGCGACCGCGGCGCGGGCCGCCCCACCAAGCGCGAGCGCCGCGAGATGGACCAGCTCCGCGGCGCCCGCCGCGCCTGAGCCCCGCCGCTAGGAGCCGACCAGCGCGCTCACGCGGGCCGCCGACGTCCCCGGACCCGTCGGCCCGCTCAGCGATGCCACCGACCGCGCCCCCTCGTCCGCCGCCTCCGCGCGGTGCCGCAGCAGCACCTCCTCCTGGTACCGCTCACACCCGTGGTGCCAGTTCAGGATCCCGGCCATCCAGTTCTGCAGCTCCCGCACATAGCCGTCCAGGATCTCCCGCGTCTGACCGTCCAGCCCGAAGTCGTCGTACATGACCGGGAACTCGTGCGCTGCGACATGCTGGAACTGCCGCATCCGGGAGTTCATCAGAGCCGCGGTGATCTCCGCTGCCGTCGGATAGTCCACGTCGAAGAAGTTCTGAGCCACCAGAGCGCAGTTGTGGACCTCGCCCTCGAACTCGATCTCCTTCTGGTAGGAGAAGAGGTCGTTCATCAGCGTCGCGAAGTCGACAGCCGCGTTCTCCAGTGCCCGCACCGGGCCGCTGCGCCAGATCTCCGGCGGCACCTTGTTGCCCCGCCCGATCCGGCCCAGTGCCATCGTCATGTCCGAGCCGAAGGTCGCCCGCCGCATCTCGATGTAGTCCACCGGATCCGGGATCCGGTTCTGTGCCTGGTTCGCCAGCTCCCACTCCCAGCTCGCGATCATGACGTCCACGGAGTCCCGGAAGGCCTTCCGGTCCCGCTCGTTCATGGGCCCCGCGGTCCGCCGCCACAGGTCCGCGAGGCCACGCTCCAGCGCGTTCCCCGGTTCCGGAGCCGCACCGGCCGCCGCGTCCAGCGGCATGAACAGCCTCAGCCGCCCGTTCTGCGCCCGAGCCCCCGCCAGGTCCCGCACCGCGCCGTACACGACCGGGTACAGGTCGTCCCCGTACGTGCCCCACGCCAGCCACTGCGAGGTCAGGTCCAGCGCGTCCGCGTCCGCGCCCGGGTGCAGCCCGGCCGCGCACAGCGGCAGGTCGATCTCCCGGAGCCGCCGCTCGTCCCACACCCCCGAGCCCGGCTGCCCGGGCTGCGCCCGCAGGATGCCCATCGTGTGCGACCACTCCACGCACCGCTCACGCGCTCCCTCCAGATGCGGGTTAAGCGTCAGCTCGAACGGCATCTCGATGTGCGGCAGCAGCGACGGCCCGACATGGCGGAACGGCACGTGTGAGAAGCCGCGCCAGCGTGCCTTCTCGGCGCGAGGGGTGAGCCGGAGCGATGCCGCCGCCATGCCGAACGCCCCGCTGCCGGGGGCGTCGCCCAGGGCGCCCTCGTTCATGTAGCGGCTGGAGCGCATGTGCCACTCGTGCCCGCCCGACTGCCAGTCCTGCAGGCCCTTCGCGTACGCCAGCACGGCCGCCGCCTCGTCGGGCGCCAGGCCCTGCTCGACGCACAGCGCGGGGACCTCGGTGAGCGCCGTGTGCTCGAACTGCTGGACCCGCGATGTCAGCAGGTCGTTGACCGCGTCGGCCGCCTCCTGCACCGAGCAGTCCAGGAACCGCTCCAGCACCAGCACGCCGTTGCTGTTCTCGCCCTCGTCCTCGACCTCCCTCTGGTACGAGAAGAGGTCGTTGCGCAGGTGCACGCCGTCGGAGAAGGTGTCGCGCAGCACCCGCAGCGGCCGGGAGCCCGCCACCCGCTCCGGCACCTCCGCCCCCGCCGCGTACTCCACGAGCCCCGCCGACCAGGGCGCGCCGCCCACCTTGCGGCGCATCTCGATGTACTCCAGCGGGTTGGCGACCCGCCCCTCGTTGATGTTCGACAGCTCCCACAGGGACTCGTTGAGCAGGTGCTCCGTCGCCTCCGCGAACCGCCTGCGCCAGGCCGCCGACATCGACGGCACGGTGCGGCGCCACAGGTCCGCGAGCCCCGCCTCCACCTGGTTCACGGGCTCCGGCACCGGTTCCGCAGGATCCACCGGCATGAACGCCGGCAGCCGGTCCAGGTAGGCCTTGCCGCCCTCCCGGTCCTGGGTGCGCTTGAACACCTCCAGGAAGTGGTCGTCGAAGAAGAAGACCCACACATACCAGTCGGTCACCAGCGACAGCGCCTCGGCGTCGCAGTCCGGGTGCGTGTACGCGCACAGCAGCGCGTAGTCATGGGACTCGAGATCGCTCTCGTCCCAGACGCCCGACCCCTCCAGCATGCCCATCCGGCGCGCCCAGTCCCTGGTGTGCGCCCGGGCCGCGTCGAGATGCGGGTTGAGCCGCGCCGGATACGGCACGTAGAACTCGGGAAGTACGAACGGCTGTGCCATACGTGTTCATGCCTTTCGCTGTACGAACCCCTGATGCCGCGCGAGCCCTACCCCCGTTCCCGACCCGCCAAGCCCGTCGGCGGACCCGCCAGGCGAACGGGTGTAACCGGCAACGCCAGTTCGATGAGCGGGCCGAGGCTCCACGACCCGCACACGACGGCGCGCCGCGCTCCCGGCACCGAAACGGCACCGGAAGCAGGCGCGCGACACCGCGAAGCTCAGCGCGTCCCGACCGCCGCCCGCACCGCCCGCCGGGCCAGCGCGATGTCGTCGTGCAGCCGGCGCAGCAGCAGCCGCTGCTCCTCACCCGGGGAGACCGCCCCCGGCTGCAGGGGAATCGAGCCGGCCGGCGGAGCCTCCCGTATGGTCCTCTGCACCGCCGTCTCGTACGTCCGTATCTCCCGCGTCAGCACCAGCATCAGGTTCACCAGGAACGCGTCCCGCGCGGCCGGTCCGTTCGCCTGGGCGTGCTGGCTGATCTGACGCCTTGCCACGGGCGCGTCACCCAGCACCGTCCACAGCGTCGCCAGGTCGTACCCCGGCAGGTACCAGCCGGCCAGCTCCCAGTCCACCAGCACCGGACCGGCCGGGGACAGCAGCATGTTCGACAGCAGCGCGTCCCCGTGGCAGAACTGCCCCATCCCGTGACGGCCCTGGCTCTGCGCCAGCCCGTGCAGCAGCTTCTGCAGATCGTCCCGGTCCCGGTCGGTGAACAGCCCCAGTTCGTGGAACCGGGCGATCCGCGACGGATAGTCCAGCGGCGCGTCGAACGTGCCCGCCGGAGGCCGCCAGGAATTCAGCCGGGCGATCGCGCCCAGCACCGCGCGGATGTCCGCCCGCGGCGGAGCCTCCACCGGATGCCGGCTCAGGGCCGCCGCGCGGCCTGGCATCCGCTCGATGACGAGGACGCAGTTGTCCGGGTCCGCCGCGATCAGCCGCGGCGCCCGCACCGGCGGCCGTTGCCGCACGAACGTGCGATACGCGGAGATCTCATGCCGGAACCGCTCGGCCCACACGGGGGAGTGGTCCAGTAAACACTTCGCGACGGCGGTGGTCCGGCCGGTCGTGCCCACCAGCAGCACGGACCGCCCGCTGCGCCGCATCACCTGCACCGGGTTGAACTCCGGGCAGATGCGGTGCACCGACGCGATCGCCTTGCGCAGCTGCGCCCCCTGCGGTCCCGACAGGTCGATTCTTCCGCTGAGCGGGCCCGTAGCCGCCCCCGCCCACCGCCGGGACCGCCCCGCCGCGGCGGGGTCCAGATACGGTCCGCTGCCGACCGGGAGGGTACGGGGACGGGGCGGGGCGGACACGGAGGACGATGCTGTGTACATGGGCGAGACAGGTCCCTTCGCGTGCCGACGGCTTCGTACGCTCCCCCGTCCCGCTGTCCGGCCGGACACCCTGGGGAGTGAGGGCCGTCACCGGGACGGGGTGGCGCGTTCCTACCCGACACCCGGTGGCCCGTGGCTAAACAGCTTGCGCACCCTGGCGAACCCTGGCGAATAGTCGCCACCCCCATGGCGGAGGGCTACTGTCAACTCAGCCGAGAACCTGGGGGCTTGACGTGACAGGACAACCCAACACCCGCCTCTCCGACCTGTTCGGCCTCGCCGGCTGGTCGAAAGGCGAGCTCGCGCGGCTGGTGAACCGGCAGGCGGCGGCCATGGGCCATCCGCAGCTGGCCACCGACACCTCGCGGGTGAGGCGCTGGATCGACATGGGGGAGATCCCCCGGGAACCCGTGCCCAAAGTGCTGGCAGCCCTGTTCACCGAGCGACTCGGCCGTGTCGTGACCATCGAGGACCTCGGACTCGTACGACGCGGGCGCGCCGGAACACGGCGGGACGTCAGGAAGACGGAAAACCCTGACGGGCTGCCCTGGGCGCCCGATCGCATGGCCGCGGTCCTCACCGAATTCACGGGAATGGACCTCATGCTCAACCGACGCGGCCTGGTGACCGCGGGCGCCACGATCACCGGCGGCTCCGTCATCACCGGCGCTCTCCACGACTGGTTCCGCACCGACGCCCCTCACCGCGGCTCCGGCCACCTGCCCTCCGAAACCCTGCACGCCGAGCCTGCCGGACTGGACCGCTACGAGGCGGCACCCATCGGCTGGCAGGAGATCGAGTCCCTGGAGGCCTCCGTCGAGGTGTTCCGCCGCTGGGACGCCGCGAAGGGCGGCGGCCTCCAGCGCAAGGCCGTCGTCGGCCAGCTCAACGAGGTGGGCGGCATGCTCGCCTACCACCACAAGGACACCATCCAGCGGCGCCTGTGGGGCGTCGCCGCCAATCTCGCCGTCCTCGCGGGCTGGATGTCCCACGACGTCGGCCTGGAGCCGACCGCGCAGAAGTACTTCCTCATCGCCGCGCACGCGGCCCGGGAGGGCGGCGACCGGCCCCGCGCCGGCGAGGCCCTGTCCCGTGCGGCCCGACAGATGGTCCACCTGGGGCGCCCCGACGAGGCCCTTGACCTGATGAAACTGGCCCGCGCGGGTGCCGGTCCCGAGATCCTGCCGCGCACCCAGGCGATGCTGCACACCATCGAGGCGTGGGCCCAGGCGTCCCTGGGGCGCGGCCAGGCCATGCGGCGCACCCTCGGGGAGGCCGAGGAGCTCTTCGCCGCCCACCGGGACGACCACGAGCTGCCGAACTGGATGCAGACCTTCAAGGACGAGGACCTGTACGGCATGCAGGCCCTGTCCTACCGCACGCTTGCGGAGCACGACCCGAGCGCCGCGAAGCAGGCCCAGTACTACGCGGAGAAGGCCCTGGAGCTGCGGATCGACGGCCGCGAGCGCTCCAAGATCTTCGACCACCTGTCCATGGCCTCGGCCTGCTTCATCGCGGACGACCCGGAGCAGGCCGACCGCTACGCGCGCCTCGCGCTCAATTCCATGGGCGCGAACTCGTCACAGCGCACCTGGGACCGGCTGCGCGAGATGTACCGGCTCACCGCCCGGTACGCGAGCTACACCAAGACCCAGGACCTGCGGGACGAGATCATGGTCGCCATGCCGAAGGACCAGGTCAAGAAGCTCGGCCCCAGGAACGCCTGACGCCCGCGTGCCGCTTCGCACACCAGGCCCCGCACCCCCGGAGGCCGGGCCCACGCAACCCCGCACCTCCGCGCCGTCAGTGCCTGGTGAAGACCCATGGATCCCTGCGGAGCCCTCTTCCGGTGTGGCCCCCCGGGTCACCGCCACAGCACCCGCCCCCGGCCGCGCCGACCCGTGCCGTGGTCGTCCGACCCCGGCGGTGGCCACGCGCGCCTCGTACGGCGGTGTCACGGCGTCATGCGCAGGGAGGGCCGTCCACCCTGGCGACGACCACACACGCGTCGTCCACCCGTGCGGAGTCCCCGAACTCCTCGATCACCGACCGGACACAATCCCGGGCGTCCCGCGCTCGGGCGAACCGCGGCCCCAGCGCCAGCAGCCGCCGCGTGCCGGGTGCGTGCGCGTCCAGCCCTCCGGCCGCGCGGACCAGCCCGTCCGTGTGCAGCAACAGCACATCGCCGGGCCGCAGCCGCAGCTCGGCCTCCTCGTAGGCGGCCCCCGACGCCGTGGCGCCGAGCAGGACCCCGTCCGGCCGGGCCAGCGCCCGCCCCGTCCCGTCGCGGAACAGGAGCGGGGCGGGGTGACCGGCCTGTGCCCAGCCGAGCATCCGGGTCGCGGGGTCGTAGCGGCAGCACACCGCGCTGCCCAGAGCGGGCTCCGCGGACGAGTCGATCAGCGCGTTCAGATGCCCCATCAGCGCCCCGGGGCGCACCCCCGCCACGGCAAGTCCGCGCAGCGCGCCCAGCAGCGTCGCCACCGCGGAGGTCGCGGGTACCCCCTGCCCGGTCAGATCCCCCACCGTCAGCAGCACGTCGCCGTCGGGCAGCTCCAGCATGTCGTACCAGTCGCCGCCCGCCCGCGTACCGCTCCCGGAGGGCAGATAGTGACCCGCCAGCTCCAGGGCCGCGTGAGCGTTTCCGGCCTGCCGCAGCGGGCCGCGCCACGGCGGCAGAACCGTCTCCTGGAGTTCTACCACCGCCCGGTGCTCGGCCCGCTCCGCCTCCTGGCGCCGCCGCAGCGAGTCACCCGACTCGCGCACCGCGCGCTCGCTGCGGCGCAGTTCGCTGACGTCCCGTAACACGGCCCACATGGATGCCGTGCAGCCGTCAACGTCGACCACCGGCTCGCCCACCATGTGGACCGTTCGCACCGCACCGTCGGAGCGGACGATGCGGAACTCGCCGTCGACGGGCTTCCCGTCGATCAGGCAGTCCGTCACCATCTGGGTGAGCAACGGCTGGTCCTCCACGAACACCAGCGACGGCAGCTCGTCCAGGGTCATCGGGCCTGCCTCCGGTGAGCGCCCGAAGATGCGGAACAGTTCGGCGGACCAGCTGACCTCGTCCGTCAACAGGTTCCACTCCGCGCCGCCCACCCGATGGAGGGAGGATCCGGCCGGCTGTTCGTCGGCCGGACGGCGGTCCCGCCCGTGCCGCCCCGCCCCGAACCCGTCCGGAAGGCGCTCAACCGGTTCGCGACTGTCCGAAACCCGTCTGTCCGGTCCGTGAGGGACCGGCGTGTGCAGGCCGGCCGGCGCGCCCCCGGCGCCTCCGCGCGCCGTCATGCGCTCCTCGGGCGCGCCCTGCTCCACGAGTCCGCCCGGCGGCCCGTCCCTGAGCTGGTCCAAATGGGCGCCGAGGTCGTCGAGCTGATGAACGGCCAGTTCGCACAGGGCACGCTGCCAGCGGCTTTGGGGATCGTCCTCGTCCGCTGCCGCGTCCCTGCGTACGGCGTCCAGCTCTCCGCGCAGCCTGCGGGTCTGCGAGATGAGGGCGTCCACCGCTCCGCGCTCGGGCGGCTGCTGGCTGGGACGGTCCGCGAACAGATGGGACGGCATGTCGTACTCCGGATGGGCGCGGCGGCCGGGGCCTGAAAGAGCAAGGACCGGCTACGACTGTCGCACAGGCGGAGACCGGCCGTAAGGGATTTGGCCACACTCGATCCGGTGGTGCTTGTGGCATATGCCGAAGGCCATCCGTTCCCCTACGGGACGCGTGGCGGGACGAGACGTGGAACGCCCCGGAAGGGGTACCCGGCCGTCCGGTACCCGAGTGCCCGGACGCGTCAGGAGCGGACGGCATGCGAGCAGACAGCGAGACCGGCAGGGAACCCGGCAAGCGGATCGTCGTCACCGGCGCCACCGGCAATGCCGGTACCAGCATCGTCTCCTCCCTGGCCGACGACCCGCGCGTCGGCTCGGTCCTCGGCCTGGCCCGCCGCCGGCCCGTCTGGGCGCCGACCCGCACCACCTGGGTGGCCGCCGACGTCGAGAAGGACGGCGACCGCGTGATCACCGCGCATCTGGAGGGCGCCGACGCCGTCATCCACCTGGCCTGGGCCTTCCAGCCCACCCACGACCCGCTCGCCACCTGGCGCACCAATGTCCTGGGCAGCCTTCGGGTCTTCCGCGCGGCCGTCGCCGCCGGCGTGTCCGCCCTCGTGTACGCCTCGTCCGTCGGCGCCTACTCTCCCGGGCCCAAGGATCACCCGGTGGACGAGTCCTGGCCCACGCACGGCTGGCCCGAGGCCGCCTACTGTCGCGAGAAGGCCTACCTGGAGCGCGTCCTGGACACCTACGAACTCCAGCACCCCGGGATCCGGGTCGTCAGGATGCGTCCCGCCTTCCTCTTCAAGGAGGGCGCCGCGAGCGAGCAGCGCCGCATCTTCGCCGGGCGCCTCCTGCCCGGCGCCCTGGCCGATCCCCGTCTCATCCCGGTGGTGCCGGACTTCGACGGGCTCACCTTCCAGGCCCTCCACACCGACGACGCGGCCGATGCCTACCGGATCGCCGCCCTGCGGGACGACGTCCGCGGCGCGTTCAACCTTGCCGCCGATCCGCCGCTGGGCGCCGAGGAACTCGCCGCGCTGCTGGATGCCCGGGTCGTCCGGCTGCCCCGCGCCGCCGCCCGCGCCGTCGTCGCGGCGGGCTGGGGCCTGCGCCTGCTGCCCTCGTCCCCGCACCTGCTGGACGCCTTCCTCCGCCTGCCGCTGCTGGACTGCGGACGCGCGCACGCCGAACTGGGCTGGCGGCCTCGCCGCACCGGTGTGGAAGCCGTCCAGTCGCTCCTCGACGGACTGCGTTACGGAAGCGGCCTGCCCACCCCGCCCCTCACCCCCTGACGCCCGGAGCCGGGGCGCCGGGGGCTACCCGGGCTCCGCCGACCCCGGTGCCGTCAGTGTGAAAAGCCCCCCGTCCGGGTCCCGCAGTGTCGCCTGCGCGCCCGGCTCATGGGCGATCACCGTGCCGCCGTGCCGCAGCGCCGCCGTCACCCGCTCCTCCACGTCGGGCACCGGGAAGTGCACCTGCCACCGAGGCCGGATCGCCGGGTCCGGTGCCTCGCCCAGTGCACCCGAACTGAGCCGCGCCACCGCGTGCCCGCCGTGCCGCAGCACCACCTCGTCCCCCTCGTACTCCACGTCGCAGCTGCCCGGGCGGCCACACGCCCACTCCAGCACCTCCCCGTAGAAGATCGCCGCCTCGAACGCGTCCCGCGTGTGCAGCCGCACCCACGCCGGCGCCGCCTCCCGCCACATCTCCCAGCCCGCCGGCAGCTCGCCCTCCCAGATCCCGAAGACGGCCCCGTCCCGGTCCGCGGCCAGCGCACCCCGCCCCAGCACGAACGCCACCGGACCCACCGCCACGGTCCCGCTGCGCTCCCGGATCCGCGCGGCCGTCGCGTCCGCGTTCTCCACCGCGAAGTACGGCGTCCACGCCACCGCCACATGGAACGCCGGCGAGAGCGCCCCCATCCCCGCGATCGCCTTGCCGTCCGACAGTGCGACGCTGAACTCCTCCCCGAGCCGCGCCTGACGGAACTCCCATCCCATCACGGCGCCGTAGAAGTCGTGCGCGGACCGCAGATCCCGAGTCATCAGGCTGACCCAGCACGGAGCGCCGAAGACCGCGCTGGTCGAAGTCGGTCCTGAGGCCGCGGTGGCGGCCGGTTCCCTGCTCATGCACACCGTTCCCGAAGTCGCGTCGCGCGTCGTCCCCCACCTCGGTACACCGCACCCGCCCCCGTCCATCCTTGCACCGACTTCACCATGAGTGCCCCATTACTTCCGGTTCATTGCGCTATTCGCCCGCCGGAGGTGTGCCGGGCGTCACGCCGGGGAACGGCGACGCCGAAAAGCGACTCTAGGGTGTCGGATCAGTGACATTCCGCGAAAGGCAGTGGTACGCATGGCCGTCGGCGCTCCCGGCGTCTCCGACACCGACCCCCTCGAAGAGGGGGACACCCAGCGGGGCGGGCCTCCGGCGCCCGGGGGAAGGCCCGGCCGCCGGTTCACCCTGTGGCTGCCGCTGCTCGCGCTCCCCGCCCTGGGCCTGCTGGCCCTGGCCTCCTGGCTCGGCCGCCACGCACGGCCCTCCGCCGACGAGTGGTGCTTCGTTCCCCAGGCCCGCGACCAGGGAGTCCTCGGCCTCGTCGACCAGTTCTACTTCACCGACAACGGCCGGGTCGCCAACGGGCTGCTCGTCGGCCTGTACGCCAGGTTCCCGGTCGCCGGACACCAGTGGTACGGAGTCGTCAGCGGCGTTCTCATCCTGCTCGTTCTCTGGGCGTTCCTCGCCCGGATCCTGCGCCGGACCCACCAGGACACGCCGCCCGGCACCGCCCTGTTCGTCGCGTCCATGGTCACCGCGGTGTTCTTCTTCGCCACGACCAACACCTACAAGACGTTCTACTGGCCCGCCGCCTCCGTGTCCCATACCCTCGCCCCCGTGCTGGCCTGCGCCGCGGCCCTGCCACTGCTGGCGGCCCGCACCCCGCGCGGCCGGAACGCGGCCGTCGCCGTCGTCCTCCTCGCGGGCGTCTTCATGGGGACCCTCTCCGAGGAGGCGTCCGTCGTCGCCCTCGTCCTCCTGGGTGCCACGGTCGTCCTCGCCCGCTGGATGTTCGTCGAGCGGGCCCGCCGATACGCCCGGGTCTGGTCCCTCGCGGGCATGGCGGGCGTGGCCGTCGGCACACTGATCCTCGTCACCTCCCCCGGCTCCCGCAACCGCCGCGAGCGCTACGACGCCGAGACCGTCTCCATGCTGGCGCCCGAGTCCCTCGTCGGCGCCCTCGAGCAGTACGTCCAGATCCTGGGGACCGTCTTCACGACCTGGCAGTACGTCGGAGCCGTCGCCGCCGGTGTCGTCCTGGGGCTGGTCGCCCGGCGTCGGCCCGGCGGCGGTCCCACCGCCCTGCTGCCCCTGCGCCCGCTGCCGGTGCTCGGCCTCGGCCTGTCGGCCCTCCTCGTCACCGGCTACCTGTGCGCCGTCATCACCTACCCCGTCTTCGGTGACCGGCTCATCAGGACCGAGCGCACCTGGAACGACTACCTGCTGCTGTACATCCTGCTGCTGGTCGCCGCCGGTGCCTTCCTCGGGCGCGCGCTGCGCCCGCGCGAGGGCCGCGCACCGCTGCGCACGACCCTCGTCGCCCTGGCCGCCGCCGCGGTGGCGGTGACGTCGGCCGTCTCTCTGTACGGGCCGCTGCGGGACCTGGGCACGGCGATGGAGACCCGCGCCGACCGGTGGGACCGCCAGGACCGCTGGATGCGCGAACAGGCCGATGCCGGGGCCACCACGCTCCCGTACCGCCCGAACAGCGTCGGCCGCATGCTGGAGCCCTTCGGCAACCAGGGCAGGAACAAGTGGCCCGCCCAGTGCATCGCCAGGCTGTACGGCGTGGACGAGGTCACCCGCGGCACGAGGTTCCCGCAGTAGCCGCCGCTGCTCGCGGCGCATCCGCACACGGGAGAGGCCCCGGTCCCCGGTACGTACCGGGGACCGGGGCCTCTCCCGTCCGCGCCCGCGGTCAGCCCGCGCGGCCCGCCCGCTCCGGCGTGCGCCCCCGCGCGGCCGTGTCGGGGTCCGTCTCCCGTACCACGTAGTGCGGCCGGCCCTTGGACTCGTGGTAGATCCGCCCCACGTACTCACCGATCACACCCAGGGTCGCCAGCTGCACGCCGCCGAGCCCGACGATCGCGGTGATCAGCGTCGCGTACCCCGGTGTGTCCACCCCGTTCAGCAGGGCGTTCGCGATGATCCACAGGGCGTACACCAGCGCCGACACGAACAGCCACAGGCCCGTGTGGATCGCCATCCGCAGCGGGCGGCTGTTGAACGACAGCAGCCCGTCGATGCCGTAGTTGAGCAGCCGTCGGCCGCCCCACTTCGACGCGCCCGCCGCACGCTCGACGTTCTTGTACGGGAAGCTCGCCGTGTCGAAGCCGATCCACGAGAACAGGCCCTTGGAGAACCGGTTGCTCTCCGGCAGCGACAGGATCGCGTTCACCGCGCGCCGCGACAGCAGCCGGAAATCACCGGCGCCGTCCACCAGCTCGACCTCCATGAAGCGCCGCATCAACCGGTAGTACGCCCGGCTGAACGCCTTGCGGACCGTTCCCTCCCCCGACCGGTCGCGCTGGGCGATCACCTGGTCGAAGCCCTGCCGGTGCAGCTGCACCATGCGCGGCACCAGCTCCGGCGGGTGCTGGAGGTCGGCGTCCATGAGGACCACCGCGTCGCCCCGGGCCATCCGCATCCCGGCCAGCAGCCCGGCCTCCTTGCCGAAGTTCCGGCTGAACGACGTGTACCGGACCCGCGGGTCGGTCTGTGCCAGCTCCCGCAGCCGGTCCACCGTCCCGTCCGCGCTGCCGTCGTCGACGTAGCACAGCTCGAAGGACAGCCCGGTGGGCCGCAGCGCGTCGAGCACCGCGCGGTGGAACGAGTCGATCACCTCGCTCTCGTTGAAGCACGGAACGACGATCGAAATGTCCACCATGACGCTCTCCAAGAACGCAGTCCCCGTAAGGGCCGGCCCGGCGGGCCGCCGCCCAGTGAAGATGCGTACCACGCGGGCCGGGTTGCTCCGGGGGAATACCGGATTCGCCGCAGCGCCCGGTCACCCGCGTGCCGGAGGGACGGACATGCGAAAGGCCCCGGCCTCCTCCATGGGAAGCCGGGGCCGACGTCGGCGCCCGCGGTAACCGCACGAACCGCACCGGCTGGGACGATGTCACCCGGCGTGCCCCCCTGCGGCACACCCTCGGGTACGTCCTCAACCGGCCGCCCGCGCGGCCCTCCTCACCGCAGCGCCCGCAGAAGGTCCTCCTCACGCTCCAGCATCCTGACCGGCACGCCGGGAAGGTCCGCCCCTTCGGACCCCGTGTTGCCGTAGGACTGCGTGGAGAAGTTTCCGTTCTGCGTGCTCACCCGGTCGTCGCCCACGGCGGACGCCATGGGCGCGGCGGCACCCAGGACGGCCGCGGCGACACCGGCCGTGGCGAGAGCCTTCTTGATCATCGGTCTTTCCTTCGTGTCGGGGACCCGCTCGCGGATCCCCCTGTCCAACCGACAGCCGCGTCGGCCGTCACGGCGGGGCGGCCGTTCCGCCCCGCCAATCACCCGTTCGCCGTCATCCGGCGGCTGGGTGAGGCGGTCGCCGGCGCACCCGCCGGAGCGCGGGCGACCACCTCGTCTTCATGGGAGCGTCACGTACGGGGCGAGGAAGTCACGGGCAGCACCCGAGTCCAGCCGGTACGCCACGTTCGTCGCGTAGCACGGGCCGTCGCCGGTGATCGTCGTCCCCACCAGTGTCAGCGTCCCGTCGAGCTCCGCGAAGTTGGGGCCGCCCGAGTCGCCGTAGCACGCGCCTCCGTTGCCCTGCGGCTTCGTCATCGCCAGTCGCACCCACGCCTCGTTGAGCGCGTCGAACGACACCGGGGCCTTCAGCCGCACTCCGCCGCCGGGGTGGGTGTGACCACCGGGCCCGCGCCGGCTCTCCTGGGTCCCGTACCCGGCGACGGTGAAGGACGTGTCCTTCAGCCCCTGCGGTCGCAGCGCGTCGAGCGCGCCCGCCGAAGGCAGCACCGCCGGAGTGAACGACCAGCGCTCCGCCATCCGGTCCGCCGGCAGCTCGATCACCGAGATGTCGTGCGTGTCCGACGCGGGCCCGGGGTAGTCCGGGTGGTTGTGTGCGACCCCCTCGACGGCGACGGCCCGCGCGACCGCCGCCGGGTCGCCCGGGTGCCGCTCGGCCGCCGCGGCCAGCCCGCCCTCGACGTCCTGGTCGAGGGAGACGTGGAACCGTACGTTCTCCGGCCAGTCCGTCGTGCAGTGCGCGGCGGTCAGGAACGTGTCCGCGTCGATCATCGTGCCGGAGCACACCCAGTCGACACGGTCCGGCGTCGCCGGGTCGTCGTCGTTGTCCCAGGTGGCGACGAGCGCGCCGACCTCGGTGCGCTCGGGCGCCGGTGCCGCGTTGTACGAGTTGATCGCCGACGACGGCAGCGCGGCGCCGGCGACGAGGGCACAGGCAGCCGCCAGGACGGCGCCCACACGGACGGGGGTGACAGTCAAGAGAAGCCCTTCCGAACGACGAGAGGACAGATGGTTCTCCTGTGGGGGTGACGGACAGTGAAGCCTGACCACGCCACTCCCGGAAAGAGGGGAAACCCCTGCCCCTCCCCTCCGCACCCGTGCGAGAGCCGGAAGGGCCCCCGGTCCCGCCGGGGCAGGGGCGCCACCCGGACCCCACCGACCCCCCTGCGGGAGCGGGGGGCCGCCGACCAGGCCGCCCCCCCCGCTCCCGTCGTCCGCGGCAGCCCGCTCAGAGCGGCAGCCCGAGCCCCTGCGTCGGCAGCCCGCCCAGCAGGCCGCCCCCGACGGGGAGCCCGGCCGTCTGCGACTTGCCGGCCTGCGCGCTCTGCCCCGTCTGGCCCTGCTGTCCCGGCTGCCCGGTGAGCGCCCCGAGCGGCCCGGTGCTGTTGAGGTCGGTCACCACCGGTGCCCCCACGGTGGCGGGTGCGGGGGCGTCCGCCACGGCGGGTGCGGCCCCCGCGAGTCCCACCCCGGCAACCCCGGCACACACGGCGGCCAGACGCACACTACGACGCGCAGTCATCCTTCTGCTCCTTCATGTCCTGGATACGGGAAAGGCCGGTTGCCGCGTCCTCCCGGGGAACAACTCCCGGACCCCAGCCGGACCGGCGGACCGACTGGCGGACACCACGCCCGGGCGAACCCGGGTGACACCCCGGAAACGCCCTGTGCCCGGCCGCGCTGTGCAACGACGCGGCCCGTCGAACGACACGCCCCCGCCGCAGAGTGAGCACCCGTGCCCGGCACAGCGCACTCCCGGGGGACCCGCGTGCGCCGGGACCCGCGTGCGCCGGGACCCGCTCGCGCCCCGCCACCCCCGCGACCGGGGAATCGGCCCAGTGCCTCCCCCCGGCCCTCCGGCGCTTCCCCCGCCGCCAGGTCTCCCGGCGCCTTCGCCGCGAACCGCACCTTCGCCCACGGGAGCGCCGGCACCCGGGTCGTCCTTGACGGGCCGGCCGGACCGGCACGCGGCCCGGACCCGCCGACGAGGCGCTTCCGTGCCGACGGGCCCCGGTCCTCGACGACACCCTCGGCGGCGCCTGTGCCGGCCACGCCCGCTCCGCGTGCCTGATCATGTGGCACACCGGCCCGGTCACCGCCGACGAGGCGGCGCGGGAGGTCCCCCGGGAAGCCCTCCGCCGGCGCGGCGCCCTCCCGGACGTCGACGACGCTGTCATCCACGACCCGGTCCACCTCCGCGACGCCCGCGGACGAGGCGCCGACACCGTACGGTTCCTTCTCCCGCACAGGGGAGGGTGCCGTGGCATCGCGTGCCGACCCCCATCTGGACGTGGCGACGGGCATGGCCCGGATCGAGACCTCGCCGCTGCCGGGGCCGTGCCCGCACGGCCTGGACACCACGCTGCCGACGCGGGCTGCACGCCCCGGGTTCCTGACAGCGGACGCGGCGGACTGCCAACGCCACCGGCACGCCCGCCAGGGCTTCACCACGATCCGCCGCGCGGCCTTCACTGGCGGCCGATCCCTTCAACCGGCGTCAGAAACCGCTGCCGGCCCGCCCGCTGACGCCCCCGTACAAGCCCTCCGCGCCCCCTCCCGCGCCCCTTCATCCCGACTGCGCCCCCAGGGTCCACCGCGCCCGCCATCCGCCCTCACGGGGCCGCACGCGAGCCCGCCGAAATGCCTCTGACCAGCAACTTTCCCGCAGAATCACTATGATCGACAGGTACTGGAAGGGGGGATCCGGATGGACCGGACTGTCCGCACGCACGAGGACGTCCTGAGGCTGCTGGACGACCTGATCGGCTCCGACGCCGACCGCTCGACCGCCGGGGCGGGCACCTGGTGGGACACCTTCTACGAGGACCGCACCAAGCCGGTGCCGTTCTTCGTCCACAAGCCCGACGAGAACCTCGCCGACTACGTCGGACGCGGTCTGACCGCTCCCGGCCGCGCCCTGGACATCGGCTGCGGCCCCGGTCGCAACGCCCTGTATCTGGCCGGACTCGGCTTCGACACCGACGCCGTGGACCTGTCGGCCGGAGCCCTCGCCTGGGCCGAGGACCGCGCCCGCGAGACGGGCGTCACCACGGCCCGCTTCCATCACGGCGACGCCTTCGCTCTCACCCTCCCCGACGGGCCGCTCACCGGACCGTACGACCTCGTCTACGACTCCGGCTGCTTTCACCAGCTGCCCCCGCACCGGCGAGTCAGCTATCTCGCCCTCCTCGACCGGGTACTGGCCCCCGGCGGCGCCTTCGCGCTCACCTGCTTCGCGGCCGGCGAGGGCGGGATGGGGTGGGAGACCGGCGACACCGACTTCTACCGAGGCCCCGCGCCCCGTGGCGGTCTCGCCTACACCCCCGAGTCGTTGCGCGCCGTCTTCTCCGGTATGACCGAGATCGAGATTCGCCGGATGCACCAGGAGTCCCCCGAGTCCGCGCACTTCGGGGAGTCCTTCCTCTGGACGGCCCTGTTCCGCCGCCCGTGCGGGACGTGAGTGCCCGACGTCGGGGCGGGGCCTCCTGGGGAGCTGACAAACGTCATGCCTTTCCCGTGAGCGGGATCGTCCGGGAGAAGGATGACGCATCGTCACATTTCCAGCGAGGATGAGTGCACCGAGCGACGACCGCAGCAGAAGGGCCGCCATGACCTCATCCGCTCCCTCCCGCCCGACCCGTTCGCCCGTGCTTCGCCGCGCCGGACTCGCGATCACCGCCTCCGCCGCGACGCTCTCGCTGTCCGCCGTCGCGGCCTTACCGGCACAGGCCGCGACGGCGGACACCCGGGCCGCCGCCTACAGCCCGCCCGGGTACGGCACACCGGCCCCCGGCCTCGACCACGAGGCGCTCCAGTCGTCGCTGGACGCCTTACGCGGGGCCGGGATGTACGGCGCGTTCTCGGTGGTCAGGGACGGTTCCCAGCGGTGGCGCGGAGCGACCGGCGTCGCGGACCTGGAGACCGGGCGGCCCATGCGCACCCGGTACCGGCACCGGGTCGGCAGCATCACCAAGACCTTCACGTCCGTCGCCGTACTCCAGCAGGTCGCCCGGGGCCGCGTCGACCTGGACGCCCCGGTCGGCCGCTACCTCCCCGACCTGGTCCCCGGCGAGCAGGGCCGCAGGGTGACGGTCCGGATGCTGCTCAACCACACCAGTGGCATAGCCGACTTCATCCTGTCCGCGTTTCCGGGCATCCTGGAGAACCCCGGCGAGACGCTCGACAAGAACCGCTTCCGGCACATCGACGACGAGGAGCTCGTCCGCCTCGGCCTGTCCGCCCCGCCGGCGGCCGAACGCGGGACGTTCTCGTACTCCAATACCAACTACATCATCGCGGGGCTGCTGTTGGAGCGTGTCACGGGCCAGGGCGCGGAGGCGTACATCACCCGCCACGTCATCCGCGAGGCCGGGCTGCGGCACACCTACTTCCCCAGGTCCCCCTACATCCGGGGCCCGCACGCCAGGATGTACGAGTCGTGGTTCGGTTTCATCGACCCGCCCCGTGACTACAGCGTGTACGACATGTCCTGGGCGGGCACGGCCGGGGCCCTGGTCTCCACCATGGACGACCTGAACCGGTTCTACCGGCAGCTTCTCGGCGGCGAGCTGCTCGGCGCCGCCGAGCTGCGCGAGATGAAGACCACCGTGCCCGCCTTCGAGCCGGACGAGCCCGGCCAGGAGGTGACGATGCACTACGGCCTCGGCCTCTACACGCTCAAGATGCCCGACGGGCACTGGTACTGGGGCCACGACGGCGGGGTCTTCGGCGCCGGCGCCTGGTCGCTGGCCACGGAGGACGGCGGCCGCCAGGTCTCCATCGGCTACAACCTGATGAAGTACCAGCGCTTCGACGAGGAGGGGGATCCGCTGCCGGACCCGGTCACCGCCGCTCTGTTCCAGTACGTCACCGGTGCCCTGTCCGGCCCCCGGGCGGGCACCGCCTCCGCCCCGGCCGCGCGGGGACCGGCGCCGGCCTCCGGCCCCGCGCCGCGCACGCCGTCCCCGGCCGCGACTCCTGTGCCGCTGGTCGACGCCCTGGTCGTTCTGCCGCAGCTCCACCGCTGAC
>NZ_JADWYO010000075.1 GCF_022414595.1 Streptomyces sp. MUM 203J | reverse complement strand
GGCCGGGAGTCGCGGGTCGGCCGGCTGAGGCCCGGCCGGCGCGTCTGCCGGGGCCGGGGAGCCCGCCGAGTCCGCCGAAGGCGCCGCCCCGGGCGCCCCCGACGGCGGCGGCGTGACCCGCGCCTGCTCCCGCAGGGCCTCCGTGACCGCTCCCGGCAGCCAGGTGTTGTCGTCGCCGGGCGTGTGCGCCAGCTCCGTCACCAGCGCCGTGACGGACGGCCGCGCCTCCGGCTCCTTCGCGAGGCAGCGGCTCACCACGTCCCGCAGGACCGGCGGCAGGGCGCCCAGGTCCGGCTGCTCGTGCACGATCCGGTAGTTGAGGGCCTGGAAGGACCCCGTACCGAACGGCCCGCTGCCGGTCGCCGTGTACACGAGGACCGCGCCCAGGGCGAACACGTCCGTCGCCGGTCCGATGTTCCGCCCGCCCGTGAGCTGCTCGGGCGACATGAAACCGGGCGTGCCGATGACCATGCCGGTCTGCGTCAGCACGCTCGCCTCGGCGGCGACGGAGATGCCGAAATCGATGACGCGCGGGCCGTCCTGGGCCAGCAGCACATTGGAGGGCTTGAGGTCCCGGTGGACCACCCCGGCCGTGTGGATGGCCTCCAGCGCCTCCGCCAGCCCGGCGGCCAGCGCGAGCACACCGCGCTCCGGCCAGGGCCCGTGCACCTCGACGGCGTCCCCGAGCGGCAGGCCCGGGACGTACTCGGTGGCGAGCCAGGCGGGGGAGCCCTCGGGGTCAGCGTCGACGACCCCGGCGGTGAAGAAGCCGGTGACGCGCCGCGCGGTGGCCACCTCGCGGGCGAACCGCCGCCGGAAGCCCGGGTCCTGGGCGAGTTCGGAGCGCACGACCTTCACGGCGACGTTGCGGCCGCCGGGCGAACGGCCCAGGAACACCTGGCCCATGCCACCCGCACCGAGCCGGGCCACGATCCGGTACCGGCCCACCTGCCGCGGATCCCCTGCCTCCAGCGCCGTGAACACCGACCCGTCCCCCTCTGCGTCCGGCCGTGGCCGATCTCGTCCGACAACCCCCGCACCATAGCGCGGGTGTGCGACGTGACCTCGGGGAACTGCGGTACGGAGCAGCAGTGTTCAGCGGACTCCCGGCCTCAGCCCCGGTTGGACCATCCCCGCGTGCAGAGCACCAGCCGGT
Organism: Streptomyces sp. MUM 203J; assembly: GCF_022414595.1. Taxonomy (GTDB): domain Bacteria; phylum Actinomycetota; class Actinomycetes; order Streptomycetales; family Streptomycetaceae; genus Streptomyces. Next base: position 27,394 of record NZ_JADWYO010000075.1, on the reverse strand, counting down.
AGCCGTCCGGGTCCTCGACGGTGACACCCCACTGGTTCCAGTACGGGTTCGGGGACTCGACCCGCCTGCCGCCGTGCTCCTCCAGCCGGGCGATCAGTTCGCCGGGCACGGGCCCGTCCAGATAGACGACGAGCAGGTCCTCCTCGGTGGGCGCCGGGACGACCGGCCGGGCCGCCTCGTGGACGAGTTCGAGGTGCCAGGAGGCGTCCGGATGCCCCACCATCAGCAGATCGTGCTCGCCGGGCGTGCCCCCGGACTCGGTCCGCCACAGCACGCTCAGCCCCAGACCCCGGACCCAGAACCGCTCGGCAGCGCCCAGATCCCGCGACGGCCGCGCGACCCGTACATGACTGTCTCCAGCGAACGTCACAGCCCCGACCCCTTCAGCTTCGACAACCGGCTACGGAAGGGAGGTTAGGCTCCGGCACCCGCGAGCACATCGGCCTCCGGTCCTGGTCCCCGCGACCGATCGCACCGGTAGGGGCCGCCGATGCCCCACTCCTCGTACAGGGCGGTGGCGAAGGCCGCCGCCAGCTTGTGCTCACCGGAGGTGTTCGGATGGGTGCCGTCATAGGTGTCCGTGCGGAGGTCGTACGAGGGCGGGGGCGGTGCCAGCACCCAGGGGGACGCGGACGTGCTGAGCCCGGCGACGGCCTGCGCGAGGAGCAGGTTGAAGCGGGCGCACTCCGCCGCGAAGGAGGGGTCCTTCGTCGCCCGCGCATTGGGAATCACCGGCAGCAGAACGGCACGGATGCGCGGGTTGGCCGCCCGCGCACCCGCGACGAAGGCCCGGACGTTCACCACGGTCTGGTCACTGTTGGTGTAGAAACCGAGGTCGATCAGCCCCAGGGACACCAGCAGCACGTCCGCGCCCGTGGCCGCCACCGTGTCCTCGATGAGCGGCGCCATGTGCAGCCACCCCTCGCCCCAGCCCGCGAGATGTGCCCGCGCCTCCGCCGGGAAGGCCGGGTCGGCGTAGGCGCAGGAGACCGGGGCGTCGGCCCCGGGGTCGTACAGCGCCGTACGCGGCCCGACGACGCTGTACGCGCCCGGGCCGAGGGTCGTGTCCAGGTGCCGCCACATCCGGTGGCGCCAGGTGTGCTCGCCCGCGCTGCCGATGGTCATCGAGTCGCCCACGTACAGGAAGGAGGGCCGGGTGAGGGGGCGTATCGGGGGCATGCAGAGCATCATGGCCGGTCACGGGTCCGGATCGCCACGTGACCATGGACACTGGGGAGCATGCCTTCTCTGCCGCGCCCGGTCGCCGTCGCCGCCCTCGCCGCGCTGTGCGCGGTCGCCGGACCGGTGGCCGTGCCCGCCCACGCCGACGACGCCGACGGGTTCACGTTCCGGGACCCGCGCATCACCGAGTCCAGCGGCCTGGCCGCGAGCCGCGCCCACCCGGGGGTGTACTGGACGCACAACGACCAGGACGAGCCGAGGGTCTTCGCGGTCGACGGGCGTACCGGCGAGACGGTCGCGACCGTCACCCTGCGCGGCGTCGGCAAGCCCCGCGACATGGAGGCGATCTCCGTCGGCCCGGACGGCGACGTCTACGTGGGTGACATCGGCGACAACCTCGGCGGCGGCTGGAGCCACGTCTGGATCTACCGCTTCCCCGAGCCGAAGGACCTGCGGGACCAGACTGTCGACGCGGTCCAGTACACGGTGACGTACGAGGACGGGGCGCGGGACGCGGAGGCGCTGATGGTGCACCCGAAGACCGGCCGTGTCTACATCGCGTCGAAGAACGAGGACGGCGGCGGGCTGTACGAGGCACCGGAGAAGCTGTCCGCGCAGGGGAAGAACGTCTTCCGCCGGATCGACGAGGTCCCCTGGGTCACGGACGGCGCGTTCTCCCCGGACGGCACCCGCCTGGTCCTGCGTGGCTACTTCTTCGCCCGGGCGTACGAGTGGATCCCGGCTGGCCGACTGGGCGCCGACGAGCGGGTACGGGGCCCGATCCAGCCGCAGTCGGAGGGCGTGACGTACAGCCTGGACGGCTCGTCCCTGCTGTTCAGCACGGAGGGACCGGGGACCAGGGTGACCGGCGTCCCGGTGGAGGGCACGCCCGCGGCCCCCTCGCCGACCGCGGCGGCCGGCAGCACGGGCGGCTCGGGCGCGTCGGCCGGGACGGACGGCTCCGCCGGGTCCGGCAGCACGGGCCTGACCCTCGGCGCCGTGGCCCTGGCGGCGGCGGTGCTGTTCGGCGCCCGGCGGCTGCGGCGGGGCGGGCGGGGGGACGGGTAGCCAAGGGCTGTGCTCGCCCGTGCTCCGCGAGGCCCCGCCGGTCAGCCGAACAGCCCGGCGGCCGGGCACTCGATGATGTCGCCGTCGTGCAGGATCACCAGCGTGCCGATCACGCGGGTTGCGGGTGCCGCCGCGGAGAAGAGCCGGTCGAAGGGGGCGGCGGCGAGGAACGGATCGGGCAGCACACCGATGTCGAACCTGGCCGGGAGCAACCGCGGCGCACCCGGCGTCGGCGCAGGCTCCGGCTGAAGGCCGCTCTCCCGGGAGCTCACCGGGACGGGCGGACGCGCAAGGTCCACCTGGTCCGCTGACCGTACGTGCCGACTGCCGACGGTGTTCATCCTGACCCCGGGCCAGGCCGCGGACAGCCCGCGGTTCGTCCCCGTCCCGGGCGAGGTGCGGTCCGCGGGCGTTCGGCCGCCCCCACTTCACCCGCGTGGCCCGATGATCCGGGTCGAAGACCTCACCAGGACCGCTCAATGATCGAAGCTCGGCTGCTGACCCGCCGGTGACCAGGGAGCGGAGCACAAATGGGCGACGCTGTGTCGGTCACGGCCCTCCGGCGGCCCGCCGACCGCCTTGCCCACCGCGACCATGGATACGATCGCCCACCCCGGGTTCGGGTCCAGCTCCTTGGTGAGCCCGTCCAGGTCGAAGGCCCGGAACTGGTGCGCGGCCAGCCCCATGGCCTGGGCCTGAACAGTCATGTGGGCGATGGCTTGGCCGAGGTCGTAGTCCGCGAACTCGGAGTAGAGCAGCCGGGTGTCATCGACGTGCCGCCGCGTCAGGGTGACGACGAGCAGACTCGCGTCAGTCGCCCAGCGGGCCGAACTCGGCGCAAGGTGAGGGAGAACACGGTCGTGCTCCGGCTCACCGGGCCTGCTGGTGAAGAAGCCCCACGGCTGGGAGTTCCCCGCCGACGGCGCCCATCGCGCGGCTTCCAGCAGCAGTCCGAGGGTGTGGTCGTCGACGACCTCGGAGGGATCGAACCGGGAGGGGCTGAAACGTCCTGCGAGCAGTGGGTGTATGCCGGTGGGCGGTTCCTGAGGAGGGTGCACGTCCCGCTGCAACCCGGCGACCGCGAGTGCGTATTCCTGTTGGCCGAGAGCACCTCCCACGCCAGACCGTCCACCGCATCGAGGATCCACGCCCTGGCGGACCTGCGGATCACGGCTCGATACCTGCCCTGGACAGGGGCGGCCAACGGGCGGCCCGTCAGCACGGATCAGCCGAAGCACCGTTCTCCGGCCCGGTTCCGGGGGCGCTCTGGGCCACCCGCCTCGCCCACCTGAGGGATGGGGCGCGGGACGGGCACCCGCCCGTCTCTGGCGGCACCGAGGCGTGGAGGAGGAAGAGGCGGACCCGTGAAGGGGGACACGGGTCCGCCTGCCCGGCCCGGGGTGGTCGGGGTTCCGCTTTCGGGCCGGGGGCTCAGGGGCGTACCGCGGGGGCGGTTACCGCTTGCACTCCTTCCAGGCCAGGTTGTAGATGGTCTTGATGTCGCCGTCCGTGGAGTCCATGGTGATGAAGCTGTTGGTCTTCCTCGGGTCGGAGGTGCCCGCGCTGACCCGCAGCTCGGTGTTGATGTTGAAGTTCCGCTTCACTCCGCAGGGCGCCCAGACGAGCTGGCCCCACTCGGTCTCGTCGGTCACCCGCCAGTTGTCGTCGAGTGCTCCGTAGAACCGGTGTGTGGCGGCCGCGGTGTCGGGCGATCCCTGGAAGTAGTACGACGCCTTCTGGATCGCGCTCGCACCCTTCTCCAGGTGCGCGAAACCGCGGTAGTCGGCGCTGGCGACCGCGTACGTGAAGCCGTGCGGGACGTGCACGATCAGGTTGAGCTGGCAGTTCTTGCGGAAGTCGGTCGGCTTGGAGCCGAGGCCGACCTGGGCGAGGTACTCGCTGTAGGTGACGGTGAAGGCGGTGTTGTCGGGGGCGACGGCGACGGCGGCCGTACCCGCGGGGCAGCCCGAGCCGTTGACCGTGGCGACCTCGATGACGATCTTGTCCGGCGGGGCGACGATACCGCTGGCGTCGCTGGGGGCGGCGTCGGCGGTGGGGGAGAGCAGAGCGGCGGCGAGGAGCGCGACGCCGCCGGTGGAGGCAAGGGTCAGCCCTCGGCGGTTTCTTCTGGAGGTGTTCGTGGACTGGGACATGGGACTCCGTTCGGTTGTCGGTCGAAGTGGGGGGTCCAACCGAGATGGTCGTGCGCATGTCAAACATTCAACCGGTTCGAGATGTTCTGTCCGGCCGGTGAACGCTTCGGATCGTAGGGACGCCGGGTGGGGCTGGATAGGTCGGGAATCGGCCGTGCGGCGCGAAGCGGGGACACGGAGAGGGCCCGGCCGCCGTGCGGGTGCGGCAGCCGGGCCCTCAGGTGTGGAGGTCAGGGACGGTTACAGGCGCTCGATCACGTAGTCGACGCACCCCGTCAGCGCCTCGACGTCCGCCGGGTCGATGGCCGGGAACATGGCGATGCGCAGCTGGTTGCGGCCGAGCTTGCGATAGGGCTCGGTGTCGACGATGCCGTTGGCGCGCAGGGCCTTGGCGACGGCCGCCGCGTCGACCTCGTCCGCGAAGTCGATCGTGCCGATGACCTGGGACCGCTTGGCCGGGTCCGTGACGAACGGCGTGGCGTACTTGGAGCCCTCGGCCCACCCGTACAGGCGGCTCGACGAGTCCTTGGTGCGGCTGACGGCCCAGTCGAGGCCCCCCTGGCCGTTGATCCACTTCAGCTGCTCGTTCAGCAGGAAGAGCGTGGCGAGGGCGGGGGTGTTGTACGTCTGGTTCTTGAGGCTGTTGTCGATCGCGGTCGGCAGCGAGAAGAACTCCGGGACGTGGCGGCCCGAGGCGTGCACGGCCCGCGCCCGCTCCAGGGCGGCGGGCGAGAACACGCCGATCCACAGGCCGCCGTCGGCGGCGAAGGACTTCTGCGGGGCGAAGTAGTAGACGTCCGTCTCGGCGATGTCGACCGGCAGACCGCCCGCGCCGGACGTGGCGTCCACCAGCACCAGCGCGTCCTCGTCGGCGCCCGCGACCCGCTTGATCGGGGCGGCGACACCGGTGGAGGTCTCGTTGTGGGTGAAGGCGTACACGTCGACGCCCGCCTCGGCCTGCGGCTCCGGGTGGGTGCCGGGCTCGGAGGAGATCACGGTCGGCTCGGCCAGCCAGGGCGCGAGCTTGGCGGCCTTGGCGAACTTGGACGAGAACTCGCCGAAGGACAGGTGCTGCGACCTGGACTCGATGAGCCCGTGGGTCGCGACGTCCCAGAACGCGGTGGAGCCGCCGTTGCCGAGGATCACCTCGTACCCGTCGGGGAGGGAGAAGAGGGACCGTACGCCCTCCCGCACCTCGCCCACCAGGTTCTTGACCGGGGCCTGGCGGTGGGACGTGCCCATCAGGGACGTGCCGGTGGCGGCCAGGGCGTCCAGCGCCTCCGTACGCACCTTGGAGGGGCCCGCGCCGAAACGGCCGTCGGCGGGCTTGATGTCAGCGGGAATCCGGATCTCAGCCACAGGCGGAGCCTATCGGCTCCGGGGGACCCGCCGGTGCCCGTGTCCGCCGGATGAGACATCGCGGTGGGACACCGGCGCGCCGTCGTCGCGCCCGGTCCGGCGGCGGCGGAGGGTGCGCTGCCGGCCTCCCGGCCCCGCTCGGACGGGGGATGGGCCCTCGCCTCGAAGGGCATCCCGGCGGGAAGGGGCCGGGCCGTACCGTCCATCCGCGATCACTTCGCCCCGAATCCCGTGATCTCGCTGCCGTCGGCCACCCAGAGCCCGTCCCCGGAGGTCACCGCACTCCAGGGCTGCGACGGCGTGTCCACCGAGGACGGGCGCTCCCACATCCGCCTTCCGTCGCCGAGCGCATGGCCGTAGAGGCCCGGTCCGGCGCCACCGCTGACACCGAGGAGTACGAGTCCCGTGAAGGTGCCCAGGACCGTGTGGAGGCCCTTGCCCAGGTCGGGGGTTCGCCAACGGCGGGTCCCGGTGGCGAGGTCGTAGGCGGTGAGGGCGCCGTGGTCGGCGGTGGCGCCGATGCCGGGTGGGGGCTCGGGGGCGGTGAAGAGGGACTTCCCCAGGGGGACGAGTTGCTGCGGGGCCTTGGGGCTCTCGCGCCAGCGGGTCCTGCCGTCGGCGGTGTCCAGAGCGGCGAAGGAGCCGTTGGCGAGGCTTTGCCGGAAGAACGCGGTGCGGCCGTCGGGGCCGAGCCGGGCCGTGGCGGCCAGGGAGACGTTCTGGATCTCCTCGCCGGGGGCCAGGCCGGTGGCGGTGGCCCAGAGCGGGCGGCCGTCGGACACGCGCAGCGCGACGAGCTCGGCCGTGTCGTGCCGCAGGGCGAGAGCGAGGCCGGTGCTGGGGTTCGGGCCGAGGCCGAAGACGGCGGGAGAGTACTTCCAGAGCCGCTCGCCGGTGCGGGCGTCGACGGCGAGGACCGTGCGGCGGCTGTCCGTACCGCCCGACTCCCTGGACACGCAGAGGAGCACGCGGCCGAGTGGATGGACGGTCGTGCGAGGGGACGCGCGGTGCCAGCGGGTCTTCCCTGCGGAGTCGAGGGCGTACAGCTCGCCGCTCAGCTCCGAGGTGACGTACACCCAGCCCTCGTCGCCGGGGTAGGCGGTGAGGTCGGTGCCCTCGGGCTGCGGGTCGCCGGGCGGGGCGAAGCGCCAGCGTTCCTCGCCGGTCAGCAGATCGCGGGCGTGCAGGCCGTCCTCGATCTCGATGACGTACACGGTGTCGCGGCCCGCCGTGGTGGCGTTGCCGTACGGCTGGCGCCGCCACGTCGTCCTACCGGTGTCCGGGTCGAGCAGGGCCGCACCGGCGCCCGCCCTGCCCGTGACGAGCAGCCGGCCGTCGAGCGCTCGCCGTACCTCGGTGAAGCCCTCCGGGAGCGGTCGGCGCCACAACAGCCGTGGCGGAGCCGGGGCGTCGGCGGACCCGGTGCGGGTGATGAGCCAGCCGCCGACGAGTGAGGCCGCCGCGAGAGTGCCGCCCGCCGCCGCGAGCACCCGCCGCCTGCTCCGGTGCGCCGCCGGGCCGTGCGGGGCCAGAGTCGCTCGTACGTCCTCCTCGCGGCGCCGCAGTTCCTGCTCCACGGAGCGCGGCAGCCAGCCGGCGCCGGGCGGCCGGGAGCCGCCGAACAGCTCCGCCAGCTCCGGGACCCGGGGGCGTTTCCACGGTTCCTTCGCGAGGCAGGCGGCCAGCGCCGGGCGCAGAGCCTCGGGGGCGGCGGACAGGTCGGGTTCCTCGTAGGCGGTGCGGTACAGGAGGATGTGCAGCCCGCTCTCCCCGAAGGCGCCGCGGCCGGAGGCGGCGAAGACCAGGGTGGCGCCGAGCGAGAAGACGTCACCGGCCGCCGTGGTGGTCCGTCCGGCGATCTGCTCGGGTGGCAGGTATCCCGCGGTGCCGATGACCTGGTCGGTCCCGGTCAGCCTCTCGCCGTCCACCGCGCGGGCGATGCCGAAGTCGATGACCCGGGGGCCGTCCTCGGTGAGCAGGATGTTGGACGGCTTCAGGTCGCGGTGCACGAGGCCCGCCGCGTGGATGGCGCTCAGTGCCTCCGCGAGACCGGCGGCCAGCGTACGTACCGCCTCCTCCGGCATCGGTCCGTGCGTGTACACCGCCTCGCTCAGGGAGGGCGCGGGCAGATAGGCGGTGGCCAGCCAGGGCCGGTCCGCGTCGGGGTCGGCGGCCAGCACCGGCGCGGTGAAGGCGCCGCCGACCTTCAGTGCGGCCTCGGTCTCGACCCGGAACCGCTCCCGGAAGCGCGGGTCCTGGGCATGGCTCTCCCGCACGACCTTCACCGCCACCGGCCGTCCGGCCCTGGTCGCCGCCAGGTACACCTGGCCCATGCCCCCGGAGCCGAGCAGCCGCAGAACCCTGTACGGGCCCACACGAGGTGGGAGGCGGGGATCAGGAGTGTGCGGTGGCGGTACGGTCACCCGCCGGCCGCCCGGTAGGCCCGGACCCGTCCTCCACCGGCGAGGAACACCGTGCCGGCCCGCACCGCGACGCCCCACAGCTCCATGCCCGCGGGCGCCCCCCTGCCGATGCCGGAGGGCTCGGGGGAGGGTGTCGGCGCCGGCTTCTCCCGCAGTGCCCAGAGCTGTCCGCCGTCGGAGGTGCGCAGTGCCAGGGCGCCTGCCTCGCCGTTCGCGGCGAAGACGCCGCCCGCGTCGATGTCCAAGGGGGTCAGCAGGACCGCGGTGACGTCCTCGGAAGCGGCGAGGGTCTGCCCGAAGCCCAGGTCCGGGGACAGCTTCAGCGGGCTGTCGACGCGCCAGCGCACCTTCCCCGTGGCCAGGTCGACAGCATGCACCCGGGTGGTGTCATGGGTGAGTACCAGGTCGCCTGCCACCACGGGGGCAGAAGCCACGGCCATGGACACCGACCAGCGCCGGGTCCCGGCCCGCGCGTCGTAGGCGGTCAGGCCGCCCCTGATGTTCACCGCGAGGAGCAGGTCACCGGCCGCGGTGATCGAGGAGACGAGCTGCCCTCCCGCGGACTGCATGTACGGAGGCAGGGCGCTGTCCGGGGCGGCAGGGACCTTCACGGACCACCTGGACCTTCCGCGCGCCGCGTCCACGGCGTGGACGGTCAGACCCTTGTCCGAGCTCTCGGTGTAGTAGAAACCGTGACGGTCGGCGGCGTAGCGGACACCGTGGAGCGAGTTGGCGACGACGGGCATCTGCCAGCGGATCCCGCCGCTGGACAGGTCGACGGCGGCGGCGTTCTGGGAGTAGCGGTAATCCGGAGTCGCGCCGGGTGAGGGCGGTACAAGGCCGCCGTCGAACGTGTCGGCCAGGCAGTATGCGGTGTTCCCGTGTGCCGCGAGCAGCATGCTGAGCATGACGGACCTGTCCCGTGCCGCCCTGGACTTCTCCCGGCCGGTGGCCGGGTCCACGACCGCCAAGTAGCCCTCCCCGAGGGAGCCGAGGTCCCTGCTCATGCCCGAGACCAGTATCCCGCCCTCGACGGGTCCGAGGACGCTTCCCCCCAGGCCGACGGGGCTCCGCTCCCAGGAGGATCCGCCTCCGGCCGGGAGCACTCCGTGATGCCAGCGGACCTTGCCCTTCGCCGTGTCGAAGGCCACGGCCCCGTGACCGCCGTCGTGGAGGAGCAGGGTCCTCTCGTAGCAGTGCAGCCCGGGGGCGGTGACAGCGATCGGCGGCGCCTTCGACCACAGCGGCTCGGGCGGATCGGTGAGTCTGACCGTGGGGACGGCGCGGCTCAGCGGTTCTCCACCGCCCCCGGCACCGGGAGGAGGGTCCTCGGTACCGCCCGCCAGGAACGCCGCGGCCGTCGAGCCCGCGGCCACGGTGCCGAGTGCCGCGAGCCCGCCGATCAGGAGTCCGCGACGGCTGGGTTTCCCCGGGTCCGTGCCGCCGGGGGGCCTCCCGGGCGGCGGCGGGACCACCGCGAGCAGCTCGGCCTCCTCCGCCCGCCTCGCCAACTCCTCGCGCAGTGCGGGGATCTGGAGGTCACGCGGGTCGGCGGGCGTCAGCCCGGTCAGGATCTCCTCCAGGCTGGGCCGTTGCGACGGGGTCTTGTCCAGGCAGCGCAGGAGCAGCGGGTGCAGGGCCTCCGGAGCGCCGTGCAGATCGGGCTCGGCGGTGACGATCCGCTGCAGCGATCCTGCGTCCCCCGGGCCGAACGGGCCCTCGCCGCAGGCCGCGTAGACCAGGACACCGGCCAGCGCGAAGACGTCCGCCTCCGGTCCCGCGTCGTGGGAGGAGGCGATCTGCTCGGGTGCCATGAAGGCGGGGGAGCCGATCACGGTACCGGTGCGGGTAAGCCGGGTCCCGGCGGTGTCCAGGGCCTTGCCGATGCCGAAGTCGATCACTCGGGGGCCGTCCGCGGAGAGCAGTACGTTGCCCGGCTTGACGTCACGGTGCACCACGCCCGCCGCATGGACGGCCTGCAGCGCCTCCGCGAGGCCGGTGCCCAGCGCACGCAGCGCCGGCTCCCGGAAGCTCCCGCAGAGCCGGACGGCCTCGTCGAGGGAGGGGGCCGGCACGTACGAGGTGGCGATCCAGGGGCGCGGCCCCTCGGTGTCGGCGTCCACCACCGGCACCGTGTACACCCCGCTGACCCGGCGGGCCGCGGCCACCTCGCGCCGGAAGCGGCTGCGGAAGGCGGGGTCGTCCGCGTACTCCTCGCGCACCCGCTTGACCGCCACCAGCCTCCCCGAGGTCATCCGGCACAGGGACACCACCCCCATCCCGCCGCCGCCGAGCTCCCGCATCACCACGTACGGGCCGATGGTGGCCGGGAGCACGACGGTCAGGTCCTCCGGACCCTGCTCCCCGCCGCCGCCCGACTGCCGTACCGCCATGCGCGAAACCCTCCCCCCGACCGTCCCGGTGCCGCACCGCGGGAGCAGGCGCTCATGGCTCCGCGTGCGGTTCTCCGGTTCGGTGACTGCTTCTCAACTGGTCTGCTGTCAAAAAGAGTTCACTGCAGTATGCCGGTCCGGTCATCCTCGCGGTAAGCGACCGGAGCAACCGGCCTCGGCCGGCCGTCGCCGACGGGTACGGCCGGCCGCCGCGCACCGCGCCGGGGCCGTCATCGTGCGGAGGAGCCCGGAGCGGCAGCACGGGACCCCGTGGCGGGCGGGGACGCGCAGGGGGGAGACGCGGGGGCGGCACACCGTGATTCCACCCGCCGGCGCCACCGGACCGGCATCCTGGGCGCATGGCTGAGCGCTACGCAGTACAGGACCTGGCGCGGGACCTGCGGCACGCGCTGCGCGGCGACGTCGACTTCGGCGCCGCCGCCCGTGCCCTGGCCACCATGGACGCGTCCAACTACCGCCGCGTCCCGCTCGGCGTGGTCGCCCCGCGCGACGCGGACGACGTGGCCGCCGCCCTGGCGGTGTGCCGGGAGCACAGCGTCCCCGTGGTGGCCCGGGGTGCCGGGACGTCCATCGCCGGGCAGGCCACCGGCACCGGCGTCGTCCTGGACTTCACCCGCCACATGCGGGGCCTGCTCGACCTGGACCCGGAGGCGCGCACCGCCACCGTGCAGCCCGGGCTCGTCCTGGACCGGCTGCGCGAGGCGGCACGCCCGTACGGGCTCACCTTCGGCCCCGACCCGTCCACCCACAGCCGCTGCACCCTCGGCGGCATGATCGGCAACAACGCCTGCGGCGCCCACTCCGTCGCCTGGGGGACCACCGCCGACAACGTCCACGGCCTCGGCGTCCTCACATACACGGGCGAGGCCCTCCGGCTCGGCCGCGACGGACGGGGCGAGGCGCCCGCCGGGCTCGACGACCTCGTCCGGAGCCACCTCGGCCTCATCCGCACCGGCTACCCGCCCGGCCTGCCCCGCCGTATCTCCGGCTACGCCCTCGACGCGCTGCTCCCGGAGCACGGCAAGGACCTCGCCCGCTTCTTCTGCGGCAGCGAGGGCACCCTCGGTGTCCTCACCGAGGCGACCGTACGGCTCGTCGCCGTGCCCCGTGCCCGCGCGCTCGCCGTGCTCGGGTACGCGGACGAGAGCGCCGCCGCCGAGGCCGCCGCCGGGCTGCTGCCGCACGGACCGCTCACCGTGGAGGGCATGGCCGAGGACCTGATCCGCGACCCGGCGGCCCGCGAGCCGCTGCCGAGGGGCGGGGCCTGGCTGTTCGTGGAGACGGGCGGCGCGACGGAGGCGGAGGCCGCCGCGCGGGCGGCGGAGGTGCTGCGGGCGGGGGGCGCGCCGGACGGTGCCGTCGTCACGGACCCCGCCGGGCAGCGTGCGCTCTGGCGGCTGCGGGAGGACGCCGCCGGTACCGCCACCCGCACGCCGGACGGGGCGGAGGCGTGGCCCGGCTGGGAGGACTGCGCGGTGCCCCCGGCCCGGCTGGGCCCGTACCTGCGGGACTTCCGCGCCCTGCTGGCCGAGCACGGGCTGCGGGGCACGCCGTACGGGCACTTCGGGGACGGGTGCGTGCACGTCCGGATCGGCTTCGACCTGGTCACCCCGGCCGGGGTGCGGGCGTTCCGGCGCTTCTCGGAGGAGCTGGCCGACCTGGTCGTGGCCCACGGCGGCTCCCTGTCCGGCGAGCACGGCGACGGGCAGGCCCGGGCGGAACTGCTCCCGAAGATGTACGGGGAGGAACTGGTCCGGGTCTTCGGGGCGGTCAAGGACGTGTGGGACCCGCGCCACGGCCTCAACCCGGGGGTGCTGGCCCGCCCGCACCGCCTGGACGAGCAGCTGCGGTTCGAGGTTCTGCCGCCGGAGCGCCCGGTGGTGGCGTTCACGTACCCCGAGGACGGCGGGGACTTCCGTACGGCGGTACGGCGCTGCGTGGGCGTCGCCAAGTGCCGGGCGGAGGGGCCGGCTCAGGGGCCGGGAGTCATGTGCCCGTCGTTCCGGGCGACCGGCGAGGAGCAGCACTCGACGCGCGGCCGGGCCCGGCTGCTGCACGAGATGCTGGCCGGGGAGGTGGTGGAGGACGGCTGGCGCTCCCCGGAGGTGCGGGAGGCGCTGGATCTGTGCCTCGCCTGCAAGGGCTGCCGCAGCGACTGCCCGGCGGGCGTCGACATGGCCACGTACAAGGCGGAGTTCCTGCACCACTACTACCCGGGCTGGGTCCGGCCGGCCGCCCACTACACGATGGGCGGCCTCCCCGGCTGGCTGCGCGTCGCGGCGCCGCTCGCCCCGCTGCTGAACGCGGCGGCCGGGGTGCGGGCGCTGGCGGCCCCGGCGAAGCGGGTGGCGGGCATCGCGCGGGAGCGGGACATCCCGCGCCTGGCGCGGGAGACGTTCCGGACGTGGGCCGCCCGGCGCGCACCCCGCGAGGGCGTCCCGCACGCGTACGTCTGGCCCGACACGTTCACGAACCACTTCACGCCCGGGGTGGGGCGCGCGGCGGTGGCCGTCCTCGAGGCGGCGGGGGTCCGGGTGGAGCTGCCGCAGGGGCGCCGGGTGTGCTGCGGGCTGACGTACGTGTCGGCCGGCCGCCTGGACGCGGCGCGCAAGGTCATGGGCCGCACCCTGGACGCCATGGACCCCGTGCTGGGGCAGCCGCTGGTCGTCCTGGAGCCGAGCTGTGCGGCGACGCTGCGGACCGACCTCCCGGAGCTGCTGCCGCACGATCCGCGGGCGCGGGCCCTGGCGGGTTCGGTGCGCACGTTCGCCCAGGCGTTGGAGGAGCTGGCCCCCGAGTGGCGGCCGCCGCGCCTGGACCGCCCGGTGGCCGGCCAGACCCACTGCCACCAGCACGCGGTGCTGGGGGACGGGGCCGAGCGGCGGCTGCGGGAGCGGGCGGGACTGACGGGCGAGCTGAGCGGCGGCTGCTGCGGGCTGGCCGGGAACTTCGGCTTCGAGCGCGGGCACTACGCGGTGTCGGCGGCCTGCGCGGCGGACCGGCTGCTCCCGGCGGTCTCGGCGGCACCCCCGGAGGCCGAGCTGCTGGCGGACGGCTTCTCGTGCCGTACGCAACTGGCGCAGCTCGCGGACCGGCGGGCGCGGCATCTGGCGGAGGTGCTGGCGGAGGAGCTGGAGGGAGGGGCTTCCAGCAGGTGAGACGGAAGCGGGCTGACATGGCCGAAAACACCGTTCACTGCTTACGTAGGATGAGGCGCCCCGGAAGAGGAGCAACCCCTTCCGCTGCGCGGCCCGTGCCGCGCAGCCCCCGTCGCGCACCCCCGTCCGCGCGGCCCCAGTGAGGAGAGGACCCGGTGAACGACGCCCGCAGCACCACCGCACCCGCCGCCGAGCCGGTCGCCCTCCCCGCGGAGGGCCCGGCGAAGGGCCCCGTCAGAGGCCCCGCGAAGGGCGCGGGTCCGGTGGCCCTGGTCGTGGCGGGCGCGCTGTCCGTGCAGTTCGGCGCGGCCGTCGCGGTGCTGCTGATGCCGCGTGCGGGCGCACTGGGTGTGGTGACCCTGCGGCTGGCGCTCGCGGCGGTGGTGCTCCTGCTGGTCTGCCGCCCGAGGCTGCGCGGCCACAGCAGGGCGGACTGGGGCACGGTGGTGGCGTTCGGCGCGGCCATGGCCGGGATGAACATCTGCATCTACCAGGCGATCGTCCGCATCCCCATGGGCGCGGCGGTCACCCTGGAGGTGCTGGGGCCGCTGCTGCTCTCGGTCCTCGCGTCCCGCCGCCTGGTGAACGCGGTGTGGGCGGCCCTGGCCCTCGGTGGCGTCGTCCTGCTGAGCGGCGGCGGCTTCGACCGGCTGGACCCGGTCGGCGCGGGCTTCGCACTCGCGGCGGGAGCGATGTGGGCCACGTACATCGTCTTCAGCGCCCGTACCGGCCGACGCTTCCCGCAGGCCGACGGGCTGGCCCTGGCGATGGCGGTGGGCGCGCTGCTGAGCCTCCCGCTGGGACTCGCGGAGTCGGGCGGGGCGCTGGCGGTGCCCTCGACCCTGGCGCTCGGTCTGGCGGTGGCGCTGCTGTCGTCGGTGCTCCCCTACACCCTGGAGCTGATCGCGCTGCGCCGCCTTCCGGCGCCGACGTTCGCGGTCCTGATGTCCCTGGAGCCGGCGGTCGCCGCACTGGCCGGGTTCCTGGTGCTGCACCAGGCGCTCTCGCTGCTCGACGCGGCGGCGATCGCGCTGGTCATCGGGGCCAGCATGGGCGCCGTGCGCTACCGCGCGGCGACCCGCGAACCCTGAGGCTCCCGCGCGCCGGCCGGTTCCCCGGCGCGCGGCCCCCACGCCCCCCGGTCTGGACGTCATGGCCGTCGAGAGGGTGCGGACCCTGTCCTGCGGCACGTCCGGCCGCCTCGGCCGCGCCGAGGTCCGCGCCGGGATCCGCGCCGGGAGTGCCGACGAGGCCCGCGCGACGGCGGGCGGATACGGCCTGAGCCAGGCCGCCCCTCCTGGCCGGCCGCCTGCCGGCCCGCTCCACAGCCCTCCTGCCCGGCCTGAACCAACGGCCGCCGAGGCGCGATGATGCGCGGCGACCGCCCGTACCGCGGCGGCATGTGGTGGTCGTTGCCGACGCTGTCGCTGCGGCGGCGAGCAGGGCGTCGTCGAGGCCGATCACGGTTCGGGTCATGTGCGGGCACCTCGTGAAGGTCAGGGACGGCCGCATCCGGTGGCAGGAGGGTGGCGCAAATCAAGCAGGCATGCTTGATTGTTTCTCCCCTCGCTGGCATGCTCCCCACGCACACACCGCCGTGTCCCCGGCCTCAAGGGAGCGCACCGTGTCCGTGTCCGACCCTGTCCGCGTCCTGCGTGACGTGCTGGACGACCTGCGCGACGAGGGGGAGCAGCTCGACCGGCTCGTGGCCCCGCTGGAGCCCGAGCAGTGGAGCCGCGCCACGCCCGCGCCGCGCTGGACCGTCGCCCATCAGATCGCGCACCTCGCCTGGACCGACGACATCGCCGTACGCGCGGCCACCGGTCCCGAGGACTTCGCCGCCCATGTGGCCGAGGCCGCCTCGGCACCCGGGACCTTCGTGGACGAGGGCGCCGAAGCCGGGGTCGCCGCGCACGCCCCAGGCGAGCTGCTGGCGCGGTGGCGGGACGGACGGGCACGGGTGCTCGACGTCCTGCGGGACACCGCGCCCGGCACCCGGATCCCCTGGTACGGCCCGCCCATGAGCCCGGCGTCCCTGGCGACCGCGCGGCTCATGGAGACCTGGGCCCACGGGCAGGACGTGGCCGACGCGCTCGGGGCGGTACGGGAGCCGACCGGCCGGCTCCGGCACGTCGCCCGGATCGGCGTGCGGGCCCGCGACTACGCCTTCGCGGCACGGGGGATGGCCCCGCCCCCGGAACCCTTCCGCGTCGAGCTGGTCGCGCCCGACGGGCACACGGTCTGGGCCTTCGGGCCCGAGGACGCCGACCAGCGCGTCAGCGGGGCCGCGCTCGACTTCTGCCTGCTCGTCACCCGGCGCGCCCACCGCGCGGACCTCGGCCTCCGGGCCACCGGGCCCGATGCCGACCGCTGGCTCGGCATCGCCCAGGCCTTCGCCGGGCCCGCCGGGGCCGGGCGCCCGCCCAAGGGGGCCGCCCGGTGACCCCGGCGGCGGCACCCCTGCGTATCGGCAACGCCTCCGGCTTCTACGGCGACCGCTTCGACGCCGTGCGCGAGATGCTCACCGGTGGCCCTCTCGACGTCCTCACCGGGGACTACCTGGCCGAACTCACCATGCTGATCCTCGGCCGCGACCGGCTCAAGGACCCCTCCCTCGGCTACGCCCGCACCTTCCTCCGCCAGATGGAGGACTGCCTCGGCCTCGCCCACGACCGCGGCGTCCGGATCGTCACCAACGCCGGCGGCGTCAACCCGGCCGGACTGGCCGACGCGCTGCGGGAGTCGGCCGGCCGCCTCGGCCTCCCCGTCCGCGTCGCCCACGTCGAGGGCGACCGGCTGCCCCTCCCCGAGGGCGCGCTCGCCGCCCACGCCTACCTCGGCGGCGGCGGGATCGCCGCCTGCCTGGAAGCGGGCGCCGACGTCGTCGTCACCGGCCGGGTCACCGACGCCGCCCTGGTCAGCGGCACCGCGGCGGCACACTTCGGCTGGCGTCCCGAGGACCACGACCGGCTCGCCGGGGCCGTCGTCGCCGGGCACGTCCTGGAGTGCGGCGCCCAGGCCACCGGCGGCAACCATCCGCACTTCGCCCGGTACGACCTGCGGCACCCCGGCTTCCCGCTCGCGGAGATCCACCCCGACGGCACCTCCGTCATCACCAAGCACCCCGGCACCGGCGGCGCCGTCGACATCTCCACCGTCACCGCCCAACTCCTGTACGAGACCGGCGGCGCCCGCTACGCCGGGCCCGACGTCACCGCCCGCCTCGACACCGTGCGGCTCCACCGGGACGGCCCCGACCGGGTGCGGATCAGCGGCGTACGCGGAGAGGCACCGCCGCCCACCCTCAAGGCCGGGATCAACCGGCTCGGCGGCTGGCGGAACGAGGTCGTCTTCGTCCTGACCGGGCTCGACGTCGAGGACAAGGCCCGACTCGTACGCGATCAGCTGGAGGACGCCCTCAAGCCCCGCCCCGCAGACGTCCGCTGGACCCTCGCCCGCACCGACCACGCCGACGCCCCCACCGAGGAGACCGCCAGCGCCCTCCTCCGGCTCGCCGTCCGCGACCCGGACCCCGCCACCGTCGGGCGGCCCCTCACCGCCGCCGCCGTGGAACTCGCCCTCGCCTCCTACCCCGGCTTCCACCTCACCGCCCCGCCCGGAAAGCCCAGCCCCTACGGCGTGTTCGAGGCCCGGTACGTCGACCCCGCCGCCGTCACCCACACCGCGGTCCTCCCCGACGGGCGCCGACTCACCGTCCCGCACCCCGCCCACACGGCAGACCTCGCACCCGTCCCCGAACCGGACCTGCCCCCGCCGCCCCCGCCGGGGCGCCCCACCCGCCGCGCTCCCCTCGGCCGGGTCGCCGGGGCACGCAGCGGAGACAAGGGCGGGGACGCCAACGTGGGCGTGTGGGCGGAGAGCGAGGACGCCTGGCGCTGGCTGGCCCACACCCTGACCGCCGACCGCTTCCGCGACCTGCTGCCGGAGACCCGCGGCCTCCCGGTCACCCGCCACACCCTCCCCCGCCTCCGCGCCCTCAACTTCACCGTCACCGGCCTGCTCGGCGACGGCGCCGCCGCCCAGGCCCGGTTCGACCCGCAGGCCAAGGCGCTCGGCGAATGGCTCCGCTCCCGCCACCTCGACATACCGGAGGACCTCCTGTGACCGTCCTCGCCACCGCCCTGGACACCACCGGCACCGACTACAGGGGCAACCGCTCCGCCATGCTCGCCAGACTCGACGAGCTGCACACGGAGCACGCCGAAGCCCTCCAGGGCGGCGGTCCCAAGTACGTCGACCGGCATCGCGCCCGCGGCAAGCTCCTCGCCCGTGAACGTGTCGAACTGCTCCTCGACCCCGACACGCCCTTCCTGGAGCTTTCCCCCCTCGCCGCCTGGGGCAGCGACTACACCACCGGCGCCTCCCTCGTCACCGGCATCGGCACCGTCGAAGGCGTGGAGTGCGTCATCACCGCCAACGACCCCACCGTCCGTGGCGGCGCCTCCAACCCCTGGACCCTCAAGAAGGCCCTGCGCGCGAACGAGATCGCCTTCGCCAACCGGCTCCCCGTCATCTCCCTCGTCGAGTCCGGAGGCGCCGACCTCCCTTCGCAGAAGGAGATCTTCATCCCCGGCGGCGCCCTCTTCCGCGATCTCACGCGCCTGTCCGCCGCCGGAATCCCCACCGTCGCCGTCGTCTTCGGCAACTCCACCGCCGGAGGTGCCTACATCCCCGGCATGTCCGACCACACCGTCGTCATCAAGGAGCGGTCCAAGGTCTTCCTCGGCGGCCCGCCCCTCGTGAAGATGGCCACCGGCGAAGAGAGCGACGACGAGTCCCTCGGCGGCGCCGACATGCACGCCCGCTCCTCCGGTCTCGCGGACCACTACGCCCTCGACGAGCCCGACGCCCTCCACCAGGCCCGCCGCATCGTCGCCCGCCTCAACCACCGCAAGGCCCACCCGGCCCCCGGCCCGTACGAGGAGCCGCAGCACGACCCCGACGACCTCCTCGGCATCGTCCCCGGAGACCTCCGCACCCCCTTCGACCCGCGCGAGGTCATCGCCCGGATCGTCGACGGCTCCGACTTCGACGAGTTCAAGCCCCTGTACGGGCAGAGCCTGGTCACCGGCTGGGCCCGCCTCCACGGCCACCCCCTCGGCGTCCTCGCCAACGCCCGGGGTGTGCTGTTCAGCGAGGAGTCCCAGAAGGCCGCCCAGTTCATCCAGCTCGCCAACCAGCGCGACATCCCCCTCCTGTTCCTCCACAACACCACCGGCTACATGGTCGGCGCCGAGTACGAGCAGGGCGGCATCATCAAGCACGGCGCCATGATGATCAACGCCGTCTCCAACAGCCGCGTCCCGCACATATCCGTTCTGGTGGGAGCGAGTTACGGCGCCGGGCACTACGGCATGTGCGGCCGGGCGTACGACCCGCGCTTCCTCTTCGCCTGGCCCAGCGCCAAGTCCGCCGTCATGGGCCCTCAGCAGCTCGCCGGCGTCCTGTCCATCGTCGCCCGCCAGTCCGCCGCCGCGAAGGGCCGCCCGTACGACGAGGAGGGCGACGCGGCGCTGCGGGCACTGGTCGAGCAGCAGATCGAGTCCGAGTCGCTGCCGATGTTCCTCTCCGGACGGCTCTACGACGACGGGGTCATCGACCCCCGCGACACCCGCACCGTCCTCGGACTGTGCCTGTCCGCGATCCACACCGCCCCGGTCGAAGGCGCGCGAGGCGGCTTCGGCGTGTTCAGGATGTGAGGCAGACCATCGTGGAGACCCTCCTTGTCGCCAACCGCGGCGAGATCGCCTGCCGCGTCTTCCGCACCTGCCGGGAACTCGGCATCGCCACCGTCGCCGTCCACTCCGACCCGGACGCCGGGGCCCTGCACGTACGGCTGGCCGACGCGGCCGTACGTCTCCCCGGCGCCGCGCCCGGCGACACGTATCTGCGGGGCGACCTGATCGTGAAGGCCGCGCTGGCGGCGGGGGCGGACGCGGTGCACCCCGGGTACGGGTTCCTGTCCGAGAGCGCCGCGTTCGCGAGGGAGGTGGAGGGCGCGGGGCTCACCTGGGTCGGGCCGCCGCCGGCCGCCATCGAGGCCATGGCGTCCAAGACCCGGGCCAAGCGGCTCATGGGTGCGCCGCCCCTGGACCCGGCCGCGCTCACGGCCGCCGACCTGCCGGTGCTGGTGAAGGCGGCGGCGGGCGGCGGCGGGCGAGGCATGCGGATCGTGCGGGAACCGGCCGAGCTGGCCGCGCAGCTGGAGGCGGCGAGGGCCGAGGCGCTGTCCGCGTTCGGGGACGGTGAGGTGTTCGCGGAGCCGTACGTGGAGCGCGGCCGGCACATCGAGGTGCAGGTCCTCGCGGACGCCCACGGCACCGTCTGGACGCTCGGCACCCGTGACTGCTCCCTTCAGCGCCGCCACCAGAAGGTCGTCGAGGAGGCCCCGGCCCCCGCCCTGACGCCCGAGCTGACCGCCCGGCTCCAGGCCACGGCCGTGCGTGCCGCCCGCGCCATCGGCTACACCGGCGCGGGCACCGTCGAGTTCCTCGTCGACGGGGACGAGGCCCACTTCCTGGAGATGAACACCCGCCTCCAGGTCGAGCACCCGGTCACCGAGGCCGTGTTCGGCATCGATCTGGTCGCCCTCCAGCTCCGCGTCGCGGAAGGCGCCGCCCTCCCGCCCGAGCCGCCGCGGCCGAGCGGTCACGCCGTCGAGGCCCGCCTCTACGCCGAGGACCCGGCCCGTGGGTACGCCCCGCAGACGGGCACCCTGCACACCCTGGACGTCGACGGCGTACGGCTCGACACCGGCTACGGGGCCGGGGACACCGTGTCGGTCCACTACGACGCCCTCCTCGCCAAGGCCGTCGCCCACGCGCCGACCCGCGCCGAAGCCCTCCGCAAGCTGGCCCGGGCCCTCCGGCAGGCACGCGTCCACGGCCCCTCCACCAACCGCGACCTGCTGGTCCGCTCCCTGCGCCACCCGGAGTTCACCAAGCCGGGCGGTGCCGACACGACGTTCTACGACCGCCACCTGACCGGACTGACGGCCGACGCCCCGGACGATCCCGGCGAGGCGCACGCCGCGATCGCCGCCGCCCTGTCCGAGGCCGCCGGAGCCCACCCCCTGGGAGCCTGGCGCAACCTCCCGTCCCCGCCGCAGACGAAGACGTACGAGGGGCGGACGGCCACCCACGAGGTCCGCTACCACCGCACCCGCGACGGCCACACGCTCCCCGGCCACCCCGGCGTGCGGGTCGTGTCGGCCCGCCCCGGCGAGGTCCGGCTCGACGTGGACGGTGTCGTACGCCCGTACCGGATCGCCGTGTACGGCGAGGATCCCGCGGTCCACGTCGACACCCCCGCCGCCGCGTACCGCCTCACCCCCCGGCCCCGCTTCCCCGACCCGGCTCCCCGCACGGCCCCCGGCTCCCTCCTCGCGCCCATGCCCGGCACGGTCGTCCGGATCGCGGAGGGGCTGGCCGAAGGGGCCGCGGTCGAAGCGGGCCAGCCGCTCGTCTGGCTGGAGGCCATGAAGATGGAGCACCGCGTCACCGCTCCCGCCTCCGGCACCCTCACCACGCTCCACGCCAGGCCCGGCCACCAGGTCGAGCAAGGCGCCCTGCTCGCCGTCGTACGTCCCGTACAGGAGGAAAAGGCATGAGCGTCATCACCGAGACCGAGGAACAGACCGCCCTCCGCACCGCAGTGGCCGTCTTCGGCCGGAAGCACGCCGGCAGCGCCGACCACGACGGCCTGTGGGCGGAGGCGGGCAGGCTCGGCTACCTGGGCGTGAACATCCCCGCCGAGTACGGCGGCGGAGGCGCGGGCGTCACCGAACTGTCCCTGGTGCTGGAGGAGCTGGGCGCGGCAGGCTGCCCCCTCCTGATGATGATCGTGTCGCCCGCCATCTGCGGCACGGTCATCGCCCGGTTCGGCACCGACGAGCAGAAGCAGCGCTGGCTGCCCGGGCTGGCCGACGGCTCCCGCACGATGGCGTTCGGCATCACCGAGCCCGACGCGGGCTCCAACTCCCACCGCATCACCACCACCGCCCGCCGCACCCCCGACGGCTGGGTCCTCAACGGCCGCAAGGTGTTCGTCTCGGGTGTCGACATCGCGGACGCGACGCTCGTCGTGGGCCGCACCGAGGACGCCAGGACCGGCAGGCTGAAGCCCTGCCTGTTCGTCGTCCCCCGCGAGACCCCGGGCTTCCACCGTGCGCACATCCCCATGGAACTCGACGCCCGGGAGAAGCAGTTCGAGCTGACCCTCGACGAGGTGCGGCTCCCGGCGGACGCGCTGGTCGGGGACGAGGACGCGGGCCTGCTCCAGCTGTTCGCGGGGCTGAACCCCGAGCGGATCATGACGGCCGCGTTCGCGCTGGGCATGGGCCGGTACGCGTTGGACCGGGCTGTGACGTACGCGAAGGAGCGCCAGGTCTGGCAGGCTCCGATCGGCGCCCACCAGGCGATCGCGCACCCGCTCGCCCAGGCCCACATCGACATCGAACTGGCCGCGCTCATGATGCGCAAGGCGGCGGCGCTGTACGACGGGGGCGACGACCTCGGCGCGGGCGAGGCGGCCAACATGGCGAAGTACGCGGCGGGCGAGGCCTGCGTGAAGGCGGTCGACCAGGCGGTGCACACGCTCGGCGGCAACGGCCTGACCCGCGAGTTCGGCCTGGCCCGGCTGATCGCGGCGTCCCGGGTGGCCCGGATCGCGCCGGTGAGCCGCGAAATGATCCTCAACTACGTCTCCCACCAGACGCTGGGCCTTCCCAAGTCGTACTGAACTCACCGTGGATCGGAGGCGGCCGTGCTGAAGACCAGCCACGAGTCGGGCATCACCACCCTCACCCTCGACGCCCCGGAGACCCGCAACGCCCTGTCGGCGGGCCTGGTCGCCCGGCTCGCCGACACCCTGGCGGCCTGCGGGGCGGACCCCGGGGTCAGGGCGGTGGTGCTGACCCACACCGGGAACACCTTCAGCGCGGGCGCCGACCTGAAGGCGCCGCCGGACCCGTACGCGCTGGTGGCGCTGCTCCGCCGGATCGTGGAACTGCCGAAGCCGGTGCTGGCCCGGGTGGACGGGCACGTACGGGCCGGGGGCCTGGGGCTGCTGGGGGCCTGCGACATCGTCGCCGTGTCGGAGGCCTCGGACTTCGCGTTCACGGAGGTACGCCTCGGGCTGGCCCCGGCGGTGATCTCCCTGACGGTGCTGCCGCGTGTCGAGCCCCGGGCGGCGGGCCGCTACTACCTCACCGGGGAACGGTTCGGCGCGGCGGAGGCGGTGCGGATGGGCCTGGCCACGGTGGCCGCACCAGAGGCGGACGAGGCCCTGAGCCCCGTCCTGCGGTCCCTCCGCCGGGCCTCCCCCCAGGGGCTGGCCGCGTCGAAACGGCTGGTGGCGGCTAGGGTGCTGGAAACCTTCGAGCGCGACGCGGAGGAATTCGTGGGGCGCTCGGCTGCGCTCTTCGCCTCGGCGGAGGCGCGTGAGGGAATGACGGCCTTCCTGGAGAGACGGGATCCCGTATGGGCGATCTGACCGAGGCGTTCTCCGCCCGCACACCGAAGCAGGACCGCAGCCGCGCGACCCGGCGGCGGCTCCTGGAGTCGGCGGTGGCCTGTCTGGCCGAACGCGGCTGGGCGGGCTCCACGGTCTCGGTGGTCGCGGAACACGCGGGCGTCTCGCGGGGGGCGGCACAGCACCACTTCCCGACGCGGGAGGACCTGTTCACGGCGGCGGTCGAGTACGTCGCCGAGGAGCGCTCCCAGGCCCTGCGCGGGCTCACCGGGCGGAGCCGCGAGGAGGTGGTCTCCGCCCTGGTCGGCCTCTACACGGGCCCCCTGTTCCGCGCGGCCCTCCACCTCTGGGTCGCCGCCTCCTCCGAGGAGCAGCTCCGCCCGCGCGTCACCGAACTGGAGGCCCGGGTGGGCCGGGAGGCCCACCGCATGGCCGTCGAGCTGCTCGGCGCGGACGAGTCACGCCCCGGAGTCCGCGAAACCGTCCAGGGCCTCCTCGACATGGCCCGCGGCCTGGGCCTGGCGACCCTGCTGACGGACGACACGGCGAGGCGGCGGCGGGTGGTCGCCCAGTGGGCGAGGCTGCTGGACGCGGCGCTGGGCTGACGCCGCGCCCGCAGCGAGATCGTGGGGCTCAGCCCACGATCTCGCCGTACCCCGCGATCTCACGAGGGCTCCGCGCCCCCGGTCCCACGTACCGCGCCGACGGCCGCACCAGCCGCCCCGTCCGCTTCTGCTCCAGGATGTGCGCCGACCACCCGGCCGTGCGCGCGCAGGTGAACATGGACGTGAACATGTGCGCCGGCACCTCCGCGAAGTCCAGCACGATCGCCGCCCAGAACTCCACGTTCGTCGCCAGCACCCGGTCGGGCCGCCGCGCGTGCAGCTCCTCGAGCGCCGCCCTCTCCAGCGCCTCCGCCACCTCGAACCGCGGCGCGCCCAGTTCCTTCGCGGTCCGCCGCAGCACCCGCGCGCGCGGGTCCTCCGCGCGGTACACCCGGTGCCCGAAGCCCATGAGCCGCTCGCCCCGGTCGAGGGCGTTCCGCACGTACGCCTGGGCGTCACCCGTACGCTCGATCTCCTCGATCATGCCGAGGACCCGCGACGGGGCGCCCCCGTGCAGCGGACCGGACATGGCGCCCACCGCACCCGACAGCGCCGCCGCGACGTCCGCGCCGGTCGACGCGATGACCCGCGCGGTGAACGTGGACGCGTTCATGCCGTGCTCCGCCGCCGACGTCCAGTAGGCGTCGACCGCCTTGACGTGCCTCGGGTCCGGCTCGCCGCGCCAGCGGATCATGAACCGCTCGACCACCGACTGCGCCTTGTCGATCTCCCGCTGCGGCACCATCGGCAGTCCCTGTCCCCGCGCGCTCTGCGCCACGTAGGACAGTGCCATGACGGCCGCCCGGGCCAGATCGTCCCGCGCCCGCTCGGCGTCGATGTCCAGCAGCGGTTTCAGGCCCCACACGGGCGCCAGCATGGCCAGCGCGGACTGAACGTCGACCCGGATGTCACCGGAGTGCACCGGGATCGGGAAGGGCTCGGCGGGCGGCAGACCGGGGTCGAACGCCCCGTCCACGAGCAGTCCCCAGACGTTCCCGAAGGACACCTGGCCCACCAGGTCCTCGATGTCGACGCCCCGGTACCGGAGGGCGCCGCCCTCCTTGTCCGGTTCGGCGATCTCCGTCTCGAACGCGACGACTCCTTCGAGCCCGGGTACGAAGTCGGACATCAGCGGCTCCTCGATGGTGGTGTGTACGGAGGGAACAGTGACCCAGCGGAAGAGTCTGTCGGGTTCCACCGATGCGGGGAAGCGTGACGTCAGGCACACTGCGCCGATCCGGGCGGGGAGGATTACCCCCCTCGGTCGCCGGGCACACTCACCCGCTGCGGCAGGATGGGCGCTGTGACCGACGCTCCCGATCCGGCCGCCCCGGAACCCGACACCGAACTCGGCATCGCGCCGGAACTCGACCCGGCGCCCATGCGCGAGCAGTACCACACGGCCGAGCTGTCCGAGCGCGACCTCGCCGCGGACCCGATGACCCAGTTCGTCCACTGGTTCAAGGAAGCGGCGGCCAGCGCCGAGATCCACGAGCCGAACGCCGTGATCGTGTCGACGGCGACCCCGGAGGGCCGCCCCTCCTCCCGTACGGTCCTCCTCAAGCACTACGACGCGCGCGGGTTCGTCTTCTACACGAACTACGCGTCCCGCAAGGGCCGCGAACTGGACGCCAACCCGTACGCGTCGCTGCTGTTCCCCTGGCACCCGATCGCCCGCCAGGTGGTCGTCACCGGCCGGGTCACCCGCGTGGGACGCGACGAGACCGCCGCGTACTTCCGGACCCGCCCGCACGGCTCGCAGCTCGGCTCCTGGGCCAGCGACCAGTCGGCGGTGATCGGCTCGCGCGCCGAACTGCTGCGGAGGTACGAGGAGCTGGCCGCGCGCCACCCGGAGGGCGAACAGGTGCCGGTGCCGCCGCACTGGGGCGGCTGTCTGGTCGTGCCGGACGCGGTGGAGTTCTGGCAGGGCCACGAGAACCGCCTGCACGACAGGCTGAGGTACGTCCGCGAGGAGGAGACGGGCGGCTGGCGCGTGGAGCGCCTGGCCCCCTAGGCACGAGAAAGCCCGCGGGCTCGGCTCTCCCTGTCGACAAGGGAGGTCGGCCGGATGTGCCGACAAGCCCGCGGGCCGGTGACTGCTTGGGTGTACGGCAGGAGGCCTGCCGTCATGTGACGGCAGGCCTCAGCCCGCAGTCACCTCACGCATCCGAAAAGAAACCACTTCCGGATCACCTCCTTTCTCGTGTGCCGCCACACTAGGAACCCGCCGCCGCCCGCCACAACCGATTTTCCCGAACCAGGTGTGTCCTGGGTCACTGGGAGGGTTGAATGGCCGGGCACGTGCGATTGCACGCGAGGACACGTCCTGCAGGGGGTGCCGGGATGAGCGCGTCCGGAGGCCGTACGGGCACGGGCACAGACGCGGGTACGGGCGAGGAGGCGGAGGCTCCCGGCGGGGATACCGGCCGGGCGGGCGCCGACCTGCTCGCCTCGCTGCTCGACGGGATGGACGCGGGGCTGGTCGCGTTCGACGCGGAGGGCACCGTCACCCACTGGAACCGCGAGGCCGAGCGGATCCTCGGCTGGCCGGCCGGGGAGGCCGTGGGGCGGCGGGGCCTGGCCGGCTGGGCGGTGCGCGCGGCGGACGCCGGGGAGGTGCGGAACCGGCTGGCGGTGGCCATGGCGAGTGCTCCCGAGCGCCGCGTCCACGAATGCGCGCTGCTGCACAGGGACGGCGGCCGGGTGCTCGTACGGGTCCAGTCGGCGGGTGTGCGGGGCGCGGACGGCCGCCCGGCCGGGGTGTTCTGGGCCTTCGGCGAGGTGCACGCGCAGCTGGACTTCGAGCGGTCGGTCGCGCTGAGCGAGGCGCTGTTCTCGGACGTGCCGTGGGGCGTGCTGGTGGTGGACGCGGATCTGCGCCCGGCCGTCGTGAACGCACACGGGGCGCGGGCGCTGGGCCGCACCCGTACGGCGCTGCTGGGCCTCCCGCTGGGCGATGTGGTCGCACAGGGCGTCGAGCAGCTGGAGGCGGCGCTGGAACACGCCCTTGCCGAGGGTGCCGAGCCGCAGCCCCCGGCCGATCTGTGGGTGACGGTGCGCACCGCGGACGGCGAGGTCCGGCGCTGCTGGCGCAGCGGCTTCGTGCGGCTGACGTCCCCGATGTCGCAGGAGCCCGCGCCGCTGGGCGTGGCGTGGCTCTTCCAGGACGTGACGCGCGCGCGGCTCGCCGAGCAGGAGGCGGACCGGCTGCGCTTCCGCTCGGGCCAGCTGCACCGGGCGGGCGGTGCGGCGGCGGAGTGCGAGGACCCGATGGAGGCGGCGACGGTCCATCTGGACTTCGCCCTGGCCGGTTTCGCGGACGCGGCCCTGCTGGACCTCTCGGAGGGTTCCGAGGGTCCCCTGCTCCGGGCGGCGGCCACCCCGGCGGGCGCGCTGGACCCCCTGGCCCGGGCGACGCCGGGCACGGGCCTCCCGGTCCCGTACGCCCCGGGCCATCCCGCTCTCCGGGCCCTGGAGCGGGCGGGCTCGGTCCGCGCGAGCGCCTGGTCGCCGGGGCCGAGGCGGGAAGCGGGGCCGGGC
>NZ_JADWYO010000074.1 GCF_022414595.1 Streptomyces sp. MUM 203J | reverse complement strand
CCTCCGGCGCTCTTCGCGGCCCTGGCCGCGGCCCGCGCGGCCGGTCCGCCGGCCCGTCCCTGCTCGTCCTCCGCCGCCTCGCGCCCGCGCGAGCGCTCCGCGGCGTCGCCGGGCTCACCCGAGGCCGTTCCGTGCTCCTCGGACGAGGCCCCCGGGGCACCGCCCGGAGCGGCCGGAGCCCCGGACCCGGTCGCCGGGCCCGGCACCCGGGTCTCCGGGGCCGCGTCACCCTCGGCCGCGGCCCCCGCGGGGCGGCGGGGCGACGACGCCTGCAGCGGCATCCCCCCGGTCGTACGGAACAGCTCGTCGGCACCGGGCAGACTCACTCGGCGTGACACCGGGCGAGCACCTCCCTGGCGAGCTGGCGGTAGGCGGCTGCACCCACCGAGTTCGAGGCGTACGTGGTGATGGGCTCGCCCGCCACCGTGGTCTCAGGGAAGCGCACGGTCCGGCCGATCACCGTGTGGTACACGTGCTCGTCGAAGGCCTCGACGACCCGGGCCAGCACCTCACGGCTGTGCACCGTCCGCGAGTCGTACATCGTCGCGAGGATGCCGTCCAGCTCCAGCTCCGGGTTGAGCCGCTCCTGGACCTTCTCGATGGTCTCCGTCAGCAGGGCCACGCCCCGCAGCGCGAAGAACTCGCACTCCAGCGGCACTATCACCTTGTGAGCCGCCGTCAGGGCGTTCACGGTCAGCAGGCCCAGCGAGGGCTGACAGTCGATCACGATGTAGTCGTAGTCCGGCAGCAGCGGCTTCAGCGCCCGCTGCAGCGTGGACTCGCGCGCGACCTCGCTCACCAACTGCACCTCGGCGGCCGAGAGGTCGATGTTGCTCGGCAGCAGGTCCATGTTGGGCACGGCGGTCTTCAGCAGCACCTCGTCCGCCGACATGCCCCGCTCCATGAGCAGGTTGTAGACGGTGAGGTCCAGCTCCATCGGGTTGACGCCGAGGCCGACCGACAGCGCTCCCTGCGGGTCGAAGTCGACCAGCAGCACCCGTCGTCCGTACTCCGCGAGTGCGGCTCCCAGATTGATGGTCGACGTGGTCTTGCCCACACCGCCCTTCTGGTTGCACATCGCAATGATCTTCGCGGGGCCGTGCTCGGTCAGCGGTCCCGGGATCGGGAAGTACGGCAGGGGCCTTCCGGTCGGGCCGATCCGCTCGCGACGCTGCCGGGCGGCGTCGGGCGCGAGGGTGGCCGCGTACTCCGGATCTGGCTCGTACTCGGCGTCGGGGTCGTAGAAGTGCCCGTCGGGCAGCTCGTCGTAGGCGGCGAAGTGCGTGGACCCGTGGCCACCCTCGTCGCCGGCCATGGCGTTCACGTGTTGGCCGTCCATCGTCTTCATCGTGTGGGCTGTCGTCATGTGCTGGTGGTTCGCGAAGGTCCGGACGGCGACGGAGCCGACAGCCTCAAGCCCGGCCGACGGACCTCCCCGGCCGGCGTGACCGGCGAAGCGGCCAGGACCCGGCGTTCCTGGATGGGCATCCCCGGGAGTAAATGTCGACTCATTCACAAGTCGTCTTACCTCCTTGGATGCGGTCAGGAAACTTGTCGATAGGTCAGCGTGGCACCATGCCGACGGTTGGCGACTCTATGGCGTGTCACCACTCCGCAGCAACACAATCGGCCGGACGCGGCGTGATGTGTCGGCAACCGAACGCCTTCCTGTCAAGGGTGCATGACCGCCGATCCTTCTGTTTCGCCGGTGTGCGAAACGGTTAAAGGGTTACGTTCACGGCGACTTGCGCGAGGGGTGGGCCGGACCCGGACGCACGTCCGGCCGGACCTTGTCGAACAAGGTCCGGCCGGTTGCGTGAGGTTGACGGTGCCCGTTGACCGTCGGCCCGGGAATCAGGCGGGGAACGTCAGCCGATCAGGGTGTCCAGCTCGATGTGCTCCAGGCCGTGCGCCTCCGCGACCTCCTTGTAAACCACCTTGCCGTCATGGGTGTTGAGACCCCTGGCCAGCGCCGGGTCACGGCGCAGCGCCTCGACCCAGCCGTTGTTCGCCAGCGACACGATGTACGGCAGCGTGGCGTTGGTGAGGGCGTACGTGGAGGTGTTGGGGACGGCGCCCGGCATGTTGGCCACGCAGTAGAAGACCGAGTCGTGGACCCGGAAGGTCGGCTCGGCGTGCGTGGTCGGCCGGGAGTCCTCGAAGCAGCCGCCCTGGTCGATGGCGATGTCGACAAGGACACTTCCGGGCTTCATCTTGGCGACCAGCTCGTTGGTGACCAGCTTCGGGGCCTTGGCGCCCGGGATGAGCACGGCACCGATGACGAGATCGGCCTCGGTGACGGCCTTCTCCAGCTCGAAGGCGTTGGAGACGACGGTCTGGACCTTCGTGCCGAAGACCTTGTCGGCCTCGCGCAGCTTGTTGATGTCGCGGTCGAGGAGGGTCACGTGGAAGCCCATGCCGACCGCGATCTGGGTGGCGTTCCAGCCGGATACGCCGCCGCCGATGACGACGGCCCTGCCGGCGTGCGTGCCGGGCACGCCGCCGGGCAGCACACCGCGGCCGCCGGCCGAGCGCATCAGGTGGTAGGCGCCGACCTGCGGGGCGAGGCGGCCCGCGACCTCGGACATCGGGGCGAGCAGCGGCAGCGCGCGGCTGGGCAGCTCGACCGTCTCGTACGCGATGGCGGTGGTGCCCGACTCCAGCAGTGCGTCGGTGCACTCGCGGGAGGCGGCGAGGTGCAGGTAGGTGAAGAGGGTCTGGTCCTTGCGGAGGCGGTGGTACTCCTCCGCGATGGGCTCCTTGACCTTCAGCAGGAGGTCGGCGGTGGCCCAGACCTCGTCGGCGGTGGGGAGGATCCGCGCGCCGGCGGCGACGAACTCCTTGTCCGTGATCGAGGAGCCCACACCGGCGTTCTGCTCGATGTAGACCTCGTGGCCGTTGCGGACGAGCTCGTGCACACCGGCAGGCGTGATGGCCACGCGGAACTCGTTGTTCTTGACCTCGCGGGGGATGCCGACCTTCACGTCGATCACGGTCCTTGAATCAGGGGGTACTGGGGCAAACCGCTACTCAGCGGTACATACCCGATGCCAGCATGGCACACCGGGACACACCGCGATTAACCGCGGCGCAGCCAGTCTAATGAAGGACTTCCCCGTGTCTAGCCTTACAAAGCATTAATTTTTCTGGGAACCACTACGGATTTCGTAGGTGGACGGGGCGGTGGTGGCAGAGTCGGCAGGGGCGCCATGACCTGCGGGTCCCTCCCCGTCCCCAGTACGGCGGGGCCCGCGCGGGGGCTCCAGCAGCCGGTCGGCGGCGACCCGGTGCAGCCGGGCCGCGACCGGGTCACCGAGCCGTTCCAGGGTGTCCGCGAGCCGCAGCCGCAGCGCCGCGTGCAGCCGTACGTCCCCGGCGCGACGGGCTCCCTCGGCGGCCTCCTCACAGGTGCGCGCCGACTCCTCGAAGCGCCCCGCGTACTCCTGCACGCGCGCCGCCTCGCTCAGCGCCCGGGCGTGACCCCCGGCGTCCCCGAGCCGCCGGTGCGCGGCGGCTGCCGCCCGCCAGTCGCGCAGGGCCTCCCCGTACCGCCCGGCATAGGTGTGCACGGCTCCGAGCCTGCCGTACAGCCGTGCCTGGTCGGCCCGCTCGTCCCGGGCGAGGCGCTGGGCGAGCGCCCGCCCGTACCAGTCGGCGGCCCGGTCCCAGTCGCCCAGCTCCTGGTAGGTGCCGCCCACGGATTCCATGGCGCGGCCGGTCGCGTAGGGGTCCCCGGCCAGGCGCCCGGCGTCCAGCGCGGCCCGGTACCGGGCCAGGGCGTCGCGGGTGCGGCCGGTGCGGGCGTCCAGGTCGGCCAGGTTGAGCAGCGCCGCGGCCCGCTCGCGGTGCAGCCCGCGGCGCTCCGCGACGTCCAGGACGAGCCGGTGCAGCCCGTACAGCTCGGGCGCGGCGGCCTCGGCACCCCGGTGCGCGGTAAGAGCCCGCACGAGGGCGGCGATCAGCCGCCGGGCCAGCGTGTCCAGCTCCCCGTCGGCCACGGCGAGCCGGGCGGCGGCCAGCAGCGCGGGCTGCCGGGCCCGCAGCCAGTCCGCGGCGGCGTCCGGTCCGGTGAAACGCAGGTTGCGGGGCAGACCCGCGAGACGCCGCCGGGAGGTGGCACCCTCAGGTTCGGTGACCGCTCGGCAGGACTGCAGGAGCCGTACGGTCCGCTCCAGCATGCGGGCCCGCGCGAGCTGCACCTCGGCGGGCCGGTCCTCGGCGGCGAGCCGCGCCCGGAGCAGCGGCATCAGACACCCGGGTACCTCGTACTGGCCCTGCTCTGCCTCCCGTACGAAGCCGAAGGCCGCGAGATCGTCGAGCAGGGCGTCCGCGGTGGAGACCGAGCAGCCGACCAGGGCGGAGAGCGTCTGGGCGTCGGCCAGGCCCAGCGGGGCGAGGGCGAGCAGCCGCAGCGCTCGGGCGCCGGAGGCGGGCAGGACCTCGTAGGCGAGGTGGAAGGCGCGGGCGAGGGGCCGCAGCGTGGCAGGCGTCTCGGGCTCGTCGGGCACCGCCCGCATCCGCTGGACCAGGTCCGCGACGGACGCGGTGGGCCGGGCCGCGAGCCGGCCCCCGGCCAGGACCAGGGCGGCGGGCTGCCCGGCGCACAGCTCGCTGAGCGTTTCGGCGGCCTGCGGGTCGACGGTGATCCGTACGGATCCGGCGCAGCCGAGCAGCAGCTCGACACCGGACTTCACGTCCAGTCCGCCGAGGGTGCAGGGCCGCACGTCCGGGATGCCGGTGAGCGGGCCCGCGGCGACGGCCACGACCAGGCACGCGGAGTTGTCGGGCAGCAGCGCGTCCACCTGTTCCGCGTCGGCAGCGTCGTCGAGCAGCAGCAGCGCGCGCCGCTCGTGCAGGGTGTCGCGCAGCAGCCCGCTCAGCTCGTCCTGATCCGCTCCCGGCGGCGCGGCGACGCCCAGCGCGTCGAGCATGCCCCGCGCGACGCGCTCGACAGGCACGGGCTCACCGCCCGGCTCGCTCAGCCGCGCCCGCAGCACACCGTCGCGGTATCCCACGGCCAGTTCCCGCACCAGCGCCTCGGCCAGAGCGGTACGCCCGGACCCGGGCCGACCGGCGATCAGC
Source organism: Streptomyces sp. MUM 203J (assembly GCF_022414595.1). Taxonomy (GTDB): domain Bacteria; phylum Actinomycetota; class Actinomycetes; order Streptomycetales; family Streptomycetaceae; genus Streptomyces. The sequence goes on along the minus strand of NZ_JADWYO010000074.1, from coordinate 23,628 downwards.
AGAACGCGGGCCCGCGGTGCCTTCCGCCCTGCCAACGTGTCGAGCCCGGCCCGCGAGATGTCCGCCCGCAGGGCCCGCAACTCCCGCTCCCGCCCCACGAACCCCCGGGGCCCGGGCCTTTCAGGGCCTCCCGCCGCCCGACCACCGGTCCCGGCCTCCGCCCGGTCACCGGGCTCCGCGGCCCCCCGGCCGCCAGCGCCCCCGGGCACGCGCCCACCCGACTCCCCTGACACCCGTTCCCCCTTGCGACCAGCGGACTCCCCGGGCTCACGCCCACCCACCCGATGTGCACGCTCCCCCGCCACCGGGTCACTCCCGTGGCCCGCGGACTCCTCGGACACCCGGTCCCTCTCGCGGCCGCCGGGCTCCTCGGACGCGCATCCGCCCGTCTCGCCCGGCACCAAGCCGCTCACCCGGCCGCCGTGCTCCCCCGGCACCTCGGCCCCCGCCCGACGCCGCGGCCCCGAAACCTGACACGTGCGCTCCCGCGCGTTCTCGCCCCCGGCCGGCTCCCCAGGCCCTTCGCCCGCCCCCGGAACCCGCTCGTCACCACGCACGACGCCCGGGCCCGTAGCGGAATCGCCCCGGTGTACGGCGTCCCGCGCCCGCCCGGCGCCCGCGCCATCGCCGCCGTCCGTGGCGGCACCGTCCCGCCCGGCGGACCCGCCACCGGCCGGAACCCGCTCCGTCCCAGCATCCTCACCCGGCCGCCCGGTTGCCCCGGCCCCTGCGGCGCCTTCGCCTGCCGTGCTCTCCCCGGAGGCCGTGTCCGCGGGCGGACGGCGGCGCCCCCCGCCCGGCGCGGCGGCCATGTCCTCTTCCCCCGAGCGCTCGTCAGAGCCGACGCCCCCGCGCGGACGGGTCCCCGGTGCCGCCGGATCGGCGGCACCGGCCGCTCGGGGCTGGGGGGTACGGCCGGCCGCCTCCCCGGCGGCGGGCGCGGCGGATGCCGGGACCGCCCCCTGGCCGAGGGTGTGGTCCCGCGACGTGCGGGACCCGGCGGGGCCGGCCGTCCGGGGCCGCTCGGCGTCGCCGATGTCCACCGCCTGATCCGTCACGGGCCACGCTCCCGTCCGCCTGCGCTCAAGCCGATCCCGCCGGGTCTCCGTACGGGTGATCCGAGCGTAGCCCCGCCCCGTGGGGGTTCCGCGCGGAGCACCGCCCGCACATCCCCCGATCGGATCAACCGATCGTCAGACCGGCCCGGAGGGGGCGACGCCGCGGCCCCGCCCCTACGCCTCGAACGGCCGGGCCGGCCACTCCGCGTCCGCGGCACGCAGCGCCTCGACGCCGTCCGTCGCCCGCGCCGCCAGCAGCGACAACACGCCCACCACCAGGCAGTTGTTGTGCAGCTCACCCGCCAGGGCACCACGTGCCAGCTCCACCAGCGGCACCCGCGCCAGCTCCATGTCGGCCTCCTCCTCGGAGACTTCGAAGCGGTCGCCCTCGGCGTCCGACAGGCCGCGCGCCAGGAAGACCCGCACGGCTTCGTCACAGCCGCCGGGCGTGGTGTAGACGTCGGTCAGGACGTTCCACTGCTCCGCCTTGAGGTGCGCCTCCTCGTACAGCTCGCGCTGTGCCGCGTGCAGCGGGTTCTCGCCGGGCACGTCCAGCAGCCCGGCCGGGATCTCCCAGAGCTTCTGCCGCACGGGGTGGCGGTACTGACGCAGGACCACGACCCGGTCCTGGCCGTCCAGGGCGAGCACGGCCACCGACCCGGGGTGGACCTGGTAGTCGCGGCTCACCACGGAGCCGTCCGGCATGACGACGCTGTCGGTGCGGACACTCGTCTTGTTCCCCTGGAACGGCGTCGCGGTGGCCGTGACCCGCCACTCCTCCGGGGTGTCCCTGATGGCCATGACGTGCATCCTCCCTCGTACGGAAACCGGGGTGCGGGCCCACAGGCCCGCACCCCGGTCAACCGTATCGCCTATACGCGGCGGCCCACTTCGCCGCCTACTGCGCCGCCTGCTGGCGCTCGACCGCGGCCTTGACCAGGCCCGCGAACAGCGGGTGCGGGCGGGTGGGGCGGGACTTCAGCTCCGGGTGCGCCTGGGTGGCGACCAGGTAGGGGTGCACGTCACGCGGGTACTCGACGTACTCGACGAGCTTGTTGTCCGGGGACGTGCCGGAGAAGACGATCCCGGCCTTCTTCTCCAGCTCGGCGCGGTAGCCGTTGTTCACCTCGTAGCGGTGCCGGTGGCGCTCCTCCACGTAGGGCTGGTCGCCGTACGCCTCGCGCACGACGGAGCCCTCCGCGAGCTTCGCCGGGTAGAGGCCGAGCCGCATGGTGCCGCCCAGGTCGCCCGCGCCCTCGACGTACGCGAGCTGCTCCTCCATCGTCGAGATGACGGGGTGCGCGGTGGCCGGGTCGAACTCCGTGGAGTTCGCGTCCGGGATCCCCGCGAGGTTCCGCGCCGCCTCGACGACGATGCACTGGAGGCCCAGGCACAGCCCGAGCAGCGGGATCCGGTTCTCGCGGGCGTACTGGATCGCGCCGACCTTGCCGTTGACGCCGCGCTCGCCGAAGCCGCCGGGGATGACGATCGCGTCGACGTCCCCGAGCTGCTCGGCGGCGCCCGCCTGTGTCTTGCAGTCGTCCGAGGTCACCCACTTGACCTTGACCCGAGCCTTGTTGGCGAAGCCGCCGGCGCGCATGGCCTCGGTCACCGACAGGTAGGCGTCGGGCAGGTCGATGTACTTGCCGACAAGGGCGACGGTCACCTCGTGGTCGGGGTTGTGGACCCGGTCCAGCAGGTCCTCCCAGACCGTCCAGTCGACGTCCCGGAACGGCAGGTCCAGCTTGCGCACCACGTACGCGTCGAGGCCCTCGGTGTGCAGCACCTTGGGGATGTCGTAGATCGACTTGGCGTCGATGGCCGCGACCACGGCCGCCTCGTCGACGTCGCACATCAGCGAGATCTTGCGCTTGATGGCGGTGGGCACCTCGCGGTCGGCGCGCAGCACGATCGCGTCGGGCTGGATGCCGATGTTCCGCAGCGCGGCGACGCTGTGCTGGGTCGGCTTGGTCTTCAGCTCGCCGGACGGGCCGATGTAGGGCAGCAGCGAGATGTGCACGACGAAGACGTTGTCCCGGCCGACCTCGTGGCGGACCTGGCGGACGGTCTCCAGGAACGGCAGGGACTCGATGTCACCGACGGTACCGCCGACCTCGGTGATCACCACGTCCACGTCCTCCGTGGCCATACGGCGGATGCGGTGCTTGATCTCGTTGGTGATGTGCGGGATGACCTGCACGGTGTCACCGAGGTACTCGCCGCGCCGCTCCTTGGCGATGACCGTGGAGTAGACCTGGCCGGTGGTGACGTTGGCGGAACCGTCGAGGTCGACGTCCAGGAAGCGCTCGTAGTGGCCGATGTCCAGGTCGGTCTCGGCGCCGTCGTTGGTGACGAACACCTCGCCGTGCTGGAACGGGTTCATGGTGCCCGGGTCGACGTTCAGGTAGGGGTCGAGCTTCTGCATGGTGACCCGCAGGCCGCGGGCCTTGAGGAGCGCACCCAGGCTGGAGGCGGTGAGGCCCTTGCCGAGGGAGCTGGCGACACCCCCGGTGACGAAGATGTGCTTGGTCGTCGAAGCTGTGCTGCTTCTAAAGGCAGCGGGCGGCATGGCCAAGAGGGGGCTCCCGTGGTCGCGGTCTGGAGGTGCGTACCGGCGTCCGATCCGGAAACCTGGAGGGAGGAATCCCGAGGTCTCCGGGGGTGCCGTCGCTGCGGTTCGGGGGCCGCCGATTGGTTCTGCGGCGCCCACCGGTCCACGGGCTACCAGGGTATCAGCGACCGAGGGTGACCGCGTTCCGGCCACGCTGACCTCACAATCCAGCCAATGTTCAGTCGCGTGCGGATCAGTTCGATCGTCACCGGTGACCCGTTCGGGCGTGTGCGAAACAGATGATCGTGACCGGTCGTGCAGGTAATCGCACAATGGGGTACCCGCTCACCCGATCGGACCATCCGGGCGCATCCCGACTACCAGGAAGATCACACAGGGGCCCCGGGCACGTCGTATTCTGCTCGGACATCCGTTGCCGAGTCAGGCCCCGTCATACGGCACCACCCCGCCCGTCCCCGGGACCCCCTCGCGTCAACGATCCTTGACCCTGACCCCAGTAAGCGCCCCGCGGGGCGAACGTGGCCGTTCGACTGGAGATGCACGTGGCCGGGCGCATCGAGGACTACGCACTCATCGGAGACATGCAGACCGCCGCGCTGGTCTGCCGGGACGGCACGGCCGACTGGCTGTGTCTGCCCCGCTTCGACTCGCACGCCGTCTTCGCGGGACTCCTCGGGACCGAGGAGCACGGTTTCTGGCGGATCGGACCGCAGCATCCGGAGGGCACCGAGCCCCCGGCCGCGGACCGCCGCCGCTACCTGGGCGACTCCCTGATCCTGGAGTCCGAGTGGGACACCGACCGCGGCACCGTCCGCGTCACCGACTTCATGCCGCCCCGTGACGGCGCACCCCAGCTGGTGCGGATCGTGGAGGGCGTCAGCGGCCGCGTGAAGATGCGCTCGGCGCTGCGGATGCGCTTCTCGTACGGCCGGGTCGTGCCGTGGGTGCACAAGGTCGACAACCGCACGGTCGCCGTCGCCGGACCGGACTCGGTCTGGCTGGACACGCCCAGCGAGACGCACGGCGAGCAACTGACGACGTACTCCGACTTCACGGTCAATCCCGGCGAGCGCGTCGCCTTCACGCTGAGCTGGCAGCCGTCGCACCTTCCGCAGCCGCCGCTGCCCGACCCCGAGGCGGCGCTGGAGGCCACGGCCGACTTCTGGCGCGAGTGGGTCGACCACTGCACCTACCGGGGCCCGTACCGCGAGTCCGTGATCCGTTCCCTGATCACCCTCAAGGCCCTCACCTACGCTCCCACCGGCGGCATCGTCGCCGCGCCGACCACCTCCCTCCCCGAGGACATCGGCGGCGTCCGGAACTGGGACTACCGCTACACCTGGCTGCGGGACGCGGCGATCACGCTCTCCTCGCTGCTGCGCACCGGCTACCGCGAGGAGGCCCGCGCCTGGCGCGAGTGGCTGCTGCGCGCGGTCGCCGGCGACCCCGAGAACCTCCAGATCATGTACGGCATCGCGGGGGAGCGCGAGCTGGGCGAGGCCGAGCTGGACTGGCTGCCCGGGTACGAGAACTCCGCCCCGGTCCGGGTCGGCAACGGCGCCGCCGCGCAGCTCCAGCTGGACGTGTACGGGGAGGTCACCGAGGCGCTGCACCTGGCACACATGACCGGTCTGGCCCGCAACGACTACGCCGCCCTGCTCCAGATCAAGCTGATCCACTACCTGGAGAAGCACTGGACGGAGCCCGACGAGGGCATCTGGGAGGTGCGCGGACCGCGCCGCCACTTCGTGCACTCGAAGGTCATGGCGTGGGTGGCCGTCGACCGTACGATCAAGCTCGTCGAGTCCGGCGACGCCGACGGCCCGCTGGAGCGGTGGCGGGAGCTGCGCGACGAGATCCACCGGGACGTGTGCGAGAAGGGCTACGACCCGGAACGCAACACCTTCACGCAGTCGTACGGCTCCGCGGAGCTGGACGCGTCGCTGCTCCTCATCCCGCAGATGGGCTTCCTGCCTCCGGACGACAAGCGGGTCATCGGCACCATCGAGGCCATCCAGCGGGAGCTGTCCACACCCGACGGCTTCATCCTGCGCTACCCGACCCAGGGCTCCGACGAGGGCGTGGACGGCCTGCCCGGCGACGAGGGCGCGTTCCTGGCGTGCTCCTTCTGGATGGCCGACGACCTGGCGATGATCGGCCGCGTCGACGAGGCCCGCCAGCTCTTCGAGAAGCTCCTCGCCCTCCGGAACGACCTGGGGCTGCTGGCCGAGGAGTGGGACCCCCGCCTCCAGCGCCAGGTCGGCAACTTCCCCCAGGCCTTCAGCCACGTCCCGTTGATCGACACGGCCCTGAGGCTGACGGCGAGCGGGGCTTACGGCGGCTGAACCGGGCGTGTCGGGCGGGGCGGAGCCCCCGGCTGTCACCGCACCGCCGCGATCACCTCCCGCGCCGCCCGCTCGCCCTCCGCCGCGCCGCCTTCCATGAACCCCTGGAAGTCGTACGCGCAGTGCTCGCCCGCCAGGTGCACGTGTCCCTGCGCCGTGCCCTCGTACCCGGCGTACCGGCTGACGTACCCCACCGGCCACGCCGAGTACGCGCCGAGCGCGTGCGGGTGCCGGTGCCAGGCCGACAGCTGGGCGCGCCCCGCCCAGGCGGCGGACGTCCCGGGGAAGATCCGCTCCACCGCGGCCAGTCTCCGCCCCACCAGGTCCCGCACGTACGGATCGGACTCCGTGGCGAAGGGAGTGCCTGGGGCGAGGGCGGCGGCCGGGCTGCCGCTGTTGAACTGGATGAGAATGCCCCCGTCTCCCGCCTGCGTCTTCGTCGCGTCCCAGAGCTGCTGGATCCGGTCCCCGGTGAACGTGTCTCCGGCGGAGACACCCGGCCACGGCCCGGCGCCGCGCCAGGGGCGGGAGCCGAACTGTATGTTCAGCTTGGTGCAGGTGCCCATCCGCGCGTCGCTCAGCAGCCCCCGCATCCGCGGGTCGAATCCGGCGGCGACCGGGTCGAGCCCCTGCAGCACCGGCAGCGGCAGGCACAGAACCGTGTGGTCGGCGGTGACGGTCCGGGTGGCTCCGCCCTCCTCGAAGGTGAGCGTCTGCGTCCCGTCGCCGTTGGCCCGCAGGTGCTCCAGCCGCCATCCCCGGCGCAGGGTGCCGTCGGCCAGGCTGTCCGCGATGGCATGCGGCAGCAGGTCGTTGCCGCCCCTGATGTGGTAGCGCTCGTCGGACGACCCCCAGACGTTGAAGTGCCCGGGATTGGGCTGGTAGCCCAACAGCAGCACAAGCGCGAGCGCGGACTGCTCGGTGGTGTCGAGCCCGTACTCGATGCTGTACGCGACGTCGAGGAACTGTCCCAGCCGGGAGGCGGAGCCGCCGGGGACCCGGCTGTCGATCCACTCCCGCAGGGACATCCGGTCCAGGGCGGTGCCGTGCGGCGTGGTCCGGTCCCACATGACCTCGCCGGCCGCCTGAAGGTCGCGGTGGAGCACCTGGAAGACGTCCTTGAAGTCCGCATCGGCCTGGGCGCGCGGGTAGTAGCCGCCGTCGAACCACAGCACCTCCTCGGCGCCGTTGGGCCCGGCCGCAGCGAAGTCCTCGACGGACAGCCCGAAACGCCGACACAGCGCGAGCATCTTCTTGTGGTCGGTGTCGATGAGTTCACCTCCGATCTCGGAGGTCTGCCCGCCCGTCCAGTGGCCGCGCTGCGTCCAGATCCGCCCGCCGATCCGGTCGGCGTCGGCTTCGAAGAGAGTGCAGGACAGACCGGCGTCCTGGAGGGTCAGGGCGGCGGTGAGCCCGGCGATCCCGGCGCCGACGACGGCGATGCGCGCGTCCCCGGCGGGCCGCTTCGGCGCACGGGCGACCGCGGTGGCGGTGGCGGCCGTGGCGGTGGCGGTGGCGGTGAGCGCCGTGGTGCCGAGTCCCACCGCGGCGGCCCGCTTCAGCAGCGTTCGGCGGCTGCTCGTGTCCCCGTGGGCGCTCTGCGACCGGAGTCCGCGCAGGTCGGCCGGGGGAAGGCGCAGCCGGGTGGCGTCGCGGTGGTCGGCGGCCAGCCGCTTGAGCAGGTGCATCGGGGCGGTGCGTGCCATCGTCGGACTCCTCTGGGTCGGGGTGGCCTGACGGGACACCCTGGCGGGCGCGTGACGCACGCCACAACCGACAGAGGGTCGCCCAATCCCTCTGCGGGCACGACGAGTTGTCGGTCCGGGGGCCGTCGGGTCACGCCCGGGTGATGTCCCGGAAACGCGGGCGCGGGTAGCGTCCCGCCTCATGGAGGAACAGGGCGGGATCACCGTGCGGCGGGCGCTGGAACTGCCCGCGCTGCGCGGCGGACTCCCGGAGGTGGTGACGGGCGCGGAGCGGCTGCACCGGACCGTGCGCTGGGTGCACGCGGGCGAGGTGCCGAACATCGCGGCGCTGCTGAAGGGCGGCGAGCTGCTGCTGACGACGGGCCTGACGATCGGCGCGCGCCCGTCGGAGCAGCGGGCGTTCGTGCGCAAGCTCGCGGAGCGCGGGATCACCGCGCTGGTGGTGGAGCTCGGCCCGCGCTTCTCCCGGCTCCCCGCGGCGATCGTGGAGACGGCCCGGACGGCGGGGCTGCCGCTGGTGCAGCTGCACCGGGAGGTCCCGTTCGTGTCGGTGACGGAAGAGATCCACACCGAGATCGTCAACGGGCACTACGCACTGCTGCGGCAGGCGGAGGACGTGCACCGGCGGTGCACGGAGTCGCTGCTGGGGGGCGGCGGGGTGCCGAGCGTGCTGCGCATCCTGTCCGGTTTCGCCGGGAACCCGGTGTTCCTGGAGACGGCCGACGGCCAGCTGCTGTACGCGGCGGACGGCGGGGAGGGCCCGGGTCGGCCGGATCCGATCCAGGTGTGGGAGGGCATGCGCGGCCGACGGGACGGCGAGCAGCCGGCCGGCTCACTGGTCGTGGACGTGCCGGGCGGGGACTCCGGCGGCGGTACGGGGCCGGTGCGGGCACGGCTGGTGGTGCTGGCGGTGTCGGGGCGGCTGCAGCAGGTGCACCGCATGGCCGCGGAGCGGGCGGCGGGGGTGCTGGCGGTCGTGCTGATGCAGGCGCGCCAGGAGGAGGAGCTGGCGGCGCGGGGCCGGGGTGACTTCCTCACGGACCTGGCGGAGGGCCGGATCGCGGAGGAGGACGCGCCCGGACAGGCCCGGGTGCTGGGCTTCCGCCCCGGAGACGGGCCCCTGCTGCCGGTGGTGATGCGGGTGACCGCCGCCGAGCACGCCCCGGCCGGGAGCTGGGCGCTGCTGGCGCGGGCGGTCATGGAGGAGCTGGCGACGGTGGGCGTTCCGGTCCTGGTGGGCGTCCGTCCGGTGGAGGGCCGGGTGCCGCTGCTGCTGGGGCTGCGGGGCGAGGCGGAGCGCACGGCGGTGGCGGACCGGGTGGCGGCGGCGCTGCGGTCCGGGGTGGAGCGCGCGGGCATGGCGAAGGCGGGCGGCGGTGCACCGGTCGTGGTGGTGGGCGTGGCGGGCGGCTGGGCCGCGGCGTCGGCGGGCCTGCGGCACGCGGCGGAGACCGCGGCAGCCGCGCAGGGACTGCCTCCGAGGCCCTGGCACGACGCCCGGCGGCTGGACATCGACCTGCTGCTGTGGCGGCTGCACCGGCACGACGAGGCGTCGCTGGCGGCGTTCGTGGACCGGGCGATAGGCCCGCTGCGGGCCCACGACGCGGCGTCGCGCCCGCCGCTGCTGCCCACACTTGAGACGTACCTGACCCACGCGGGCCGCAAGGCGGAGACGGCCCGCGAGCTCCACCTGAACCGCCAGACCCTCTACAACCGCCTGTCCCGCATCGCGGAACTGCTGGGCACGGATCTGGACGACCCGCAGACGGTCCTGACCCTGTCGCTGGCGCTGCGGGCGAGGCGGCACGTGTAGGGCCTCCGGTGGCTCTTTCCGGCCCCGCCCGGGGCCGGAGGGCGAAACCCCCGGTCCCGGGAAGGCGCGGGGCAGGGGGAGGCACCCGCCGGAGGTACCCGCACCACGACGCCACCGCGCCGAGCCGCTCACCCCGGCCCGTGTCACCGCCCGCAGAGCTCGTCGTACACGCTCAGCACCTGCGCCAGCGTGTCCTCCTCCGACGGCCAGGTCCCCGCCTGCCGCAGCCCCGCCTCCGCGAGGGCCGCCCGTCGCACGGGATCACCCAACAGCCCGGTCACCGCCCCCGCGAGGGCGACCGCGTCGCCGTACGGGACCAGCACCGCGGCGTCCCCCACCAGCTCCGGTACTCCGCCCACCGCCGTGGCCACCAACGGCACCCCCTGCCGCAGCGCGGCCTGCGCCAGCGGCGCCCGCGCCTCCCACCGGCTGGGCAGCAGCGCGACGTCCGCCGCCGCGAGCAGCGTGCCCGCGTCGTCCCGCTCCCCAAGGAGCCGTACGGGCAGCTTCTCGGCGTCCACGCGTCGTTGGAGCGCCTCCCGCTGCCGCCCGTCGCCCACCACCGCGAGCAGCGGCACCGGCTCACAGCCGAGCCACCGCCTCGACGCGTCCAGCAGTGTGCGGTACCCCCGGTACGGCTCCAGGGCCCCCACCGACACAAGCAACGGCCGCTCCACAACGCCCAGTTCGGCCCGGGCCTTCTCCCCGGCTGCCTCGGCCTCCCCGGCGTCGCCGTCCCGCCGCGCCCCGGGCACCCCCGGCGCCGGCAGGGTGACCGGCCCGAGCCGGGCGTCCCGCGCACCCCGCCGCCGCGCCAGGTCGACCAGCTCCGCCGAGGTGCCGAGCACGACGGCCGCCGCCCGGACCGCCCGACGCTCCATCAGCCGGAGCCACTGCGCCCGCGCTCCCTCGGCGCAGCTACGGATGTGCCAGGTCACCACCAGCGGCGCGCGGCGCTCCGGCGGCCCGGGCAGCCCCGCGAGCGCCGTCGCCGCCCGTACCGCGGCGTTCAGTCCGTGCGCGTGCACCACGTCCGCACCGGCGCACGCCGTGCGCAACGCGCCGAGAGCCAAGGGGTCGCTGCGCCTCGGGACGTGCACGAAGGAGGCGCCCGCACCGTGGAAGTCGTCATCCTGGTCGAGTTCGACGGGGGCGCACACGGTCACCCGCACGCCCCTGGCCACCAGCCCGGCGGCCAGTGATCTGACATGAGCGCTGCTGCCCGCGCTGCCGCCGCCCAGCACTTGGACCGTACGCAGCTGTGTCACGCGCCCAAGGATGCCAGCCCGTACGCACGTTCCGGCACCGTCGAAGCGGTCGGTATCGTCACGTTACCGCGCCACACCGCTACTTTCCGCTGCCCCGAGGCGCCAACCCGCCAACCGGGATCACCCACATGGGTGAGCGCGCGATCCGGCTGACGGCCTCCCCTCCGACCGCTGCGGCCACCAGTCCCGCCGCGTGCACGACCAGCCCGAGCCGCCCGTTGGCGACGGCCACGGCCACGCCGAGCGCCCCGCCCAGCGCATGCGCCCCCATGTCCCCGAGCATGGCCCGCTCGGCCACGTCGTCCGCGAGCACCGCGGCGGCGGCCCCCATGGGCGCGGCGGCGACAGGGGCACCCCGCAGGAGGCCCGGCACCCCGAGCGCGAGCACGGCCAGGACGGCCCGCCCGGGGCGTACGTCCACGAGGTTCACGAGATGGGCCGTGCCCGCCACCACCACCCCGGCAAGCACCTTGTCGAGCGGACGCTCCTTCACCAGCGCGCCTGCCGCCAGCCCGGCCGCGCCCACCCCGAACAGCTTGACGGACCCGCTGGTCAGCTGTCCGTTCCGCAACGCCCCCAAGTGCGCCCGGAACCCGCGCCGGTGGTCGCCGCGCAGGTCGTCGTACCGCCCGCACACAGCTCCCGCCGCCGCGGCCAGCGCGACCGCGCACCGCTCCCGTACGGGCAGGGCGGCGGCCACGGCGGCTCCCAGCGCCGCACCACCCGCCGCCGCGGCACCCGCCTCGGCCCGTACCGTGCGGCCCGCGTAGTTGACGCGCCGCCAGCTCCCGGGACTGCCCGGCGGCCGCCGCCGCAACTGCCCATGGGCGAGCCGGGTCGCGGCGGCCGCGACGCCGGCCACCCCCATGCTCCTGGCCAGATCACTCTTCACACGGGCAAGCCTACGAACCCCGGCGGGCCGCCGGACCCCGGCCCCGTCTCACCCCTCCGCCCGGGCGGTCGCCAGCAGCTCCTCCGCGTGCGCCCGCGCGGTCTCGGAGTCCTCCTGCCCCGCGAGCATCCGGGACAGCTCCCGCACCCGGTCCTCGCCCTCCAGGACGGTGACGCCGGACCGGGTGACGGACCCGTCGTTGGTCTTCTCGACCAGCAGTTGCCGGTCCGCGAAGGCGGCGACCTGCGGCAGATGGGTGACGACCACGACCTGCGCGGACCTGGCCAGCTTGGCCAGCCGCCGCCCGATCTCGACGGCCGCCTTGCCGCCGACCCCGGCGTCGACCTCGTCGAAGAGATAGGTGGGCACGGGATCCGTCCCGGCGAACACCACCTCCACCGCGAGCATCACCCGCGACAGCTCACCCCCGGACGCGCCCTTGGCGATGGGCCGCGCGGGAGCCCCCGGGTGGGGCGCGAGCAGCAACTCCACCTCGTCGGCCCCGCTGGGCCCGTAGGCGACACTCCGCCCGCCGACCTCGATACCGTCCGGGTCCTCGGACTGCCGGACCGCGAACGACACCCGGGCGTGCGGCATGGCGAGCGAGGCCAGCTCGGCGGTGACGGCGTCCGCGAACCGGGCGGCGGCCTCCGCACGGGCGTCGGTGAGGGTCTGGGCGAGTCCCGACAGCTCGGCGCGCAGCGCGTCCCGTTCGGCGGTCAGTTCCCCGATCCGGTCGTCGTCCCCCTCCAGTTCGGTGAGCCGCCCCGTACTCTCCTCCGCCCACTTCAGTACGGCGGCGACATCCTCCCCGTACTTCCGGGTGAGCGCCCCCAGCGCGGCCCGCCGTTCCTCCACCGCCGCGAGTCGGCGGGGATCGGCGTCCAGGTTGTCGGCGTACCCGGCGAGTTCCCCGGCCACGTCGGCCACCAGGATGGAGATCTCCCCGATCCGGTCCGCGAGCGCCGCCAGGGCGGGATCGTGGGACCGTACTGCTTCCAGGGCGCGCCCGGCTGCGCCGACGAGAGTCGTGGCGTCCACGGCCTCCGGGTCCTCGGGGGCACCGGCGAGCGCCCGGTGCGCCAGGGCGGCGGCCGAGGCGAGCGCCTCGGCGTGGCCCAGCCGCTCGGCCTCGGCGGCCAGTTCGGCGTCCTCCCCGGCCCGGGGCTCGACCGCTTCGATCTCCCCGAGTCCGAAGCGCAGCAGATCGGCCTCCTGCGCACGCTCCCGCGCCCGCGTGGACAGCTCGTCCAGCTCGGCGGAGACGGCCCGCAGCCGGTGGAAGGCCTCCCGGTAGGCGGTGAGGGGCACGGCGACGGCGTCCCCGGCGTACCGGTCGAGCGCCCCCCGCTGCCGGGCGGGTTTGAGCAGCCCCTGCTGGTCGGTCTGTCCGTGGACGGCGACCAGCTCGTCGGCCAGCTCGCCGAGCAGCCCCACGGGCACGGACCGCCCGCCCAGATGGGCCCGCGACCGTCCTTCGGCCGACACGGTACGGCTGATGAGCAGGGCGTCCTCGTCCAGCTCGGCACCCGCCTCCTGAGCCCGCCGGGCGGCCGGCCCGTCGCGCGTGACGGTGACGCGCCCCTCGACGACGGCGGACGGGGCGCCGATCCGCACCAGCGCCGGGTCGGCGCGCCCGCCGAGCAGCAGCCCCAGGCTGGTGACGACCATGGTCTTGCCCGCGCCGGTCTCACCCGTCACCGCGGTGAAGCCGGGCGACAGCTCGACCACCGCGTCCTCGATGACCCCGAGCGACCGTATCCGCATCTCCTCCAACACGACAGAGACCATACGAGGTCCGGCCCCCGCCGCGCGACGGACCCCACTCCGCGTCGCGGAACGGCCAGGTGGGAGACCCGCGCAATCACCCGTGGGAGTGCCCCCTTCGGCCTTGCGGCGCTGGAGGACGGGCAGCGCAGCCCGGAAGGGGCGACCGGGGGCGGAGCCCCCGGCGGGGGCCCGCGCCGAACCCCCGCCGCCTACCGCGGCGCTCCCCGCCACCCGGACACGGGCAGCGCGAACTTCGCGACCAACCGGTCCGAGAACGACGCGTGGTGCAGCCGGGCCAGGCGCACCGGCACGGACCCCCGCCGCACCTCCACCCGCGCCCCCGCGGGAAGGGTCACCGTCCGCCGCCCGTCGCACCACAGGACCCCGTCCGGGGTGTGCGGCTCCACCTCCACCGCCAGCACCGAGTCCGGCGTCGTCACGAGCGGCCTGGCGAACAGCGCGTGCGCCCCGATGGGCACCATCAGCAGCGCCTCGACCTCCGGCCAGATCACCGGCCCGCCTGCCGAGAAGGCGTAGGCGGTCGACCCGGTCGGGGTCGCGCAGATGACCCCGTCGCACCCGAACCCCGTCACCGGCCGCCCGTCGATCGCGAGGACGACTTCCAGCATCCGCTCGGGCGCGACCTTCTGCACAGCGGCCTCGTTCAACGCCCAGTTGGTGTGGAGCACATCGCCGTTGTCGTACACGACGACGTCGAGTGTCATCCGCTCCTCGACCTCGTACGCCCGCGTGACGACCCGGTCCACGACCTTGTCCAGGTCGTCCCGCTCCGCCTCCGCGAGGAACCCGACCCGCCCCAGGTTGACGCCCAGCATCGGCACCCCCGACGCCCGTGCGAACTCGGCGCCCCGCAGCAGCGTCCCGTCGCCGCCGAGCACGATGAGCAGCTCGCACCCGTCGAGCACCCCGGGGGTGGCCTCGGGCACGGTCTCCACGGCGGCGGGCAGCGGCAGATCCGCGGCCTCGGAGGCCAGGACCCGAACGCCGATCCCGCACCGCAGCAGCCCGAGGACGACGAGTTCCGCGCTGCGGACGGCCGCGGGCCGACCGGTGTGCGCGAGCAGGAAGACCGTACGCGCGCTCACCGGGGTCCCTCCGCCACGGCCCGGTCGACGTCCGCCGGGTCCAGTGCGGGCGCCCCGGCCCGCAGCCACAGGAAGTACTCGACGTTCCCGGACGGCCCGGGCAGCGGGCTCGCGGTGACGCCCAGCACGCCGAGCCCGAGTCCGGCGGCCTGCCGCGCCACGGTGCGCACCGCCTCGGCGCGCAGCTCCGGACTGCGCACCACGCCCCCGGCGGGCAGCCGCTCCTTGCCGACCTCGAACTGCGGCTTCACCATCAGCACGAGGTCCGCACCGGCGGCCGTCACCCCGACGAGCGCGGGCAGCACGATGCCGAGCGGAATGAAGGACAGATCCCCCACCACAAGGTCCACAGGCTCACCGTCCAGCATCTCCGGCGTCAGTTCCCGCACGTTCGTACGGTCCTTGACGGTGACGCGTTCATCGCTCTGCAGCGACCAGGCGAGCTGCCCGTACCCGACGTCGACGGCCACGACGTGCGCGGCGCCCGCGCGCAGCAGCACATCCGTGAACCCGCCGGTGGAGGCGCCCGCGTCGAGCGCCCTGCGCCCCTGAACGACCAGCCCGCGCGGCACGAACGCGTCGAAGGCCCCGGCCAGCTTGTGCCCGCCGCGCGAGACGTAGTCGGGGTCCGCGTCGTCCTGGGCGACGACGATCGCGGCGGCGGTCTCGACCTGTGTGGCGGGCTTGGTCGCGGTGATGCCGCCGACGGTCACCCGGCCCGCCGCGATGAGCTGGCTCGCGTGTTCACGCGAGCGGGCGAGCTTGCGGCGGACAAGCTCGGCGTCGAGTCGGCGGCGTGCGGCTCCTGCCACGTTCGGTTCAGCTCCTGAGGTCGTTCGACGGTCCCGGCCGGGAGTGCGGCGCGTCCAGCGCGGTCAGCGTGTCACGCAGCCCCCGGTGAACATCCTCGTACACCTCCAGGTGTCCGTCCGCCGGGAGGTGGTCGACATCGCGAAGCCGCTCCAGCACGGCGTCGACCCGGACGTTCCCGGTCGGCTCACGCCCGACCCCGAGCGGCACGGCCCCACCGGGGCCCGGCTCCCCGCCCTGCCGGATGCTGTCAGTCATGCTCCGACGCTACCGCGAACCCCGGGCGCAGGACCGCCGGCCCGGGGAACGGCCCGCCACGCGGCCCGGCAGGGACCCGCGGCCGGCCCCGCCGACGCCCCCGGCCCTGAGCACGGCAGTCGGCCCCACGCGTACAGGCGACGGGTCGGCCCCGGGCGCGCGGCCGGTCAGGACCGCGCGGGAACGGCCACCGCCCCGGCCCGTGCCTGCCGTGCCGCGGGCACCACGAGCGGCGTGCCGGACTGCGGGTCGTCGATGACCTGGCAACGCAGCCCGAAGACCCGTTCGACCAGCTCGGCGGTGACGATCTCGGCGGGCGGCCCCTGGGCGACGATCCGCCCGCCCTGGACGGCCACGAGGTGAGTGGCGTACCGCGCCGCGTGGTTCAGGTCGTGCAGGACGGCGACGAGCGTACGGCCCTGCTGTTCGTGCAGGTCGGCGCAGAGGTCGAGGACGTCGATCTGGTGCTGGATGTCGAGGTACGTGGTCGGCTCGTCGAGCAGCAGCAGCGGGGTCTGCTGGGCCAGCGCCATGGCGATCCACACCCGTTGGCGCTGTCCGCCGGACAGTTCGTCGACGTACCGGTCGCCCAGCTCTCCGACGCCGGTGGCGTCCATCGACTCCTCGACGATCCGCTCGTCCTCCGGCGACCACTGGCGCAGCAGGCCCTGGTGCGGGTAGCGCCCCCGGGCGACGAGGTCCGCGACGGTGATGCCGTCCGGCGCGACGGAGGACTGCGGCAGCAGGCCGAGGGTCCTGGCGACCTTCCTGGCGGGCATGGAGTGGATGCTCCGGCCGTCCAGCAGGACCCGCCCCTTCGCGGGCTTCAGCATCCGCGCGAGGGCGCGCAGCAGCGTGGACTTGCCGCAGCCGTTGGGCCCGACGATCACGGTGAAGGAGTTGTCGGGTATCTCCAGCGACAGGTCCTGGGCGATGACCCGCTGCTCGTAGGCGAGCGTGACGGACTCGGCGCTCAACCGCTGACGCTGCATGGACGTACTCCTGTCGTCGCGCTCATCGTTCCTCGGGCTCACAGCCGCCCCGCCCTGCGCTCGGCGACCAGCAGCCACAGCAGATACCCGCCTCCGAGGATCCCGGTGACGACCCCGACGGGCAGCTCACGCTCGCCGAACGCGTTGCCCGCGATCCCGTCCGCGACGAGCAGCAGCGCCACCCCCATGAGGGCGGACGCGCCGAGGTTCGGCCCGGGCGAGCGGGTGAGCCGGCGCGCCAGCTGCGGGGCGCTCAGCGCGACGAACACGATGGGTCCGGCGGCGGCGGTCGCGGCGGCCACCAGCAGCACGGCGGCGACCAGCAGCACGACCCGTACCCGCTGGACCGGCACACCGAGCGCGAAGGCCGCGTCGTCGCCCATCTCCAGCATCCGCAGCGGGCGCCCGTACGCGAGGATCAGCGGCAGCAGTACGGTGCTGACGGCGAACAGCGGCCAGAACTCGGCCCAGTCGCGTCCGTCCAGGGAGCCGGTCATCCAGCTGACGGCCTGGGTCGCCTCGACCAGGTTCGCCCGGGTGAGCAGGTAGTGGACGACCGCATTGAGCACGGCCACCAGCCCGATGCCGATGAGCACGATCCGGAAACCGTGCACCCCCCGCTTCCACGCGAACAGGTACATCGCCGCTCCGGTGGCGAGCCCTCCGGCGAGGCCACCGAAGGCGATGGCCGACGAGCCGCCGTGAAAGAGCAGGATGACCAGCAGGGCGCCGACGATGGAGCCGTGGCTGATACCGAGCATGTCGGGGCTGCCGAGCGGATTGCGGGTGAGCGTCTGGAAGACCGCACCGCCGACCGCGAGACCCGCGCCGACGAGCACAGCAACGAGGGTGCGCGGGAGCCGCAGCTCCCAGACGACGAACTCCTGGACCGCCGTGCCGTCACCGAGAAGGGTGGCCACGACGTCGCCGGGCGCGACCGGTATCTCGCCGCTGCCGACCAGCACGACGGCCATCGCCGACGCCACCACGGCCAGCACCAGCCCGACGGCCGACGCCCGCGGCTCGATCCGCACGGACCACCCGCCCCTGGTCCGCACGGCCCGCACGCTCCGCGTACGGCCGGAAGAGGAAGAGGAAGCGGGGGAACCGGGAGAAGAAGGGGGGACGGTCACAGCTTGGCCATCCTCTTCCTGCGTACGAGCTGGATGAACACAGGCCCGCCGATGACCGCCGTGACAATGCCGACCTGAAGCTCGGCGGGCCGTGCGACGACTCTGCCGACGACATCGGAGCCCAGCAGCAGCACCGGCGCGAGCACCGCCGCGTAGGCCAGGATCCACCGCACGTCGGGACCGGTGATCGCGCGGACCAGGTACGGCACCATCAGCCCGACGAACACGATCGGGCCGCACGCGGCGGTGACGCTGCCGCACAGCAGGGTGACGGCCAGCATGGCCAGCACCCGGGTGCGGTGGAGATGCGCGCCCAGGGAACGGGCGGTGTCGTCGCCCATCTCCATCGCGTTCAGCGGACGCGCGATGAGCACGGCCAGTCCGGCCCCGGCCAGGACGAACCAGGAGACGTCGGCCACCAGGTCCAGACCGGCCCCGGCCAGCGACCCGACGGTCCAGAAGCGCAGCCGGTCCAGAGCGGCGGAGTCCAGCAGCTGCACGGCGTTGACGTAGCCGTAGAGCGCGGCGGTCATCGCGGTGCCCGCCAGCGCGAGCCGCACCGGGGTGGCACCGCGCCCGCCCCCGAGCACGTACACGAGGACCGACACGACGGCGGCACCGGCGAACGCGAACCACACATGGCCCCGGTAGGAGGTCACGCCGAGGAAGCTGGTCGCGGTGACGACGGCTGCGGCGGCGCCCGCGTTCACGCCCATCAGGCCGGGTTCGGCGAGGGGGTTGCGGGTGAGGGCCTGCATGACGGCGCCGGACACGCCGAGCGCCAGCCCGGCCAGCAGGCCCAGGAGCGTCCTGGGGAGCCGCACCTGCGAGATCAGGATGTCGGTGTCGGTACCGGAGTGGTGGAACACCCCGTGCCACACGTCCTCCAGCGGGAGGGGTTTGGCGCCCACGGCGATGCTCGCGGCACAGACCAGCAGGAGCACGCCGAGCGACAGCAGCAGCCCGGCGGTCCGCAGCGAGCCGCGGCCGCGCGGCCGCGCGGCGGCCGCAATCGGCGGACCGGGGCTCGCGCTCGGTTCAGGGGGACTCTCGACCAACACCCGGTTAGGTTAGCCTAACCACTCTTCCCTCCCCGCACCCCGCCCCAGGACAGCCGCCGCGCCACCGCCCCGGCCCCTGGACCGCCTCCCCTCTCAGGCCCCGCCGTCGCCGTCCCGGCACCCTCGGCCCTCGTCACCACCCCAGCCGCGCCAGCGCCTTGTCCGCCGCCGCCCCGCAGGCCCCCGCACCACCCTGCGTCCAGGCCGCCGCGCACAGCGCCCGCAACCCGTCCATCCGCTCTCCGTCACCGTCCAGCACCAGCGCGCCCCCGGCCACGGACGCGGTCCACCCGCCGCAGCCGAACCCGTCCTCCGCCGATCCGGTCACCTCCGGCTGCCCTGTCAGCAGCCCCCGCAGATCAGCGTCCACATAGGTCGGCCGGTGCTCCGGCACAGCCGCCAGCAGCCCTGCCGGATCCGCCACCCCGGTCAGCACCAGGAGCGAGTCCACACCGCCGTTGAAGGCTCCCTCGATGTCCGTGTCCAGCCGGTCGCCGACCACCAGCGGCCGTCGCGCCCCGGTCCGCAGCACCGTCTCCCGGTGCATCGGCGGCAGCGGCTTCCCCGCCACCCGCGGCTCGTACCGGCCGCCTGTCGCGATCCGGACGACCTCCACGGCCGCGCCGTTCCCGGGACCGATCCCCCGCGCGCCCGGAATCGTCAGATCGGTGTTGGACGCGAACCACGGCACCCCGCGTGCCACCGCGTACGCGGCCTCCGCGAACCGTCCCCAGGGCTGCTCCGGCCCTCCGTACCCCTGCACCACGGCCGCCGGGTCGTCGTCCGCTGACTCGACCGGCACCAGCCCGCGCTCCCGCAGCGCGATCCGCAGGCCCTCCCCGCCGATCACCAGCACCCGCGAGCCCTCGGGCACCTGGTCCGCGACGAGCCGCGCCACCGCCTGAGCCGAAGTGATCACGTCCCCCGCCGCGGCCGGGATCCCCAGCTCCGTCAGATGTTCCGCGACCGCGTCCGGCGTCCGCAGCGCGTTGTTGGTGACGTACGCGAGATGCATGCCGCCCCGCGCCGCCTCCAGCGCCTCCACCGCGTGCGGAATGGCCCCGGCTCCCGCGTACACCACCCCGTCCAGGTCGAGCAGCGCCGTGTCGTACGCCTCGCTGAGCGCCCGCTCGCTCCCGCCCGGCCGGCCCCGCCACCGCTGCTCCGTCACCCTGCGCTCCTCGCCTCGAACCGTGCCATGACGTCCTGTTCCTAACGTCACCCATTCGGACGATACTGTGCCCCGATCATCGTTCATCCGCACCGGCACCTACGATGCAAGGATGAAGACGAGAGGTCCTGCGGCCAACGACGGCCTGCACCTGAAGCCCTTCCGTGGACTCCG
Source organism: Streptomyces sp. MUM 203J (assembly GCF_022414595.1). GTDB lineage: Bacteria > Actinomycetota > Actinomycetes > Streptomycetales > Streptomycetaceae > Streptomyces. The sequence goes on along the minus strand of NZ_JADWYO010000074.1, from coordinate 3,499 downwards.
GTACGTCCCCGAACGGGTCGGCAGTATCGCCGCGGTGACCTCACCGCCGTACGACGTGGTGGTACGGCCCGACGGACTGCACCACCTGGAGTCGTCCGACCCGCACAACATCGTCCGGCTCATCCTCCCTCAGGCCCCCACCGCCGACGCCCGGCCGCGCCGCGCCGCCGACACGCTCGCGGACTGGCTGGCCTCCGGCATCCTCGCGCCCGACGACGAACCCGCCCTGTACGTGTACGAGCAGCGCAAGGGCGACCTCCTGCAGCGCGGTCTGATCGGCGCCCTGGAACTCTCGGCGCCCGCCGACGGCGTCGTCCTGCCGCACGAGGACGTGATGCCGGACATCGTCGAGGAGCGCGCCGCGCTGATGCGCACCATCGGCGCCCACCTGGAACCGCTGCTCCTCGCCTACCGCGGCGACGGCAGCGCCACGGGCGCGACCGCCGTGATCGAGCGCGCCACCACCGGGACCCCGCTCCTCTCCACGACCACGGAGGACGGGTTCAGTCACCGCCTGTGGGCGGTGCGGGACGCGGCCGAGCTGGCTGTGGCGGCCGACGACCTGGCCCGCCACCAGGCGCTGATAGCGGACGGCCACCATCGCTGGGCCACCTATCTGCGCCTCCGCGAGGAGCAGTCCGCCCCCGGCCCCTGGAACTACGGCCTGGTGCTGCTCGTCGACACGGCCCGCTACCCGCTCCAGGTACGCGCGATCCACCGGCTGCTCCACGACCTGCCGGTCACAGACGCGCTGGCCGCCCTGGGCGACGCGTTCCGGGTACGGCCCCTGGAGGGTGCCTCGCTCACGACCGCGCTGGACACGCTGGCCGACGCGGTGGCGGACGGCAACGCATTCGTCCTGGCCGGCAAAGGCCGGTTCCACCTGGTGGACCGCCCGGACCCGGAGCTGCTGGCCCGTACGGTCCCGGCGGACCGCCCGGAGCCCTGGCGCGCCCTGGACGCCACCGTCCTGCACGCCACGCTCCTCGACCACCTGTGGCACATCCCGGACTCACCCGAGCACATCGCCTACATCCACGACGCGGCGGCCGCCGTCGACCAGGCCGAACGCCGGGGCGGCACCGCCGTCCTCATGCACCCGGTCCGCGAGGACGTGGTGCGGGACCTGGCGCGCCTCGGTGTCACGATGCCCCGCAAGTCCACCTCGTTCGGCCCGAAGCCGGCGACCGGCCTGGTCCTCCGCAGCCTGGCCCTGGACTGACCAGCGGCTGAACGCAGAAAGGGCGGCACCTCCTCCTGAGAGGAGATGCCGCCCTTCACCGCGTCAGCGCCGCTCGTCGTCCTCGTCGGAGGCGACAGCCCCGGAGGCTTCGGCCTCTCCCTCTGCCGCGCCCTCACTCCCGCTCTCGTCGAAGGCGTCGACGAACTCGATGCCGTCCAGCTCGGCCAGCCGGTCGGAGGCGTCGGTGGAGCCGTCCTTGTCGGCCTCCAGCGCCTTCGCGAACCACTCGCGCGCCTCCTTCTCACGCCCGGCCGCAAGCAGCGCGTCGGCGTACGCGTACCGGAGCCGCGCGGACCAGGGCTGTACGGAGTGGGAGGCGAGTTCCGGCGACTGCAGGGTCACGATGGCCGCGTCGACCTGTCCCATGTCCCGCCGGGCCCCGGCCGCGACCAGCCGCATCTCGACCTGCCCGGCCTTGTCCAGCTTGTGCACCTCGGGCGCCCCGGCCATGTCCAGCGCCTTCTCCGGCCGGCCCAGCCCGCGCTCGCAGTCGGCCATGACGGGCCACAGCTCGACCCCACCGGTCATCCTGCGGGCCGCCCGGAACTCCGCCAGGGCCTCCGCGTACTTCTGCACCGCGTACGCTGCGAAGCCGGCGGCCTCGCGGACGGCCGCGACACGCGAGGCGAGCCGCAGCGCCACCCGTGAGTAGCCGTACGCCTGCTCCGGCTCCTCGTCGATCAGCCGGGCCACCATGACCAGGTTCCTGGCGACGTCCTCGGCCAGAGTCTTCGGCAGGCTCATCAGCTCCTGCCGCACGTCCTTGTCGATCTCGTCACCGGTGACGTCCTCGGGGATCGGCAGCCGCTTGATCGGCTCCCGGTCGCGCCCACGGTCCCGGTCGTCGCGCCGGAACCCGCCACGCTCGCCCCGGTCCCGGTCCCGGTCCCGGTCCCCGCGACCGCCCCGGTAGCCACCGCGGTCACGGTCCCGGTCATCCCGGCCCCGGTACCCGCCGCGGCCACCGCGCTCGTCGTCCCGACGCGGCCCACGCGGCCGGTCGTCCCCCCGCCGGAACCCACCACGCTCGTCACGCCGGTCGTCACGGCGCGGCGCACGGTCGTCACGCCGGTCGTCACGGCGCGGCGCACGATCGTCACGTCGGTCATCACGCCAGTCCCGGCGCGGTGCACGGTCGTCACGTCGGTCGTCTCGGCGCGGCGCACGGTCGTCACGTCGGTCGTCACGACGGTCATCACGCCAGTCCCGGCGCGGCGCACGATCGTCCCTGGGGAACGACCCACGCTCGTCCCGTCGGTCGTCGCGCGTCCGATCGCCGCCCCGCTCGCGGTCATCCCTCCGCGGTGCCCGATCATCACGCGGCCACGAGGGCCGGTCCCGCCGGTCGTCACGACGGTCATCACGGCGGAAGCCGCCCCGGTCGCGATCCCGGTCATCCCGCCGGAACGGTGCCCGGTCGTCACGCCCACGGAACCCGCCCCGATCGTCGCGACGCTCATCCCGCCTGTCGTCACGACGGTCATCGCGGCGGTCGTCGCGGCGGTCGTCACGACGGAACCCGCCGCCCCGCCGGTCGTCGTCACGACGGAACCCGCCCCGGTGGCCGCCACGGTCACGGTCGCGATCCCGGTCACGGTCATCCCGCCGGAACGGTGCCCGGTCGTCACGCCCACGGAACCCGCCCCGATCGTCGCGACGCTCATCCCGCCTGTCATCGCGACGGTCGTCCCGCCGACCCTCACGGCGGTCGTCACGGCGGTCGTCACGACGGAAGCCACCACCGCGCCGATCATCACGGCGGAAGCCACCTCCGCCCCGCTCGCCACCGTCCCTACGACGAGGCTCACGCTCCGGACGGTCGTCGGAGGAGTTGGTGGACATGGGCTTGACTCCTGTCTGCGGGGTACCGCAAGTCATTCTCGCGCAGTCGGCGCCCGACCGCGCTTCGAGCAAAAACAGAGAAAACAAAAAGGACCCTCGGTCCCAGCATGCACGCTGGGACCGAGGGTCCTTGAAATATTGTTCGGCGGCGTCCTACTCTCCCACAGGGTCCCCCCTGCAGTACCATCGGCGCTGAAAGGCTTAGCTTCCGGGTTCGGAATGTAACCGGGCGTTTCCCTAACGCTATGACCACCGAAACCCTATTGGGTTCGAGCGAACAAGCACACTATTCACTTGAATGATGTGATTCGTGGTGTGCCGGTGCGACTGTTCGCAACCCGGGAACCACACAGTGGACGCGAGCAACTGAGGACAAGCCCTCGGCCTATTAGTACCGGTCAACTCCACACCTCA
>NZ_JADWYO010000073.1 GCF_022414595.1 Streptomyces sp. MUM 203J | reverse complement strand
CCCGGGTACGCAGGCCGCGGCCGCCGACGCCTCCGGTGCCCCACCGCCGTGGGCCTGGCCGCCGGGACCGTGCTGCTCGCGGCCGGGGGCGGCTGTGCGGCCCGGTGCGTCCGGCGCCGGAGCCGTACACAGGCTGCCGACGCCGCCACCGAAGGCGCGGTGGCCGAGTCCTGACCGGACACCTGCCTTCGCCTCCGCTCATCCACCCGTCCGTCCCTCCGAGGAGACCTCCCCGTCATGACCACACACGTCACGCCCCGCCGGCCCCGCCTTCCGCTCACGCTCGCCGCCGCCGTCGCCACCGCCCTCGGCACGGCCGGAGCTCTGGCCCAGCCCGCCGCGGCAGCCGCCACACCTCTCAAGGGCTACGAGCTGACCTGGGGGGCAAGGACTCCTGGCACGACTACGTCACCGGCATGGCCCACGGTTGTTCACGGCCGCGGACCGGCGGCGGCTTCGCCGGTACGGGTTCCACCACCGGCGGCGCGGGTGAGCTGGCCGCCACAGGGGCCGGTGCCCCGGTGGGCGGGCCGGCCGCGGGCTCGGCCGCCGTCGCAGGCGCCGGGGTGGTCGCTGTGCTGGCGGCCCGCAGGCACCGCCGGGGAGGGTCACGGCCCGAGGACTGAGAGCACCCCCGTTAAGAACGCGTTAACGCCGCGCTGCGAGGCGTATGGACGCCGTCAACGGTGGTCTCGCGCGCCCCTCGAACGGGTTTGCTCATGGAGGCATTCTCTCCAGGACTTCTTAGGAGCTCGCGATGGCCGATGTGGCCTTCGTCGTCACCACAGTCGCGGTGTTCGCGCTCGTCGCCCTGATCGCACGGGGCGTGGCGCGGCTCTGAGCCGCGCTGCGGGCCTCGCGGGGTGTCGTCCGCGGGCGGGCGGCGCGGCTCGGAACGGTTGCGGTGACCAGACCGTGGCGATCACGCCCGCCCGGCTGGTCCCGTCCGTCGGCGGACCGTGCCCGGTCAGCCGATCACGCGTCGTCAGGGGAGAAGCTCGTCCAGTGCTGCCCTGCCCTTCTCGGCCATCCTGCGCTCGGCCCACTCCAGGTTCTTGGGGTTCACGTCGCGCCCGGAGGCGAGGACGAGGTCTTCCGCGGTGAATTCGCCCTCCGCGCCGCTGTGGAGGAGGGAGTCCGGGGTGATGCCACCCCGGACCCGGGAGGTCGTTTCGGGCTCTTCGGTCATGCCGCCTCCTTGTTCGTCCGGCACTGGCCATTGTCGTCGCCGGCCGGCGTGGACGCATCCGCGTGCGGGAAGCCGCCGCCCGCCGCCGCACTGGGGCCGTCCGCGCTGGTGGCGCGGACGTGAAGACGTGAAGCGGCCCTTGCCGGCGCCCCGGTCGCCCTCGGCACGGTGGTACCGGCCCGCGCAGACGTGCCGCCCGGCCGGGACCGTGTGCTCAGGCCGCAGGTCCAGGTGCGGACGAGGGCTCCGCCATGCTCCCGTACCACCGCTGTGAGGTCCCGGGCGGCGGAGAGCACCGGTTCCCGGTGTCCGCGACGCCGCCGTTCCGGGCGACGCGCTGTTCGACGGTGAGGGCTGTGAGCGGCTCGGCGGGCACACGGCGCGGCTGCCCCGAGTCGGCGGCCTGTGCCGTCGCCGGATGGCGGGTGACCTCAGCAAGGGGCGCGACGGCCCAGCGCGGCGGACAGGCAGTCGGCTCCCCGCGAGGCCGACTCGGCCAGCCGCTTCCCGTGTTCGGCGGTCCAGCGGCTCGTCGGCACGGCGATCGACAGGGCGGCGACGACCTGGCCCGTGCCGTCCCTCACGGGGGCGGCGACGCAGCTCACATCAGGGTCGGCCTCGTGGTGTTCGATGGCGACGCCTGTGTCCCGCACAGCGGCGAGCTGGGCACGCAGCGTGTCGTGGCCGGTGACGCTGGCGGGGGTCAGGGCGGTGAGTTCGCGTCCGTCGACGCGGGTGTCGAACTCGTCCTGGGACAGCGAGGCGAGGAGCATCTTGCCGACGGCGGTGCAGTGCGCGGGGAGCCTGCGGCCGACCGCGGCGACCGTGCAGACGGGGCCCGGCGTGGGGTCCGCCTTGGCGAGGTAGACGATGTCGAGGTCGTCCAGGACCGCGACATGGACGGTCTCGCCGCAGCCGTCCGCGACCTCGCGGACGACGTGGCGGGCCCCGGCTGCGAGGCCCGACTGCTCGGCGTAGCGGCTGCCGAGCTGGTAGCCGCGTACGCCCAGCCGGTACCGGCCGGGACGCTCCGGCACGGGCACGAGGTAGGAGCGGGCGGCAAGGGTCGTCATCAGCTCGTGGACGGTGGTGCGGGGCAGCCGCAGCGCGCGGGTGACCTCGGGGGCGGATCGGGTGCCGTCCCCGTGTTCGTCCAGGAAGAGTTCCAGGATGTCGAGTGCCCGGGTCACAGCGGGAACGAGGCGTCCCATGGAGGCCACCCTTTCACTCGGTGCGGCGAACACAGGCTATGCAGGGGCCACTTCGGCGGCAACGTCCGTTGCCGTGGCCCTTCCGCCGGCTGCGGCGTCCGGGGTCGCGTGTCCACGGGGGTGCCGCGGCCGTCGTCGGTGACGTCGTCGGGATCAGGGCGATGGGCGACCCTCGGCTGACGGCTCGGCGTTCGGGGCGACGGGCCGGGAGGCCGGGGAGGCGTGCCGTCGGCCGGACACCCGTGCCGGACGCCCTCCCCTGAGCCGGACGGCGGCTGCCCGGCGCCGTGCCGGAGGCGGAGGCCCGGGGCGAGGGGACGGCGCCGGGTACTGCGGCCAGTGGTTCCGCAGCATGAGGGGGACGCGCTCCGGGCCGCAGTGGTGCGGACCGGGGCCGGCTGCCCGAGGACCGGGGGTCTGGTTCCGCGACCGGCGGTCCCGGGCCCGCGTGGCCGCCGCGGAAGGTGAGCGCGGCGTGCAACCGGTGCCGGTCGGTCCGTTCCCGCTTCCCGCGCCGGGCCCGGGGCGAGGCGGAGGATCCGGGGGCTTCGTCGCGGTCGTGCCGGTCATACCTCGCGGTTGGGCCAGTCCAGGAGGCGAGCGCCGATGACCGCCGTCTGGAGGGTGTAGCGGTGCATGGGATCCGACGGGTTGGAGCCGGTGAGGCGGTGGATGCGGTCCAGACGGTAGGTCAGGGCCCGGACGCTCAGGCTCAGGCGGCGGGCCGCCTGGGCGGCGTTGCAGCCGGAGTCGAAGTACGCGGTGAGCGTGTCCAGCAGCGGCGTGGCGCCGCCCCGGGCCTGCTCCAGGGGGCCCAGGGCACTGCGCACCAGATCGGCCATGGCCTGCCGGTCGCGGGTGAGGACGGGGAAGACCAGGAGGTCGGCGGCGCGCAGCACCGGCTCGTCGAGGTTCATGCGCTCGGCCAGGTCCAGGGCGTTGAGGGCTTCCTCGTACGAGTGGACGACGCCGCCCGGGCCCGAGTGCGGGCGGCCGATGGCGACCCTGCCGCCGTCGGTCGCGGCGTACGCCTGTTTCGCGAAGTAGGTCATGACGTCGTCCTGGTCACCGGGCGCGACGCACACGAGGCGGCCGTCCTTGGTGGTGAACAGGATGCGCCGGTCCCCGAAGCGGCTCAGCAGGGCCTGCTCGACACGCCGGGAGACGGCGCCCGCCTCGTCGTACTCGGTGCGGGCGTCCGCCACGGCGACGGCGTGGGCGCGGGAGAGACGCAGACCGAACCGCTCGGCCCGCTCGGAGAGGCGCCCGAGGTCGCTGCGCCCGTACAACAGGTCGTCGATGAACTCGCGGCGTGCGGCCTCCTCCTGGCGGACGGCGAGCCGCTGGGCCTGCTCGTAGCCCTCCGCGAACGCGTCGATGGCCTGCTGGACGGCGGCGAGCACACTGTCGGCGGCGGCGCCGCCGGGCCAGGCGTCACGGGTGGCGGCCAGGTGGGCGCCGACCAGGGCGCGCAGCCCGTGGCCGTCCTCGGCGGCGCGCTCACCGAGGGCGCGGCGGGTGATCAGCTCGTCCCGGTTGAGGCGCCGTCCGGTGGCCGAGGCCTCCGCCAGGAGGTCGGCGTAGCCCTCCAGGTACTCGCTGGGTATGTCCCGCTCCCGCGCCGCCACCGCTGCTCCCCCGTGTCGTCCGTCGTACCGCTCTGGTGCTCTTCGTGGTCCGGGTGGTGGGCCACCCGGGGGCTTCCTCGACGTCCCCTTGACGTGGTTGCCCCGGGTAAGGGTACGACCCGGCGGACACCTGCCGATGCCTTGGCGTTCGTACCCGGCGGGCTCGACAATGAGGACGATGAAGGACAACTGGGAGCACGAGGGACAGCGGGGGCTCGGCGTGCGGCCGGGGCTCGGCGCACACACCGGGTCCCTCGACGGGCGGCCGGAGCCGCATGGCGGGGAGATCGGCCCGACGGAGCGGCTCGCCATGAACCGCACGGGCAGTTTCGACTGGGACCTCGACGCGGGGAGCATCGACGTGGACAGTGCCGGGCTGCTCGTGTTCGGGCAGGAGCCGGACGCGTTCGACGGGCTGCCTGCCACGCTGGTGCGGCGGCTGGACCAGCAGGAGCGGTTCCGGCTCGACGATGTGATCCGGGACGCGCTGCGCAGCGGCCGGTCCTCCTACGCGGCGCATTTCCGCATCGACCTGGACGACGGAAGCGAGCAGTGGACGCACGTCCAGGCACGCATCCTGCGCGACTCGGAGGACCGGGCGCACCGGATCGTGGGGATCGTCCGCGACGTGACCTCCGAGGTGACGCACTCCGCCTTCATGATGGAGCTGGAGAAGCGGCGTCGGCGGCAGACCGACATGGTGGAGCGGTCCACGCATGCCCTGTCCCGGGCGGTGACCGTGGACGATGTGACGGCGGCGCTGACGGGCCCGGGCGGGCTGGCCCGGCTGGGGGCGGACGGGCTGGCGCTGGGGCTGGTCGAGAACGGCTCGCTGAACATCATCGCGCTGAGCGGCGAGTCGCTGGACGTGCTGGACGATCTGCGGGTGCGGCGGCTGGAGCCGGGGCTGCCGCTGCACGAGACGGTGCTGAGCGGGCGGCCGCTGTTCAGCGGCGGGTTCCAGCAGTTGATCCGCGGCTATCCGGAGCTGGCCCCGTTCGCGGACCGGCTGCCGTTCCGGGCGGCGGCGTACCTGCCGCTGGTGGCGCAGGCGCGGACGCTGGGCGGGATGGTGCTGTTCTACCGGCGGTCCACCGCGTTCACCGCCGACGAGCGGAACCTGGCGCTGGGGCTGGCGGCGATCGTGGCGCAGTCGCTCCAGCGGGCGATCCTGTTCGACGAGGAGCGGGAGCTGGCGACGGGCCTCCAGGCGACGATGCTGCCGCGCCGGATCCCGGCGATCGAGGGCGGCGAGATCGCGGTGCGCTACCACTCGGCGTGGAGCGGGCGGCAGGTCGGCGGCGACTGGTACGACGTGATCCCGCTGCCCCGGGGCCGGGTCGGGATCGTGGTGGGCGATGTGCAGGGGCACGACACGCACGCGGCGGCGATCATGGGCCAGCTGCGGATCGCGCTGCGGGCGTACGCCGGGGAGGGGCACGCTCCCTCGACAGTGCTGGCGCGGGCGTCGCGGTTTCTGGCGGAGCTCGACACGGAGCGGTTCGCGACCTGTACGTACGCCCAGGTCGACCTGGGCACGGGCACGGTACGGGCGGTGCGGGCGGGGCATCTCGGGCCGCTGATCCGGCACACGGACGGGCGGGTCGGGGTGCCGAAGGTACGGGGCGGGCTGCCGCTGGGCATCGCGTCGGTGTTCGGGGACGAGGAGTATCCGGAGACCCGGCTGGACCTGGTGCCCGGGGAGACGCTGGTGATGTGCACGGACGGGCTGGTGGAGGAGCCGGGCACGGACATCGGGCAGGGCATGGAGGCCCTGGCGGACGCGGTGGGCGCGGGGCCGCCGGGGGCGGAGGCGCTGGCCGACCATCTGTCGCGGCGGTTCTGGGAGCGGTGGGGCGCGGGCGACGATGTGGCGCTGCTGGTGCTGCGGCGCAGCCCGGACCCGGGGACACCCCGGGCGCCGCGGATCCACCAGTACATCCACCAGGCGGATCCGCAGGGCCTGTCGGAGGCGCGGGCGGTGGTGCGGCGGGCGCTGCGCGACTGGGGGATGCGGGAGTGGGCGGACGACGCGGAGCTGCTGACCGGGGAGCTGCTGGGGAACGTGCTGCTGCACACGGAGGGCGGGGCCGTGCTGACGCTGGAGGTGCTCCCGGAGCCGGTGCGGCGGGTACGGCTGGCGGTGCAGGACCGGTCCAGTGCGTGGCCCCGGAGACGTACGCCGGGTGAGGCGGCGACGTCGGGGCGCGGGCTGTTGCTGCTGGACGCGCTGGCGGCGCGGTGGGGGGTGGAGCCGCGCGGCGAGGGCAAGGCCGTGTGGTGCGAGATCGGCCCCAGGACACGGGCCTGAGCGGTGGGCGGTGGCGTGATGGACCCGGTGGCGGCACTGGAGCGGATCGCGTTCCTGCTGGAGCGGGCGATGGCCCCGTCGTACCGGGTACGGGCGTTTCGCACCGCCGCCGGGGCGGTGGCCGGTCTGGGGGCGGAGCAGACAGCGGCGCGGGTACGTTCCGGGACGCTGGAGCGGGTGCGGGGTGTGGGCCCGAAGACCGCGCAGGTGGTGCGGGAGGCGCTGGCGGGGGAGGTGCCGGAGTATCTGCGGCGGCTGGAGGAGGCGGCCGCCGAGGGCGCGGTGCCGGAGGGTGCCGGGACCCGGCTGCGGGCACGGCTGCGCGGGGACTGCCATCTGCACTCGGACTGGTCGGACGGCGGCAGCCCCGTCGAGGACATGGGCCGGACGGCGGCGGCACTGGGCCACGCGTGGGCGGCGCTCACCGATCACTCGCCGCGCCTGACGGTGGCCCGGGGCCTGTCGGCGGACCGGCTGCGGGAGCAGTTGGACGCGGTGGCGGCGCTGAACGAGCGGTGGGCGCCGTTCCGGATGCTGACCGGCATCGAGGTCGACATCCTGCCCGACGGGACGCTGGACCAGGAGCCGGAACTGCTGGAGCGGCTGGACGTGGTGGTGGCGTCGGTGCACTCGAAGCTGCGGATGGACGCGGCGGCGATGACCCGGCGGATGGTGCGGGCGGTGCGCAGCCCTCATGTCGATGTGCTGGGGCACTGCACGGGGCGGCTGGTGGCCGGCGAGCGGGGGAGGCGGGCGGAGTCGGAGTTCGACGCCGACCGGGTCTTCGCGGCCTGCGCGGAGGCCGGGACGGCGGTGGAGATCAACAGCCGCCCGGAGCGGCTGGACCCGCCGCGTCGGCTGCTGCGCCGGGCGGTGGAGGCCGGGGTGCTGTTCGCGATCGACACGGACGCGCACGCGCCGGGCCAGTTGGACTGGCAGATCCTGGGGTGCGCGCGGGCCGAGGAGTGCGGCGTGCCGGCCGGACGGGTCGTCACCACCTGGTCGGCGGACGAGCTGCTGGCCTGGACGCGGACCGGGACCGTGCCGGGATGACCGGTGGCCGGTGGCCGGCTGACGGGGCGGTCGGCCGGGGGCCGTATCACGGGGGACGTACCGAGGGATCGGCTTTGCGTTCCACGGGCCCTGGCAGTGACCTCGCGGTATCCGCGCGATGCCCGGCAGGGCACGCTGCCCGTGCCCTGCACTGCCGGTTCTGGCATGAGGCGCGGATAACGACCCCCGTAATACCGGCGTCGCGGACGGTGTCGGCCCGCGACGGGCCGTGACATCCGGCCTGCTCCAGGATGCAACAGCGGCGGACCGGTTTTCTTCTGAAGGTTCTTCGGTGAAAAAGCCTCCGGGCTCGCGAGGGCCGGTCAGCGGCCGTCGGGGCCGTCGCCGGTCGCCGGGGCCGTGTGGGTGCGTTCCGGGGACAGCGCCCACTGGTAGGCGAGGGCGGCGAGGGTGGGTGCACCCCAGCGGGCCCGCAGCCCGCCCAGCTCCTTGGTGAGGGTGCGCAGGCCGATGTTGAGACGCCGTGCGGTGATGCGCTGGTCGACGCCCGCCGCTGTGTCGGTGAGGATCTCGCGCTGGCGGGGTGTCAGTCCGGTGCCGTCCGGCGGTACGGCCCGGCGCGGGTCCCCGTGCCAGACGTCGGCGCAGCGCCAGACGTGTTCGAACGTCTCCGCGATGTAGGCGACGACGGCCCGGTCCATGATGTGCCAGGCGGTCTGGGAGGGGCTGGCGCCGACGACGTGGTCGGCGATGAACGCCTGACGGCGGTCCACGACGACGCACCGCTGGAAGGGCGCGGCGAGGGTTCGGAGCCGGACTCCGGACGCGGACATGGCCGCCGCCCAGTCCCGGGCGCACGCGTCGTCCCGCGCGCTGTCACCGAACAGGGCGCGCAGGCGGACGCCCCGGGCCAGGGCTGCGCGGGCCCTGGTGTCGGCGTCGGAGTCGCGGGCGCGTCCGCCGGGGCCCGCCGGGTCGGCGGTGAGGATCTCGGTCTCGGCCCGGTCCAGGGCCTCCCCGAGGCGGGCGGAGACCTGTTCGGCGTCGGCCAGGAACTCGCTGCCGGCGCCGGAGCGCCACTTGGCGCGCTCGAAATGCAGGCTCAGCTCGTCGCTGAGGTCGGGGACGGCGGCGATCCGGGCGGCCCGGGCGGCCAGCTCCCGCAGGCCGTCGTCGACGCGGCGGCGGCCCGCCTCCTGCGGGTCGAGGGCGATGGGCCGCTCCGGGCGGTCGGGGTCGACGATGACGAGACGCCAGGACACCAGTTCGCGCAGGGCCGCGGTGTCCTCGGGCCGGACGGGCTCGTCGCGGGTGATGCGCGCGTAGAGCCGCCGGGCGGCCGGTGACAGCTCCGCGGCCTGCTCTCTGTCCGTCATGAACGCCCCTGTATGCCCCTGTTCGCGACTGCGTGTGTGCGCCGTGCGTACGCACGCACCCGGCGGGTGCTTGATCGTCGGCGCCCGACGCGCCAGCGTACCTGTGCGGGCGTGCGGGCCCGCCGGCCGAGGGAGCGCGCACGGCGGAACCGGCGGATCCCGCCCACGTACCGTCACGGCTTCTCGGGAACTCACTGACTATGGACAAGGTCGCTCTGCGTTTTCTGCTCCGGGAGCGGCGTGCGCTGATCGCCCCGGAGGCGCACGGGCTGTCCCGGCCGACCCGGCAGGGGCGGCGCGCACCGGGACTCTCCCAGGCGCAGGTCGATCAACTGCTGCACCGCGCCCCGGACACGTACGGGCGGCTGGAGTCCGGGCGGTACCCGAACCCGCCGGTGGATCTGCTGGAGGACGTCGCCCGGCTGCTCGGCATGAACGAGCACGACTGGATGGCGCTGTGGCGGTACGCACTGGGCCAGGATCCGCCGCATCCGCTGCACACCCGGTCCGGCGAGGTGGTGCCCGGGGTGTGGCGGGAGGTGCTGGACGGCATCTCGCACATGGCGTACGTCAGCGACCGGTCGTGGAACCTGCTGGCGTACAACGAGCCGTTCGCCGCGCTCTTCGCGGGGCGGCGGGTGCCCGACAACGTGATGCACTGGATGACGGTGGCCCCGGAGGGCCGGGCGATGCTGGTCCGCTGGGAGACCGCCTGGGCACCGCTGGTGCTGCCGCAGCTGCGGGCGGCGCTGGCGGCGGACCCGCACGACCCGGTGCTGGCCGGGATCGAGCGGGACGTGCTCGCCGATCCGGTGGCCGCGCGGATCTACGAGTCGGCGGGGGCGTATCTGCGCCCGAGGGAGGGCGAGCGGCCGGTGCACCACGCCGAGCAGGGTCCCGGCTGGGTGACCGTGTGCGCGGCGCAGCCGATGGCGGCGCCGCGGGCCCGGCTGATGATCCTGCCGTTCCGGGCCGGCGAGCGGCCGGCCGGGGGGCGGACGCTGCCGCTGCGGGCCCGGCGGGGGGCTGCGGGGCGGACGGGCGCGGGCGTGGCCGGAACCGGTCACCTGCCGGAACGGGCCGGGAAGGCGTGGGGCGCAGGCAGGCTCCTGGCGAGCCGGGGTCAGGCACATATCCGTACGCAACGGTAAAATTCCCCCTATGGGAGAGCGGCCCGTCGTGCCCCACGCGCCCGAGCTGATCCTCGCTGTCGGCGGGGAGTCCACCGTGATGCGTCCGAGCCGCGTCTACCGGCTCGGACGTGATCCCGCGAGCGACATCGCACTGGCCGATACGCGGGTCTCCTGGCATCACGCGGTGCTCCGGCCGGAGGGCGGCCGGTGGAGGGTGCACGACGAGGGCAGTACCAACGGGACCTACGTGGACGGCCGCCGCGTCACGGCCGGAGACGTCGGCCCCGGTACGGTGCTGCGCTTCGGGCATCCGGAGGACGGCCCGAGCGCGGTGCTGTCGGCCCCCGCTCCCCCGCCGCCCCCTCCCCCGGCCTCGGAGGTGCCGCGCCCGTCGTCCGTGTCACTGCCGGCCTCGACCGGCACGTTCCGGCAGCCCACCTCGGTCCGGCCGCTGCCCGGCGGGACCGTGCGGATCGGGCGGGCCGTGGACAACGACGTGGTCATCGACGACCTGGTGGTGTCCCGGCGGCACGCGGAGCTACGGCTGCGCCCGGACGGCACGTACTGGATCCACGACCTGGGCAGCCACAACGGAACCTTCCTCAACGGCCGCCGGACCGACGCCGCCCGGGTGACCGGCGACGACATCATCGGCATCGGGCACTGCTCGTACAACCTGGTCGGCGGGCGGCTGGTCGAGTACACCGACACCGGCGAGGTCTCGCTGGACGTGCAGGGCCTGTCGGTCACGGTCGACGAGGGGCGCAGAACGCTGCTCGACGCGGTGTCGTTCCCGGTCGGTGAGCGGCATCTGCTGGGCGTCGTCGGACCGAGCGGCGCGGGCAAGTCGACACTGCTCAACGCGCTGACGGGGCTGCGCCCCGCCGACCGGGGCACGGTGCTCTACGACGGGCGGGACCTGTACCGGGAGTACGCCGAGCTGCGCCAGCGCATCGGGCTGGTCCCGCAGGACGACATCCTGCACCTCCAGTTGACGGTGCGGCGGGCGCTGGCGTACGCGGCCGAGCTGCGCTTCCCGCAGGACACCCGGCGGGCCGAGCGCGAGGCCCGGGTGGACGAGGTGCTGCGGGAGCTGGGCCTGGAGCAGCGGGCCGGGCAGCCGGTGCACAGTCTGTCCGGCGGCCAGCGGAAGCGGGTGAGCGTGGCGCTCGAACTGCTGACGAAACCCTCGCTGCTGTTCCTCGACGAACCGACGTCCGGTCTCGACCCGGGCATGGACCGTTCGGTGATGCACATGCTGCGCGGGCTGGCGGACGAGGGGCGCACCGTCATCGTCGTCACGCACAGCGTGCTGAGCCTGGACGTGTGCGACCGGCTGCTGGTCCTGGCGCCGGGCGGGCGGATCGCCTTCTACGGGCCGCCGGACGAGGCGCTGCGCTTCTTCGGGTACGCGCAGTGGCCGGAGGCGTTCGAGGCGTTCGAGAACGACCGGGACCGTGACTGGGCGGGCCGCTACCGCGACTCGGAGTTCCGGCGCCGGTACGTCGACTCCGCCATGCACCGCCCGGAACCCCCCTCGGACGAGGCGGCGGCCGTCGCTCCGGCACCGCCGCCGAAGGCCCAGAGCTGGGGCACGCAGTGGTGGACACTGGTGCGCCGGTACGCGGCGGCGCTGAGCGCGGACCGCACCTTCCTGGCGATCATGGTGGCGCTGCCGTTCGTCATGGGCGCGATGGCACGGGCTCTGTCGGAGGGCCGGCTCGGCCCCAAGTCCTCGCTGAACGTGCTGCTCATCCTGTGTGTGGGCGGCGTCCTGACCGGGGCGGCGAACGCGGTGCGGGAGCTGGTGAAGGAGCGCACCATCTACCGCAGGGAGAGAGCCGTCGGCCTGTCCCGGTCGGCGTATCTGATGTCGAAGGTGAGCGTGCTGGGCCTGGTCACCGTCGTACAGGCGGTGGTGCTGACGCTGGTCGCGCTGGTGGGGGTGCCACTGGGCGCGCCCGGCGGGCGGGGGGTGCTGATGCCTCCGCTCCTGGAGCTGACACTGGCGGTGGCGGCGCTGTCGTTCACGGCGATGACGCTGGGGCTGCTGGTGTCGGCGCTGGTGCGCAAGGAGGAGGTCACCATGCCGCTGCTGGTGCTCCTCGCGATCGTGCAGGTGGTGTTCTGCGGGGCCCTGCTGTCCGTGTCGGGCACACCGGTGCTGGAGCAGCTGGCGTGGCTGGTGCCGTCGCGGTGGGCGTTCGCCGCGATGGCGTCGACGGTGGACCTGGGCGCGATGGTGCAGTCGGACCTGGCGGACGACCCGCTGTTCGCGCACAGCGCCGGGACCTGGCTGACCGACATGGGGGTACTGCTGGGGCTGTCGGTGCTGTTCCTGGTGGCGGTGGCGCGGCTGCTGCGGCGGCACGAGCCGGTGATCATGCGCAAGTAGCGCGTACGAGCACGTGAGAAGGAGGAGAGGAGCAGCCCATGGCGACGCCCGCCGATCCCGTGTACCCGGCCGACTGGGGAGTCGACGACCAGATCGTGGACCCGGACTTCCGGGCCACGCACGTGGTGCCGCGCGCGGGGCTGTCCGCCTGGGAGACCCCGGGGACCTCGGCGCCGACGGTACCGCTGGACCCGTTCCTCCCGGTGCGGCTGACGGAGCGGACGGGCGACTGGGGGCGGGTGCTGTGCTCCAACGGCTGGTCGGCGTGGGTGGACGCGCGGCTGCTGGTGTCCGTGCCGGCGCATCCGCCGTCCGCCGTGCGGGCCATGGCGCGGACGGCGGATCCGCGCCGGCTGCTGACCCGGGTGGAGGAGTCGGTGGCGCGCTACCGGCAGGCCGCCGAGGACCTGGCCGGCGGCCGGACCGACCGGGAGGGCTTCCGGAGCCGTACGGGCGGACTCAGGGTCGGGGTGGTCGTCGAGGGCGAGTCGGTGTGGCTGTTCGACGCGGAACACGAGCGGTGGGTGTACTGCGACGGGATCCGGCCGGCCACGTACGCGGCCTCGGGAGAGCCGTCCGCGGAGGCCGAGGTGGAGGAGGTGGAGGAGGCCGAGGTGGAGGAGGCCGGTACGGACGCGCAGGCGGATGCCGAACCGGCGGGCGGCCCGGCGCCGGACCAGGAGCCGACGCGGGTCGTCGGCGCCCCCTCCGCCCCGGAGCCCGACGCCGGAACCACGCGGATCGCCGGGCCTGCGGACCAGCCGCCTCCCGGTCCGGCCGGGGCGGGTGACCGGTGATGGTTCAGCGGGCGCCGCACACGGAATCCCTTCCGGCGGGCACGCCGTCGGGGGTGGTCGGGCAGCGGATCGCGGAGTACCGCGTGGAGAGCGAGATCGGGCGCGGCGGTATGGCCGTGGTCTACAAGGCGCGGGATCTGCGGCTGGAGCGGACCGTGGCGCTGAAACTGCTGGCGCCGGAGCTGGCCCGTAACGACACCTTCCGCAAGCGGTTCGCCCACGAGTCGCGGGCGGCTGCCGCGATCGACCACCCGAACATCGTGCCGGTCTTCGAGGCCGGGGAGTACGAGGGCGTCCTGTACATCGCGATGACGTATGTGCCCGGCCAGGACCTGCGGGCGCTGCTGGACCGTGAGGGCCCGCTGCCCGTGGCGAAGGCCGTGCGGATCGCCGTGCAGGTGGCGTCGGCGCTGGACGCGGCGCACGACCACGACCTGGTGCACCGGGACGTGAAGCCGGGCAACATCCTGGTCGCGCGGGGCACCGACACCGACCATCCGGAGCATGTGTACCTGACGGACTTCGGGCTGACGAAGAAGTCGCTGTCCCTGACCGGCTTCACCAGCGTCGGGCAGTTCGTCGGCACGCTGGACTATGTGGCGCCCGAGCAGATCTCCGGGCGGCCGGTGGACGGCCGGTGTGACGTGTACAGCCTGGGCTGTGTGGTGTACGAGATGCTGGCGGGCGCTCCGCCCTTCCGGCGCGAGGACGACATGGCACTGCTGTGGGCACACCAGTACGACCCGCCGCCGCCGCTGAGCGGGGAGCGGCCGGGGCTGGCCGACGGGGTGGACGCGGTGCTGTCCAGGGCGCTGGCGAAGGCGCCCGAGGACCGGTACGAGTCGTGCCTGCGGTTCGTGTCGGAGCTGCGGGCGGCGGCGCTGGCGGGACCGGAGCAGGCCCCGGAGCGGGGCGGGGAGCGGAACGGGCGGCGCGTACGGGCCCGGGGCCCGTCCTATGGCCCCGTCGAGCCGCCGCCGTCACCGCCGGACTGGGCGCTGCCGGTCTTCCGGGACATGGACTGAGGGTCCTCGGGCCTGTCCGGCACCTCGCCCCGGCGGCGTACCCGCGAGGCGAGGAGGCCGCCGAGGAACCCGGCCACGAGCCCCCACAGCAGGGCCAGGCCCACCATCCTCCACAGGTGCGGGCTGAGCAGCACCTCGCCGCCGAGCGCCTCGATCTCGAAGATGCCGAGCAGCGACAGCCCGAACCGGGCGTGCAGCCGGGTCACGGGTGCGATGACGAGCAGGGTGAGCGCGAAGGCGACGCCCATGTGCAGGGCCTGCTGCCACAGCCGGGTCCGTGCGGGCGACCGGACCGCCATGACGAAGGCGGCGGCCAGCAGCAGGACCGCCGCCGCGGGCACCAGCCACCAGGCGCGGCCGTCGTACTCCGCGAGGGACCGCACATCGAGGGTGGTGACCTCCTCGCCGCGCAGCACCTGGTCGAGCACCTGCGGCATGGGCAGCCCGAACGGGCCGTCCACCCTGCCCTCCCAGGATCCGAAGACGCCGAGGCCCAGCGCCATCCACACCAGGTTCGGCAGGCCCAGCAGCAGGACGGCGAAGGTGTCGGCCGTGTGCCCCTTGACCGCCGCGACCACGAGTCCGGTCACGAGGCCCACCACGACGTACGCGAGGAGCAGGAACAGCATGGCGAAGGCGGCGGGTCTGACCGGCTCCTGGTAGCGCACCAGCCGGGCCGGGAGCGGCGCCCTTCGGGACACGAGCAGCGCCATCGCGAGGACGCCCAGCACCCACAGCAGCCCGTACAGGAGGGTCGCGCCGTACTCGGCCCCGAAGCCGACGGTGGGCGAGGCGGCGTCGCCGAAGAGGTCGCCGAGGAGGTCGCTGACGGTGCCGGCCGGGCCCTCCTCGGGGACCAGGTCGGTGAAGGTGTGCCGGGCGAGCGCGGCGACCCCGGCCAGCCCGGCCAGCCACAGGAGCACCGTCCGGCCGATCCGGCCGAGGAGTTCGCGGCCCGAGGCGACGGCCCGGTGCCGCAGCGGGCGCAGGAACCCCGCCCCCAGGGCGAGGGCCCCGGCGAGGCTCACGGACAGCGGCATGGCGGTCACCTCGGCATCCGCCCCGGCGAGTGCCCCGGCCTCGCCGGTCAGGCCGACGTCGCCGCCCGCCGCCATGACGACGGTGGCCGCCACGACCCGGGGGAACGCCCCGCCGGGCAGGTCCGTCGCGCCCGCCGCCCAGAGCCCCAGGACGGCGGTCACCACCATCGCGGCCAGCCCGGCCAGAACGGCGCCGAGCGCGTCACGCCAGTCGTGGAGGGCGTGCGGCAGGCTGCCCTGGGCGGGTTTCCGTACGGCGGCGTCGCGGCTGCTCACGGGAGCCACGCTAGACGCGGAGCGTGGTGATCGGCTTGCGGACCGCACCCGGACGGGGCACACAATGGCGCAAAACGGAAGGAAGGGTTGAACGTGACGTCCGATCCCGGCTCCGGCCGCCCCACGGGCCCCCCGTCGGGCCCCCTTTCGGGCCGCCCCTCGGGCGGCTCCGGGCAGGGCCGCCCGTCCTCGGGGCGCCCCGAGACCCCGCACCAGCCGACGACCCCGGCACACCCGACACCGACGCCCCCGCCGCCGCCCCCGCCGCCGGGCGGCACCGGCGGAGGAGGCGGCGGGGGCGGACCGGGCGGCGGAGGCGGGGACGCCGGAGGCGAGGGCGGCGGGCGCCCTCCGTGGTGGCGTTCCACGCCGCTGATCGCCTCGGTGGCCGGGGTGATCGTGGCGGCCGTCGCCGTGGCGGTCGCCCTGGCACTGACGGGCGGCGGGAACGGGGGCGGCGACGAAGAGGCGGGCGACACCGGCATCTCCGTCAGCCCGGCCGGAGGGGCCAACGACCTGTTCCTCCAGCAGCCGAACACCGGCGGCCAGGACCCGTTCACCGACAGCACCGCCGACTCCGACGCGGACGTCGCCCCCGCGACGGCGCAGCCGTCCGGCCCGGTCTCGGGCTCGGAACCGGGCCTCTACGGCGGGACCAGGAACGTCGCGAGCTGCGACGTCGAGCAGCAGATCGAGTTCCTCGGTGCCGACGGCGCCAAGCAGCAGGCGTTCGCCGGGGTGCTCGGCATCGCGCCCGCCGCGGTCCCCGCCTATCTGCGGGGGCTGACCCCCGTCCAGCTGAGGCACGACACCTGGGTCACCAACCACGGCTTCCGCGACGGCCGGGCCTACCCGTACCAGGCGGTCCTCCAGACGGGGACGGCCGTCCTGGTCGACGGGCGCGGCACGCCCAGGGTGCGGTGCGCGTGCGGGAACCCGCTGACGCCGCCGCAGGCACTCAAGCAGGGGTACCGGACGGTCGGGGAGCAGTGGCGCGGCTATCAGCCGACAAAGGTGGTCGTGGTGAAGCCCGCGGTGACGGTGGTGAACATCTTCGTGATCGTCACGCCGGACGGGGAGCCGGTCGAACGGTACCGGGGGGACTCGGAGGCCGACCGCGACAAGCGCAGTACGGCCTCGCCGGTGATGACTCCCAGCAGTCCGTCGCCGCACGACTCCGAGTCCTCCGCGTCGCCCGTGACCTCGCCCCCGACCTCGCCTCCCACCTCCCCGCCGACCTCGCCCCCGACCTCACCCGCGTCTCCCGAGTCACCGCCGTCTCCTCAGACGCCGGGGTCCCCGGCGTCACCGCAGTCGCCTCAGAACGGGGACGTGTCCCCGAACGGCGGTACGCCCGCGACCGTGACGTCACCGGTGAACGGCGACAGCCGGCAGCCGCCCGGCTGAGCCTCAGTCCCGGCCCTTGGTCGCGACGTAGTACAGGTTGAACGGATCGCCCTCGATGCTGTGCGTCTCGACGCCGGTGAAGCCCGCGTCGGCCAGCATGCGGCGGGCGGTCTGTTCGCCCCAGACCGTGCCGAGCCCGGCGCCGCCCGTGCTGAGCGAGGTCGTCATGCAGTAGAACAGGCTGATCCCGTACAGGGTGGGGCCCAGCGGGTGGCCGATGTTGTCCTCCAGGTTGCTGGAGGCCGCCATGTCGCCCATCAGGAAGACCCCGCCGGGGCGCAGCGCCGCAGCGATCGCGTCCAGTGTCTCGGCGGGGCGGGCCAGGTCGTGGATGACGTCGAAGGCCGTGATCAGGTCGTAGGTGCCGGGGATACGGGTGGAGTCGCTCTCGACGAAGGTCACGTTGCCCAGGCCGAGCTGCGCGGCCTCGGCCGTTCCGGCCGCGAGACCCTGCGCGGACTGGTCGAGGCCGGTGAAACGGCTGCGGGGGAAGGCGCGGGCGAGGACGATCGGGGCGTGGCCGTGGCCGGTGCCCACGTCGAGGGCGTCGATCCCCTCGTGCAGACGCTCGGTGACGCCCTGCGCGAAGGGGATGAGCACATCGACGAGGGCGGCGTCGTAGACGCGGGCGGTGTCCTGGGCCTGGATCTCCTGGAAGCGGGGGTAGGCGGAGTACGGGACGCCGCCGCCGCGCCGGAAGGCCTCGACGACCTCGTCCTCGACACGGCCCACCAGCCCGACGTACTCCATGAGCGCGGCCAGGTTGTCGGGGCCTGAGGCGCGGACGAGTGCCGGTACGTGTCCGGGCGGCAGACGGTAGCGGCGGCCGTCGGGCTCGTAGGCGACGATGCCGCCGACGACCATGCCGCCGAGCCACTCCCGTACGTACCGCTCCTGGAGACCGGCGGCCTCCGCGATCTCGGTGCTGGTGGCGGGCGGCAGAGTGCTCATGGTGTCGAAGAGGCCGGTGCGGTGGCCGACGCTGGTGAGCAGGGCCAGCATGCCGTCGTTGAGGACGCCCATCAGGCGGTCCGCGAACGCGGCGGTCTCCGGCGCCGGGGCTTCGGGTGCGGTGCGCGAGTTCTCCGTGGTCGCCATGGCCCCTCCTCGTACGGTTCGGTGGCCTGGTTCCACGGTAGGCGCGGCCCCGACAGGCGGCCCGAGGGACACGCGCAGCGGATTCGCAGCGGCACTGGGCGTGACCGATCGGCGGATCCGGCAGTTGTTCGGGGCATGAAGAAGCGCAGCATGCTCGCCGTGGCCTCGCTCGCCGCGGGTTTCGTCACCGCCCTTGTCACTCCCCCGTCGCACGCGGTCGTCGGGGACGCCCTGCCCGACCCGGGGTCGTTGGCCGGAGCCGATCTGCTGGACTCGGTCGTGGACACCGCGACGGGCGGCGCGGCGCAGAGTTCGGACAGCACGACGTTCCGGGGCGGTGAGGAGGCCCGCTAGGAGAGCGTCCGGCGGATCAGCCGGCGTCCGGGCCGGGTGCGCTCCTGCCGCCGGGGAGCGGGTTCCGGGGCCTGCGGATGGACGGCGCGGGGGGCGTCGGTGCGGAGCGTCGGCGGCCGGCCACGCCGACGGGGGCAACCCGCTCGAGCATGGCCGAGAGCTTGAGAAAGGGCGTGCCGGATCCCTCGGCCCGGGCAGGACCCGTCGGACACGATCCGGTCCGGGGTCCGGGGGCTGCGCTCCCGGACCCTCTTCGCCCGTCGCGGCTTCGCCGCTGCTCCTCACGTGCCGGACGGGCCGGGCTCCGGGGCCGTGTTGAGGACCGTCGCGAGCTGGGAGCGGGAGCGGACGTCGAGCTTCTGGTAGATGCGGGTCAGCCGCGCCTCCACCGTCTTCACGCTCAGGTACAGCCGGGCCGCGGCCTCCTGGTTGCTGGCGCCCTGGCCGACCAGCCGGGCCAGCCGGGCCTCCGCGTCGGTGAGCCGGGCCAGTGCGTCACCTCCGGCGGGCGTGGACTCGGCGCGGCCGGGGGTCTCGCCGGTGAGCTGCAGCCAGGGCGCGGCGCCCGCGCGTTCGAAGACGGCTGCGGCGGTCTGGAGGGCCTGCTGGGCGGCGGAGCGCCTGCGGCGGCGCCGCTCGACGCGGGCCAGGGCGATCAGGCAGCGGCCCTGTTCCAGGAAGAGGCCGTGCGCGGCGAACCGTTCGGCGGTCTCCGCGAGCAGCCCGGCGGCCTCCTCGGGCTTGCCGCCTGCCGCGAGGCACAAGGCGTAGGCGCGGTCGCAGCCGAGCAGTACGGTCGTGCGGCCCAGGCGCTCGGCCACCGGGCCGACGTCCGCCAGCAGGTCCTCGGCCTGTTCGCGGGCGTCGTTGGCGAGCAGGGCCTCCGCGAGTTCCTCGTGCCAGCGCAGCATGGACGGGTCGACGGTCCGCTGGGCGCGCTCGTTGTCCTGGACCCGGCGCAGGGTCTCCAGGGAGCCCGACACGTCGCCGGTGAGGAGCTGGACCCGGCCCAGCGCGTAGAGGCTGCGGGACAGGAAGACGTGGTCGCCCTCCTCCTCGGAGGCCTGGACGCTGCGGCGGGCGTAGCTGATGGCGCGGGCGAAGGAGCCGCCCGCGGTCTCCGCGAGGGCCAGGGTGTACCAGGCCGGCCCCGGGGACAGCCCGGCTTCCAGGGTGAGGGCGAGGGAGCGGTGGGCGTACTGGAGGGCGGCGGCGCACTGGCCGCGCCGGGTCTCGACGGCGGCGAGGGTGTGCAGCAGCTCGATGGTGTCCTCGACCGGGCCGCGCCGCTCGACCAGCGGGAGCAGCGCGTTGACCTGGTCACGGGCCTCGGTGAGCCGGTCGTCGAAGAGGGCGTGCCGGATCGTCAGGATCTGGGCGGCGTTGCGGACGCCGAGGGGCCGGTCGGCCATCTCCAGGACGCGGGCCTCGGCCAGGGTCTCCTCGGCGTCCGGCACGCCGAGGGAGCGGTCCATGCGGGCCTGCACGGTGAGGGCCTGGGCGGCCGTGTGCGGGTCGCCCACGGAGACGGCGAGGGCGGCGGACTCGACGGCGGCGGCGCGCGAGCGGACCGGGTCGCCGTCCGCGAGGACGTGCTTCACGGAGAGGCGCAGCAGGACGGCGGCGCGGAGTGCCGGATCGCTCTCGGAGTCCTCCAGGGCGTGTACGAACAGCTCATCGACATCGGTGAGGCCCTGGCCCGCGGTGTCGAGGACGGCGAGCCGGGCCCGCACCCGGTCGGCGGGGTCGGCATCCCGGGCCAGGAGGTCGCCCGCGGCGCGCACGGCGAGGTCGGAGCGGGCGGCCCGGGCGGCCTCCCCGGCGGCGGCCGCGAGCCGGGCGATGCGTTTGGGGCCGAGGTGAACGGGGGTGGACTCGGCGGCGAGGAGGGCGAGTTCGGCGGCGAGAGCACTGTTGCCCCGGCGGCGCACGGTGTCGACGGCGGCCGCGACCTCGGCGGCCAGTTCCTCGTCGGGTACGTCGGTGGCCAGGGCCCGGTGCCGCACGGCCTCGACGGGGTCGTCGACGACGCGGGCGAGAGCGGTGTGGGCGCGGCTGCGTTCGGTCCAGCAGGTGTCGTGGACAAGGGTGGTCGGGAGCAGACCCGCGGTGAAGGCGACGGCGCCGTTCTCGGTGAGGGAGACCAGCCCGGCACGCTCGGCGGCGGCCAGCTCGGCCTCGGCGGAGGGGCGGCCGGCCCGGCGTACGAGGGCGGCGGTGGGCCGCAGCGCGAGCGCGGCGAGCAGCAGGGCGGAGCGCACGGCGGGCGAGGCGGTGGCCAGCATCCGGCGGGCGAGGTCGCGGGCACGGCCGGACAGGGGCAGGGCCTCGGCGTGGTGGACGGGGGTGGTGGCATCCGCCAGTGACCGTCCGACGGCGAGCGCGAGGCGCGGGTTGCCGCCGCTGGCCCGGTGGATGCGCCCGGCCATGCGGGAGGCGAGCCGGTGCTGGACGAGCAGTTCTGCGATCTCGTCGGCCTGGAGCGGCGGAACGAGCAGCACATCCGCCTCGGAGGGCACCCAGAGCGCCAGCGGGCTGAGGTCTCCGCCGGGCCCCTGCGGCCCCCCGGGCCCGTACCCGGCTCCGGGCTGCGCCGGTCCCGCCTGGTCGGCGTCCGGGGCGGGGCCCGTGCCGGTCCGGGTGCGCGTGTCGTCGGTGCGGTCCGGGCCCGCGGCGCCGGGATCGGTGCCAACGGCCGCGCCGTCCGGGCCGTGGACGTCGGTGTGCGGGTCCGGTGCCGGATGGTCGAGGCCGTGCTGCGGGGACGCGCCGTGCGCGGGGCCGTGGGGGTCGCCGTGGGGCAGGGGTTCCGGTGTGGGGGTGTGGCCTGGAGCGCAGGGGGCCGGGGTCTCCACGGCGAGGACGCGGAGGCCGGGCGGGGCCAGGTGGAGGGCGAAGCGGAGGAGGTCGACGCTCTCGGGGTCCAGGTGCCGGGTGTCGTCGACGACCAGGAGGACCGGGCGTCGCTCGGCGAGGGTGCGCAGGATGCGGGCCAGGCCGAGGCGCAGGGCGATCGGGTCCCAGTCGGTGTCGGGTGCGGTGGCCTCGCGGCACAGGACGGCGACGGCGGCGCGCTGAGGGCCCGGCAGCCCTTCGAGGGCGGCGGGCGGCACGGACGCGACGAGCGCGGCGACCGCGGCGCCGGGCATGGCACGGTCGGCGGGCTGCGGGGCGAGCCACAGGACCGTCTCGCCCCGGTCGGCGGCCTGCGCGGCGGCGGCCTGGGCGACCTCGGTCTTGCCGACGCCCGCGGGGCCGGTGAGCACGGCGCGGCCCCGGGCCTGCAGGGTCTGGGCGAGGCGCTCGACGATCCGGGATCGCCCCACGAGCGTGGAGCGGTACGGCGTCGTCCTCATATGCCACCACCCTCCGGCGCGCGTGGGCCCGTGCCCGCACGCAGCGGACCTGGTGTCCGCGCACTGTGAGGATACGAAGTCGTCACCGGTAGTCCAGGCGCGGTGTCCGGCATGTGGACGGTCATGTTCCCGCCACACGGCGGGGCGCGCCCCCGGCCACATGCCGGGAGCGCGCCTCTGACCTGCGATGATGCTGGTGATCCAAGGTGCTCAGAAGGTCAGGCCCCAGGAGTCGATGTAGCCGGTGTCACCCGCGTACACATCCTGGACGCGCAGGGTCCAGGTGCCGTTCGCGACCTCGTTGGACGCGTTGACGGTGTAAGTGGTGTTCACGTTGTCGGCGCCGTCACTGCCGCTGTTGTTCTTCAGACGGTAGGCGGTTCCGTCCGGCGCGACCAGGTCGATGACGAGGTCACCTCGGTAGGTGTGCTTGATGTCGACCGCGGCCTTGAGGTCGGAGGGGGCGTTGCCGGAGACGCCGGTGACGTTGATGGAGGAGGTCACGGTGGCGCCGTCGGTGATGTTCACGTTCGTGGTGTTGGTGAACGTGCCGCCCGGCTCGGTGGGCGTGCCGCCGGTGACCGCGTTCACGGTCGCGGTGGCGTCGGCGATGCCGGTGCCGCAGCCGCCGGAGCAGGTGCCGGGCAGCGGACGGGCGTTGTCCTTGATCGCGGACTCGATGCCGGCGGGAGTCAGCGCGGAGTCCGCCGACTTCAGCAGCGCGGCCAGGCCCGCGATGTGCGGGGCGGCCATCGAGGTGCCCTGGTAGGGCTCGTAGTTCTCGGTGGACTGGACCGTGGCGCCGGAGTTCAGCGTGGAGAGGATGCCGTTCTCGGGGGTGGTGACGGTGCCGGGGGTGTCGGTGCCGCGGCGCGTCTCGCCACCGGGGGCGGAGACGTCCACGGTCGAGCCGTAGTTGGAGTAGAAGGCCCGGTTGCCCTCACGGCTGGTGGAGGCCACCGTGATGACGTTGGCGCAGTTCGCCGGGGTGAACTTCGAAGCGTCGGCGTTGCTGTTGCCGGCCGCGACGACGACGGTGGTGCCGCGGGAGACGGCGCCGTTGATGGCGTTGCGGTAGACGCTGGGGCAGGTGTTGCTGGCGCCGCCGAGGCTCATGTTGATGACCTTGGCGGGGTTGGGGTTGTCCGGGACGCCCGCGACATGGCCGCCGGAGGCCCAGGTGATGGCGTCCGCGATGTCGGCCGAGGAGCCGCCGCACTTGCCGAGGACGCGCACGGGCTGGATCTTGGCGCCGTAGGCGATGCCGGCGATGCCCTTGGCGTTGTCCGTCACCGCGCCGATGGTGCCGGCCACGTGCGTGCCGTGCCAGGACGAGTCACTGGCCCGCGAGCCGCTGTAGCACTCGTTGTCGGTGGCGTTCCAGTCGCCCTCGTCCGTGGCGTCGCTGTCGCGGCCGTTGCCGTCACGCGCGTCGGCGGAGTCGGAGATGAAGTCGTAGCCGGGCACGACGTTGGCGGCCAGGTCCGAGTGGGCGGCGTAGCCGGTGTCGATGACGGCGACGGTGACGCCGCTGCCGGTGGTGGTGTCCCAGGCCCCGGGCACGTTCATGCCGCCGGTGGGCTCGAAGAGGTCCCACTGCTTGGCGTATTCGGTGTCGTCGGGCGTGACGGCCATCGGGAAGGCGCGCACGTCCGGCTCGACGGACGCGACGTTCGGGTCGGCGCGGAAGGCGTCCATGACCTTGTCCGCGTCCTTCTCGGTGGCCGAGGCGCCGAGGTCGACGAGGGCCGCGCCGCCGGTGACACGGCGCTCGAAGGTGAGCTTCTCGCCGGTCTTCTTCGCCTTCTTGGCGGTGTCGCCCTTGGCTGCGGTGTCGGAACCGGCCGCGGCGGCACCGTCCTTGTAGGTCACGATGACCTTCTCGACGGGGGCGGCCGGGGCGGGTGCGGGGTCCATCGACTGCGAGGTCGGGACGGCCGGCTGGGGGGTGGCCTGAGCGGCGAGTGCCACGGACGAGGTGGCAGTCACGCCGAGGATCGTGGCGCTCGCGGCCACGATCGATATCAGTCTCCGCCTGGAACCGTTCAAGGTGTTCCCTTTCAGGGCTGGCTCCGGCGACTCCCGGAGCAGCTGACGGTGCGGAACGCGGGCGGGCGGCGCGGGACTGTGGCTGCTTGTGGGGTGCCTCCACAGCCCCGTGGGGCCGGGTGCGCCCCCGCGCCGCCGCCGGCGTGACGGCCTCGCCATCGGGGCCGTCACCGGTGGTCGCCCCCCTGGGGTTCACATGCGTTGGGGTTGCATGCACCTGACAGATTCGAGTCAGTGAGGGGGAACCGCCGGTCCGGGAACAGTAGGGAAACGCCGGATGAAGCCGATACGGGGAAAACCCTTGTCACCCCCGCGCGGGGGTCCGGGCAGTGGACGGGGGACCCTCTCAAACCTGCCGCCACCTGCGGTTGTTGTCCGCCCGAGTCGACACCGGCGGCGACAACCCGCGCCGCTGCGGCCGGTGCTGGGGCGCCGCAACGGCGGTCCCGCCCACGCACGGGCGAGGGCGCGAACGAGCCACGGGCCGCACATGCCACGCGCCTCACCGGGACCGGCCCGCCCGTGCGCGGGAACCGTCGAGCGCACGGCGGCCGCCCACGCGCGCCTCACCCTGCCGCCCCTCACCCGCCGCCCCCGTCGGACCACCCGGACGACTCGGACCACCGACGGCGGTCATGACCGCCGGGACGCGCACGGCCCGCGTGGGGAGGACCGGGATCCGCACGGAGCAGGCGGACCCGGCCCGGCCCGGCCACCGCGGCCGCCGCAGGCCCCGCCACCGCCACCGAACCCAGGGCCGCCGACTCGGGCCACCGGCTCCGGACGACTGCCGCCCAAGCCGCCGTTCGCCCGGGTGCGGGGTGGTACGCACCGGGTGGCCGCGCCGTCCGTACGCGGCCGGGAACGGCAGGACGACCTGCGCGCGGACCAGGAACAGGGCGATCGCCGCGGACCGCGGCCGACGGCCGGTCCGGACGGTTCGGGGACCTGCCGGGCGGCCCGGCAGGTCCTCTCGCGACGGGCCGGGTACGGCGGATAGTGTCCGCAACGGCCGGACGTACACGCTGGCGAGGAGATGCCGATGCGCATGCTGATCAACGTGCCCGAGACCGTCGTCCCCGACGCCCTGCGCGGGATCGCGGCGGCACACCCCGAGCTGACCGTCGATGTGGAGCACCGCATCGTCGTACGGAGAGACGCGCCGGTCGCCGGAAAGGTCGCCCTGGTCTCCGGAGGCGGGTCCGGTCACGAGCCGTTGCATGCCGGGTTCGTGGGGCCGGGCATGCTGTCGGCCGCCTGCGCCGGCGAGGTCTTCACGTCCCCCGTGCCTCAGCAGATGGTGCGGGCCGCGGCGGCCGTGGACAGCGGGGCGGGCGTGCTGTTCGTGGTGAAGAACTACACCGGCGACGTCCTGAACTTCGACATGGCCGCGGAGCTGGCGGAGGACGAGGGCGTCCAGATCGCGAAGGTACTGGTCGACGACGATGTCGCGGTGTCCGGCAGCACGTACACAGCCGGCCGGCGCGGCACCGGGGCCACGCTGTTCGTCGAGAAGATCGCGGGTGCGGCGGCCGACGAAGGGCAGCCGCTGGAGCGGGTGGCGGCCGTCGCCCGGCGGGTGAACGCCTTCTCGCGGAGCTTCGGGGTGGCGCTCAGCGCCTGCAGCACTCCGGCGAAGGGCGCGCCGACCTTCGATCTGCCGCCCGGCGAGCTGGAGTTGGGCGTGGGGATCCACGGGGAGCCGGGGCGGGAGCGGCGCCCGATGATGACGTCCCGGGAGATCGCGGACGTGGCGGTCGACGCGGTGCTGGACGATCTGGACCCGAGCGGGCCGGTGCTGGTGCTGGTCAACGGCATGGGGGCGACGCCGCTGCTGGAGCTGTACGGGTTCAACGCGGAGGTGCACCGGGTGCTGGGCGAACGCGGGGTGCCGGTGGCGCGGACGCTGGTGGGCGACTACGTGACCTCGCTGGACATGGCGGGGGCGTCGGTGACGCTGTGCCGGGCCGACGAGGAACTGCTGCGGCTGTGGGACGCGCCGGTGGCGACGGCCGCGCTGCGGTGGGGACGGTGAGCGGGATGCTGGACACGGGCTTCTTCGTGCGCTGGATGAACGTGATGGCGGCGGCCGTGGACCGCGAGGCGGACCGGCTGACGGAGCTGGACTCCGCGATCGGTGACGCCGATCACGGAGTGAACATGCGGCGGGGCTTCACGGCGGTGCGGGAGGCGTTGGACAAGGAGCCGCCGGACACGCCGGGGGCGGTGCTGGTGCTCGCCGGACGGACGTTGATCTCGTCGGTGGGCGGGGCGTCCGGGCCGCTGTACGGGACGCTGCTGCGACGCGCGGGCAAGGCACTGGGCGATGCGGCGGAGGTGGCGCCCGCGTCGCTGGCCGAGGCGCTGGGCGCGGGGGTCGCGGGCGTGGCGCAGCTCGGCGGGGCGAGGTCCGGGGACAAGACCATGCTGGACGCGCTGGAGCCGGGGGTGGCGGCGCTCGGGACGGAGAGCTTCGGGCCGGCCGCCGCGGCCGCTCTTGCGGGCGCCGGGGCGACCGTGCCGATGCTCGCCCGCAAGGGCAGGGCCAGCTACCTGGGCGAGCGGTCGGTCGGTCACGAGGACCCGGGTGCCGCGTCCTCGGCGCTGCTGTTCGCGGCGCTCGCGGAGGCGGCGGAGGCTTCGGGGGCGGCGGCATGACCGGGGCGGCGGGAGGTGCGTCCGCGAAGACCGTGGGGATCGTGCTCGTGTCGCACAGCGCCGAGGTGGCCGTGGCGGTCGCCGAGCTGGCGCGGGGGCTGGCCGGGGACGGGGCCGCTGTGCCCGTGGCAGCCGCGGGCGGGCTGCCGGGCGGCGGACTGGGCACCAGTGCCGAGCTGGTCGCCGCGGCGGCGCGGTCGGTGGACTCCGGCTCCGGGGTGGCGGTCCTGGCCGACCTGGGCAGCGCCGTGCTGACGGTGAAGGCGCTGCTGGCGGAGGACGCGGAGGCGGGCGAGGGAGAGGGTCAGCTGCCGGGCGGCACGCGGCTGGTGGACGCTCCGTTCCTGGAGGGCGCGGTGGCGGCCGTCGTCACGGCGTCCGCCGGCGGAGACCTGGACGCCGTGGCGGCGGCGGCCTCGGAGGCTTACCACTATCGCAAAGAGTAAGCAGGTACATGGCCTGTGCGGTTGTGATGACGCAGGTCAACCCACTACTGTCACAGGGCCTTGGTGTACGGGAAATCCGGTGTGAAGCCGGTGCGGCCCTCGCCACTGTGATCGGGAAGTCCGGCTCCGTCCCCGTCTCGTCGTCGGGGAAGCCACTGGACGTCCGCGGGAGACCGCGGGGTCCGGGAAGGCGGAGCCGCGGCGGTAGGACCCGTCAGCCAGGAGACCGGCCAGGGCGTGCAAGTCCATCCACGAGGTGCTGGAGAGGGTCTCCCCACACATGCATATAGCCGAGGGGTTTCTGCCCCGGGAGCACGCGGTCGCCTGGACGGTGGCTGCTGCGCCCTTCGTCGTCCACGGGGTGCGCGCCCTGACCCGGGAGGTCAAGGCGCACCCGGAGTCCACACTGCTGCTCGGCGCATCCGGGGCGTTCACCTTCGTCCTGTCGGCCTTGAAGATCCCGTCCGTCACGGGGAGTTGCTCGCATCCCACGGGTACGGGGCTGGGCGCGATCCTGTTCCGTCCGCCGATCATGGCGGTGCTCGGCACGATCACTCTGCTGTTCCAGGCGCTGCTCCTGGCGCACGGCGGGCTGACCACGCTGGGCGCCAACGCGTTCTCCATGGCCGTCGTCGGCCCTTGGGCCGGGTACGGGATGTACCGGCTGGTGCGACGGTCCGGCGCGCCGCTGATGGCGGCGGTGTTCTGCGGCGCGTTCGTCGCGGACCTGTCCACGTACTGCGTGACCAGTGTGCAGCTGGCGCTGGCGTTCCCGGACCCGGGCAGCGGTATCGCGGGGGCGCTGGCGAAGTTCGGCGGCATCTTCGCGGTGACCCAGATCCCGCTGGCGGTCAGTGAGGGCCTGCTGACCGTGCTGGTGGTGCGGCTGCTGAGCCAGTCGAGCCGGGGCGATCTGCTGCGGCTGGGCGTGCTGGTGCCGGGCGCACGGAAGGAGGACGCGGTCCGATGAGCCGGAACACGAGGATCAACCTGCTGCTGGTGCTGGCCGTGGTGGCGCTGGCCGTGCTGCCGCTGGCACTGGGTCTGGGCGAGGGCCAGGAGGAGCCGTTCACGGGCGCGGACGCGCAGGCGGAGACGGCGATCACGGAGAACGCGCCGGACTACGAGCCGTGGTTCAGCCCGCTGTACGAGCCGCCCTCCGGTGAGATCGAGTCGGCGCTGTTCGCCCTCCAGGCGGCGCTGGGCGCGGGTGTCCTGGCGTACTACTTCGGGCTGCGGCGTGGCCGCAGGCAGGGCGAGGAGCTCGGGCGGGCGGCCGAGGCACCCGCCGCCTCCGGCACGGCCGGGGAGTAGCGCGGGTGCTGCCCATCGATGTGGCGGCGCACAGCAGTCGCTGGCGCCGCCGCCATCCGGCCGAGAAGGCGGTGCTGGGGCTCG
Source organism: Streptomyces sp. MUM 203J (assembly GCF_022414595.1). Lineage (GTDB taxonomy): Bacteria > Actinomycetota > Actinomycetes > Streptomycetales > Streptomycetaceae > Streptomyces. The sequence continues at coordinate 1,547 of NZ_JADWYO010000073.1, read as the reverse complement.
GGCTGACAGCGTGTGCGGTGGTGCTGCCGCCCTGGCCCGGGTCCGTGCTGGTGGCGGTGGCGGCGCTGGCCGTCCTGCTGGGACCGGCCGGGGTGGCGCCGCGTCAGCTGTGGCGGAGCTGGCGGTTGCCGCTGGGATTCTGTGTGACGGGCGCGCTGCCGCTGCTGTTCCAGGTGGGCGGGCCCGGAGACTTCTTCGCACTGGCGCCGGACGGTCCCGCGCAGGCGGCGCAGCTGCTGTTGCGGACGTCCGCGGCGTCACTGGGGGTGCTGCTGTTCGCGTTCACCACGCCCGTGTCGGATGTGCTGCCGCGGCTCGTACGGGCCGGGGTTCCGGCGCCGGTGGTGGACGTGGCGCTGGTGATGTACCGGATCAGCTTTCTGCTGCTGGACGCGGTGAGCCGGATCCGGCAGGCGCAGGCGGCCCGGCTGGGCCTGACGAGCAGGGCCGCGGCGTGGCGTTCGGTGGCGGGGCTCGCGGCGACGGCGTTCGTGCGGGCCTTCGACCGGGCGGCCCGGCTGCAGAACGGTCTCGCGGGGCGCGGTTATGACGGGACGCTGCGGGTGCTGGTGCCTGAGGCGCCGGTGGACCGCCGGTTCCTGGCCGCCTCGGGCGGGCTGCTGGCGGCGGTCGTCGCGCTGACTTTCGTACTGGAAGGGTTCCTGTGATGGTTTCGGACGGATCGCCCGTGGTCGAACTGGCCGGGGTGTCCTTCGCGTACGAGGACGGCCCGCCGGTGCTGGACGGGGTGGACTTCGTGGTGCCGGAGGGCCGGGCGCTCGCGCTGCTGGGCCGCAACGGCGGCGGCAAGACGACGCTGCTGCGGCTGCTGAGCGGCGGTTTGCGGTGCGGGAGCGGCCGGCTGCGGGTGGCCGGTGAGGACGTGTCGTACGACAGGAGGGGCCTGACGCGGCTGCGGACGACGGTCCAGCTGGTGGTGCAGGACCCGGACGACCAGTTGTTCGCGGCCTCGGTGGGCCAGGACGTGTCGTTCGGACCGATGAACCTGGGGCTGCCGGAGGCCGAGGTGCGGGCCCGGGTGCGGGAGGCGCTGGAGGCGCTGGACATCACGGCGCTGGAGGACCGGCCGACGCATCTGCTGTCGTACGGGCAGCGGAAGCGGGCCGCGATCGCGGGCGCGGTGGCCATGCGGCCGCGGGTGCTGATCCTCGACGAGCCGACGGCCGGGCTGGACCCGCACGGGCAGGAGCGGCTGCTGGCGGTGCTGGACGGACTGCGGGCGTCGGGGACGACCGTCGTGATGGCCACGCACGATGTGGACCTGGCCCTGCGCTGGGCGGACGACGCGGCCGTGCTGGTGCCGGGCGGGCTGCGGACGGGGCCGGTGGCGGAGCTGCTGGCCGACTCCGGCCTCCTGGCGACGGCCCGGCTGCGCCAGCCGTGGGCGGCGGCGGTGGCCCGGCTGCTTCGGGGCCGGGGGCTTCTGGGCGAGGCGGAGCCGGGGCCGCTCACGGCGGAGGAGCTGGACGCGTGGGCGGGCACCGGGGCGATGGCCGCGCCGGAGGGCTGACCGGCCGGCTTCGCGC
>NZ_JADWYO010000072.1 GCF_022414595.1 Streptomyces sp. MUM 203J | reverse complement strand
GCCGGGGAGCCCGGCGGCGTATCGGGCACGGGCCCGGCATCCGGGCCGGACGGGGTGCCCGGCGGCCCGGGGGCGGGGCCGGACCCCGGCTCGGTCCCGGGCGCCGGGGCGCACCCGACCGAGCGCTGGGCGCGGGAACGCCACTGGCCCCGGGACGCGGCGCACGCGCTGTGCGTGCCGCTGCGCAGCCGGGGCCGCACGCTCGGCGTGGTCACCTTCCTGCGCGCGGCGCCGCGCCCGCCGTTCACCCGCCCGGACGTGGCCTACGCGGAGAGCGTGGCGGCGAGGGCGGCGGCGTGTGTGGACCTGGCGCGCCTGACCGGCCGGTCCGAGGACTGACGGGAGGGAGCGCGGCCCGCCCGGCGTTCGGGAGCGGGCGCCGTTCCGCCCCGGCAGCTCCCGGGGGCCCTACGGCTCGTACAGCGGAAGGAAGCTGACCGCCGCCTCCTCGTACGGGTGCGCGTCCCGCACCGCCCGGAGCACGGCCGCGGCCTGCTCCTCCTCGCAGACGGACTCGACGCGGCACTCGTCGGCGTACCGCACCTCCCCGACCGCTCCGTCGTACGGCTGTGCCCCGGCCAGCGGGCGCCAGGTGCCGGTGATCCGGGTGAGGCTCGCGCAGCGCTCGTAGTCGCCCAGCCGCCCCGCGCCCACCGCGTGCAGGGCGTCGATGATCCGCTCCGCGTGGCTCTCGGGGACGGATATCTCGATCTTCAGCCGTGCCATGCGGGGACCCTACCGCCGGTAGAAGATGCGGTCCGCGTACTCACGCATCACCCGGCCGTTCCACTCGTGGCCCCCGTCGACGTTTCCGGACCGCAGCAGCGGCGGTTCGATCCCGCGGCGGACCAGCTCCTCCGCGGCGGCGGCCATGGCCGCCTGCATCAGCGCGCTGGTGACGACGGTGGACGCGGGCGCGAAGGGCGCCTCGACGCCCTCGTGGGTCAGCTCCGCGTCCCCGACGGCGATCTTGGAGTCCAGCACGACGTCGCAGTGGTCCTTCAGGAAGGACCCCGAGGCGTGCCGGGAGCGGGTCTCCTTCGCGTACGCGACGGACGTCACGCCGATGACGGTGAGTCCGAGGGCGCGTGCGTTGAGGGCCATCTCGACGGGCAGGGCGTTGCGCCCGGACAGTGAGATCACGAACAGCAGGTCCCCGGCCCGCGCGGGGGACGCGTCGAGGACCGCGCCCGCCAGTCCGTCCACTCGCTCCAGAGCCGAGCCGAGCGGCGCGGGCACGACGTCCACCCCGACCGCTCCGGGCACGGCCAGCAGGTTCATCAGGGCGAGCCCGCCCGCCCGGTACACCACGTCCTGGGCGGGCAGCGACGAGTGCCCGGCGCCGAAGGCGAAGAGCCGCCCGCCCCCGGCGACGGTGTCCGCGACGGCCGAGCCCGCCGCGGCGATGTGCTCCGCCTCCTCGTCCCGTGCCCGCCGCAGCAGCCCGATCGCCGCGTCGAAGAACTGTCCGGCCAGAGCGCTGCCGCTGCTGTCGCTCATCCGCGTGGCTCCCTCTCTGTCTGTGTCGCGGATCACCGTGCGGTCTGGACCAATGCCCTGTCAATACCGCCGGTACGAGGCGGGTGACGGCCGTTGTCCACAGGCGGCACGGTTGTCCGCGGCATGCGCAACAATTGGTAAAGGGCCGCGCAGGTTGCAATGACACCCACTGAGGGGCACGTATGTCCGGACTGATCGACACCACGGAGATGTATCTCCGCACCATCCTCGAACTGGAAGAGGAAGGTGTGGTCCCGATGCGTGCCCGTATCGCGGAGCGGCTCGACCAGAGCGGCCCGACCGTGAGCCAGACGGTCGCCCGCATGGAGCGGGACGGTCTGGTGGAGGTGGCGGGCGACCGCCATCTGGAGTTGACGGAGGAGGGCCGGCGGCTGGCCACACGGGTGATGCGCAAGCACCGGCTGGCCGAGTGCCTGCTGGTCGACGTGATCGGCCTGGAGTGGGAGCAGGTCCACGCCGAGGCGTGCCGCTGGGAGCACGTGATGAGCGAGGCGGTCGAGCGCCGGGTGATGGAGCTGCTGCGCCACCCGACGGAGTCGCCGTACGGGAACCCGATCCCGGGCCTGGAGGAGCTGGGGGAGAAGTCCGAGGCGGACCCGTTCCTGGACGAGAGCATGGTGTCGCTGTCCGAGCTGGACGCGGGCACCGAGGGCATGACGGTCGTCGTGCGGCGGATCGGCGAGCCGATCCAGACGGACGCCCAGCTGATGTACACGCTGCGGCGCGCGGGTGTGCAGCCCGGCTCCGTGGTCAGTGTGACCGAGTCGCCCGGCGGGGTGCTGGTCGGCAGCAGTGGTGAGGCCGCCGAGCTGGACGCCGACGTGGCGTCGCACGTGTTCGTCGCCAAGCGCTGACGCTCGCCCCCTCGCCACTCGAAAGGGCCATTCGTACGGAAAGGCAGCGCCTGCCGGTCGAGCGTGCCACGCTTGGCTTCAGGCCTGTGTCCTGACTGTGCGCGAGCCGGGGTCCCGGGCGTCGGGGACCCCGGGGAGGGGAGCGGCGCGATGCTGTCCGTGCCGACGTGTGCCCCTGTGCCCGTCTCGGGGTGTGACCAAGGGAAAGGTCCCGGTGCCGTCGTGCGGCACCGGGACCCGGCCTCCCCTTCGCTGACCCGGAGCCCCGAGCTCCCAGGGTCATTCCCGTCGGACCTCTTTCCCCGAGCGGTCCGCCTCCCGGTGGAGATCTCCCCTCGGCCGCGCGCGTCAATCCTTGAGCGGGGTCACTCGAACGAGCGGTGTACTCACCGACTCCACAGGAACCCCTGTATACGTACATCCGTTCGATAATCTGGCCGCAGGGTTGTCCGATCGGGACAGAAGGGGGTGCCTGGTCACATGGTGCGACGCATCGACCTGACCGGAGCCGACGGCGTTCGCCTCGCGGCGTGGGAGTTCGCCGAACCGCCCAAGGGGCCGGGCGACGAGGGCTCGGCGCCCCCCGCGCCGGCCGTGTTACTGCTGCACGGCCTGATGGGCCGGGCCGGCCACTGGGCCGCCACGGCGCGCTGGCTCGCGGAGCGGTACCGGGCGGTCGCCCTCGACCAGCGGGGTCACGGCCACAGCGACAAGCCCGTCGAAGGCCCGTACACCCGCGAGGCGTACACGGCCGACGCGGCGACGGCCATCGAACAACTCGGCCTCGCCCCCGTCACCCTCATCGGCCACTCCATGGGCGCCCTGACGGCCTGGCAGCTCGCGGCCGAGCGGCCCGACCTGGTCCGCGCCCTGGTCATCAGCGACATGCGCGCGTCCGCGCTGGGCGCGGCGTCCCAGCGGGAATGGGAGAACTGGTTCCGCACCTGGCCGCTGCCCTTCGCCACGCTGGCCGACGTTCGCAAGTGGTTCGGTGAGGACGACCCCCGGGTGGAGCGTCCCAGCCCGGCCCGGGGCGCCTTCTTCGCGGAGGTGATGGCCGAGTCCCCCGACGGCTGGCGCCCGGTCTTCTCCCCGGCCCAGATGCTGGCCGCGCGCGAGACCTGGGTCCACGACGCCCACTGGGACTCGCTGGCCCAGGTCACCTGCCCGACCCTCGTCATCCGGGGCCTGGACGGCGAACTGGGCCGCGCGGAGGCCCAGGAGATGGTCCGCGTCCTCCCCCTGGGCCACTACGCCGAGGTCCCCGACGCGGGCCACTATCTCCACTACGACCAGCCGGAGGCGTGGCGCACGGCAGTCGAACCCTTCCTGGAGGCGACCACGGCCCGGACGTGACGGCCCGCGGGGCAGACAGGACGGCGGGTCCGGCACTCCGGTACCCACCGGAGTGCCGGACCCGCCTGGCCGACGGAACCTCAGCCGTACCTCACGGGCGGAGGAAGGTCAGCGACCGTGGCTCACGGGCAGATGACCGCGCACCTCTCCAGGTCGCGGATGGTCCACTTGAAGGCCGCCGAGCCCACCCTGCCCCTGGAGTCGGTCGCGGTGACCTTCACCGAGTAGTAGCCCTGGCTGTAGGTGTAGCCGGAGATCACGCCCGTCGTGGAGTTGATCTTGAGGCCCGGAGGAAGGCCGGTCGCCGTCCACTTGTACGGAGTGAAGCCGCCGTACGCGTACATCCGCTGGGTGATCGGGCGGTCGGTGAAGCTGTAGCGGTTGCCCGGGTTCTTGACGGTGACCAGGTCGGATCGGGAGTAGAGCAGCAGGTTGGGCGAGCCGGAGCCGCCGTTGGACACCGTGCCCACCGTGGCGACGCCCCTGAGCTGGCTGGCGACCGTGGCCGGCGAGGCGGCGGTGTGGGTCGCGAGGTACAGCGCGGCGGCCCCGGCCGCGTGCGGGGCGGCCATGGAGGTGCCGTTCAGTACCTTGCTTGCGGTGTTGCTGTCCTTCCAGGACGACCTGATGCTCACGCCCGGGGCGAAGATGTCCAGGCAGCGCCCGTAGTTGGAGAAGCTCGCCCGCTTGTCGCCGCTGTCGGTGGCGCCCACGGTGAAGGCCTCGCTCACCCGGCCGGGCGAGTAGTTGCAGGCGTCCTTACCGGAGTTGCCGCCCGCCGCGACGACGGTGATCCCCTTGGAGACCACGTTGCGCACCGCGCTGTCGGCGGTGCTGTTCACGCCGTTGAAGCCGAGGCTCAGATTGACCACGGCGGGCTTCCTGGCGTTGGCGGCCACCCAGTTGAGGCCGTCCACCAGTGCGGAGAGGGTGCCTGATCCCGTGCAGTTGAGGACCTTGACCGCGACCAGCTTCACGCCCTTGGCCACACCGTAGTGGCTGCCGCCGACCGTTCCGGCCACATGGGTGCCGTGGCCGTTGCAGTCGGTGTTGTTGGTGTCGATGGAGTTGCGGCCCCAGGTCGCCCGGCCGCCGAAGGTGGTGTGCGAGGTACGGATGCCGGTGTCCACGATGTACGCGGTCACGTTGCTCGCCGTGGTCACGTAGCCGTACTTCTGATTGAGCGTCCGGCTGTGCTGGTCGACGCGGTCGAGGCCCCAGGACGGCGGGTTGTCCTGGACGGCCTGGGCGCGCACCACGACGTCCTGCTCGACGTAGTCGACCCGCGGGTCGGCCGCCATCCGCGCCGCCTGCGCCGGGCTCATGCGCGCGGCGAAGCCGTGCAGGGCGTCCTTCCAGACCATGCGTACCTTGCCGCCGTGGCGGCTGGTCAGGTCGTCGGCGGTCTGCGGGGCGGCCTTGAGCGAGGCGGCCGAGGCGCCGCCCTTGAGGACGACGAGATAACTGTCGTCGATCCGCTCGGCTCCGGGAGCGGTGCGGACCTTGCCCGTTGGGGACGGCTGAGGAGTGGCGGACGCACCCGCGTCCAGGGACGCGGTCACTGCCAGCGCGGTGAGCGCACTGGTGATCACGGCCGTCAGGCGACGGCCGGTACGACGGGATTCTCTCACCGATGACCTCCGGATCGCGGGCGGTGGAAAGCCGCCCAAATGATGAACGGGGCATGACAAGAACCCAGGTGGAACGGTCCGCGGATCACGACTGGACCGGCCCGCCCCGGAATGTGCAGGTGAAGGAACGGTGTGAGATTAGTGAAGGCAGCCGAGAGAGCACCAGTGCGGTGGCGGCGGAATATCCGGAATATCGGTTGCTACTTTCCGGTACCCGAACGGCCGCTCCGGGGTGCGGCGGGTTGCGACCTCCGCGACGAGGAAGTTGATCCGCGTCCTCGGCGAGTCCGTCCGGCATGCCGGGCACGCCGATATCCTGCGCGAGGGAATCGACGGCCGGACCGGGCTGCGTGCCGAACACGAGGGGCAGATCGACGAGGAAGCCCGTGCAGCCCACTGTGCGAAGATCGAGCAGGCCGCCAGGTCGGCCGCCCGAATCAAGACATAGAGGTCGCCTCACGTGACTTGACGCTCGTCGCGGCATGATGCCGGCCGGCAGCCCCGTTGCCGCCGTCGCAAGCTGCTCGTCCGCACGGAAGTGGGACCGCTCCGTGTGTCGAGCGGGCCGTGTTCACCTGGCCTGGCCACGCGAGCGCGGGCTCGTCGCGGGCATCGCCCGGACGGGGCTTTGCAGTGGGCTGCCCCAGGACCGCTCGGGCCGTGTCGAGGCCAGGTGCGCTGCGGAGCGCTTACCGCAGGGCTTCGAGGGCTTTGACGATCAGGCTTCGGGCCTCCGCCCCGTACACAGCGAGTTCCGTCAGCCTGGCGAACGCGCGGAGGTAGATGTCCAGCTCGCCTGGGGCGGTGACGGTCACCTTGGCGGCGAGCAGCTCGACGTGTACGCGCGCGTCATCGAAGACCGTGAACTGTTCGACTGGCCACATGACCTGTTCGCGCGGTGCGGCTGCCGGGATGATTCCGAGAGATATGGACGGCAGGCTCATGGCGGCGAGCAGGCTCCCGAGTTGGCCGGCCATCACTTCCGTGTCACCCACCTTGTGGTGGAGGACGTTCTCCTCGATGAGCGTTGCGAAGCGGTGGTCCCCTTCGTAGACGACGCGCGAGCGGCGCATGCGTGCGTCTACGGCTGCGCTGATGTCGTCCGGGGTTCCCCGGAAGCCCGCGATGGTTCCCATGAGGGCGGTGGCGTAGCCGGGTGTCTGCAAGAAGCCGGGCATCACGTGGGAGGCGTAGACGCGGAACACGCATGTGCGCTCGTACAGGGGAGTGGAGGCCTCTTGCAGGCGACGCATGCCGGTGCGCTGGAGCCGTTTCCACTGGACGTACATGGAATCGGCCTGCCGGTTGGCGGCGACGAGGTCTGCTGCCTGGTTCTCGGCCCCGCAGGCCGCGCACCAGGCCTGGATGTCCTTGTCAGATGGTGCGGTGTGGGCGTTCTCGATCCGCGATGACTTGGCGACGGACCAGCTGCAACGGGCTGCGAGTTCCTTCCCCGTGATCCCTGCGTCCAGGCGCAGCTCTCGCAGGCGTGCTGCGAGAGCTGCGCGTGCCTCCTGGACGTTGGATGTGGGGAACGAGGGCATGACTGGCCTACGGCACCTCGTACTGGCCGTGCGCAATGGCACGGTCCCAGACCTTCTCGAACGCGGCTGAGCACAGGCTCACCACGTTCTGGTCGTCGCACAGCTCCTTGTCCGTCCACTCGCCGTCACCCGAGAAGTGATGGACGCGCATCAGACGACCATCGAAGATCCAGAAGTCGTTGGCCGGCAGCAGGATCCCGGAAGCGAGACGCCGAGGAAGCCACTTCACCAGTTCGCCCGCCTCCAGGTTGGCGCGTGTCTGGTAGTGCTCCCAGCGGATGTAGTCGGTCACGGGTTCGGACACGACACGGGCGCGACGGACCGCAACCCCGCGAGCGACGGCGTCTGCGATGTCCTGGTGGAAGGGGCGCCACCAGGTGTCCCGGCCGTTCCAGTCGACTCGGTCGCCTCGCTGCCATGCTTCGAAGCGGGGGTTGCTGAAGTACAGGTCCCGCATCTCCAGGTGCACCGCGGAACGCTTGCAGTTGGAGAGGAGTTCAGCGAACTCCGGGATCGAGCTCATCGCACGCCTTCCTGATGACGGGGATCATCCGCTTCGGGATCCGGATGACCGTCTCGCCGGGCGGGATCGGGGCTTTCGCGGGGGACAGCGAGTCGCAGGTGGTGCTCGTCTCCTGGTCAGCCTCGTAGCTCTGGATCAGGAGGTCCTTCGTCTCCGTGTCCACCCAGACGGCAGGGCACCCGTCCTCGTCCGTCTCGGGGTCGATCCCAATGAAGCGAATGTTCATGGCCGTTGGCCTCCCGTGCAGTCAGTTGCACTGATTTACACAACAGTCGTTCGGCCAGACCACGCGGTCAAGAGTGCGTCCGGGCTATCACCCGATCCCGTCAACTGGTCTGTAATCCACTGCAACTTTGTGGCGTGCGCAAAGTCGCGCTTCCTACGTTCCTGAGCGACGACAGGCACCATCCGCGCCAAGCGGGAAGGTGAAGGGACGAAACCGTGATGACGATCAAGGTGTACGCGAGGCACCCGGACGGCAGCACGACCACAGTTCGGGAGCGGCACGAGGTGGCTCCGGCTGATCCGCCGCCGCCCGTGCTCACGTATCCGCCCTGTGGCTGTCCGCGCTGCGACCGGAAGACGGGCTCGCGGTGAGGTCGGGGCGGACGCTTCAGCAGGTTCGTGAGGACACGGAGCGTTCGGGGCGGTCGGGGGGAGCGCGAGATGAGGGAGCACGGGTTCTGCCATCCGCAGGACGTGTACGCCTCCGGCCATCCCCGCCCCGGTGAGGAGCCGATCTTCTCGATCAGGTGCGTGTGCTCCTGCCACATGAGGATCGTGTCGCCCACAGCGCCGCCCCGCGAGGGGCGTCGCATCCACTGAGTTCCCGCTCCGGTCATCATTTCCCTGGCAGGACCGGCGGCCGGAGCGGGGTTTGAGGGGCCCGGTCCCGAAGGGCGGGGTCACGGGCCCTCTGCATGTGCGCATCACCACCAGTACGGAGAAGGGCTCCGTGCTGTCTGCACACCTGGAGGTCAGCGTGCGATACCGCATCGACCAGGTCAAGGCTGCACCCGGCGAGGACGACGGCAAGGGCGGCAACCCCTCCGGGGGCTGTGGCGACGGAGACGGCTGCGGCCGCAAGTAGCCCCAGCTGAACGACTGTGGGGCGGTCGCCCTGTGTGGCCGCCCCTTTCAGGGAGAGGCACCATGCACCACCACGGGTACGCCTGGCTCGGCTCCGGGCTGCACCAGGTCCGGGACGGCGTCCGGCGGGCTGGGCATCCTGAGTTCGCCACCAGCCCCGTGCCGCCGCTGGAACTCGCACACTGGCTGCTCAGGCCCGCCCCGTTCGTGCGCGGCACGTGGGACGACCCCGAGCAGGCCGCCGAGTGGTTCGGCCGGCAGGTACGGCCGCACCGCGACGTCCTTGCCGACGCCCACGACCGGGAGGTGCTGGAGGCGCGGCTCGCCGCCGTCAGCGACAGCGCGGCCGGGGGCGAGGACGTCGCCGGTGGGTGGTGGCTCAGCGGGCAGCGGTACCTCGGGGTCTACCTCGTCGGCTGCCGGCCGCACCGGTTCCGGCCCGAGTACCCCTGCCCCACTGCGGGGCCGGCCCTCCCGTAACCGCTACGCCTTGCTCACCGCCGCCAGGATCTCCGGCAGCCGCCGCGCCGTGCGCCCCGCCGCCAGCCGCAGCCCCAGCCACGCCAGCAGCAGCCCCCATGTCGCGCCCAGGGCCAGCATCAGCCAGCCGAGCGAGCCGTCGCCGGACAGGACGGACCACACCTCCAGGACCATCAGCGGCGCGCTCAGCACGGCGGATCCGAAGAACGCGGCCAGCATGGAGAGCCAGACCAGGCCGCCCTGGCCCGGAGCCGCGTTCTTGAAAGCACTGTCCTGCGGGATCGCGTACGGGAACAGCGCCGAACTCACCGCGCCCAGCCCCAGCAGCGCCCCCAGCAACGCGTACGACAGCCCCATCGCACCGGGCAGTCTGTCCCAGTCGCCCGCCACGGCCGCCAGCGCCACCGCCACGAGCGTCACATACGGGAGGGTCACCAGCAGCAGCGCCAACGCCCGTGCCCGCAGCTCCTCGTACGCGTCCCGGGCGGACGACACGGTCGTCGCGACCATCCAGAACGCCGACGTGTCCTGCCCGAACTGGTTGAACATCTGCACCCCGAGCATGACCATCGCGAAGCACGCCCAGTACACCGTCGCCACGCCCTGCACCGCGTTGAACAGCGGGATGATCACGCCCAGCACCAGCGACGTGACCCACGCCCCCTTGGTCTTGGGGTCCCGCCACGCGTACCGCAGCGTCCGCTGCATCACCGCGCCGGTCCGGCCCTCCGGCCACAGCCCGGCGCCGAGCCCGCCGCCGCGCTCGCGCCGCTTCTCCCGGGCGCTCGGCCCCGCCACCGCGATCGTGGACGCGTCCGGCGCCGTCATCAGCCGGGTCAGGCTCCGCTGCCACCAGTACAGCAGCCCCACCAGGGCCGCCGCGGCGAGCAGCAACTGCACGGCCGCCGCCGCGTACGCGCCCTCGGCCGCCGAGTCCACCGCTGCCACCGCCGACGCCGGCGGCAGCCAGGCCGCCACCCGCGCCGCGGGCTCCAGCGGCTCCAGGCCTTCGCCCGACGAGCCGAGCCGCTGGGCGCCGAAGTTCACCAGCTGGATGCCCACCGCGACCACCAGGCCGCTCAGCACCGCCAGGTCCCGGCCCTTCCGGGACGTCAGCAGCCGGGTGTTGGCCGCCGCCACGGCCCGCGCCAGCGCCACACACACCAGGAGAGTGAGCGGGACCGCCAGGACGGCGACGGCCACGGACGCCGTTCCGTGAGCCACCGAGACCCCGGCCCCCAGCGCCACGCACAGCGTGAACAGCGGGCCGATCCCCACCAGCGACGCCACCAGCAGACCCCGTACCATCGCCGCCGCCCGCAGCGGCAGCATCACCAGCCGCGTCGGGTCCAGCGTCTCGTCCCCGCTCGGGAAGAACAGCGGCATCACCGCCCAGCCCAGCGCCAGCACCGCCGCCGACAGAACGGCGACCGTGGCCGCGGACTGAGAACCCCGCAGCAGCAGCATCCCCGCCAGCTGTCCCAGCGCGAACAGCGCCACGCACACCGCCGAGAGGACGAACACGGCCGCCCGGCCCGTCGACCGGCGCAGACCGTTACGGAGGAGGGAGAGCTTCAGCCGTACGAGTACCGGGGTCAGCGAGGCCGTCTCCGCCGCGGCGCTCACCGGGCACCGCCCAGCCAGTCCAGCGAGGCACCCGCGTCCCGGCCCTCCGCGCCCACCAGTTCCAGGAACGCCTGCTGGAGGGTCGGCCGGTCGCCCCGGACCTCCGCCAGTGTGCCGTGTGCGCGGATCCGGCCCGCCGCCATCACCGCGACCCAGTCACACAGTGACTCCACCAGCTCCATCACATGGCTGGAGAAGACGACCGTGGCCCCGGAGGAGGTGTAGCGCTCCAGTACCCCCCTGATCGTCTGCGCCGACACCGGGTCGACGCCCTCGAACGGCTCGTCCAGGAACAGCACGTCCGGGTTGTGCAGCAGCGCCGCCGCCAGACCGATCTTCTTCCGCATGCCGGTCGAGTAGTCGATCACCAGCTTGTGCTGGGAGCCCGCGAGATCGAGCACCTCCAGCAGCTGTGTCGCCCGCTTGTCGACCTCCGCGCCCGGCAGCCCCCGCAGCCGCCCCATGTACGTGAGGAGTTCACGGCCCGACAGCCGTTCGAAGAGGCGCAGCCCCTCCGGCAGCACCCCGATACGGGCCTTCACGGCTGCCGGGTCCTGCCAGACGTCGTGTCCGACGACCTCGATGCGGCCGTGGTCGGGGCGCAGCAGCCCGGTGATCATGGACAGGGTCGTGGTCTTGCCCGCCCCGTTGGGGCCGACCAGGCCGATGAACTTCCCGGCGGGCAGGACCAGGTCCACACCGCCGACCGCGACCTGCTGCCCGAAGCGCTTCCAGAGGCCTTCCACGCGAACGGCGGGCGGCGCCGTCCCGGGCGCCCCACCCGCCATGTCATCTCTCTGGTGCTGCTGGTCCGGCATGGTCGGTGCCTCTTCCCCGTTCATGTACGTCTAGGAACGGGGCCAGCCTACGAACCGGCCGGTCGGGTCCGCAGGAGGGGGAACCCGGCAGTCTCCGCTGGTCAGCGTTGCCGGATCAGCATGATCGGATCAGCCGCGCCGCGCCCGCGCAGCCGCCGCCTCCCGGCCGCACGCGTACGCCAGCGGGCTGATCAGCTCCTCCGCGTCCGGCAGCCAGCGGTTCGCCGGAGTCGGCCGCCGAGCCCACTGCACCGCCCCCTGGCCCGCGACCCGCGTGGGCGGCGCCGCCACATAGTGACCCTCGCCCTTGGCGGCCAGGTCGATCGACGCCGGAGACCAGCCCAGCTTGCGGACCAGGTCCGCCGCCTTGGCCGTGGCGCCCGGCAGGACGAAGAACTGCATCCGCCGGTCCGGGGTGCACAGCACCGGGCCGAGCGTCAGCTCCATCCGTTCCATCCGGGCCAGTGCCAGGAAGCCGGCCGACTCCGGTACGTCCAGCACATCGAAGGTACGGCCCGTCGGCAGCAGGATCGACGCCTTCGGGTGCTTCCCCCACAGCCTGCGGGCGGCGACCGCGCTGCCCGTCGCCTGCGTGGCCCAGTCCGGACGGGCCGGGTGCGCGCCGGGCACCGGGCAGGCCGCGTCTTCGCACGAGCAGCGCTCCCGGCCCTCGACGGCCTCCAACCACGTGCCGGGGAACACGTCCCAGTGCCGCTCTTCCGCGTACCGCACGGCGCCGTCCAGCAGCTGCTCCCCGCGCTGCTGGGGAATCTGCGCGGCGTCCGTGACTCCGATGGTCTCTTCCACGGACAGCACAACTCCCCACCCCATCAGGGGTTACGGGGCGCAAAGGCGATGGGTGGGATGCATCCGTTCGACATGTGGGGCGCATGGGAGCACTCCCGGGGGCGCGCATGCGCGACGGGAGCCGCGGGCGGGTAGCCACAGCCGGGGGAGGAGCCGCGTCAATGCGGGAGTCTCCGGCCATTGCCGAGTATTCCGCTGCAATAGCCGATGTTTTGGTATGACAGCGCCAAGTTCTGCATTCTCCGGACATCAGCCGGGCAGTGATCGGACCGACTGATCGCCACCGGCACCACCAGGGGGTAGTCATGGCAGCGAGGCCGCTCGTAGCCCGTCAGCCGAACGAACGGCTGCAGGTTCTCATCCAGGAAGCAGGGTGCTCCAACGCCGGGCTCGCCCGCCGCGTCAACATGGTCGGCTCGGAACGCGGACTCGATCTGCGGTACGACAAGACGTCGGTCGCGCGCTGGCTGCGCGGACAGCAGCCGAGGGGCCGTGCCCCGGGCATCATCGCGGAGGCGCTCGGCCGCAAGCTGGGCCGCACGGTCACGATCGACGAGATCGGCATGGCGAACGGCAAGAACCTCGCGAGCGGGGTGGGCCTCCAGTTCTCCCCGACCGTGCTGGGCGCGATCGAGCAGGTCTGCGAGCTGTGGCGCAGCGATGTGGGCCGCCGGGACTTCCTGTCCGGGTCCGCCGTCGCCGCCTCCGCACTCGTCGAGCCCAGCCGGGACTGGCTGATCACCGCTCCGGACGCGGCGGTCGCGCGGAACGCCGGTGCCAGAGTGGGCCTTTCGGACGTCCGGGCGGTGCGGGCCATGACCGGTGCACTGGTCGAACTCGACCACCGGTTCGGCAGTGGGCATGTCCGGCCCGTGGTGGTGCACTACCTCAACAGCGTGGTGTCCGGGATGCTGTCCGGCTCGTACAGGGACGCGGTGGGGCGGCAACTCTTCGGCGCCGTGGCACGGTTGACGGAGCTGGCGGGCTACATGGCCGTCGACACCGGGCAGCCGGGGCTGGCGCAGCGGTACTACATCCAGGCGCTGCGGCTGGCCCAGGCGGCCGGCGACCGGGCGTACGGCGGGTACGTGCTGGCCGCGTCCATGAGTCACCTGGCGGCCCAGCTCGGCAACCCGCGCGAGATCGCCCAGCTCGCGCGGGCCGCTCAGGAGGGGGCGCGGGGGCACGCCACGCCCCGGGCGGAGGCGATGTTCCTGGCCGCGGAGGCGCGCGGGCACGCGCTGCTGGGGGACGCGCGCGCGTGCGACGAGGCCGCGGGGCGCGCGCTGGGCGCGCTGGAGCGGGCCGAGCCGGACTCGGGGGACGACCCCTTGTGGATCGCGCACTTCGACCATGCCTACCTGTCCGACGAGCTGGCCCACTGCCACCGGGACCTGGGGCAGGCGCAGGCGGCGGCGCGGGCCGCCGGGGACGCCCTGGACGGGCATCCCGAGGGACGGGCGCGGCGCCGGGCGATCGGTCTGCTGCTGCTGGCCTCGGCCCAGCTCCAGCAGCGAGAGGTCGAGCAGGCCTGCCACACCGGGGGCCGCGCCGCCGAACTCCTGGCCGGGCTGCGGTCGTCGAGAGGTGTGGAGTATCTGGACGACTTCCGGGCGCGGCTCGAGCCGTACGGTGACGAGCCGACCGTACGGGACTTCGCGGCGCGGCTGACGGTGGGCGCCGGGTAGCGGGCGCGTGAACGCGGGGTGGCGCCGGGGCCGCACGCCGTGTCCCGCGCCACACCCGTGTGCCGCAGCCGTGATCCACCCGGTAGCGTGAGCCGACGTTTCCGTAGGTTCACGCGTAGGAGTTCCTGGTGACGCAGAGCGGACACGGCCGCGAGGGCCGGCAATGGGGGCAGCCCTCGGGCGGGCCGCCGGACCAGCCTCCGGGCACCCCCCCGGCGCAGCCGCCTGCCCAGCCGACCGCGCAGCCGTGGGGGCCGCCGCCTCCGCAGCAGCCCGCCGGCGGGGGCGACCCGGCGACGCAGTACCTGCGGCCCCTACCGCCCCACCAGCAGGCGCAGCCGCCGCAGCCGCACCAGCAGTCACTCCACCAGCCGGACCCTCAGGCTTACCAACAGCCGCCGCAGCACCACCAGCAGCCGCATCCGCAGGCTTACCAGCAGCCGCAGCAGCAGCCGGACCCGCAGGCCTACCAGCAGCCGCACCAGCACCAGCAGCCGCACCCGCAGGCTCACCAGCCGCAGCCGCAGCCGCAGCAGGACCAGGCGACGCAGTATCTGCGGGCGGTGCCGCCGGAGAGCCCCGCCGAGTCGACCCAGTACCTCGGCACCGGGTACGGGGCGCAGCCCCGGCCCCCGGCGGGGAACCCGGACGCGGAGGCGACCCAGTACATACCGCCCGTACCGGGAAACAGCGGTCCCCCGGCGGAGTTCGACAACCTGTTCCGCGACGACGCGGGCGCCGGGGCGCCACCGGCCCCGGGTGCGGACGCCGCCGCCACGCAGTACCTGCCGCCCGTGGCCGCCGGGCCCGCGCAGCCGCCCCGGCCCGGATACGGCTATCCGCACCCTCAGCAGCCGCACGGCCAGCAGCCTCCCCAGCAGCCCTACGACGGCTACGGCGGTTACGACGAGGAGCCCGCGCCCCGGCGCCGCGTCGGCAAGATCCCGATGGCCGCCGCGGTCGTCCTCGGCTGCGCCCTGCTCGGCCTCGGGGCGGGCGCCCTGATGAACGGCGGCGACCAGCAGGACGAAAAGACCGGCAACGCGGGCGCGGCCGCGCCGGTCTCCCCGACGCCTGGCGAGTCCGCCGGGGAGTCCGCGCAGCCCTCCCCGTCCGAGAAGCCGAAGGACCCGGCCGAGGCGCAGGCCGAGGCGCTGGACAAGCTGCTCGCGGAGAGCGGCAACAGCCGGGCCACGGTGATCAGTTCCGTGGAGAACATCAGGAAGTGCGAGGGGCTGGACCAGGCGGCCACCGATCTGAAAGCCGCCGCGGCCCAGCGTCGTCAGTTGGTCAACCGGCTCAAGGAACTCGACATCGGCAAGCTTCCGGACAACGCCGGGCTGAGCGACTCCCTCACCAGGGCCTGGCAGGCCTCGGCCACCGCCGACGACCACTACGCGGCCTGGGCGACGCAGGTGAAGAAGCCCAAGAACTGCAAGGACGGCCAGGCCCGCACCACCAGCCACACCGGTCAGGCCGTCACGGCCAGCGGCGAGGCGACCGCGGCGAAGAAGGAGGCCTCGCGCCTCTGGAACGGCATCGCGGAGACATACGGCCTGACCGAGCGGCAGCCGACCCAGCTGTAGGGCCGGCTGCCTCCCGGACGGCTCCTCCCGGAGGCCCGGCTACGAGGACCGGGCGTCCAGCAGCGTCCTGCCGACGTCGACGAACCCGGACTTCTGCGCCACGAGGCGGCCCTTCCGCACCACCTGGAAGGTCACCTCGGGGTTGACGATCCGGGGGAAGCCGGGCGTGCCCAGCATGTCCTCGTAGCGCCAGCTCAGGTCCGGGGTGAGGCCTCCGGTGTTCACCCGGAGACCCCGGTCCAGGGTGAGGGCGATCCTCCCCGGGGTGACCTCCTCGTCGTCCACCGCCTCCACGGCCTCCTGGAGCACCGTGTAGGCGATCCACGTCGTCTGGACGCCCGCGTCGGCCGGGTCGATCCGGTTGTCGCCGAAGGCGTGCTCCTTGATGACCTGCTTCATCGGGGCCCAGCGCGGATCGCCCGCATCCGGGTACCAGCCGGTGATGTACGCGCCCTCGAAGGGGCCCGAGGCGCCGCCCGTGCGGTCGACGAGCAGCTGGTCGACGCTGCCGAGGACGGACGAGACCCTGATGTCCCTGCCGTCCGACGGGAGGCGCCGGAAGGAGTCGAAGAAGTGAGCGGTGCGCTCGCCCAGCGCGGCCGTCACGCAGCCGCGTTCCTCGCCCGCGCGGGTGCGGGAGCGGGAGGCGACGGCCGTGTACTCGCCGGCGTCCTCGCGCGCCGGGATGTCGATGGCCTGGCGCCTGCTGCCCTGCGCGAGTCCGGAGTTGAGGAGGTTGGCCAGGGAGTCGCCGGCGACGGTGTCGGGCCGGACGAGGGACACCTGCTCGCAGGAGTTCGCGAGCTGCATGCCGTTGCCCGCGAGCAGCGCGACCTGCCCGCCGTTGACGGGGTAGGAGAGATGGCTGCTGAACTCCTCGTCGCTCAGGCCGTAGCCGCCGATGTACGGGATGTTCGCGGCCTCCAGGATCGCCATGAAGGTGCGGCCGTGCTGGCTGTACGAGCCGACGACGGCCGCCGCGCCCTCCTTGACCGCCCGCCGGGCGCAGGTGGCTGCGCCGCTGGCGCTGTTCCCCTCGTTGCAGGTGAGGACGCGCAGCTCGTGCCCGTCGATTCCGCCGCGGGTGTTGACCCAGCGGCCGTACGCCTCGGCCATGGCGGGCATACCGGGCATGTTGGTGGCCTTGGTGCCTTCAGGGGCCCAGGTCATCACGGTGAGGGGTTCCCTGGAGCCCCCCGTGGCTCCAGGAAGGGCGCCGCAGCCGGTGAGGAGCGTGGCCGTCGCCGCGGCGAGTGCGAGGGCTGTGGTCTTGACGGAGGTGGAGAGTCGTCGCCTGCCGTTACCGGTCATGGACACGGACACTTCCGCCCCGCGGGTAACGCTGATGTGAGGGTGGTTCAACGGCGGGTGACGGCGGAGTGAATTACCGGGGCGGTCCGCCGGGCGGGGCCCGCGTACGGTGGGAGACGTACGATCGCGGGTGACCCGACGAACCGACCATCCGACCGGCGGTTGTCCGGTCACCCGTTCCGTTAGCTCGTCCGGGCCCGGTTCCGCAAGGACGGAGCCCACAAGGTGAAGGCGCATGAACTCTTCCCGTCACGGCCGTCGCTCCCCCACCATGGGCGGCATGCCGCTCAACGACATGCCGTGGTGGCGCTGGCGTGCGAACGTGCGCTCGGCGCTGCACATGCTCTCCGACACCCGCTTCCACGAGGAGTGCTGGCTGGCGGGCCGGGACGGGTACGGGGACGTCACGGACGCCGTCTACCGTCTGGTGGAGGACACCTGGCTCGACAACTGGTCGGCCGAGAAGTACGTCGGGACGATCTTCCGGGACTCGGGTGAGGCGGCGCTCGTCGATGCCGCCGTGCTGCGGGTGCTGCGGATCATGCACCAGGTGGGGGCGGACGCGCCGGTGTCGGCGTTCCTGAACCACCCCGGCTGGCCCGAGACCGTACGGGCGGCGCGGGAGGCCCATGTGCGGCTCGCCGTCAACGACGGGGAGGATCCGGACGGGCCGCCGAGGACGCTGGACGGGCTGCGGACGGCCACGGGCGCGGTCTGAGCGTTCCGCGTGGCGGACGGCCGTGAGGCGGACGTCCCGTCTGTGGCATCCTGCAAGGATGACCGACCAGTACGTCCTCACCCTCTCCTGCCCGGACAAACAGGGCATCGTGCATGCCGTGTCGAGCTATCTGTTCATCACGGGATGCAACATCGAGGACAGCCGGCAGTTCGGAGACCGTGACACGGGCCTGTTCTTCATGCGGGTCCACTTCTCGGCGGAGGCGCCGGTCACGGTGGAGAAGCTGCGGGCCAGTTTCGCGGCGGTCGGTGACTCCTTCGAGATGGACTGGGAGATCCACCGGGCCGACGAGCGCATGCGCGTGGTCATCATGGTGTCGAAGTTCGGGCACTGCCTGAACGACCTGCTGTTCCGCTCCCGGATCGGGGCGCTGCCGGTCGAGATCGTGGCGGTGGTGTCGAACCACACGGACTTCGCGGAGCTGGTCGCGTCGTACGACCTGCCGTTCCACCACATCCCGGTGACCAGGGACACGAAGGCCGAGGCGGAGGCCCGGCTGCTGGAGCTGGTGCGCGGCGAGAACGTCGAGCTGGTGGTGCTGGCCCGGTACATGCAGGTCCTGTCGGACGACCTGTGCAAGCAGCTGAGCGGCCGGATCATCAACATCCACCACTCGTTCCTCCCGAGCTTCAAGGGCGCGAAGCCGTACCACCAGGCGCACGCGCGGGGCGTGAAGCTGATCGGTGCGACGGCGCACTATGTGACGGCCGACCTCGACGAGGGGCCGATCATCGAGCAGGAGGTCGAACGGGTGGGCCACGAGGTCACGCCCGACCAGCTGGTCGCCGTGGGCCGCGACGTCGAATGCCAGGCCCTGGCGCGTGCGGTCAAATGGCACGCGGAACACCGCATCCTGCTGAACGGCACCCGGACGGTGGTGTTCGCGTAGCGGCACCCCCCCGTGGGGGCGCGCTCGGCCACGGCGGAAAGCGCACCTCCTCCGGCGGTGACGCGGCGCGCGCGTTCGGCCACGGGTCGAGCCGCCGGCCCGCCCGTCCTTCCCTCGGAGCGTCGTCCAGGGAGCCCCTCTCCGGGCGGAACGCACCCTTGCCGCGAGACGCGGTCGGCGGCCTCCGCCCCGTCCACACGCCCCCGCGGGTGTGCGGGCGCCGTGCGGCAACCGCCGGAGGGTCGTGCCCCGCACGAGCCGTCGTGAGGCGGCGGGCTTCCGGAGCGGGCCCCGGCCACGCGCCGGGGGAAGGCCCGGCCCCCACGGCGGAACCGGCGCCGCGCCTACAGGCGGCTCAGGGACGCCGCCGCGTGGAGGGCGTCGTGGACGGCCCCGCGGTCGCCGGACTGGCCGGCGGCCGCGTCGTGCGGGGTGACGCGGCCGGAGACGACGCGGAGGAACTCCTCCGCGTCCAGGGCGACCTGGGCGACCACCTGGTCCGCGCATCCCACCGCGGCGGGCGAGTCCAGCGCGATGTACCAGTCGCCGCCGCCCTGGCCCTCGATCTCCAGGTGCAGGGACCGCCCCGGCGCCCCCGCCGCCACCGGTCCCCGCGCCGCCGCCGCGCGGCCCGCCCGGCGGCGTGCCGCCAGGGCGCGGGGCAGCAGCCGGGCCGCCAGGTCGACCATGCCGTGCAGATGTGTGCCGCTCGGCGGGGCGTACGGGTAGTCGACCGCCCGCGCGATGTCCTCCGCGTGCACCCAGCACCCGAAGGCCCGCTGCAGGAACGCGTCCTTGAGGGGGAGGGTGAAGTCTCCGTACGGGACGCGGAGTTCGCCTACACCCCGGCCCGCGAAGGAGACCGTACGGACCAGTGTGTGGGCCTGTTCCCGCCACGGCTCCCGTACGTCCCGGGTCGGGGGCCGTCCGCCGGCGTTCCACAACGCCTCCGTCCGCCCCGCCGGGTCGCCCGGCGCGGGCGCGGGCACCGGGTCGTCGAGACTGAGCGCGCACGCGACGAGCCCGTCCACCGCCAGCAGATGCGCGATCACCGCCGCCACCGTCGTACGGCGGTCCCCCTCGAACCACCGCAGCCGCACCGGGGCGTGCCACTCAGGCTCCCCGAAGTCCTGGAGCAGTGCGTCCAGCCGTGCCGTCTCCGCGTCGTACGGCCCCGCCCACTCGGGCACCGGGACCCGGGCCGGGCGGCGGCCCAGACAGGTCTCCAGCACCTGGGACCTCAGCAGCGGATCGAGATCCAGGTCCCGCTCGTTGTGCAGCAGCGCGACCGCGTCCCGCAGCCGCAGTGCCTCGTCCGCGCAGGGCGCGCACTCGGTGAGGTGCGCCTCGACCGCCTCCGTCTCCTCGGCGGAGCACGCCGCCAGTGCCCACGCTCCGAGCAGTGACTTCAGGACGCCGTGCGGCAGCGACGCCGACGCGCGCACCCCCGCCTCCTCGTCCGGGCCGTTCATCGCGTGCCGCCCGGTCTGCCCTGTGCCGGTGCCCCGGGGTCCAGGGGCCGGGTGTGGGCCGTGGACAGCAGTTGCAGGCCCAGCCGCAGGCGGCGCCGCGCCTCGTCCTCGGTGACCCCGAGGTCCGCCGCCGTCTGCCGGTAGTCCCGGCGCTGGAAGTACGCCAGCTCCAGTGCCTTCCGCAGCGGCGCCGGCATGGACGTCACGATGTAGTCGGCGCGCGCCGCGACCGCCGCACGGCGCACCCGCTGCTCCAGCTCCTCGGACTCCGCCTCGGCCACCGGGCCCGTCGACCCGCGCTCCGCCAGCTCCCGCGCCCCGCGCTGCCGCAGCCGGTGCACGGCCTGCCGCCGGGTCAGCCGCGCGATCCAGGAGCGCATCGAGCCCTCCTCCTTCGGGTCGAACGCGTCGGGGTTCTCCCACACGTAGCCGAAGACCTCCCGGGTGACCTGGTCGGCGGCCTGCTGGTTGTCGAGCACCCGGTAGGCGGTGTTGTGGACGAGCGAGGCATAGCGGTCGTAGAGCTCGCCCAGCGCGGCGGCCTCGCCCCGCGCCAGCCGCTGCTGCATCCGGCGGTCCCAGCGCGGTGGTGTGTCCTTCGCCATGACTCGAATGTAGTGCGCGGTCACGGAGGCGCACCCGCCTTTGACGAAGAGGGTACGGATGCGGCCACCCTGCCCGGAGTGTGTTTCAGTTGGGCACGACGGGGCAGCGGGGACGGGAAGAGCAGCCTCCGGATGGATGAATACGGGCAGAACGTACGGGCAGGAAGGTGCCGCGCTTGAAGCTGACGGTGGAGCGTGCCGAGCGCGCGACCTGGGCGGTCCTGCACATCTCGGGCGAACTGGACCTGGTGTCCTCGGCGGTGGTGCGCAGACGGGTGCACGACGTCGTGGCGGACGGCTGTCACCGTCTCGTCCTGGACCTGTCCGGTGTGCGGTTCTGCGACTCCAGCGGTGTGGGCGTGCTCATCGCCGCCCGGCGGCTGCTGCACTCCTGCCGGGGCACGCTGCGGCTGATACTCCCGGCCCGCGGCGCCGTCGAGGGCTCGCACGTCAACCGGGTGCTGGCGGCACTCGGCGTGCGGCGGCTGTTCGACGTGTACCCGGACGTGGCGGCGGCCACCGGCGAGGGCCACGGGGACGCGGGGGACGAACCGGGCACGCTCACCGCCTGACCGCCGCGTACCGCACGGCTGTGCCCCCGCCGTGCTTCGTCCTGCGCCTCCCGAAGCGCCTCCCGAACCGCGGACTCCCGTCGTACTCTCCGGGCATGGACGACGCAGAGGAGCTGTACCAGCACCGGATCGCCTCCCGTTTCGCCGCACTCGACCAGGAGAACAGCGGCTACATCTCCCGCGAGGACTTCAGTACCGCCGCCCGGCGGCTGCTCGTGGAGTTCGGGGTTCCGTACCGGTCGGACAGGGGACAGGCGCTCAGCTACGGCGCGGAGGCGTTCTGGCAGGGTCTCGCGGGCATCGCGGACGTGGACGGCGACCAGCGGGTCAGCCACGAGGAGTTCGCGTACGGCGCGGTGAAGCGTCTGCGGGACAGCCCGGAGCGGTTCGCGGAGATCGCCCGGCCCTTCGTGCGGGCCGTGCTCGCCGTGGTGGACGGTGACGGGCGGGCCGGGGCGGCGGGCCTGGAGCGGGCGTTGCGGGTGCTGGGCGTGGACGCCCCGGCCGCCGCCCTGGCCGCGGGCTCGCTGGACTCGGGCGGGACCGGACGGATCGACGAGCAGGCCGCGGTCGCGGGACTGGCGCGGTACTTCACGCTGCCGTAGCCCGCGCGGCGGCGGTGGCCGCCTGGCCGAAAGGGTGTCGCCCGACGGAATGACGTCCGGGGCGCGTTGCGGTACGGAACGCGTCGCTGTCACGCCGGGTGACCGCGACCGATACCGGGTCGTGTCCTGGCCCCGCCCGTCACGGAGAGTCGGAGCGTGCCCGCTCGGGTACGCTCCGTGCCGTGTGCGTGCTGGTGACGTTGCCCGGGAGCGGTGAGCCGCCGAGTGCGTCGCCGCGTTCGACTGCGGGGCGTGAGGGTCGCACAGTATGCCTCAGCCGTACTCCTTCGCGCGGGAATATGCCTGAAGCGCTTGTTGCGGTGACTGTACGTCAACCATGCTGTCCCACAACGTTGGCTGTGAGGCGCG
This sequence comes from Streptomyces sp. MUM 203J, assembly GCF_022414595.1. Classification (GTDB taxonomy): domain Bacteria; phylum Actinomycetota; class Actinomycetes; order Streptomycetales; family Streptomycetaceae; genus Streptomyces. Next base: position 7,962 of record NZ_JADWYO010000072.1, on the reverse strand, counting down.
TGGCGATGTGTCCGCCGGTTCGGATGGTGTGAGCGGTGCAGGTGCTTCAGGTTCAGATCGAGGTCGGTCCCGATCCCGCGGAGGTGGGCAGGGCCCGGCGGTGGGCGAGGTCCCGGATGGCCGGTTCGGGTATAGCGGCGGACGAGCCGCTGGCCGAGACGCTGGTGCTGCTGGTGTCCGAGCTGGTGACCAACGCCGTGGTGCACACCGGCTGTCCGGCGGTCCTGCGGCTGCTGTTCGGCCCGGGCGGCGGCACGGTCCGGGTGGAGGTGGCGGACCGCAGTACGGCCCCGCCGCTGCAGCGGCACGCGGACGGCGGCGACACCCATGGCCGCGGGCTGGAGTTGGTGGACGGCCTCGCGGACCGCTGGGGCTGGCAGCCGGAGGGCGCGGGCAAGCACATCTGGTGCGAGCTGGACAGGGGCGCGCCCCTGTTCGCGCCGGTAGTGCGTGAGTCGGGGGCGTGTGAAGCGCAACGCGCCGTCACGAATACCGCGTAACGGTTATTTCCTTGAATAGCTGTTGACGAGCCGTGGTCGTCTGATCACTCTTGGATCAGCGATTCGTGGCGAGGGGACGCCGAGGACTTGACGCCCTCGGCGAGTGCGGGTCGTATCGCGGCGGCGGGAACCGCGCGCCGTGATGGGTGGCGGCCGCGGTGCCGTGCTCGGGGCGCGCATGAGCGCGCCGCCACCCCAAGGGCTCACCGGCCGCGTTGCGTTCAGCCGGCCGCCGGAGCCCGGCGGAGCGTCGCCGTCGCGTCCAGTGCGGCTGTGCCGCGGCCCCGTCGGCGTACGGCCAGAGGGGCCACGTGCAGCTCGGTCAGGTCGTCGGCCAGTTCCACCGCCAGGCGCTGGAGGCGGAGGAGGGTGTCCGCGAGGGCGTCCGCGTCGAGGGCGGCCAGGAGGGGGCCCGCACGCAGTTCGTGCAGCAGGTCCCGGGCGGTCGGCTCGTCGAAGGGGGCGACCCGGACCGCCGCGTCGGCCAGCGGGGCCAGGTCTCCGGCCGGCCGGACCGTCACCACCGGGCCGAACCGGGGGTCCCGGGTGACCGACACCGCCAGTTCCACACCCCCGTCGATCAACTGGGCGACCACCACGCCGTCCAGCGGTACGCCCATGCGGCGGGCCGCGGCGGCCATGTCCCGGTAGGCCTCCCTGACCTGACCGGCGGAGGTCAGGCCCACACGCGATCCCCCTTCCGGGGCGCACGCCTTCAGCACCACCGGATAGCCGACTCTGGCCGCCGCCCGCACGGCCGCCGCCGCGCTGGTCACCAGCTGCTCGCGCGGGACGCGGATGCCGTAGGCGCGCAGAAGTTGCTTCGCCGCGTGGGCGGTCAGGATCCGGTACGGGGCGGCGCCGCGCGGCTCCAGGTCCAGCAGGGCGCGGGCCTTGCGCAGGGAGAGGGAGGGCTCGACGGACGCCGGGCGGTAGTGGGTGACGAAGCGGGCGTGGTCGAGATAGGACCTGATGGCCGCGGCGCAGTTGGCGGGGGTGCGGAAGACCGTGGTGCGCGGGGCGACACCGGGCGGGGGCTCCTGGTCCGCCACCACGCACACGGGCTTCGCCACGGTCCGGGCCGTGGCGCCGGAGTCGGGAGCGCCGCCGGAGGCCGTCAGGACCAGGACCCCCACCTCCGGGTCCGTCAGGGCGGCCTCAGGCGTCGGCGTCCGGACGGCGGTCAGACCCGCGGCCCGCGCCGCGTCCATCAGGTAGCCGTCCGCGGCCGGGGCGTACACGGCGACGGTGTCCGGCGGGGCCGGGGTGCCCGGGGGCCTGCGGGCGTGCGCGAGGAGGGCGGCGGTGTCCTGGAGCTGGTCGGGGCGGTCCACCCGGACCACGCCGAACTGGCGCAGTGCCGCTGCCAGAACGGGGTCGGGGGCCGGGGCGTACGCGACGACGGGCACCGCGCGCCGGGCCGCCAGGTCGAGCGCGCGGTGCAGGGCCCGGCCGTCCCGGACCGCGTCCAGGTGGCAGGCGATGGCGCCGACGTCCTCCCGGCCGGTGAGGTAGGCGATGACCTCGGGAGCGGCCAGGTCGGTCTCGTCACCGGTGGCCATCCGGTACGGGACGCGTGCGCCCGCCTTCCGGAGGGCGCCGCCCAGGGTGTGGAGCTGCCAGGGGTGGCGGGCGATGAGGGCGACGCCCGGACTGTCGCCGCGCTGCTCCCGTAACCCGCCGACCACCTCGTACGGCTCCGTCTCCGTCGGTCCGACGAGCCGCGCCCCGCCGAGGACCCGGGCAGCGTGCTCCGTCCGCGCCGGGCCGGTGGGCCCTGTCCCGCCGACGGCCGTGGCCTTCCGGTCCATGACCGCGAACCGCACCTGGCCCCACAGGTGTTCCCCGGCGGCCAGGCCCTGCTCTCCGACGATCACGGCCACGTCGACGCGGGTTCCCTCGGCCGCCTCCGCGGGGAGGATCTTCGCTCCCACCTCCGCCGCCCAGCGCTCCACCCACCGCGGGGTCCGTGTCACGGCCTCGGTGTCCGCCGCGCTCGCGACGACCACCACCTCCGGCCGGAACAGCCCGTCCAGGTCGGGGGTGCCGGGGGTGCCGGTGGTCTCCTGCGTGGGTCCGAGCATCGTGTCGCCGCTCCCGCCTGGGTGGAGTGGAACTGATGTGCCGTCAGATGCTGAACTGTTTCCCTGCTGACGGGATGTCAGAAACCTTCGCCGGGTCGGGATCCGGTCAGCGCGGCAGGCTCACCGGAGGCACCGGGACCGGTTTGGGGCGGGGGACCGGCACGCCGGCCGGAAGGGGCGGCAGGGCCGCGACGGCGCGGGCGATCCGGCGGGCGTCCAGGGCCAGTTCGCGCAACGCCCCGCTGAGCGGCTGGGTGAAGCCCGTGAAGTACAGGCCGGGCGCCTTCGGAGCCGTGCGGGCGCCGTGGACGCGTGGAAGTCCCGTGCCGTCGAGGACGCCGAGGTGGCCCACCAGGGGCTCCAGCGCCCGGCGGTAGCCCGTCGCCGCGATCACCGCGTCCGGGCGCAGCCGGGTCCCGTCCGCCAGGACGACCTCGCCGTCCTCGGCGAACGACTCCACGGCGGCGACCGGCTCGACACGGCCTTCCCGCACCGCGTCCACCAGGCCGGTGTCGTGGACCGGCGGCGTCCCCTCGCGGCGCAGCCGGGTGTACGGGCCGGTGGCCGGGCGGGGCAGCCCGTAGGGGGACAGGTCCGGGACGGTCACCCGCTCCAGCACCCGCAGCAGCCGGTCGGCCGGCCACACCGGCAGCCTGCGCACCAGGACGCCCGTCGCCTGCGCGGGCCAGCCCGCGACCGAGCGGCGCACGATGTGCGGGACGGTCCGGACAGCCAGCCTGACCCGCGCGGCGCCGCCGCGGGCCAGGTCGACGGCTATCTCGGTACCGCTGTTGCCCGCGCCCACGACGAGCACGTCCCGGTCCTGGTACGGGGCGGAGGAGCGGTATGTGCCGGAGTGCCGCAGGTCGCCGGTCCAGGCGGCGAGGCCGGGCCAGTCGGGGAGCCGCGGGGTGTGGTGGCGGCCGGTGGCGACGACCACGGCCCGGGTGGTGAGGCGACGGCCGCCGGTGGCGTGCAGCACCCAGCCGCCGGGATCCTCGGGCCCGCCGTGCTCGATGCGGGTGACCTCGATCCCGTGCACGATCTCCAGGTCGTGGAACTCGGCGTACCGCTCCAGGTACCGGAGCAGGTCGTCGCGTTCCACCCAGCGGCCGAACGAGCGGGGCATCGGCAGGCCCGGCAGCGCGGACATGCGGCGGGTGGTGTGCAGCCGCATGCCGTCGTGGTGGCCGCGCCAGGAGGCCCCGAGCGTCCGCGCCCGCTCCAGGACCACCGCCCGTACGCCCCTGCGGCGCAGTGCGGCGGCGGCGGCGAGGCCGCCGGGGCCGGCGCCGACGACGTAGACCGGCGGGCCGAGGAGAGGGGTGACGGGATGGTCGGTTGCAGGGGCCATGGACGCTGAGCGTAACGGGCGAGCCCCTTGTTGGGTCCCGGTCAAGCCGGAAAACGGTTGCGAAAGCATCACGAACCCGGCGCGGTGCGCGCGTCGTACCGCGGGTGGCGCACCCCGGGGCGCGGGTGGCGGTCGATCTCACCGCCCCTTCCGGGAACGGGGCTCCGTCCCCGGGCCGACGCGCTCTACGGCCAGAGCAGCTCCCGGGACCAGCCCCCGGTCTCCTCGCGGGTGTAGCGGAGGCGCACGTGGCGGCGGGCCGCGTCGCCCTGGAAGAACTCGGCCTCGGACGGGGCCAGGACATACCGCGTCCAGGTCGGCGCGTGCGCCGTCGGCTCGGCCTGAGCCCTCGCCCAGGCGGCCTCGCTCGCCGCGCGGAGGGCGTCCGGGGACGGCAGCGGCTCGCTCTGGTGGCCCACCAGCGCCGCGGCGAGGGCGCCCGTGGACCGGACGTGGAGGTCCTCGTACGCCTCCTCGGGCGTCCCGGTCGTGACCGGGCCGCGCAGGCGGATCTGGCGGCCCTGGACGGGCCAGTAGAAGTTGAGCGCCGCGTACGGGCGGGCGGCGAGCTGTCGGCCCTTGGCGCTGGTCGCGTGGGACGCGAAGTGCCACCCGCGCTCGTCGGCGCCGTGCAGCATCACCGTACGCACGTCGGGGCGGCCGTCGGCGTCGACGGTCGCCAGGTCCATGGTGTGCGGCTCGGCCTGACCGGCCCGGGCGGCCTCGACGAACCAGGCGCGGAAGAGGGGGAGGGGGGAGGCGGGCGCCTCGGAGGGGTTGAAGGAGGGGAGCGGGGTGTCCCATACGGGGAGCGAGTGGAGGGTCGCCTCGAAGGCGTCGTCGCGGGTCGGCATGGACTCATCATGCGCGGTGCGGGGCAGGAGTGGTCCGGCGGCGGGGGCGCGGCGGTCCTGCTGCCGTGGTCCGCCGCCGGACGTGACAGGACGCGCGGGGTCGGTCTGGGGGCGGGGCTGAGCGACACCGCGCGGCACCGCGCGACGCGGTACATGGCGGCGCGCGCCGGGGCTGTTCAGGCGCGGGCGGGCACGGGGCCGTGTCCGCGACCGGGCGCCGGTGCGTGTCCGCCGGTCACTTCGCCGGCTTCTTGCCCGTGATCCCCAGATGCACCAACAGTGCAAGGTTGGGCCGGAGTTCGGCCTGCTTGACGCCCCACGTCTGGAAACCCTTCTGGTGCGACGCGCACGCGGCCAGCATCATGACCATCGCGCCCGCCACCGCAGAGGGGTTCACGTCCTTGTCGACCCTGCCCTTGGCCTGCAGCTCCTTCACCGAACCGGCAAGGGAGTTGGTGACCGAGTTCAGGATCTTCATGCGGATCTTGTAGAACCGCTTGTCGCCTTCAGCGGCGCCCAGATCGATCACCCGGAGGATCGCGTCGTTCTGCCGCCAGAAGTCGAGGAACCCGTCGACGAGATCCTCGGCGGTCTGCCGTCCGGACTTTCCGGCCCAGGAGCGGCCGGACACCAATTCGGTCAATCCTGCGCCCTCCTGGGCCATTTCCTCGGCGATTTCCAGGACGGCGCCCTCGACGTCCGGAAAATACTGGTAGAAGGTCGCAGGTGAAGTGCCCGCCCTACGGGCCACGTCGATGACTTTGACGTCCCGGTACGGCGAGGAGCCGAGCATCTCGCTGAGGCAGTCGAGCAGCTTCTGCCGCGTCGCCTGGCCGCGTCGACCGGCCACGCGGCCGTCGACGGTGCGTACTTGTCCTGTCATGCCGTCAGCTTACCGACGGGGGATCGGCGCGCGATTCGGCCGACTGCAAATGGGGTGCGGGCGCTCTGGAGAGCGCCTCCGGGAGCTTCTCGGTTACCGGTGAGTCAATATCGGAGGCGTGCCGCGGCGGCGGCTCCGGGCCGCCCGGCGAGCGCGAGTCGCCCAGCCGCGCTCTTGCCGCCGCCCATACCTCGATAGGACTATTAACAGGCTGTGGACAACGGTATGGGCAAGTGGCCGCCGCCCGCCCGGAATATGCGGCTATGAGCCCTCGTTCCACGCCCCTCCGGCCCTTTCCTCCTTCTGCGTCCCGCCCGTCCCCGCATTAGCGTGACGACGGGGTGACCGCTGAAGGTGAGCGCAGAAAGGGATCACACCCATGGCCGCGACGACGGAGGCGAAGGCGGAGGGCACCCCCTGCTGGGCGGATGTGCTGCTCCCCGACCTCGAAGCCGGCAAGCGCTTCTACGGCGAGCTGTTCGGCTGGACCTTCGCCGACAGCACCGAGACGTACGGTCCGTACACGATGGCCTTCAGCGAGGGCCGGCTGGCCGCCGGGCTCGCGCCCAAGGGCGACGGCCGGATGCCCACCGCCTGGGGCGTCTACTTCGCCACCCGTGACGCCGTGGGCCTCACCGGGCGGATCGAGGAGGCCGGAGGCCGGGTCATCACCCGGCCTCTACGGGTCGGGTCCGCCGGGATCACCGCTCTGGTGACCGACCCGGGGGGCGCCGTGTTCGGGCTCTGGCAGGCGGAGGGGCGGGCGGGCTTCGAGAAGCAGGGACGGCCCGGCTCCTTCGCCTGGACCGAGGTGTACACGCGGGCCCCGGACAAGGAGGCGGTCGACGCCTTCTACGAGACGGTCTTCGGGTTCCGGGCCCGCGACCTGGACGACCCTTCCGTCGACTACCGCGTCTGGTCGCCCGCGAGCGCGGAGACCGCGAGCGACGAGACCGCGATCGGGGGGCGCAGCGTGATCGGCCCGGCCTTCCCTGCCGAGATGCCCGCCCACTTCCTCGTGTACCTCGCCGTCGAGGACTGCGACGAGGCCGCGGCGGAGGCCGTGCGGCTGGGCGGCCGGGTCACGGAGGAGCCCTTCGACACGCCGTACGGACGGATCGCCGTGCTCGCGGACAACCAGGGTGCGGTCTTCGCGGTGCTGGCGGAGCCGAAGGCCGCGTGACCGAACGAACCGGGTGACCGTGCCCCCCGGGCCCCTGCCGCCCCGCCGGTCCCTCACAGACGTGTCCGGATCGGGGTGAGACACCCCGATCCGCCCCCGGGTTCGCCACCGCCGCCTCGGACAGGAAGAATCAGGGTGCACAGGGTCGTACCCTCATGGCCCTGACGGGGAGGTGGCAGGCAAGTGGAGCAGCTCACGCAGCACGACCCGAGACGGATCGGTCCGTTCGAGGTGCTGGGCCGGCTCGGCGCCGGTGGAATGGGCCTGGTCTATCTGGCGCGGTCGGCGTCCGGCCGGCGCGTTGCGATCAAGACGGTCCGGACCGAGCTCGCCGAGGACCAGCTGTTCCGCGTGCGCTTCACGCGCGAGGTCGAGGCCGCACGGAAGGTGTCCGGTTTCTACACCGCGGCCGTCGTGGACGCCGATCCGCGCGCCGCAGTGCCCTGGCTGGCCACCGCGTACGTGCCCGCGCCCTCCCTCGAGGAGATCGTGAACGAGTGCGGGCCGCTGCCCGCGCCCGCCGTGCGCTGGCTGGCGGCCGGGATCGCGGAGGCCCTCCAGTCCATCCACGGCGCCGCTCTGGTGCACCGCGACCTGAAGCCTTCGAACGTGCTGGTCGTCGAGGACGGGCCGCGGGTCATCGACTTCGGCATCGCGTCCGGCGTCTCCAACACGCGACTGACGATGACGAACGTCGCCGTGGGCACCCCCGCCTACATGTCGCCGGAGCAGGCGCGGGACTCGCGCAGCGTGACGGGCGCGAGCGACGTGTTCTCGCTGGGCTCCACGCTGGTCTTCGCCGCGACCGGTCACGCGCCGTACCACGGGGCCAACCCCGTCGAGACGGTGTTCATGCTGCTGAGGGAGAGCCCCGACCTGGAGGGGCTGCCGGAGGAGCTGCGGTCGCTGATCGAGTCGTGCATGCAGATGGACGCGTCACAGCGGCCGACCCCGGCCGATCTCCAGGCGGAGCTGGCGCCCTATCTGTTCGCCGGGGGCGATGACAGCGGCACGGCGTCGGCGTGGCTGCCGCCGGCCGCGACGGCCATGATCGAGCGGCGCCGGGGCGGGCGCCCCGCGAGCGCGCCGCCCGCACCCGCGGCC
>NZ_JADWYO010000071.1 GCF_022414595.1 Streptomyces sp. MUM 203J | reverse complement strand
TCGACCGGATCATGTCCATGGTCTCGGTGCCCCGCATCCCCGCTTCCTGGCTGCGGGCCCTGCGGGCCGCCACCTGTACGCCGACCTCGATCCGCTGCGTGACCGGCTGGCACGGCGCGGGGTCACCGACTCCATCGCGCTGGAGGAGTACCTGAGCGGGCACCTGGCCGCGGTCGTGCCCGGCGGCCATCGCTTCGGCGACGAACTGGGCGCCCTGCGCGCCCGCCTGGCCACGGGCCCCTTCCTGGGCGCGAGCCGCGAGGACCGCCGCGAGGCGCTGGGCGCCGAGGACCCGCTCGCCGTGCCCGCGGTGGCCCGGGCGCTGGACCGCCTGGCCGAGGTCCTCCGGGACCTGCCGTGACCGGGGGCTCAGCCCCCGGCCCCGGATCACGCCCCCGCGGAGCTCGTCCTCACGCTCCCCCGGAGGGGGCACCCCCGGACGGGCTCGACCTGCCCCCTCCCCGCACCCTTCGCCACACCCCCGGCACCGCACTGATCAGCACCGTCAGCGCCACCACCGCCACGATCCCCTGCCACGGGCTCGGGAAGAGGGAGCCGCCCGCCACGCCGAGCAGCTGGTACGTCGCCGTCCATGCCAGCACCGCCGGAATGTCCCCGTACAGGAACGTCCGCAGCGGCATCCGCCCCAGCAGGCACGCCAGCATCACCGGGATCCGCCCCGCCGGCAGCAGCCGTGACACGACCAGCACCGGCACCCGGTGCTCCCGCAGCCGCGTCTGCGCCCACGCCAGCCGCTCCGGCGCCGCCCGTGCCCGCAGCGTGTCCAGCCACCGCGACCCGTTCCGCGATCCGACCCCCCGCTGGCCCAGCCAGTACAGCGCCACGTCCCCGCACAGCGCCGCCCCCGCCGCCACCACGAACACCAGCAGCAGCGCGAACGGCGCGGTCTGGTGGTACGCCACCACCGCGGCCGAGCCGACGATCGCCCCGGTCGGCAGCACGGGCACCAGCGCCCCCAGCGCCACCAGCAGGAACAGCGACGGATAGCCCACCGCCCGCTGTGTCTCCTCCGGCGGCAGGCCGCCGAGGACGGCCGCCGTCATCGCCCCGTACGCCCCGAACCCGAGGATCACCCGGTCACCCCGGGCCGGACGCTCTCCCCGTGCCGCAGCAGATGCACCGCCACATCCGGCGCCGCCCGCGCCGCCAGCCGGACGAACTCGCCGCCCGGCGCGTGGAACTCGTGCGGCCGTACCGCGTCCATCCCGATCGGCCAGTACGTCCCGTAGTGCACCGGCACCGCCGCGCGCGGCGCCAGCGCGGCCAGTGCCCGCGCCGCACGCCCCGCGTCGAGATGGCCGTGGCCCAGGAACGGGCCCCAGCCGCCCACCGGCAGCAGCGCCACATCGATCTCGCCCACCGCCGCGGCCATCCCGTCGAACAGCCCCGTGTCCCCCGCGAAGTACGTCCGTGCCGTGCCCTGCACGACATACCCGAGCGCGGGGGAGCGGTGCGGGCCCAGCGGCAGCCGCCGCCCGTCATGGGCCGCCGGGACCGCCCGGATCACCACCCCGCCCGTCTTCACCTCGTCGCCCGCACCCAGCTCCACGAGCCGCGCCCCTCCCGGCCGCTCCGCCAGCCGCCGAAGGCCCGGCACCGCGCGCGGGGCGCCGCGCGGCACGACCAGCAGCGTGCCGGGCGCCAGCCGGGCCAATGACGGCAGGTGCAGATGGTCCGCGTGCAGATGGGAGACCAGCACCACGTCCGCGCGCGCCGCCTCGGGCGGCGGCAGGGCCCCGCGCCGCCGCCGCAGATGCGCCAGCCGGGAAGCGAACAGCGGGTCGGTGAGCACGCGCACGCCGGAGTCCTCCACCGTGCAGGTGGCGTGTCCCCACCAGGTGACCTCCATCAGGCCGCTCCCTTGCCCCGCTGCTCTGCGCCGCCCTGCCCCGCTCTGCCGTCGTCTACGAGCCTAGGCCCAAGGGTCCTCGGAAGGCGTCCGTCCGGAGTAGGGTCGGCCCATGGAGGACGTACGCGTGGCGACGATCGCCAGCCTCACGCCGCTGGAAGAACTCGACGCCGACCCCTTCCTGGTGGACACCCGGAGTCAGCACGCCATGTGCGAGAGATGGGCGGCCGACAAGGGCTACGTCGTCATCCGGCAGCTGCTGTTCTACGGGCTGCCGCCCGACCACCGGATGCTGTGGGCCGATGTCGAGGCCGGTGCCGTCGATCTGTTCGTGGCCCCCAACGCGCGCGTGCTGGAGCGGGCGGTGACCTCCGCGCGGGAGTTCTCCGCCGAGTGCGAGCGCCGGGGCGTGCGGCTGGAGACCGCCGGACTGGACGAGCCCGCCTACGACGCGACGAAGAAGGCGTACGTGCACCGGCGCCTCTCGATGCCGACGGCGGGGTACGACGGCTGCTGAACCGAGCCCGTCCGGCCGCCGCGGACGAGCCCCGGGCGCCTCGCGCGGGGACGTCCTCCGGGCGCGATAGTGGGGGCCGGGAGTGAAGCCCCCGGTCCCGGTGAGGAGGCGGCATTGGCGGCGGCTCACGAAGCGCACTGGCGGAGGATCGGCGGCGGTGTGCTGCGCGTCATCGTGGTCTGGGCCGTCTCGACACTCACCCTGCTCGCCCTCGCCGGGATCCTGCCCGACTTCCAGCTCCAGTCCGACGACGGCGACAGCATCACCCGTACGGCCGTCACCGCCGTCTGGGGCGCGGGCGCCTTCGGGCTGCTGAGCGCGCTCGTCTGGCCGCTCGTCGTCCGGGCCCTGCTGCTGGTGCCCGCACTGGTGCTGGGCCTGCTGGTGTTCTTCCTGAACGGCTCGCTGCTGCTGGTCGCCCTCTGGCTGATCCCGGACGGGCGCGGCGAGGCCGAGCCGGAGAGCGCCGTCATCGTCGCGGCCGTCATGTCCGCCGTGGCCTCCGCGACCTCCACCGCCCTGGCCGTACGGGACGACAACGCCTACCGGCGACGGCTCTACCGGCTGGCCGGGCGCCGCCACGCGCGCGTGGAGCGGGACCCGGGCGGCCCGCCCGGCACGGTCTTCCTCCAGCTCGACGGCGTCGGCCACGACACGCTGCGGACCGCGCTCGCCGCCGGGCTCATGCCGACCGTGGCCGAGTGGGCCGCCACCACCCACCGGCTCACCCCGTGGCGCACCGACTGGTCCAGCCAGACCGGCGCCAGCCAGCTCGCCCTCCTGCACGGCACCAACCACGACGTGCCCGCATTCCGCTGGTACGAGAAGGACACCGGGCGGCTCATGGTCAGCAACCGGCCCGCGAGCGCCGTCGAACTCCAGCGCCGCGCCGCCGAACGCACCGGCGACCCGGGTCTGCTCGCCGGGGGCGGCGCCAGCCGCGGCAACCTGTTCGGCGGCGGCGCCGAACAGCTCGCCCTGGTCCTGTCCGTGTCCGCACGCCGCGGCCCCGGCACCCGCTCCCGCGCCGGATACTTCGCGTACTTCCGCGACCCCGCCAACGCCACCCGCACCGCCGTCTCGTACGCGGCCGAGGTCGTCCGGGAGATCGGCCAGTCCGTCCGTGCCCGGCTTCGGGGCGACACCCCCCGCGTGCCGCGCGGCGGCCTCTATCCGTTCGTCCGCGCCTTCGCCACCGTCGTCGAACGGGACGTGGTGGTCGCCGCCGTCATGGGCGACGTCCTGGCCGGGCGCCGCGCCGTGTACGCCGACTTCGTGGCGTACGACGAGGTCGCCCACCACTCGGGCCCGCACAGCCGTGACGCGTTCCGGGTGCTGGAGCGGATCGACCGCTGCGTCGCACTCATCGCCAGGGCCGCCGAGCACGCCCCCCGCCCCTACCGGATCGTGCTCCTCTCCGACCACGGCCAGAGCCCCGGCGAAACCTTCGAGTCCGCGTACGGGCTGACGCTCCGCGATCTCGTACGGGTCTGCTGCGGCCTGCCGGTCCCGCGCCGCGCCCGGCACAGCCCCAGCGGTGCCGAGGCCCGGGGCGCCCTGCGCAGCGCCCTGCACCGGCCGGACGGCCTGGAGGAGGGCGAGCGGCCCGGCGGGCGCCCGGCGCGCGGCGCGGAGCCGGTCGTGCTGGCCTCCGGCAACCTGGGCCTGATCGCGTTCCCCGACGCGCCGCACCGGATGTCCCGCGAGGAGATCGACCGCCGTCATCCCGCCCTGCTGCCCACCCTGGCCGGGCACCCCGGCATCGGCTTCCTGCTGGTACGCAGCGAGCGGTACGGCTCCGTGGTGCTGGCGCCCGGCGGCTTCGAGGCGGCCGTCGACGACCTCACCGACACGTCGGGGCCGCTGGCCGTGTTCGGCCCAGGCACCGCCGAGGCCGTCCGGCGTACCGACTCCTTCCCGCACGTCGCGGACATCATGGTCAACTCGATGTACGACCCGAAGACCGGATGCGTGCACGCCTTCGAGGATCAGATCGGCTCGCACGGCGGCCTGGGCGGCGAGCAGGCGCGGCCGTTCCTGCTGTGGCCCGCCGGGCTCACCCCGCCGGTCGCGGACGGCATGCCGCTGACCGGCGCGGAGGCCCTGCACCGGGTGCTGCGCCGCTGGCTGCGGGAGGCCGGACCCGAAGAACCCGATGAACCCGACGACGTCGACGCGCCCGCTGCACAGGAACGGGAACCACGGCCGGATGTGCGACCCGGCGCAGCACTTCCGGTCGTCGACGGTCTCGCGCCGGACAAGAACAGCTGACGTGGCGGCGACTTCTCCCGCCGCGCAGGTCTGCCTCCTGCCGTCGGGAGGGGGCGACCGGGTGCACCGGCCGCGCCTGCTCCGGGACATGGTGCTCGCGCTGACCGCCCTCGGCTTCGCGCTGTGGCTGGTCGCCGGGGCCGGGTACGCGGCGGTGTACCGGGGCGTGCTGTTCCTGCTCGCAGGCGTGCCGGTGTACGCGTGGCGGGCGACGTCGAGGGGACGGGGCACGGCGGAGTCCGAGCCGGTGGGCCAGATCCGAACCATCATGCGAACGGGTGTGCGAATATGGGCCCGGGAGACGTGCCAGCCGAAGGAGACACCGTGCCCCTGGCCGAACAACTGCTCGGTGCCGACACCGTCGCCGCACTCGCGGACCGCCTGACGGCCGCCCTGGGCGGCGGCCGTTCCGCCGGGGCGACCCGCAGGGCCGCGGTCGCCCTCGACGGGCTCGGCTTCAGCGCCCGCGTCGCCGCCGTCCGCGACGCGGTACTCGAGGACCTGCCGGACCGGTACCGGGAGACGGAGCGGGTGCTGCGGGCGGCCCTGGAGGACCCGGAGTTCACCGGGTGGATGACCTTCCCGGTGAACGAGGCGGTCGCCGTACGGGGAACGGCCGCCCCGGACGCCTTCGAGCCCGCGCTGGAGCTGCTGGCCGCGCTCACCCCGCGGCTCACCGCCGAGAGCGCCGTGCGCCCGTTCCTGCGGTCCGACCTCCGGCGTGCCCTGCGACTGATGACGCCCTGGACCGGACACGCCGACGAGCACGTACGGCGGCTGGTCAGCGAGGGCACCCGCCCCCGGCTGCCATGGGCGCCCCGGCTCACCGAGCTGGTCACCGACCCGTCCCCCGCGCTGCCGCTGCTGGACGCGCTGCACCGCGACCCGTCCGATTACGTGAGGCGCTCCGTGGCCAACCACCTCAACGACATCAGCCGGGACCACCCCGCCGTCGCCGTGGCCACCGCCGCTCGCTGGCTCCGCCAGGACGGGACCACCGAACGGCTGGTCCGGCGCGGCCTGCGCACGCTCGTCAAAGCCGGCGACCCGCGCGCCCTGACCCTGCTCGGCCACAGCCCCGACGCGCCCGTCGACGTCACCGGCCCCGCCCTGCACAGCACCGAGATCCGCATCGGCGACCAACTGGTGTTCGACTGTGCGGTCACCAACACCGGTGACCGGCCCACCTCCGTGGTCGTCGACTACGTCGTCCACCACATGAAGGCGAACGGCACCCGCACCCCCAAGGTCTTCAAGCTCACCACCCGCGCCCTCGCCCCCGGCGAGCGCTGGACGGCCACCCGCCGCCACTCCTTCCGCCCGATCACCACCCGCCGCTACCACGAGGGCGTCCACCTCGTGCGCCTCCAGGTGAACGGGGTGCCGCGCGGCGAGGAAGTGCCGTTCCTGCTGAAGCCCGGTCCCTAGGCTGTCGTCACCCGGCTCGTCGTCAGCGAAGGGACGCCGAGTGACGGCCGGCCGCCCCTGAACCCCTGCCGGCCGGACGCGCCGGACACGTCCTAACGGGGCTCCGGGAGCGCGGCGCCCGGTTCCGCCAGCCCCTGCGCCGCGCCGGCCAGGGCGTCCAGCACCGGCCGGATCAGCGGATGCCCCTCCGCCCCACGGCGTACCGCCGCGAACACACGGCGGAACGCCGCGGGCCCCGCCACCGGCCGCACCACGACATCCTTCAGTTCGATTCCCCGCAGCGCCGAACGCGGCACCAGCGCCACCCCGGCCCCGGCTCCCGCCAGCGCCGCCACGGCACGGAAGTCGTCAGAGACGTGCACCAGACGCGGCTCGAACCCCGCCAGTTCACAGGCCAGCAGCACCATGTCCTGGCACGGGTTGCCGGGCGACTGCCCGATCCAGTCGCTGCCGGCCAGCGCGGCCAGCACCACCTCGGGCGCCTGCGCGAGCGCGTGCCCCGGCTGCAGCACCGCGTCGAACGGCTCCGCGTACAACGGCACCCGCGCCAGCCGCCGGTCGTCCTCGCCGGGCGCGCCCCGGTACTCGACGGCCAGCGCCAGATCGGCCTCCCCGTCCAGCACCATCGGCAGCGACGCGTCGCCCTCCGCGTCCCGCACTCGCAGCCGGATGCCCGGGTGCCGCTCCGCGAGCCGCGCGATGGCCGGGGCCAGCACCTCCGCGATGCCGGTCGCGAACGCGGCGACCCGCACCTCGCCCGCCGTACCGCCCGCGTACGCGGCCAGCTCCGCCTCCGCCCGCTCCAGCTGGGCCAGCACCTCGTTGGCGTGCTCCAGCAGGATCTCGCCCGCGGGGGTGAGCGTCACGCCCTTGCCGCTGCGGGTGAGCAGCGTGTGCCCGGTCTCCTGCTCCAGCGCGGCGAGCTGCTGGGAGACGGCGGACGGGGTCAGATACAGCGCAGCGGCGGCGGCGGTCACCGTACGGTGGTCCGCCGCCGCCCGCAGGATGCGCAGCCGGCGGGGGTCGATCACCCTGCCATTGTCGCTCGCCCCCGGTCGTCCGGTGTCACGCCTCCATCGCGGCCCGCGCGTCGACGAACGCCCGCACGGCCCGCTCCACGTCCTCCGTGGAGTGCGCCGCCGACAGCTGGACCCGGATCCGGGCCTGGCCCATCGGCACCACCGGGTAGGAGAACCCGATCACGTACACGCCCCGCTCCAGCAGCAGCTCCGCCATCCGGGCCGCCTTCGCCGCGTCCCCGATCATCACGGGCGCGATGGCGTGCTCGCCGGGCAGGATCTCGAAGCCCTCCTCGGTCATCCGGGTACGGAACAGCTTCGTGTTGCCGTCGAGCTTCTCCCGCAGGTCGCCCGCCGACTCCAGCAGGTCCAGCACCTTCAGCGACGCGGCCGCGATCACCGGTGCGAGGGAGTTCGAGAACAGGTACGGGCGGGACCGCTGCCGCAGCAGCTCCACGATCTCGGCGCGGGCCGCGACGTAGCCGCCGGACGCGCCGCCCAGCGCCTTGCCGAGCGTGCCGGTGATGATGTCCACCCGGTCCATGACGCCGTGCAGCTCCGGCGTCCCCCGGCCGCCCGCGCCGACGAAGCCGACCGCGTGCGAGTCGTCGACCATGACCATGGCCCCGTACGCGTCCGCGAGGTCGCAGATCTCCTTGAGCGGCGCGACGTACCCGTCCATGGAGAACACGCCGTCGGTGACGATCAGCTTGCGCCGCGCGCCCGACGCCTCCTTCAGCCGGGCCTCCAGCTCGCCCATGTCCCGGTTCGCGTACCGGTGGCGGGCGGCCTTCGACAGCCGGATGCCGTCGATGATGGAGGCGTGGTTGAGGGCGTCGGAGATCACCGCGTCCTCGGGGCCGAGCAGCGTCTCGAAGACGCCGCCGTTCGCGTCGAAGCAGGAGGAGTACAGGATCGTGTCCTCCTGGCCGAGGAACGCCGACAGCCGCCGCTCCAGCTCCTTGTGGACGTCCTGCGTGCCGCAGATGAAGCGCACGGACGCCATGCCGTAGCCCCACCGGTCCAGCGCGTCCTTGGCGGCGGCCACGACCTCCGGGTGGTCCGCGAGGCCCAGGTAGTTGTTGGCGCAGAAGTTCAGCACGTCTCCGGGCGCACCGCCCGCGGTCACGGCGACGGACGCGGACTGCGGGGTGCCGATGACCCGCTCGGGCTTGTAGAGGCCCGCGTCGCGGATCTCGTCGAGGGTGGCGCGGAGGTCGTCACGAACGGACGCGAACATGGATGAGACTCCTAGGAGGTATGGAGGTGCCGGGCCGGACTGTCCAGCCGGTCAGGCGGTCCAGTCGAGGATGATCTTGCCGCTGCGCGCGGTCGCCGCCTCGTCGAACGCGGCGTCGAAGTCCTTGTAGGCGTACTTGCCGGTGATGACCGGGCTGAGGTCGAGCCCGCCCTCCAGCAGCACCGTCATCGCGTACCAGGTCTCGAACATCTCACGGCCGTAGATGCCCTTGATCGTGATCATCGACGTCACGATCTTGGCCCAGTCGACCGGGAACTCCTCGGCGGGCAGGCCCAGCATGGCGATCCGCCCGCCGTGCGTCAGGTTCGCCACCATGTCGCGCATCGCCTCGGGGCGGCCCGACATCTCCAGGCCGATGTCGAAGCCCTCCCGCAGGCCCAGCTGCCGCTGCGCCTCCGCGATGCTGCTCTCCGCGACGTTCACGGCGAGCGTGGCGCCCGCCTTGCGGGCCAGCTCCAGGCGCGGCTCGCTCACGTCGGTGATGACGACGCTGCGGGCGCCCGCGTGCCGGGCGACGGCAGCGGCCATGATGCCGATCGGACCGGCGCCGGTGATCAGCACATCCTCACCGACCAGCGGGAACGACAGCGCGGTGTGCACGGCGTTGCCGAACGGGTCGAAGATCGCCGCCACGTCCAGGTCGACCTTCGTGCGGTGCACCCACACGTTGGACGCGGGCAGCGCCACGTACTCCGCGAACGCCCCGTCCCGCCCGACGCCCAGGCCGACCGTGGCGCGGCACAGATGGCGGCGCCCGGCCAGACAGTTGCGGCACTTGCCGCACACCAGATGGCCCTCACCGCTCACCAGGTCACCGGCCTTGATGTCCTGCACGTCCGCGCCGACGGCCGCGACCTCGCCGACGAACTCGTGCCCCAGCACCAGCGGCGTCCGAACGGCCTGCTGTGCCCAGCCGTCCCAGGAGCGGATGTGCAGGTCGGTGCCGCAGATGCCGGTACGCAGCACCTTGATCAGCACGTCACCGGCGCCGTACTCCGGCTCGGGGACGTCCATCAGCCACAGACCGGGCTCGGCCTTCTGCTTGACAAGGGCCTTCATCGCGGCGACTCCAGGCGGGGGAGAGAAAGGAGAGGGGGGAGGGGTGGTGGTGACCAATCTGCCGAGAGGGGCGGGGCCCCGTCCATCGAGGTTTTCTTAAGCGGTCCAACAGCCCAGCTTCACGCGCCCCCGCAACGCGCCGCACGCGCCCGCCGAACGGGCCACCGGCGAGTCCTGCATGCCGTCGGCGGAGTGCCTCGAAGCCCTGCGCACCGGGCATTACCTCGCGGGTAATCGACCCGGCTCCGCCCGCCGGGCAAGGTAGGCCGTGCCGGGCCCCGGGCGGCGCACTCCGCTCGGGCCCCGGCATTCCAGCAGCGCACATACCGCTGTCCGACCCGCACGACCCCGACGGAGGCTGATCCGCCATGTCCCACGCCCTGCTCACCGGAATCGCCCGCACCAGCGAGCCGCGGACCATGCTGCGCCGTTTCCTCGGCCTGGACGCCGTCGTCACCGGGGCCAACGGACTGGCCTACGCCGTGGCCTCCGCGCCGCTCGGACGGCTGCTCGGCGTCGACGCCGGGTTCCTGCTGGGAGTCGGCCTCTTCCTCCTCGTGTACGCCGCCGCCGTCGGCGCCCTCGCCGCCCAGGCCCGGCCCTCCGCCGCCGGCGTGAAGCTGATCGTCGACGCGAACGTCCTGTGGGCGGTCCTCAGCGTCGTCGCGCCGGCGGTATGGCTGCAGCCCAGCACCGTGGGCATGCTCTGGATCCCGGCCCAGGCGGTGGTGGTGGCCGCGTTCGCCGCCCTCCAGTGGACGGCCCTGCGGGCGGACGGCCGCCGGTAGGTCCGCCGGGTGATGCGGGGCCCGGGGGAGCGGCCCCCGGGACCCGCCGCTACCGTCGCCGAGGCCGCCGGACTGGCGGTGTCAGCCTGTCGAGCGCAGGTAGGACCGGTACTCGTACCGGCCCGGCGCGGTGAAGCAGGAACCCACCGAAACGGTCAGACGACCGTGGTAGGAAGGAATCCCCGGCCTCTAGGCCGGGGAGCGGAGGTCAAAGCCCTCGCAGGTACTCCGCCGTCTCCGGATCCGCCGGCAGCAACGTCTCGATCGCCAGCTCCGCGACCGTCACATCCAGCGGCGTGTTGAACGTCGAGATCGACGAGATGAACGACAGCACCCGCCCGTCGTGGGCGATCCGCAAGGGCAGAGCGACATACGGGTACGGGGTGGCGGCCTCATCCAGCCCGCCACCCCCGCGCGGCTGCCCGGACCCGGCGGCGCCGTCGCCCTCCGGCAGCGGATACGCCGCGACCTCCTCGTACACCCTCCGCAGAGGCTCCGACCGCAGCAGCGCCAGCTGCCGCTCCATCTGCGCCAGCAGATGCCCCCGCCACTCCCGCAGGTTGAGGATCCTGGGCGCCAGTCCCTCGGGGTGCAGTGTGATCCGCATGGCGTTCAGCGGCGGGGTCAGGAGCCGCTCCGGCAGCCCGGCCAGCAGCATGGTGATGCCCCGGTTGGCGGCCAGCACCGTGTACGAGCCGTCGACGACGACCGCCGGATACGGCTCGTAGCCGGCGAGCAGCCGTTCCACGCCCTCCCGCACCGGCCCCAGCTCCGGCCCGTCCAGCGGCGACTCGCTGTAGCGCGGTGCGTAACCGGCCGCCAGCAGCAGCGCGTTGCGCTCCCGCATGGGCACGTCCAGCCGGTCCGCCAGCCGCAGCACCAGCTCCTCGCTGGGGCGGGACCGGCCGGTCTCGACAAAGGAGATGTGCCGGGCCGACGAGTCGGCGCGCAGGGCCAGCTCCAGCTGGCTCAGCCGCCGCCGCTCCCGCCACTCCCGCAGCAGAGGTCCTACTCCCGTGCGCGTTGCGACCGTTGTCATACCGCAGACGGTAGCCCAGTCCGCCGGGCCACCCGGGCCCGCGGGCGGCCCGCCGTGTTGACCGGGGTACCCGCCACCGGGACCGTAAGGTCGGTCGGGACCGCAAACGGAAGGGAACACGGGACATGCCCACGGAACCCCTGTCGCAGAAGGAGATCGAGGACCGGCTGCGCGAACTGCCCGGCTGGTCGCTCGCGGGCGACCGCCTCACCCGCACCTACCGCCTCTCCACCCACTTCGCGGCGGCCGCCATGGTCGTCCATGTCGCCCGGGTCCAGGACGAACTGAACCACCACTCCGACCTGACCCTCGGCTACAACACCGTCGCCCTGTCGGTGAACACCCACGACGCGGGCGGCGCCGTCACGGACCGCGACTTCGCACTCGCGTCCCGCGTCGACGCCATCGCGACCGCCCACGGCGCCGCCTGACCCGGCTCCGGTCTTCCGGACGTCACGCCACGGGCGTGAACGCGGCCTTCACGACCTCCGCGAAGTCCCGCGCCTCACGCCCCAGCACCTGCTCCACCCCGTCCGTCACCGACGCGTTCCGCCCGTCCAGCAGCTCCGCGAAGAGCTCCGCCACCCAGTCCGCGTCCGACTGCGGCAGCCCGTACGCCTCCAGCTCCGCCGCGTACTCCCCGCGGGACACCGGCACGTACGCCACCTCGTGGCCCACGGCCGCGCCCAGCTCGGCGGCGGCCTGCGCGAACGGCACCAGCCGGGGCCCGGTCAGCTCGTACACCCGCCCGGCGTGCCTGTCCTCCAGCAGCGCGGCCACCGACACGTCCGCCACGTCGTCCGCGTCCACGAAGGGCTCCGGCGTGTCCCCGGCCGGGAACGCGACCCGGCCTCCCGCCACCCCGTCGGCCATCAGTCCCTCCGTGAAGTTCTGCACGAAGAAAGCCGCCCGTACGACGGTCAGTTCGCTCCTCTCGCCGAGTGCCTCCCGCAGCGCCTGCTCTGCCTGCGCGGCCGCCGGTTCGCCGCGGCCCGACAGCAGCACCAGCCGCCGCACCCCCGCCTCCGCCGCCAGCCGCCCGAAGGCGCGCAGCGCGTCCGCGGCGCCCGGCACCGCCAGGTCGGGGTAGTAGGCCACGTACGCCGCGTCCGCGCCGCGCAGTGCCGGACCCCAGGTCGCGGGGGCCTCCCAGTCGAAGAGCGTCCCGCCGTTCGCCGCCCCGCCGCCGCGGGACCCGGCGCGTACGTCCACGCCCCGCCCGGCCAGCCGCTCCGCCACCCGGCGCCCGGTCTTGCCGGTCGCCGTCGTCACCAACACCGTCTGCCGTGTGCTCATGTTCTCGTCCATGCCTCAAGACTGGCGGCCCTGGGCTGGACGCTCCATGCTCCACAGGCTCACTTCCCTACGCGAGCGTCTACGCTTCGGCGCATGGACGCACTTGCCGGGCTGCTGGACGGACCACGTGCCCGAGGGGCCTTCCTGCTGCGGACGGTGATGGCGCCCCCATGGTCCCTGCGGGTCGAGGACCGGGCCCCGCTGTGCCTGATGTGTGTGACCGGCGGCGAGGCGTGGGTCGTCCCGGACGATCCCGCCCGGGAGGCCCTGCGGCTCCGGCCGGGTGACCTCGTGATCGCGCGCGGGCCGGAGCCGTACACGGTCGCGGGCGCCCCGGACACCCCGCCCCAGGCCGTGATCGGCCCCGGCGGCGCCTGCCGCACCCTGCACGGGGAGCCGCTGGAGGAGACCATGCGGCTCGGCGTGCGGACCTGGGGGAACGCCGCGGACGGACCCGACACCATGCTGGTCGGCACGTACCAGATGGAGAGCGAGGTCAGCCGTCGCCTGCTCGACGCGCTGCCGCCGCTGCTGCACCTGCCCGCCGACTCCTGGACCTGCCCCCTCACGCCCGTCCTCGAAGACGAGGTCAGTCGTGACGAGCCCGGCCAGAGCGTGGTGCTCGACCGGGTCCTGGACCTGCTCCTCATCGCGTCCGTGCGGGCCTGGTTCTCCCGGCCGGACGCCGCCGCGCCCGCCTGGTACCGGGCCATGGGCGACCCCGTCGTGGGCACCGCCCTGAGGCTGCTCCAGGACGACCCGGCCCACCCGTGGACGGTCGCCTCCCTCGCGGCGAAGGCGGGCGTGTCCCGAGCCGGGCTGGCCCGCCGCTTCACCGAACTGGTGGGCGAGCCGCCGATGGCGTATCTCACGGGCTGGCGGCTCGCGCTCGCCGCCGACCTGCTGCGGGAGACGGACACCACCGTCGAGGCGATCTCCCGGCGGGTCGGCTACGGCAGCGCGTTCGCGTTCAGCGCGGCGTTCAAACGGGTGCGCGGCATGAGCCCGCACGACTACCGGACCTCCCGGAACACCGGACAGTTGCCGGAACAGCACGCTTCCTCGCGCGGAACCGCGGTGCCCAGCAAGCTGTCCTCATGACGCACTCTCACACGCACGCGCATACGCACGGCGACTCGGCCCACATGGACTGGCCCGAGCTGCTCCCGCTGCTGGAGGGCGGCGCCGAGCTGCGCGCCCCGATGTACCGGCAGGCCATGGCCTGGCTCACCGACCTGGTCCCGGTCGGCGGTGTACGCAGGGTCCTCGACGTCGGCAGCGGCCCCGGCGTGCTGTCCCGGATGCTCGCCGAGACCTTCCCGTACGCCGAGGTGGTCGCCGTCGACGGCACGCCGGAGCTCCTGGAACGAGCACGTGCCCGGGGCGTGACCACGCTCCTGGCCGACCTGCCGGGAGACCTGCCCGAACTGGGCGAGGCCGACCTGATCTGGATGGGGGAGGCCCTGCACCACCTGGGCGACCAGGAGGCGGCCCTCGCCGGACTGGCCGAGCGGCTGCGGCCCGGCGGGCTGCTGGCCCTGGTGGAGGGCGGGCTCCCCACCAGGCACCTGCCCCGGGACAGCGGCATCGGGCGCCCGGGACTGGAGGACCGGATGGACGCGGCGTCCGCCGACTGGTTCGCCCGCATGCGGACCGAACTCCCCGGCAGCCGGGACGTGACCGAGGACTGGCGGGCGCTGCTGTCCGGCGCGGGACTCGCGCCCAGCGGGACGCGGACGTTCCTGGTGGACATCCCCGCCCCCGTCCCGCCCTCCGTACGGGACCACGTGATCGCCGAGTTCACCCGCCGCCACACGTCCATGGCCGACGCCCTGACCCCCGAGGACCGCGCCACGCTGAACCGTCTCCTGGACCCCGACGACCCCGCGTCCCTCCACCACCGCCCCGACGTCCACCTCCTGACCGCCCGCACGGTCCACACGGCCCGCAAGGCGTAGCCGGTCACCCGACCCGCTCCAGCCGCCACCACTGTGACGGCGTGTCCAGGTCCTCGCCCTGCCGGACATCGGCCCCGTCGTCGAGCGAGCCCCCGGCGACCTCCAGCAGCAGCCCGCTGACGAAGCTCACCAGCGCGACGTTGCCGGGGTTGCCGAGGTCCCGCTCGATCGCCCACTCCTGCGCGCCGAAGTTGTTCGCCTTCCACTGCTGCACGTTGGCCCCGGGTTCCGTCGACGCCCCCGCCACGTCCAGCCGCTTGCCGCTCGCCTCACACACCAGGTGGTACAGCCCGCCCCCGTTCGGCACCGCCGAGATCCGCCACCGCTGTCCGTGGGCGCCCACCTTCTCCTTGCCCTGCTGCACGTTGGCCCCGCTCGCCCGCGCTCCGCCGGCCACCTCCAGCACGAGTCCGCTGGCCACGTTCCGGACGAGGTACGTCCCTTCTTCGACCGGCCCCGGCCTGTTGTCTCCGCTCACCCCTCATACCCCCCTCTGGTCACTCACTGTCACCTCCGACCGTAACCGCCCCCACTGACAACCGATCCCCGGCCGGCCCCGGACCTCCCGCGCCGCGGTCCGCTCCGGCACGCCGGGGACCCCGGCCCGCGAAGCGGCAACGGCCGCCGGACGAGCCGGAGTCCACCGACGTACCCGTCGAACGGTTCGCCCGCGGCCCTGGCCCGAGGGGCGCCGCCGGGCCGCGGGCGGTCACCGGGCGGCGCCCGGGACGGCCGTACGGCTGACGGAGGATGAGGACGACGGCGCACGGAGGCGGGCGGCACGCGGTCCGCGGCTGCCCGCGCCGGACCGCGTACGGCTGTCGACGGAACCGGGGTTCGTGCACGACGCGGTCGTGAACCCCGCTCTTCCCGTCCCCGTGTTGCACCGCATGCTCGTTGAGCTGGAGGCGCACCGGTTGCCACGGAGGCGAGTTGGGGACGGCCGACCCGGCTCACTATGATCCGCCGATGATCACACGAATGCGACTGGCGGCCGCCCTGTGCGGACTGCTGGTCACACTGACGGGCCTGACGGGTGGGCTCTCCGTCGCGCCCGCCTGGGCCGACGACGGAGCCCCCGAGCCCGCTGCCGCGAAGGAAGCGCCCAAGGTCGAACTCGTCCTGGACGTCAGCGGGTCCATGCGGACCCGGGACATCGACGGACAGTCCCGGATGGCCGCCGCGAAGCAGGCGTTCAACGAGGTGCTGGACGCAGTCCCGCCGGAGGTGCGGCTCGGCATCCGGACGCTCGGTGCCGACTACCCCGGCAAGGACCGCAAGGAGGGCTGCAAGGACACCCGGCAGCTCTACCCGGTGGGCCCGCTCGACCGCACCGAGGCCAAGACCGCGATCGCCACCCTCGCCCCCACCGGCTGGACTCCCATCGGCCCCGCCCTGCTGGGCGCCGCCGAGGACCTGGAGGGCGGCGACGCCACCCGCAGGATCGTCCTCATCACGGACGGCGAGGACACCTGCGCCCCGCTCGACCCGTGCGAGGTCGCCCGGGAGATCGCCGCCAAGGGCATCCACCTCACCATCGACACCCTCGGGCTCGTCCCGGATGCCAAGACCCGCGCCCAGCTCGTCTGCATCGCGGAGGCCACCGGCGGCACGTACACCTCCGTCCAGCACAGCGACGAACTGTCGGAACGTGTCAGTCAGCTGGTGGACCGCGCGGCCAAGCCGACCGTCACGCCCGTCGCCACCGAGGGCGCCGGCCGGTGCGCCCAGGCGCCGGTCCTCCAGCCCGGCCTCTACACCGACCGTGAGGAGTTCGGCCAGCACCGCTTCTACCGCGTGGAGCTGCTGCCCGGCCAGGAGCTGCGCGCCTCGGTGAGCGTCGGCGCCGACCGCGCCGTCAACCGCGACTACGGGGTGCTGCTGCGCGCCTCCACGCTCGCGGGGCGCGAGATCGTGCGCGGCGAGGCGGCCGGTGACGGCCGTACCGACGTCATCTCGACCGGTCTGCGCTACCCCAAGGCCGAGACCGGGGACATCGGCTCCGACAGCGACGTCAAGCCCGCTCCGGAGACCGTCTGTCTGCGCGTCAGCAACTCCTTCTCGCCCGCCGGGTCCGTCAAGACCACACCCGGCCTGCCCGTCGAGCTGAGCATCGCCCTGGTGGACGGCCCGGACGAGGCGGGCGACACCGCCTTCTTCGGCCTCGGCCGCGGCTGGTGGTTCCTCGGCGCCCTCGTACTCGCCGGCTTCCTCGCCGGAATCCTGTGGGGCTGGCTGTCCCGCTGGCGCGTCGCCGTCTGGAGGACCAACTGATGCGATCCACCGCACGGAAGACCCACCGGGGTCGTGCACGACGGGGGGCGCGGGCCCTCACGGCCGCCGCGCTGCTCGTCGGCGCCGCGCTGGCCGGCCTCGCCGCGCCCGCCGGTGCCGCCGCCGCCTCGCCCGCCCCGACCGCCTCCGCCGGTGAGGACGGCGAGCCGCCGGCGCCGACCGAGGCGGGCACCTCCTTCCGCACCGCCACCGCCGTACGCCCCGGCCAGCGGGCCACCGCCCAGGCGTCCACCGGCGACTACCTGTACTGGCAGTTCCCGGCCGACGCCGGTGACCGCGCCACCGTCCGGGCGACGGTCACGCTGCCCGACACCTCCGCCCGGAAGACCGGGACCACCTGGCGGATCGACGTGTACGACGGACTGCGCCGCCGCCAGGCATGCCGCTTCGGCAGCGACGCGAAGTCCCTCCCGGCGGGCGGCGCGGGCTCCGTCGAGCTGGCCTGCCACCTGCGGACCGTACGCGGCTCGGCGGAACCCTGGTCCGACGACCCGCTGCCCGGCGCGTACTACGTGCGGCTGACGGCGGTGGACCTGGGCGCCGCCGACATCGGCCTCGGCTTCGGGGCGGCGCTCGACGTGTCCCTGGACGAGGCGGGCGCCGCCGCCCATGTTGACGGGAAGCTGGCCGCCCCGCTCGTGCAGGGCTCGGCGTCCACGGTCGAGCCGGAGGACGGCTGGGCCTCCGGCTGGTGGTCCACCCGCTGGCTGTGGACGGCGGGCGGCGCCGCGCTGGCCGCCCTGGCAGGCATCTGGGGCTACGGCCTCACCCGCGGCCGCGGCCGCCCGGCCGGGGCGCCTCCCGCGCGGTAGGCACCGGCCCCCGGTACGTTCCGGGGCCCGCCGCCGGCACCCGCACGGCGGCGGCCCCGGGCGCGGCCCCGGGTGCCCGTCCTGGCCCCGGCCCGGATCAGCCCCCGTACAGCGCGTCGACCTCCGACGCGTACGCCGCCTCGATGGCCCGCCTCTTGAGTTTCAGGGACGGTGTCAGCAGCCCGTGCTCCTCGCTGAAGGGGTGGGCCAGGATGCGGAACGTCCGGATCGACTCGGCCTTGGAAACCAGGGTGTTGGCCGCGACGACGGCTCGCCGGATCTCCTTCTCCAGGGCCGGGTCCCGCACCAGCCGTACCGCCGGCAGCGGAGCCCGTCCCTGCATGGCCAGCCAGTGGTCCACCGCCTCTCTGTCGAGGGTGACGAGCGCCGCGATGTACGGGCGATTGTTGCCGACCACGACGCACTGCGCGACCAGCGGATGGGCCCGCACCCGCTCCTCCAGGCCCAGCGGCGCCACCGACTTGCCGCTCGTCGTCACCAGGATCTCCTTCTTCCGCCCGGTGATCGTCAGGTAGCCGTCGGAGTCCAGCCGCCCCACGTCCCCCGTGGCCAGCCACCCGTCACTCAGCGCCGCGCCCGTGGCCGCCGGGTCGTTGAGGTAGCCGGAGAACACGTTCCGCCCCCGCAGCCACACCTCCCCGTCCTCCGCGATCCGCACAGACACTCCTGGCACGGGGGGCCCCACCGTGCCGAACCGGGTCCGCCCGGGCGGGTTCATGGTCGCCGCCGAGGCCGACTCGGTCAGCCCGTACCCCTCGTACACGGTGATCCCCGCGCCCGCGTAGAACAGCCCCGTCCGCCGGTCCATCGCGGAACCGCCCGACATCGCGTGCCGCACCCGCCCGCCGAACGCGTCGCGGACCCTGCCGTACACGGTCCGGTCGAAGAACTGGTGCTGCACGCGCAGCGCCGCCGACGGCCCCGGCCCCGTTCCGGACGCCCGCTGCTCCAGCGCCTCCGCATGCCGTACGGCCACGTCGACCGCCTTGTCGAAGACCGCCAGACGCCCCTCGGCCTCCGCCCGGCGCCGCGCCGTGTGCAGGACCTTCTCGAAGACGTACGGCACGGCCAGGACGAACGTCGGCCGGAACACCGCCAGATCGTGCAGCAGCGCCTCGGCGGTCAGCGCCGGCTGATGACCCAGCTTGACCCGGCCCCGGACCGCCGCGACCTCCACCATGCGGCCGAACACATGGGCGAGTGGCAGGAAGAGAAGCGTCGACACCTCCGCGTCGGGCGCGGGGCGGAACACCGGCTCCCAGCGTTCGAGCATCGTGTCCGCCTCGAACATGAGGTTCGCGTGGGTGAGGACACAGCCCTTGGGGCGGCCGGTGGTGCCCGAGGTGTAGATGACCGTGGCGACCGACTCGGGGGTCACCGCCCTGCGGTGACGCTGCACCACCTCGTCGTCGATCCGCGCCCCGGCCGCCACCAGCTCGTCGACGGCGCCGGCGTCCAGCTGCCACAGCCGTTTCAGCAGCGGCAGCCGGTCCACCACAGAACCGACCGTCATCGCGTGGTCCTCGTGCTCCACCACGCACGCGGTGACCGCCGCGTCGTGGAGCATCCAGTGGACCTGGTCCGCGGACGAGGTCGGGTACACGGGGACGGACTGGGCGCCCACCGTCCACAGCGCGAAGTCGAACAGCGTCCACTCGTAGCGGGTACGGGACATCACGGCGACCCGGTCCCCGAACCGTACGCCGTGCGCGATCAGCCCCTTGGCCAGCGACAGCACCTGATCGCGGAACCCGGCGGAGGTGACGTCCGCCCACTGCCCGGCCGTGTCCTTGCGCACGAGGGCGACCCGGTCCGGTTCGCTCACGGCGTGGTCGAACACCGCGTCGGCCAGTCCGCCGACCAGCGGAGCGGTCACGAGGGGTGGGACGGTCAGCTCGCGCACAGGCCTGCTCCTTGTGACGCTCGGCATAGCGGAGAGTGACGGTACCCCACGCAGAGTTTCACCGGAAGGTCCTGAGAACGGCGGGACGAACGGCATCGCCACAGGTCAGAGCGGCCCGCAGCGGCAATCCCATGGTCACGGCCGTGTGCGGGCCTCCGTTACTGAGCGGCGGATAAGGAACGGCTGCGGGAATCTCCACCGAACCGGTACCGGACCGGCACAGCCGCGCGCCCCTCCCCGCCCGGCCGCCCGAGCCCCCCACGCGACCAGGCAGGATGGACCCAGCGCGACCCGACCGAGAGCCCGTGACACATATGCCCCAGGACCCCAGAACGCCCCGGGACCCCCGGAACCCACAGCGCCCGCGAAGCCGGGAGGGCCGCCCGGCCTCCCCGGAGCCCGCCTCCGCGGAGCCCGGCACCCACGGGTGGGCCCACGGGCGCGCGGAGCGGCGCACGCGGCTGTTCGCGCGCCTCCTGCGTGGCGTCGGCGCCGGGCGCCTTCCGGTGGACCCGTTCATCGTGGCGCTGCTCGCCACCGTCGGTCTCGCGGCTCTGCTGCCCGCGTCCGGGACGACGGCCGAGGCCGTCGAAGGCGCCTCCACCGGCGCGATCGCGCTTCTCTTCTTCCTGTACGGGGCCCGGCTGTCCACCCGGGAGGCCCTGGAGGGGCTCCGGCACTGGCGCCTCCACCTCACGGTCCTCGCCTGTACCTTCGCCCTGTTCCCGGCCCTTGGACTGGTGGGCGCGAAGGGGCTCGGCCCCGTACTCCTCACTCCGGAGCTGGCGTCGGGGCTGCTGTTCCTGACGCTGGTGCCGTCGACGGTCCAGTCCTCGATCGCCTTCACGTCCATCGCCCGGGGCAATGTGCCCGCGGCGATCTGCGCGGGCTCCTTCTCCAGCCTGGTCGGTGTCGTCCTCACCCCGCTGCTCGCCGCGCTGCTGCTGGGCGGGGCGGTCGGCGGCCTCTCGGCGGACGCGCTGCTCCGGATCGTCGCGCAGCTGCTGGTGCCCTTCCTGGCGGGGCAGGCGACGCGGCGCTGGACCGCCGGGTTCGTCGGCCGGAACCGGAGGGTCCTCTCGTACGTCGACCGCGGCGCGATCCTGCTCGTGGTCTACACCGCGTTCAGCGAGGGCATGGTGCGCGGGGTCTGGAGCCAGGTCACGCCCGCCCGGCTGGCGGCGCTGCTGGGCGTCGAGGCGCTGCTGCTCGCGGTGATGCTGGCGCTGACCTGGTACGGCTCCGCGCGGCTCGGGTTCGCCCGGGAGGACCGGATCGCGATCCAGTTCGCGGGCTCCAAGAAGAGCCTGGCGGCCGGGCTGCCGATGGCGAGCGTGCTGTTCGGCGCCCAGGCCTCGCTGGCGGTGCTGCCGCTGATGCTGTTCCACCAGATGCAGCTGATGGTGTGCGCGGTGATCGCGCGGCGCCGGGCGCGGGACCCGGAAGCCGCCTGACCGGCGGCGTCGCATGGCGAGAACCTGACCCCGGCCTCCCGCATCCAAGATCGACCCGGCTACCGTTGATGTCATGCCCACACAGTCCCGCACGTGGATCCGCCCCGGCGCCGACCGCCCCTGCTCACTGGTGGTGTGCCGGGGCTGCTGCTGCGGCGACGCCCGCAAGCACCCGGGCACCGATCACGCGGGCCAGCTGGAACGGCTGCGGCAGGCCGCCGCGGCGTCCGGCGGCAGGCTGACGGTCCGAACCAGTGACTGCCTCGGCCCCTGCGGACAGGCCAACATCGTGGTGGTGCAGCCTTCGGGCGAGGGCCGCAGGCGCGGGGCGCGGGCCGCGTGGGTCGGCTGGGCGCTCGACGACGACTGCCTGGACGACATCCTGGCGTGGGTCGAGGCGGGCGGCCCCGGTGTGGCGGAACCCCCGGTGACGCTCACGCTCCAGATGGTGGCCGCACCGGCGGAGACCCGCCGCAGGCAGTAGTACCGGCCCTCACCGGCGTACCGGTCCTCACCCGGCGTACCGGTCAGGAGAGGCCCGCGAGCCGCTCCGCCCCCGCGTAGACGTTCATGTCGTTCCCGCGCAGGAAGCCCACCAGCGTGAGCCCCGTCTCCGCCGCCAGGTCCACGGCCAGCGAGGACGGCGCCGACACGGCCGCCAGCACCGGGATCCCCGCCATGACGGCCTTCTGCGCCAGCTCGAACGAGGCGCGCCCGGACACCAGCAGCACGGCCCGGCCCAGCGGCAGCAGCCCCTCCCGCAGGGCGCGCCCGACCACCTTGTCCACCGCGTTGTGCCGCCCGACGTCCTCCTGAACGTCGAGCAGTTCACCCTCCGGAGAGAACAGCGCGGCGGCGTGCAGGCCACCGGTCCGCTCGAACACCCTCTGGGCGGCCCGCAGCCGGTCCGGCAGCCCGGCCAGCACATCGGTACCGACCCGCACGGCGGGCCCGTCCTCCAGCCGGAATCGGGCGGTGGTCCGCACCGCGTCCAGACTGGCCTTGCCGCACAGTCCGCAGGAAGACGTCGTGTAGACGTTCCGCTCCAGCGTGATGTCGGGGACGGGTACGCCGGGGGCGAGCCGCACGTCGACCACGTTGTACGTGTTGGTGCCGTCCTCGGTGGCGCCCGCGCAGTACGCGATGCGCTGCACCTCGTCGCCCGCGGCGACGACCCCCTCGCTCACCAGGAAGCCGGCGGCCAGTGCGAAGTCTTCGCCGGGCGTGCGCATGGTGACGGCCAGCGGCCTGCCGTTGAGCCGGATCTCCAGCGGCTCCTCCGCGACAAGTGTGTCGGGCCGGGCCGACACGGCCCCGTCCCGGACCCGGATGACGCGGCGCCGCTCGGTGACCCGTCCCATGTGTGCCCAGCCTCCGGATTCGCTCGCTCGCCAGTTCGCCGCCATTCTCCCGCACGCCGGGGATGTTGCGGACTCTCCAAGTGGCGCGCGGGAATCCTGTGGGATCACGTGACGGGTTACCCGTGAGTCGCTGACCAGACTGGAGGGCTCATGAACCACCGTACGGAACACATCACTCCGCACGGCCGACACTGCGAACAGAGGGGGTTCGACCCGGCATGACGGGAACCCGAATCGCCGCGCTCGGGCACTACCAGCCCGCCAAGGTGCTGACCAACGACGACCTGGCCGCCATGGTCGACACCAGCGACGAGTGGATCCGCAGCCGGGTCGGCATCCGCACCCGCCATGTCGCGGGTCCGGACGAGCCGGTCGACGAGATGGCCGCGCACGCCGCCGCGAAGGCCCTGGCGACGGCGGGGCTGGCCCCCTCGGACATCGACCTGGTCCTGGTCGCCACTTCCACCGCCGTGGACCGCTCCCCGAACACCGCGGCCCGGGTGGCGGCCCGCCTCGGCATGACCGCCCCGGCGACGATGGACCTCAACGTCGTCTGCGCGGGCTTCACGCACGCGCTGGCCACCGCCGACCACACGGTACGGGCGGGCGCGGCGCGGCGGGCCCTGGTGATCGGCGCCGACCAGATGACGGCCATCACCGACTGGACGGACCGCACCACCTGCGTGCTCGTGGGTGACGGCGCGGGTGCGGCGGTCGTGGAGGCCACCGACGACGAACCGGGCATCGGCCCCGTCCTCTGGGGCTCCGTCCCGGAGATGGGCCACGCGGTCCGCATCGAGGGCATCCCGCCCCGATTCGCCCAGGAGGGCCAGACCGTCTACCGCTGGGCCACCACCCAGCTCCCGCCCATCGCCCGCCGGGTCTGCGAACGCGCCGGCCTCACCCCCGAGGACCTGGCGGCGGTCGTTCTCCACCAGGCCAACCTGCGGATCATCGAGCCCGTGGCCCAGAAGATCGGCGCCGTGAACGCGATCGTCGCCCGCGACGTGACGGAATCGGGCAACACCTCGGCGGCCTCCATCCCCATGGCCCTGTCCAAACTGGTCGCCCGAGGCGATGTCCCCTCCGGCGCTCCTGCCCTCCTCTTCGGCTTCGGAGGCAACCTCTCGTACGCCGGCCAGGTCGTCCGCTGCCCCTGAGGCCACCAACCGCAGTCACCCGACCGCAGCGCGCACACACCGCCCCTGACCACGGGATATGCAGGTGAAGACCACCTCGAACCCCTGGTAGAGTTATCCATGTCGTCGCGGGGAACACCCCGGGGCCGACACACCCGGTCCGGGTGGCGGAATGGCAGACGCGCTAGCTTGAGGTGCTAGTGCCCTTTATCGGGCGTGGGGGTTCAAGTCCCCCCTCGGACACCAGCAGAGACCCCAGTTGATCTGGGGTTTTTCTGTTTCTCCGGCTGTGGCGTGACCAACCACGTGACCAACAGCCGAGCGAATCTCCTGGTCAGACCAGGGATGACAGGCCGAGACGGCTGGCACTCGAAGCGGCCAGCTTCTTCGCTCCCTCAGCGCGACGCCTGCCGTACCGCGCCATCGTGTAGCCCGGCGAGTGGTGCCGGGCGTTGGCCGAGACCTCTACCGGGTTCTCGTGGTTGTCGAGATCGTTCGTGATCTTCGACGCCCGCCAGTCGTGCAGCCGGAAGTTCTCCGGCAGGTGCAGACGGTTGCGCGCCGTCCGCCAGCGGGCCGACACCTTCTCGGGGTCCTGCGGTCCGCCCGCCTCGCCCCGGTACAGCTTGAAGCCGTCACAGGCGAACACGAGGTCATGGTCCACCCAGAGATCCCCGAGGCGCTCCCGCTCCGCGTCCTGGCGTTCCCTCTGCCACTTCAGGACGTTCATCAGGGCTTGGTCTACGTAGATGATCGCGTTGTCGTCTCCGTCCTTGGTGAGCTTGCGCAGCCGGTAGGTGTTGCCTTCCTCCACCACGACCCAGGCCAGTTCGATAGCGCACTCATTTCAGTAAATGAGCGACCACTTCCACCCCAGCACTTCGCTACGGCGACACGAGGTGGCCGCGTACGAGGTCCACAGCGGGGCGTCCCGAAGGCAGTGGTGCGTCAGCCCGCCGTCATAGGCCCGGTTGTCGCACGGCTTCCATATCTCTTCGAGGAAGTGCCGCGTCTCGTTGTCGTTGAGGGTCGGGAAGTCCGGCGTGGCCGCCTTGATTTGCCGTTCCGTGGGCGGGTCGGCAGTGTGCGCCGGGTTGACCGTGAGGAGCTTCCTCGGTCCGGTCACCGAGTCGAGCGCAGCCGAGATGATGTTGTGAATGTGCCGGACGCTCTTCGGGCCGAGCGGCTTGTTGCCGTTGGCCTTGATGGGCGCGCTCTCCAGCAGCCGATACA
This sequence comes from Streptomyces sp. MUM 203J, assembly GCF_022414595.1. Taxonomy (GTDB): domain Bacteria; phylum Actinomycetota; class Actinomycetes; order Streptomycetales; family Streptomycetaceae; genus Streptomyces. The sequence continues at coordinate 7,188 of NZ_JADWYO010000071.1, read as the reverse complement.
GCTCGTCCAGCCGCTCGTCCGTCACCTCCACCACCTTGACCCTGCCTATGTGAGGCTTGATGTGCAGCCGAATCTTCGGCGCGTACCCCTCTCTCGTGGTGTCCTCGCCCCGGCATCCAACTGGAACTCCCCTCCGGCCCCTTGCATGGTGTGTACGACCCGAACGGGGCGGGAGTCATCGTGTTCGCCGTCCTGGCCGTGGCCGCCGAGGTGGAGCGGGAGGGCATCCGGGAGAAGGCGTTGGAGGGGCTGGACACTGCGGCCCCGCAAGGGCAACCACGGCGGACGCCCCTCCGTGGTGGACGACGACAAGCTAGCGATGGCCCGTGCCAGGCACGCCAAGGGAGAGAGCGTCACTGCCATTGCCAAGGCGCTGGGAGTCTCTCGTGCCACCCTCTACCGCCACATCGGAGAGAGCGCCTGAGGCTGGCGCACAGCGGCGCAGTGACGGTGTCGACGACAGCACGAGGGGTGCAGTTCGGAGGTGGTTAACCGGCCTTGACGCTCCTACCTAAGCGGCTAGGGTTGAATACAGGAGAACCCGGAATCGTCCCTGGGGTCGTAGAGCTTCGGGGAAGGTCACGCTCTCCAGTCGAAAGCGTTCTTAGCTCAGCAAGGAAGAGCACCGCGCATCTGGACGTGGGGTCATCGGTTCGAGTCCGATAGGACGCTACAGGCGGGCTTCCTTCCGTGTTCGGCAACGAAGGAGGCCCACTGGCTTCACGCGGGGTGATCGCACGTGTTCCTGGTGACGGATAGCCCCACTGCGGGCTAGGACCAGACCTGCCTCTTTCCGGAGCCCTTGGCGTTCCGGTCGCTCAGGGGGACGATGGGGCCATAGTACGGGTCCGGGCTATCGTCGCGATAGTTGCCCTCAAGATCGGTGTTCCAGCTGGTCTGGCCCCCATCTTTGCTGTACGCCGTCCAGTGGTACCCGTCCCCGTTAGGAACTGCGCGGATCTCATCCGCTCCGAAGTCGGCCGGGTTGTTCCCGAATGCTGCGGGGTCTGGCCCCTTGTAATCGCTCACCTGGCTCTCCTTCACGGATCGTCGGAAGGCCCTTCCACGGTACATTTTCGGGAGAGTGAACGGAGACAGGAATGGACGGGGCGGAATCTTCGCTCGTCAAGTTCCGAGCAGTCAGAATATAAGCAGCGGAACCCCGTCGAGCGGTGCATCAACGACTTCAAGCAGCCGGACGGCCCCCGCTCTGCGATCCGGCAAACTCGCTGCCGCCAACCACGCGCCGCAATCCTCACCACCTCGACTCGGCGGGGACCACGGAACTAGGCGCTCACCTCGGAGTGCACCGGGACGGGCGGGCGCACTCCGGTGAGCGCTTCCGCGCGGGCCACGAGCCGGGGCGCAAGATCGGGGTACCAGCCACGGGCTACGGCTTGCATCATCTCCGCCAGGGCCGCGAGTTCCCCGATTCGGCCGGCGGGGGTGTCGAGGACCGCTGCGAACTCCTTGCGAATGCGGGCGGCTACGTCGGGAACAAGCAGGCTGTTGGCGTGGAGGAGTCCCGCGTCATAGCCGAAGGGCACCCGTCCCCACCGCTCCCAGTCCAGCAGGCACAGGGGCGCGGCGGTGAGGTTGCCCCAGTGCAGGTCACCGTGACCGGTCACCCGCTCCACCGTGGCGGGGGCGGGGATGCCGAGGAACTGGGGGAAGGCTCGTTCGATCCACCCGTCCCGCACGGTTGCCTTCACTCCCTCCGCTTCAGCGAGGAGGTCAAGGGCTTGGCGAAGGTCCGCCCACCACTCGTCAGACAACCCCGGGTCGTGGTCGATGTCGGCCCGGTCGGGGGACACGATGGGTTGCGTGAGGTAGTCCAGGACTTCCGACTCGAAGGCCCACTCGCCGTCAGTCCAGTCATGCACCGCGTACAGGTGGGGGCGGGGCACGCCGTCAGGCACCAGCTCCGAGGCGCCGACGATGCCTTCCCCCGCCTTCCTGCCCGCGTTCCTCTTCGCCGTCCGACTGACCCGGAGCCACCGGTCCCCTGCTCGGCGTCCGAGAGTGACACCGAGGAAGCCCCACGCCAGCGGCCCCGTGCAGGTGAGGCGCAGTGCCTTGGCCGCCCGGTCGTGGGCGGCCTCCATCAGGGCCTGCACCTCTTCATTCACCGGCGAGTTCATCCGTCACCCTCCTGAGTTCCTGGGCCGTCAGCGGCGCAGCCAGAGCCTTGGCCACATCGTCCCAGTGCTCGCGGGTGCTCGCGGAGGTGAGGACGACATCGAGGCCGGGGCACGAGCCAGCGGCCAGCAGGGCAGCGGCTGCGGCCGACAGGCCGGGGCGGATAAGGTTCACCAGTTCGGGTGTCATGGCGTCGAGGAGTTCGCCCCCGTGCAGGGGAGCGGAGCCGAAGGTGATCAGCCCCGCGTCCTTCGCCTGCACCAGTGGTCCGCCGCCGTTCAGGGCCTGTGTGATCGGGGCATCCATGATCAGGCTGACGGGCATCTGCAAGCCCGTGAAGTGGTGCTCGGCGGAACCGGCCGCCTGCCGGGCGAGCGTGAGCAACTCGGGCACGCTGAGCGCTCCGGAGGTCAGGCCCGACCAGGTGGCAACGCCGTACCCGCCGATCCTGCCCGCATGGGCGAACTCTTCCAGCGCCGTGAAGGCTTCCCGTACACGCCCGTGCAGAGCAACACGGTCAAGGCCGTGCCTGTGGTGCTCGGGGTTGTGTACGAACACAAGGTCCACACGCCCGAGCGCGGCCAAGGATCGCTCCGTCTGCCAGCGGACGAAGCCCCCTTCAAAGCTGTGCCTACCGGCCGCCTCTTCCCGGGTGAGCACTCCCTCAGACAGGGCGGTACGGCCTTGCTCCGCCGTGAAGAACCCCGTCTTCGTGGCTACCCGCACGGTCGGGTACTCCCCTAGAGCCGGGCGCAGTTCCTCATGCGCCAGACCACGGGCGTAGTTCGGGGCCGTGTCCACCCAGGGACTACCGGCGGCCAGGGCGGCGCGTGCCGCCTCACTGACGGCACGCACGCGGTATGTCCCCAGGCAGAGAGCGGCGGTCACAGCGCCGTCCCCACGACTGCGACGGCGTGGCCGTCAATGAGGACGGAGACCAGTTCGGCCACGTCCTTGACCTCCAGTCCGGAGGAGTCGGCGAGTTCGCCGAGCGTGATCGGCTGGTTGGTCAGCAGCGTGCCCAGCGCGGGCGCGGCGGACTCCGCGAAGTCCCACGCGGTACCGGCCGCCGAGAAGGTGACCGTGCCCTGTTCGCGGTTGGCCGTCAGGCGACCCCTCGGAACGGTGAGCTTGACCGTGATCTCCCCCCGTGCGGGGAGGCCGTCCACGTAGGGCAGGGACGGAATCGCGTGGCCCAGGTCCGTCGTGTCGATCGACTCCGCCCACCGCTCCACGAGGTGGGGGTCCGCCATCATGTCGGACACCTCACGACGTACGGCGTCGATGAAGTCCGACTGTTCCGCCAGCGAGCCGAAGCGCGGAATGTCCCTGCGGAGCGCGAGGGACGCCCGAAGCTGATCGACGACCCAGAGCATCAGGTCAGCGCCTGTGTGCGGGACCATGCCGAACGTGAGGTGAAGGGATTCCGTCCCCTGGTCAGCGGTAACCGAGTGCCACCAGCCGCGCGGCAGGTAGAGCACGTCACCCGGGGACAGAACGAGGTCCGCCACCGGGTCGCCCTCCGGCTCCTCCGGCGACTCCACGTCCCGGAAGGTGGGCGCCTCACGGGTCATCCCCCACAGGCGCCACCGCTTCGAGCCGTGCAGTTGGACCACGACGACATCATGGTCGTCCCAGTGCCGACCGAAGCCCTCCCGCTCGGTCCACGAGGCGTACACGTTGGCCTGCACGGAAGTCCCGAGGAAGCGTTCCAGCCCCTCGGCGGCGGCCCCCACGGCGGGGTGGATCTTCTCCACCGCATCGAGGACCAGCGAAGCGCCTTCTCTGAGCTGGACGTGGAAGTCGGACGGTTGGATGCGGGACCAGGTGACCGCGCGGCGGTTCGTGGTGGGGATCGCGTAGCGGTGGAGCGGGACCATCTCGCCGTCGAGCGACAGACGCAGCCGGGGCGGCTCCAGCCGTTGCGCGGCGATGATCCGGTTCAGGTCGTCCCAGGAGAGCAGGTCACTCGCCATGTCGGCGGTGCCGGGGAAGTGCGCGTAGGAGCGGTGGTACGTCTGGGCGAGGAACGTGTCCCCGCCCAGACGCCCCGCCCACGAGGCTGCATCAAGCATCGTGGGCTACCCCGCTAGTCGTTGCCGTCGGAACGGCCACTGCTGACGTCCGACTCCTGCTCGGCTCGGGTGCGCGCGGCCACGATCTTCCGCTTCGCGACGAGCAGGCCACCCCCCTCGGGGGCCACCGAAGTGGTGTTCTGTTCCACCATCGGACTACCTCTCTCTTCTCGGGAACTCCCGCCGGGAATCCGGCAGGAAGCAAAGGGGGACAGCGACGAGCGCGGCGGTTACCGGATCGCCAGGGTTCCAGCGAGAACCAGGACACAGCCGCTGAGGATCATCGCCAGGAAGAGCGGACCCGCGTACCGGCCAAAGTGGCGCAGCACCCAGTGGCCCAAGCCACGCATCACGTCGCCTTCGGCTCCACCGCCACGGGGCGGAGAGCACTGGCAGACAACGAACTGCGGCCCGTGCACCGAGGGCACCCGCACGGCGGGTACTTGGTTGGCGAACCCAGGATCACCGCCTTTCGCGGGTCCACCTGCACCTCCCGCACCGGGCCGTACGTCCGGCCGCCGTCGTACGACACCCGCAGAGTCATGCGCCCGGTCACGCGCGCACACCACCATCAAGGCCGAACGTCCGCCGGTACTCCAGCCCCCGACCCACGCCGTATCGCGCCCGCTCTTCGTTTCGCTCGGTCGCTGTCATGGGGGAAATCATTGACCCAGAAAGCGGTGGCTGTGTAGTTTTTTCCCGTCATGGACTAAAGATCATGAACGGCAGGCAGCGGCCCACTCCGTCAACAAGGCTCGCGCTTCGGCCCCGAATAGCGCGTACCCCTCCAGTGTCGAGAACAGTTCCAAATGCATTTCGATATCGCGTGGATCCCTCAGGATCACGACACCGGTGGTGTTCTCCACAGTGGCCAGGGTGTTGTCATAGACAGTGAAGGTGTCCATCGGAGCCATGGGCTTGTATCCCGCGATTGGGATGACACCGAGCTTCACATTCGGCAGGTGGGTCAATGAGGCCAACCGGTCAATCTGCATCGCCATCGCGGCCGGGGACAGGAGGGGCCACCTCACAGCCTGCTCGGTAAGGATGAAGGTGAACTGCTTCTTCGTGCCGTAAAGAACCTCCTGCCGCTCCAGCTTCCTCGCGATCGTCTTAGTGACATCGGCCGGAGAATGCGCAAGGCTGGCTCGGATGTACTCAGGGGTGGACAGCAGTCCTGTAATCATCGAGAGCAGGAAGAAGCGGAACTCCGTGGACGAGGATTCAAGGGCAGCGAGTTCAGTCTGCTTCTTCTCCAGGCCCCTACGTCGCAGCGAGCGCAGGTCTTGCCATTCGGTGTTGGCCAGCCTCGCAAGGGCGATGACCTCCTCGATGACCTCGGGCGGAGCCACGACGGCCCGGAGGATTCTTTCCAGGTCCAGCAGACTCGGTTGGACTTTCCCATTCTCGATCCGGCTGACCTTCGATTGGGACATGTTGCAGCGCCGAGCGAGCCGGTCCCCAGTGAGGCCGGCTCGCTTACGTAGTTCTTTCAGCAGGGCAGCCAGTTCTTGCTTCGGCTGCCCCAACTGTTCAGGGTCGAACGTCACCTGCTCACGTACTCCAGGAATGGAACCGACTCGGCAACCGCAATCCGCTTCCACCGCCGGTACGGCTCGGGATCACCCTCGTACAGTTCCCGGTTCATCTGCGTCCCGTCCGCCCGGTAGTTCATCAGGACCACCTTGGACTCATCGAACATCCAGAAATCCTGATCCGGAAGTCCCGGGTTCTCCCGGTCGGTGAGGTCGAGGATGCGGATATCCTCGCCCGCCTTCACGTGGTGCCGGTAGTAATACTCGAACTCGAATCGGAGATAGTCCGAGAGCGGGCGAGTCACGACATGGACCCTGCCGACGCTCTTTCCTTCCGAGCCCCATTGCCGAACCTCGTCCATCCATGCCGAGGTGTAATCGTCGGGAGACTTCTCCCCGGCGAGAAACCTCTTCAGCTTCTCCGCTTCCTGAGGCATGGTGTAAACGGGCAGCGTTTCCAGCCGCCACGCCTCACGCTCCATGGAATCGAAGCAGTCATTCCACGCGTCACCATCCAAGTGCACGGAACGCCTCCCTGAGAACCGCCTCCGGGATTTCCACGAGCCCTTCCCCGGTGGGCGGGGTGAAGGCGTCGGACACGTCGCCCTGCACCACGAACGAGCCGGTGGTCGTGCGGTACACGTTCGGGCAGTCCTTCTCTCCGCACTCGCCGTTGCCGTTGCCCGTGAGCCGGGTGAGTGCCGAACGTTCGGACATGCCAAACCCCCTTGCTCTGGCCCCGTCTGGGCCGCCTGGCCAACGACAGTAGAGGGGGTGACGCTACGCGTCTATGCGTGAACGCGACTATGCGTGTCCTCGCATAAACAGGTCTCCGACCGCTCCAGCCCACCCCGGTACGCGGTCACGTACGCGACCGTGGAGACTGGGCGTAGCCCCGTGGCGCCGTCCGGGAGGCCTGACGCGACCCAGGTACGGACGCCTCGGAGGAGGGTTGGTCACGTGACCAACGTATGACCAACAAGGGCCGGAAACCCCCTGAAACAGCAGTAAAGAACAGGAGAAGCGCCCGCCGAAATCAAGCCTGTCAGCGGGCGTTTTCCCAGGTCAGAGTGGTTGGGGGCTGGTGCCCGAGAGGAGAGTTCAAGTCCCCCCTCGGACACTTGCTTACGTATACGGATGACGCGGGTTGCGACCTCACGGTCACAACCCGCGTTTTCGTGTCGTGGACGAGTCCGAAGGTCTGTCAGACGCCTGGCTCCCGGCGGATCGATCCTCACCAGGCTCCGCATTGACCCCCGCTCGCGCCACCCGCCTGCCTCGCGCACCGCTCGCACCGACGGAGATCGAGGCCACCGCGGGCGATTGACCGGTAAAGCAGGCTGCCTGCGGCCGGCACAAGTACCCGGAGCAGGGGCCTTGACCCCGAATCCTGGACACGGGTTATGCGGCTGGTGTCAGCGTAGTTGATGTTGTTCTGG
>NZ_JADWYO010000070.1 GCF_022414595.1 Streptomyces sp. MUM 203J | reverse complement strand
CCGGGCGCCGGGCGCGGACCGTCCTGTTCGGCCGCACCCCCGAACCGCGCCCCGGTGAGCGCACCGGCCCGCGGTTCCGCCTCCGGAGGCGCGGCCAGGGGCCCGTCGTCCTGGTCGGCGTCCTCCAGCCACGCGTACCGGGCCCCGCGGGGGCGACGCCGGGCCGTCGCGGCGGTACGGCTCCGCTTGCCCGGGGTGTCCGGGGCGTGGTCGCCGTGCGGGGCGGCGTGCGGGCGCGGGCCCTCCTGGGAACGCTGCCCCGGAGGTGGCTCCTCGCCCTGGTGGGCCTGCCGGGTCTCCCCGGGCCGGTCCGTGCGTCGCTCCCCCGCCAGGGACGCGAGGCGGTCCCGCAGCTCGGCTGCGCGAGCCGTCGCGCGGCTGTGGTCGTCCTGGAGCCAGGCCAGGTCGCGGGCGAGGCGCCCGGCTTCGGCGGAGCCCTCGGGAGCCGCGGCCGACCGGGCGGCCAGGTCGCGGGCGTGGTCCGCCGCGCGGGCCTGTTCGCGCACCATCAGGTCGAGCCGGGCGTGCAGCGCGGCCCGGCCGCCGGGGCGCCGGTCCCAGTCGGCCGCGGCGGCCCGGTGCAGTTGCCGGGCCCGTACCGTCTGGGCCCGCGCGGGCTCGTCGCCGCGCAGTGCGGCGAAGTCCTGGAGCAGCGACTCGACGACGTCCCAGGGCGGCAGCTCGGTGCCGTCGGCGCAGGCCCGGATGCCCTCCGGGTCCCGCCGCAGGAACACCCCGTACCAGCCCCCGCCCGGGTCGAGCAGCCCGGTCAGCTCCTGTAGCCAGTGCGTGAACGTCCCTGCGCCGCCGCTGACTCGATGCTCCACCATGTACGGTCCACGCCCCTGCCGTGCTCCGGTGCCGGCCCCCGTCCCAGGGCATTCGACCGAAGTCGTGTTACGGCGCGGCTACAGGGAGTTTTCGCCCGGGGAGCTTCCTCCTGTGTGTGCGGCCCGCGCGGCTGTGACGCCCGTCCGCCCGCACCGCGCGGCCCGGCCCTCACCTGCGCGGCGACCGCCCGGCGGGCCGCACCACCATCGCGGAGCCCCCGCCTCGGCGGACGGTCTCGGCGGCGGCCAGCCAGCGGCCGTCCGGGAGCCGCTGCACACCGGTCGCCGCGCCGATCTCGGCCACCTGCCGGAAGGCGTGGCCCCGGGCGGCCAGCCGGTCCCGCAACGGGCCCGCGGCCAGGCCCGGTTCGATGTCCGTCCGCGCGGTGTTCCGCTGGCTGGCGCGGGGCGCGGCGATGGCGTCCACCAGCGGCAGCCCCCGGTCGACGACGCCGGTCAGGGTCTGGAGGACCGTCGTGATGATGGTCGCGCCGCCCGGCGAGCCGAGCGCCAGCACCGGGCGTGCCCGGTGGTCGAGAACGATCGTCGGGGCCATGGAGGAGCGCGGCCGCTTCCCGGGACCGGGCAGGTTCGGGTCGTGGACGGCCGTACCGGCCGGTGCGAAGGAGAAGTCGGTCAGCTCGTTGTTGAGGAGGAAGCCCCGGCCCGGCACGGTGATCCCGCTGCCGCCCGTCGACTCGATGGTGAGGGTGTACGCGACGACGTTGCCCCACCGGTCGGCCGTCGTCAGGTGAGTGGTGTTCTCCCCCTCGTAGGTCGTCGGCGCGGCTGCCCCGGTCGCGGCGCAGGGCACCGGGTCGTAGGGGTCGCCCGGCGCGAGCGGACTGACGAGCGCCGTCGCGTCCTTGATCAGACAGCCCCGCGCGTCTGCGAACCGCTGCGCCAGCAGCCCCGTGACCGGGACGTCCTCGTGGGCCGGGTCGCCGACCCAGCGCCCCCGGTCCGCGAAGGCGATCCGGCTCGCCTCGACGAACCGGTGCAGGTAGGCGTCCTCACCGGCCGCGCCCGGTGTCAGGTCCGCGCCCTCCATGATGTTCAGCGCCTCCCCCACCGTCGTCCCGCCCGAAGAGGAGGGCGCCATCCCGTAGACGTCGAGCCCCCGGTACGACACCTTCGTGGGCCGCCGCGTCACGGTCCGGTACGCCCGCAGATCCCGGAGCGTCAGATCCCCGGCCCGCACATTCCGTTCGGCCCCCTCGCGCACCGGCGGACGGCGGACCGTCCGGACGATGTCCCGCGCCAGGTCGCCGCGGTACAGCGCCCCGGCGCCCCGGCGGCCGAGCTTCTCGTACGTCCGCGCCAGGTCCGGATTGCGCATCACCGCGCCGACGACGGGGAGTTCGCCTCCCGGCAGGAACAGCTCGGCGCTCGCCGGGAAGTCCCGGAACCGGGCCTCGTTGGCACGGGTCTGCTCCCGGAACGTGGCGTCGACGACGAACCCCTCCCGGGCCAGTCTCTCCGCGGGCTCCAGCAGCTCGCGCAGCGGCTTCGTGCCCCATGCCCTGAGCGCCGTGTCCCAGGTCGCCGGGGTGCCGGGCGTCCCGACACCCAGCCCGCTGGTCATGGCCTCGCCGAACGGCAGGGGCGCGCCGTCCTCGTCCAGGAACAGTGACGCGTCCGCCGAGCGCGGGGCGGTCTCGCGGCCGTCGACGGTGTGGACGGTGCGGGTCCGGGCGTCGTAGTGGACGAGGTAGCCGCCCCCGCCGAGGCCCGCGGAGTACGGCTCGGTCACGCCGAGCGCGGCGGCCGTCGCCACGGCCGCGTCGATCGCGTTGCCGCCGGACCGCAGCACGGCGATCCCGGCGGCCGAGGCGTCGGCGTCCACGCTGGCGACGGCGCCGCCGTGGCCGACGGCGACCGGTTCCTTGACGGGCGCCGGCGGCTGCTGGGGCGGTGGCACGGCGGCACCGAGGGCGATCGCCGTGGCCGAGGCGGCGGCGAGGGACGCGTACCGCGCGGGGAGACGGCGGAGCGAGAGACGGGGGCGACGACGGATTCGGAGCATCGGGGACTGACCTCCTGTCAAGGGCCGTCCACGCACGGTAACTTCGCAAGTCCGACCGCACCAGGACCCCTCGAACACGAGCGCGTGTCCCGGCTAGCATGCGCCCCCATGGACGAAGACCTGCGCGACATCGTGCTCGGCGTGCTCGCCACCGGGGTGAGCGCCTCACTCGGCTATCTCGCCCGGGCGGCGGTCTGGCGCAGGAGACTCCGCCGCAAACAGGCCTTCTTCGGGCTGCCGGGGAACGCCGAGTGCCTGCTGGTGGTGAACCGCGAGGCGAACGGCGAGGGCGTGCACCGCAACGACGTGTTCGCCCTGCTCGAACTGTCCGCGCTGATACGGGACTGCGACGCGCATGCCCGCATCGTGCGGCACGACCGGGCGCAGCAGGGTTTCGGGGAGCGTACGGAGTTCTGCCTTGGCGGACCCTACTCCAACCACCGGATGGGCGCTCACCTGCGGACCCTGCTGCCCGGGGTGTCGGTGAACGTCGAGCCCGGGCCGGACGCGGGCACCTTCACGATCGGCTCCGACACGTACCGGCAGGAGCCGAAGACCAGCGAGTACGTGCTGCTGGCCCGGCTCACCGCGGGTGAGGGCGGACGGCCGGTCTTCCTCTTCTGCGGACAGAGCTCCATCACCAACCAGGCAGCGACTCGGTATCTGGTCCGCCACCACCGCAAGCTCGCCCGGACGCACGGGCGCGGCCCCTTCGTCCTCCTCCTGAAGGTCGTCAACTCGGAGGCCTACGGACCGGACGTCGTCGAGCTGGTCGCGGACGTGACCCGGAAGGCGACGGCCCCGGCACCCGCGGCCGAACCCAGCGGAGCCGCGGCACGTACGTAGCCGAATGTCACAGACCTGTATCACCGCGGAGAATCTCCGACTTGTCGGGCAACCCTCCCCCTCCGACGCCCCTCTCTCCCCGCGACGAAGAGGACGCAGTCATCGCATCGGAGGTTGTCCCCTTGAGCCGCATACGTCCCCGCACCGCGCTCCGCACCGCCGCCCTCGCCGGTACGGCGCTGCTCACCGCGACCCTGACGGCCTGTTCGGGTGGCGGCGGCTCTGCCACCGGCAAGGGCGCTGACGGGGGGCAGGACGGCAAGGCGAAGCCCGAGACGCGGATCTCCGTCAACCTGACGGGCGAGGAGGCCGAGCCGGGCGAACCGGTGAAGGTCACCCTGGCCGAGGGCAGGCTGACCCGGGTGACCGTCACCGACTCCAAGGGCGCCTCGCTCGACGGCGAGGTCGCGGCGGACGGCAGGACCTGGACCTCGGCCCGCCCCGCCGCCCCGGGCACCGCCTACACGGTGGAGGCACAGGACACGGGTGGCGGCTCCGCGAAGGCGGACTTCGCGACCGCGGCCGCCGAGAAGGTCAACAAGCTGACCCTGGTGCCGGGCAAGAACTCCACGGTCGGCGTCGCCCAGCCGCTGTCGATCGTCTTCGACCACCCGGTCAAGAACAAGGCCGCTGTGGAGAAGGCCCTGAAGGTGAAGACCTCGGACAACACCGAGGGCTCCTGGGGCTGGATGCAGGACTGGTCCGGCAAGGACCGGGTCGACTGGCGGCCCAGGGAGTACTGGAAGCCCGGCACCAAGATCACGCTGGACGCCCGGCTGAACGGAGTGGACTCCGGACCCGAGGGCGGCTGGTTCGTCCGCGACTACACCACCGACCTCACCATCGGCAGGAACCAGATCGTCAAGGTAGACCTGGACAACCACCGGCTGAAGCTCCTGCGGGACGGCCGGCTGGTCAAGGACATCCCGATGTCGGCGGGCACGCCCGGCGGGGAGAAGGCGACCTGGCGGGGCAGGACCGTGCTGATGTCGAAGGAGGGCACGATCAACATGCGCTCCGAGACCGTCGGCCTCGGTGACGCGTACGACAAGATGGTCGACTACTCCATGCGTCTGACCTGGTCGGGGACGTACGCGCACGCCGCCCCCTGGAACGCCGCCCACATGGGCAGCGCCAACCGCAGTTCGGGCTGCATCGGGATGACCGACGCGGACGCCAAGTGGGTGTACGAGCAGGTGCAGGTCGGGGACCCGTTCGAGATCGACGGCCGGGACAACAAGGGCACGCAGGCACTCAACAACGGCTACGGGGAGTGGAACCTGTCCTGGGAGGAGTGGCAGGCGAAGAGCGCCCTTCGCTGACGTCGGCAGCCGCCTGACTGCACGTCATGTCACGTTCAGCACCGGTCGGTTACCGCCCCGCGATTGTTACCATCGCGTAACTCACCTGGTAGTTACCGGCAGTAAGCCATTCCGGTTACCGTCGGGTCACTTTTCAACGAACACGGACACCGTGAGGAGTGACCCATGGGACGCGCGCGCATGGCCCTGCGGACCGCCACCATCGGCACGGCCTCGGCCGCCCTGGCCTTCGGCGCGGTCCTCGGGCCCGCCCCCGTCGCGACGGCGCGGCCCGCCGCGACGGTGTCCGCCGAGGCGGCCGGTATACGGTTCACCGACATCACCGGCCACGACGGCACGGTCCTCAAGGCGAACGTCGTCGCACCGGCCACGGCCCCCGGGGAACGCCTCCCGCTCCTCGTGCTGCCGACCAGCTGGGCCACCCCGCAGATCGAGTACCTCGCCCAGGCCAGGAAGCTGGCCGACGCGGGGTACGTCGTCGTCACGTACAACGTCCGGGGCTTCTGGCAGTCCGGCGGCCGGATCGAGGTCGCCGGACCCCCGGACGTCGCGGACGCCGCCACGGTCGTCGACTGGGCTCTGGCCCACACCCCCGCCGACCCGGACCGCATCGGCATGGCCGGGGTCTCGTACGGCGCCGGGATCAGTCTCATGGCGGCGGCCCACGACCCGCGGGTGAAGGCGGTCGTGGCGCTCAGCGGCTGGGCCGACCTCATCGAGTCCATCTACAGCGGGCGCACCCAGCACCGCCAGGCCGTCGCCCTGCTCGGCGGCACCGGCTATCTGACGGGCCGCCCCAGCCCCGAGCTTCAGCAGGTCCTGCGCGACTTCCTGTCCTCCCGCCTGGACAGGGAACAGGACATGATCGACTGGGGCCGCGAGCGCTCCCCCGCCAGCCATCTGGACCGGCTGAACGCCAACCGCCCTGCGGTCATGCTGGGCAACGCCTGGGGCGACACGGTCTTCCCGCCCAACCAGTACGTCTCCTTCTACGAGAGGCTCCAGGGCCCCAAGCGGCTCGAACTGCGCCCCGGCGACCACGCCACCGCCGAGGCCGACGGCCTGCTCGGCCTGCCCAGCGACGTGTGGTCGAACGCCCGCCGGTGGTTCGACCACCACCTCCAGGGCGCCGCCAACGGCATCGACCGGGAGCAGCCCGTCCAGCTGAAGTCGCGGACCGGCGGAGGCTACGAGGGGTATCCCGACTGGCGCTCGGTCGGTGCGCGGGAACACCGGATCGGCCTCGGCCGCGAGCAGCACATCCACGCGGCCGTCGACTCCGGCGCCAACGGCGGTGTCGTCGTGCTGTCCAGCGCCCTCGACCAGCTCTTCCGGCTTCCCCCGACCGTGTCCGTGCCGCTGCTCCCCCGCTCCTTCGCCGCCGTCTGGAAGTCCGAGCGGTACTCCGGGCCCCGGCAGGTCCGGGGCACGGCCACCGTCCACACGACCGTCACCAGCACCAAGCCGAGCGGCACGTTCGTGGCGTACCTGTACGACGTCGGGCCGCTGGGCTTCGGCAAGCTGGTGAGCAACGCGCCGTACACCTTCCACGGCCGCACCCCCGGCCGGCCGTTCACCGTCGACCTGGACCTGTTCTCCACGGCATACGACGTCCCGGCCGGCCACCGGCTGGCGCTGGTGATCGACGGCGCCGACCCGCTCTACATCGACCACAACCCGTCCGGCGCGCGGCTGACCTTCTCCTCCCCGGCCGCCGACCCCTCGTTCGTGCGGGTGCCGCTGCGCGGGCGGTGACCCCCGGCCGCGACCGGGCAGTTCCCGGAAGACGGTGCGGACCGTGTGCTCCGGAAGGGGACTTCGCACCCCGGCAGGCACGGCACGGCGATGGCGGGACGCCCCGGCGAAGCGTCCCGCCGGCCCGTCACCCCTCGGCCGCCTCGCCGTAGCGCTGCGACAGCTCGGGCGAGCCGGTGACCGCCCAGTCGAGTCCCGCCGCGACCACGTCCAGCTCGCGCCCGGAGGCCAGCCGGACCACCGGGCGCCCGGCCGGGAGCACGTCCCAGACCGTGCCCGGCACGGTCCGCACGATCACGGTGCCGAGGTACAGCCCGGCGTCGTTGCCGATCCACGGCAGTTCCTCGGGGTCCTCGCGCCAGCGCGGCGGAAGCTGGTCCAGGGCCTCAAGGGAGCGCGGTGTGTCGTCGAGCCGCACCCCGGCGGCTTCGGCCCGGGTGCGCAGCAGGGCGCACTCGGACAGGAGGGCGGCGACCCCTTCCGGGTCCTTCTCGAAGGCGGTGGCAAGCGTCGCGTGCTGTCCGCCGCCACGCCGCTTGCGCCAGGAGTCCAGGAAAGGGATGTCCATACCGCCCAGCGTGGCACCGGTCACGCCGGACGGACCACTGGGCGCGCTCTACACCTCCAGGTCCACCACCACCGGCGCGTGGTCCGAGGCGCCCTTGCCCTTGCGCTCCTCGCGGTCCACGTACCCGTCCTTCACCGCGTCCGCGAACGGCTTGTTGCCGTACACGAGGTCGATCCGCATACCGCGGTTCTTGGGGAAGCAGAGCTGGCGGTAGTCCCAGTACGTGAACGGGTGGTCGTACTTCAGGGGACGCGGCACGACATCGCTGAGGCCGGTACCGCGCAGGCCCTCCAGGGCGGCCCGCTCGGGCGCGGTGACGTGCGTGGAGCCCTCGAAGGCGGAGCGGTCCCACACGTCCTCGTCGGTGGGCGCGATGTTGAAGTCACCGAGCACCGCGAACGGGCGTTGCCCGGCCGCGTCGTCCGCGACGGCGCTCTGGAGCGCCTCCAGCCAGCGCAGCTTGTACGCGTAGTGCTCGTGCGCGACCTCGCGGCCGTTCGGCACGTACACCGACCAGAGCCGGACCGGGCCGCAGGTCGCGGAGACGGCCCGGGGCTCCTGGACGCCCTCGTACTCGGGTCCGCCGGGCAGGCCGCGGACGACCTCGTCCAGGCCCACCCGGGAGACGAGCGCGACGCCGTTCCACCGCCCGGTGGCGTGCACCGCCGACTCGTACCCGAGGTCCCGGAGCGCGTCGGCCGGGAACTGCTCGGCGGTGCACTTGGTCTCCTGGACGCACAGCACGTCCGTGCCGCTGTTCTCCAGCCAGGCCAGCAGGCGCGGGAGCCGGGCGGTGATCGAATTGACGTTCCAGGTGGCGATACGCATGCCGGACAGCCTAACGGCGCCCTCTGACAACCGGCGTGCGACAGCCTGGTCCGGGCTAGAGCTCGGTGTAGGCCCCCGGGGTCAGCCGCCGGTGCTCGGCGCCGCTCAGATTGCCGAGGGCCGTGTCGTAGACGGGCCGGGCGAGCGGGGCGAGCAGGGCGTCGTGCACGTCGATGGTGCGCGTCGGTTTGACCTCGCGCACGTAGTCGATGACCTCGGAGATCTTGCTCCAGGGCGCCATAACGGGGAGCATCAGCGTCTCGACGGGCCGGCCGGGGACGGTGAGGGCGTCGCCGGGGTGGAAGACGGCGCCGTCGACGAGGTAGCCGACATTGGTGATCCGCGGGATGTCGGGGTGGATCACGGCGTGCAGCTCGCCGTGCACCTCGATCTCGAATCCGGCGGCGGTGAAGGTGTCGCCGTCGCCGACGGTGTGGACGCGGCCGGGGAAGGCGGCGGAGATCCGGTCGGCGACGCTGCGGAGCGTCCAGATCCCGGCGTCCGGCCGGTCCTCCAGCGCGGCACGGAGGCGGCCCTCGTCGAAGTGGTCGGGGTGCTCGTGGGTGATCAGGATCGCGTCGGCGCCGAGCGCGGCGTCCTCCTCGCTGAACCCGCCCGGGTCGATGACGAGGGTCCTCCCGTCCTTCTCCATCCGGACGCAGGCGTGGGACTTCTTGGTCAGCTTCATGCGCCCATCCTGCCTCCTCGGCGGCCGTCAGGGTGTGGTCGTGGAGACGACGTAGACGCGGGGGACGGCCGGATCGGTGAGATCGACGGTGATGTCCCGGGTGGGGCGCGGGTCGGGGTTGGTCTCGGTGGCACCGGCCCAGTCGCGGCCGGTGCCGGTGAAGTCCCAGCCGACGATACGGGTGTCGCGGGCGCTGACCGTGATGTCGCCGTGGTCCAGGGCGGAGCGGCTGGTGCCGGACCGCCTCAGATACGTGTCGAGCCCGGCGGCGCTGGTGGTGAACTGGACGTAGAGCCTGCTGGACTTCCAGTTGCTGGTCTCGAAGTAGGCGACGTCCTTGGCCCCGCCGGGAATCGGCACCTCGTAGATACGGCGCTTCATCTTGGACGGCCAGCCGTCCTGGAGACCGGTGGCCGACGACTCGGCCTGCTTGTCGCGTCCGCTGGAGCGGCTCTGCTCCGCGGAGATCAGGAAGTACGTGGTGGAGGCGACGACGAGGAGCGCGATCACCAGTGCGGTGAGCTGGCGGCGGCGTGTCCGGGCCCGCCGGTCCTCCGGCTCCCGGGGGGACGTGCCGGGGGCTCCCGGGCGGGCCGTCGGAGTGATGTCGGCGGGCGTGGTGGGAGTCGTGGTCATGCCGGGGCTTCCTGGGCTCATGCCTGGGGGTTCTGGGTGGTCGGGTCGGAGGTCTGGCCGGTCACGCTGCCGTTCCGGGCGCCGGAGCCGGTGCCGCTTCCGGCGGCGGTGCCGTCGCCCGTGCCGCTGTCCTTGTCGCGGGTGCGGGTGGTGCGCCCGCCGGTGCCGGAGCGGAAGGCCTGCGCGTAGCGCTCGTACCGCTCGTAGCGTTCGAGGCGGCGGCGGTTCGCTCTGCGGAACCGGCGGGCGACGAGCCGCGCGAGGTCGGCGGCGCCGACCATGCCGGCCTCGGGGCCGAGCTGGGCCTTGGTGATCCGGGCCTCGGGGCGGTAGCCGCGACCGGTGAGGTGGCGGCGGAAGGCGTCACGGGCGGGACCGATGAGGAGGTCGTCGGCGGCGCTGACACCGCCGCCGATGACGAAGCAGGACGGATCGAGCGCGGCGGCGAGGTTGGCGATGCCGACGCCGAGCCACTGCCCGATGTCCTGGAGGAGTTCGACGCACATGGCGTCGCCCTCGCGGGCCAGTTCGGTGATGAGGGGGCCGGTGATGTCGGGGATCTCGCCCTTGACGCGTTCGATGATGTTGTACGCGACCGGGGAGTCGGCGGCGGCCAGTTCGCGGGCCTCGCGGACGAGGGCGTTGCCGGAGCTGTACTGCTCCCAGCAGCCGCGGTTGCCGCAGGGGCAGCGGTGGCCGCCGGGCACGACCTGCATGTGGCCGAACTCACCGGCGACGCCGTACCTGCCGCGCTTGACGCGGCCGTCCTCCAGGATGGCGCCGCCGATGCCGGTGCCGAGGGTGATCATGACGAGGTGGTCCTCACCGCGTCCGGCGCCGAAGCGCCACTCGGCCCAGGCGGCGGTGTTGGCGTCGTTGTCGACCATGACGGGGACGGCGAGCCGGGACTGGAGGTTGTCGCGGAGGGGCTCGTTGCGCCAGGCGAGGTGCGGGGCGAACAGCACCCGGCTGCGGTCGGCGTCGACCCAGCCCGCGGCGCCGATGCCGACGGCGTGGACGTCGTGCCGGTCGGACAGGTCGAGGACCAGCTCGACGATGGTGTCCTCGACGACCTTGGGGCTCTTCGACTTGTCGGGGGTCTCCGTGCGGAGCTTCTCCAGGATGGTGCCGTCGGCGTCGACGACACCCGCCATCACCTTCGTACCGCCGATGTCGATGCCGACGGTGAGGACGCGGGGGGCGCTCAGGTGGGAGCGCCGCTCACGGCTGCCGACGGTGCGCAGGACGGTGCCACGGGCGCTGCCGCGGTGGCTGAGGTCGCGGTGGGTGCTCACGAGGTGCTGTCGTCCTGCGGTGAGGGCGGGCCGGGCGGGGTCCGGCGGCGGACGGCGCCCGCCGCCCCCGATTCTGCCAGGTGTGGTGGCGGGGACGGCGGTACGGCGCTGCCGGGCACCGCGGCGACGGGATCGGGCCCGGGTGGCGGCGCGTCCGGCCGGTTCAGAGCCTGTCCGGACGGTTCAGGCACGTTCGAGTTCGTGGCGGAGGTCGTCGAGTTCGCTGCCGCCGGCCATCTGACGGGTGAGTTCGTCGAGGGTCACGGACTCCTTGGTGTGGGCGGCTGCCGTGCGTCCGCGCTTGAGCAGGACGAAGCGGTCTCCGACCAGGTGGGCGTGGTGCGGGTTGTGGGTGATGAGTACCACGCCGAGCCCGGCGTCGCGGGCCGCGGCCACGTACTTGAGGACCACGCCGGACTGCTTGACGCCGAGTGCGGCGGTGGGCTCGTCGAGAACGATGACCTTGGCGCCGAAGTGGATGGCGCGGGCGATGGCCACGCACTGGCGCTCGCCGCCGGAGAGGGTGCCGATGGGCTGATCGACGTCGCGCAGGTCGATGCCCATGCGGAGCAGTTCGGCGCGGGTGGTGGCGCGCATCCGGGCGGTGTCCAGCCGCCTGAAGGGTCCTCTGCCGGTGGTGGGCTCGGAGCCGAGGAAGAAGTTCCGCCACACCGGCATGAGGGAGACGACCGCGAGGTCCTGGTAGACGGTGGCGATGCCGCGGTCCAGGGCGTCGCGCGGGGAGGCGAGGACGGTCTCCTCGCCGTCGACGCGGAGGGTTCCGGCGTCGTGGCCGTGCAGCCCGGCGATGATCTTGATGAGGGTGGACTTCCCCGCCCCGTTGTCCCCGAGAACACAGGTGATCTGCCCGGCGTGGACCTGGAGTGAGACGTCTTCGAGGGCGCGGACGGCACCGTAGTACTTGCTGACACCGTCGAGTTCGACAAGGGCGGTCGCGTTCATGGTGTGGCCTCCGCGCGCTTGCGGACCCAGTGGTTGAGCAGGGTCGCGAGGAGGAGCATCGCTCCGAGGAAGAACTTGAACCAGTCGGGGTTCCACTCGGCGTAGACGATGCCCTTGCTCGTCATGCCGAAAATGAACGCGCCGACCGCGGCGCCGACGGCGGAGCCGTATCCGCCGGTGATCAGGCATCCGCCGATAACGGCGGCGATGATGTAGATCAGCTCGTTGCCGACGCCCTCGCCGGACTGGACGGCGTCAAAGGAGAAGAGCAGATGCTGCCCGGAGACCCAGGCGGCGAAGCCGACTCCCATGTAGAGAAGGGTCTTCGTGCGCCGGACGGGGACACCGACTGCGCGGGCCGCGTCGGCGTTGCCGCCGACCGCGAAGATCCAGTTGCCGAATCGGGTGCGCAGCAGGATCCAGGTGGCGACGGCGACCAGCGCGAGCCACCACAGGACCGTGACCCTGAGGGTGGTGTCCGCGACGGTGACCTCCGCGGCGAACAGGGCGCGGGCGGAGGGGAAGCCCTCCATGTCCGCGATGGTCTTGGTGGAGACGGAACCGCTGATCAGCTTGGTGAAGCCGAGGTTGAGGCCGGTCAGCATCAGGAACGTGCCGAGCGTGACGATGAAGCTGGGCAGCCGCGTGCGGGTCAGCACGAAGCCGTTGAAGAACCCGACCGCGAGGGTGACCAGGAGGGAGACTCCGACGCCGACCCAGACGTTCGCGGTCAGCTGGTAACTGACCATGGACGAGACCAGCGCCGAGGTGGTGACCATCACACCGGCCGACAGGTCGAACTCGCCGCCGATCATGAGCAGGGCGACGGGGACGGCCATGATGCCGATGGTGGAGGCGGCGTAGAGGACGGTGCCGAGGCTCGCGGGCCGCAGGAAGCCGTCGGCCACGACCGAGAAGAAGACGAAGACGGCGGCGGCACCGACGACGGCGCCGAGTTCGGGCCGGGTGAGGAGCCTCTTCCAGGCGGAGGCGGGCAGCAGCCGCTCGTCGGCGGCGGGCCCCTGGTTCACGGGCGGGGCGGTCGCGGTCACCGGGTGCCTCGCTCGATGTACGCGGCCAGGGCGTCGGCGTCGTTCCGGGTGATGATCTGCGGACCGGTCAGGACGGGACGGCCGCCGCCGAGTACGTCGGCGTTGTAGCGGTACAGCCACAGCAGGTCCACGGCCTCGTAGCCCTGGAGGTAGGGCTGCTGGTCGACGGCGAAGCCCAGGGTGCCGTTCTCCAGGGCGGTGGCGACCTTGGGGTTGAGATCAAAGGTGTCGATCTCGGCCGTGGCGCCGGAGGTGCGCTTGGCCTGGACCGCGGCGTCCGCGAAGGGCGCGCCGAGAGTGACGACGGCGTCGACGGACGGGTCCGTCTGCAGCTTGGCCTCGATGGCCGCGGTGGTGTCGGGCATGTTGGTGCCGTCGACGTAGAGGTTCTGGAGCGTGCCGTCGAAGGTCTCGCGGATGCCGTCGCAGCGCTGCTCGTGGCCGACGTTGCCCTGCTCGTGCAGGACGCACAGGGCCTTCCGGTGGCCCCGCTTGTCGAGTTCGTCGCCGACGGCCTGGCCGGCGACGGTCTCGTCCTGGCCGATGTGGGTGAGGGCGCCGTAGGCCCCGGACTGCTCGGAGCCGGAGTTCACGGTGACGACCGGGATGCCGGCGGCGACGGCGCGGGCGACGGAGTCCTTCAGCGCCTCGGGCTTGGCGAGGGTGACGATCAGCCCGTCGACCTTCTTGTCGACGTAGGAGTCGACGAGCTGGGCCTGCTGCTGGCCCTCGTCGCTGTGCGCGTACAGGAAGTTGATGTTGTCCTTGGCGGCGGCCTGCCGGGCGCCCTTCTGGACGATGTCCCAGAAGGTGTCGCCGTCGCCCGAGTGGGTGACCATGGCGATGGTCCAGCGCGGGGTGTCGACGGCGGGGCGGCCGTTCTGGGCGGCGGCGGCCCTGCGGGCGTCCTCGGCGCGTTTCCCGCCGGTGGCGCTGCAGGCGGTGGCCAGGGTCACCCCGAGCACCACCGCGAGTACGGCCGCGGCCGTACGTACCCCTGTCCGGACCCTTGCCATCTGCCGCCGCACCTTCCGTCGCCTTGTGTCGCCGTGCCGACGCCAAGTATCGGCCATGCCGACCGGGCCTGCGGAAACGGGTCCGGACCCGGCCCGTCCGGCACGTTCGAGCCCGCCCCGGGGCAGCCGTCCTCCAGGCGTGCGAGGGCAGGCGCCGTCCCCGGGCCCCCTGCCCGAGGAGCCCGGGGAGAACGGTCAGGCCCGCTGTGCGGGGCCCCACGCGACGGAACCGCGTGCCCACCCGGCAGGGGAGGAGCGGGGGCGGAGGGACAGCCGGCCGGTCACGCCTTACGCGCGGACCAGCAGCTGGAACTCGAACGCGTAGCGCGACGCGCGATACAGGTGGGAGCCGAATTCGACCGCGCGGCCCGTGTCGTCGTAGGTCGTGCGCTCCATGGTCAGGAGCGGCGCGCCCTCCGGCTCGCCGAGCAGTTCGCCCTCGGGCCCGGCGGCGGACCGGGCGCCGATGGACTGGCGGGCGCTGTGCAGGGTGATGCCCGCTCCCCGCATGAGCCGGTAGAGGCCGGTCGTCTCCAGCCGCGCGCCCTCCAGGTCGACGAGCCCGGCCGGGAGGTGGTTGCGGAGAAGGGCCATGGGTTCGCCGTGAGCGCTGCGCAGCCGCTCCACGTATAGGACGTCGCTGCCCTCCGGTACGGCGAGGGCGGCGGCGACCTCGGCGTCCGCCGGTTCGGTGCGGTGAACCAGGAGCCGGGTGGCGGGGCGCTGTCCGGCGGCTTCCAGGTCGTCGTAGAGACTGCTGAGTTCGAGGGGGCGTTTGACCTGGCTGTGGACGACCTGGGTGCCGACTCCGCGGCGCCGGACGAGGAGTCCTTTGTCGACGAGGGCCTGGATGGCCTGCCGGACGGTGGGGCGCGAGAGACCGAGCCGGTTCGCCAGTTCGATCTCGTTGCCGAGCAGGCTGCCGGGGGTGAGGGTGCCGTTCTCGATGGCCGCCTCCAGCTGCTGGGAGAGCTGGTAGTAGAGGGGCACGGGGCTGCTGCGGTCGACGCTGAGCTGCAGCGGGGCGACGGGTCCGGTCTCTTCTCGGGTCTGCTTGGCCACGGAGCGAGCGTATCCGCAAGAAATGATGACGGGAAGTTGTGAAGTCACATTGTCTGGACAAATGCTTGACATGACGCGTTGATCGTGGCCACTTTGGGACATGCGTATCGGATTGATCGGAACCGGGCGGATCGGAACATTTCACGCAAAGGCTCTGGCCGGGCACGCGGAGGTGGGCGGGCTGCTCGTCACCGACGTGGACCGCGAGCGGGCCGCGGCGGTGGCGCGGGCCATCGGCGCCACCGCCGCGCCGACCGTCGACGAGGTCTTCGCCTGGGGCGTGGACGCGGTGGTGATCACCTCGGCCACCTCGGCGCACGCCGAACTGATCCGACGGGCGGCGCGGGCCGGTCTGCCCGCCTTCTGCGAGAAGCCGATCGCCCCCGACCTGGAGGGCACCCTGCGGGCCCTGCGGGTGGTGGCGGAGGAGGGCACCCCCCTGCAGATCGGCTTCATGCGCCGGTTCGACGCCGGGTACGGCGCGGCCCGTGCGGCCGTACGGGAGGGGCGGCTGGGCCGGCTGCACACCGTGCGGGCCGTGACCTCCGACGCGGCACCGCCGCCTGCGGCGTACCTCCCGGTCTCCGGCGGGCTGTACCGGGACTGCCTGGTGCACGACTTCGACATGGTGCGGTGGGTGACCGGCCGCGAGGTGACGGAGGTGTACGCGACCGGGGCGGACGCGGGGCCCCGGATGTTCCGCGACGCGGGGGACGTGGACACGGCGGCGGCCCTGCTGACCCTGGACGACGGCACCCTGGCCACGGCGACGGCGACCCGCTGCAACGGTGCCGGCTACGACGTGCGGATGGAGCTGGCCGGGGAGCGGGACACCATCGCCGTGGGCCTCGACGACCGCACCCCGATCACGTCGACGGAACCCAAGGGCCCGCCCCCGGCCACGGACCCGTGGCCGGGCTTCCTCGAACGCTTCGCCCCGGCGTACCGGGCGGAGCTGGACGCGTTCGTACGGTACGTCCAGGGTGACCGCGGCAACCCCTGCGACGGCCATGAGGCCCTGGCGGCGCTGCGGGTCGCGGAGGCGTGCGAGGTGTCCCGCCGGGAGCACCGGCCGGTGCGGCTGGAGGAGATCCCGGGGGCGGAGGCGGGCGGACCGTAACCGGTCCGGTCCTCGCGGACGGGCACCGTCCAAATGCGCACCGGGGTCCGGGGCGGAGGCCGTTCACGCGGCGGTGGCCGCGGGGCGATACCGCCGGGAAGCGGCGGGGCGGGGAGAGACCCGCCGGGCACGTCCCGGGCCCGGGTTCAGTCGGACGGGGTGGCGGCGTTGGACAGCACCGTCCCCTGGGCGACCGCGCAGAGCGTCTCCGCCCCGCCCTCGGCAACGCTCAGCAGATCGCATCGCACCACCGCCTGCCGCCGCCCGGCGTGCACCACGGCCGCCCGCGCGACGAGCACCCGTCCGGTCGCGGGCCGGACGTACTGGACGGAGAACCCGGCAGTGAGCACCGCCGCCCCCAACGCGGTACCGGCAGCGAAGGTGATCGCGTTGTCTGCGGCGTACGAGAGAACACCGCCGTGCAGAAAGCCGTTGTGCTGCTGGAGCTCCTCGCGCATGTCCAGCTCCAGCGTCGCCCGGCCGTCACCGAACGCGGTGACGCGCGCGCCGAGCAACCGGCTGAAGGGCTGGCTGTCGAGCACCTTCCGCGCGAGCTCCAGACCAGGGTCGGTCTCGACATCGGTCCGTGCACCGGTCTGAGCACCGGGCCGCGGGTCGGTCATAGAAGAGTTGGTCATAAGGGGGTCACCACCTGACAGGAAGCCGGCGTACGCCGCGCATGAGAAGTCCGGGCAGCCAGTCCGGCGGCCCGGCGGACGGATCGTGATCGAGGCCGAGGCCGGGAAGCCGCTCCAGCAGGGAACGGATCGCGATCCGGGCCTCGAGTCGGGCCAGTGGCGCACCCGGACAGAAGTGGATGCCGTGCCCGAAAGCGAGGTGTCCGGACGGTTCACGGCGGATGTCGAACCGGTCGGGGTCCGGATAGCGGTCCGGGTCGCGGTCCCCCGCGGCAAGGCTGACGAGCACCGCACTGCCCGCCGGGATCTCCGCGCCCCCACCGTCACCGGCTCCCGGGCGAATCGGTACGTCGCGGTCTCCACGGGCCCGTCGAAGCGCAGCATCTCCTCAACGGCTCCATCCAGCAGCCTGAAGTCGGCGCGAAGAGACGCCAGTTGTTCCGGATGAGCCAGCAACGCCCGTACCCCGTTGGAGATCAGGTTGACCGTCGTCTCGTGCCCCGCGATCAGAAGCAGATAGGCCATGGCGCGCAGTTCGGCCGTGGACAGCCGGTCGCCGCCCTCGGCCCCGGTGCGCAGCAGCGCGGACAGCAGGTCGTCGGAGGAATCGGCGGCCCGCTTGTCCTCGATGAGGCCCGCGAGGTAGGCGTCCAGCCCGTAGACCGCGGCCCGTTCGCCCTCGGCCCCGGTCGGGGCGACGATCTCGGTGGACCAGGCCCGGAAGGCGTCGCGGTCGGCGGTGGGCACGCCGAGCAGCTCGCAGATGACCGTGATGGGCAGCGGGAAGGCGAAGTCCGCGACGAGATCGGCCCGTCCGGCCGGTGTCATCGCGTCGAGGAGCGTGTCCGTGACGGTCTGGACGCGGGGACGCAGGGCCTCGACGCGCCGGGCGGTGAACTCCCGGGTGACGAGCCGCCGCAGCCGGATGTGTTCGGGCGGGTCGAGTACCAGCAGGTTGGGGCCGATGACCTCCTCGTCGAGGAACGTCATACCGGCGGTCGACGGCGACTTGGAGAGGCGGGGGTCGTTGAGGGCGGCCCTGGCCTCGGCGTGTCCGACGACGAGCCAGGCATGGTGCCCGGCCGCGCGCACCTCGTGTACGGGCCCGGCCTTCCGCAGCCTGGCGTAGAAGGGATAGGGATCGGCAGTGAACTCCGCTCCCTGCTCTGCCAGATCGATGACGGCCATCGTCCCACCCTAGGCGCTGCTCCCGTCCTCGAGCAGTCCGGCGTCGTGGACGAGCAGTGCGATCTGCACACGGTTGTTGAGGCCGAGCTTGCCGAGGATGCGGGAGACATGGGCCTTCACGGTGGGGACGCTCATGTACAGGACGGCGGCGATCTCCGCGTTGGAACGGCCCTGGCCGACGGCGAGGGCGACCTCGCGCTCCCGGTCCGCGAGGGTGCCGAGGCGGGCGGTGGCACGGCGGCCGGAATCACGGGAGGCGGGCTCCCGGGCGCCCGGGACGGCGGCGACGTGGGTCATGAGCTGGCGGGTGACGGCCGGGGAGAGGACGGGGTCGCCCGCGGCCACCCTCCGCACGGCGTCGACGATGTCGGCGGGCCGGGTGTCCTTCAGGACGAAGCCGGCGGCACCGGCGCGCAGGGCACGCAGCACCTGCTCGTCGGCGTGGAAGGTGGTGAGGACGATGACGTCGGGGGCGTCGGGGCGGGCACGGAGCCGTTCGGTGGCGGTGAGGCCGTCGACGCCGGGCATACGGATGTCCATGAGGACGACGTCCGGGCCCACCCGGTCGACGAGTGCGGGCACGGCGGCGCCGTCGGCGGCCTCTCCGACGATCTCGATGTCCTCGGCTCCGCCGAGCATGAGGGCGAGCCCGGCACGGACTAGCGGATCGTCGTCGACGACGATCAGGCGGATGGTGCGACTGGTCATGAGGGCCACGGTAGCCAGGCCTGGACGGTGAACCCGCCGTCGGGAGCGGGTCCGTGACTCAGACCGCCCCCCGCGAGGGCGGCGCGTTCGGTGAGCCCGATGAGGCCCTGCCCGGACCCGGGGACGTGCGGGGCGGGCCCGTCGGGCGCGGGGTTGTGGACGTGCACGGAGAGACCGGGGCTGATGCCGTCGGCGGCAACGGCCTTGGTCCTGCGCGTGGTTGTGAGCGCAGAGGCGGGCGTGGCCCAGGGGTCCGTGCCGGGACGGCCGGTGACGGTGACGGTCACTTCGGCGCCCGGGGCGTGCTTGCGGGCGTTGGTGAGCGCCTCCTGCACGATGCGGTAGGCCGTACGGCCGGTGGCGACGGGGACGGTGGCGGGGTCGCCCGCACGGTTGTCGAAGGTGACCTTCATGCCGGCGTCGCGGGACTCCGCGATCAGGGCGTCGAGCGTGGCCAGGGTGGGCTGCGGGTGGTCGCCGTGCGCGTCGTCCGGGTCGCCGGGGGCGCGGAGCACGCCGATGATCTGCCGCAGGTCCTGGAGCGCTTCATGGGCGCTGTCCCGGATGATCCCGGCGGCGCGGGCCACCTCGGCGGGGGGCGCGTCGGGGCGGAACTCCAGGGCTCCGGCGTGGACGCTGAGCAGGGTCAGCCGGTGGGCGAGCACATCGTGCATCTCTCGGGCGATGGCCTCGCGGGCGGCGCGCTGCGCCTGGTAGGCGCGCAGTCCGGCCTCCGCCTCGGCACGGCGGGCCCGTTCGCGCAGTGCGGCGACAAGCTGGCGGCGGGCGCGGACGAGCATGCCCCAGCCGATGACGAGGAGCAGCAGCACAAGGGTGACGATGATGGCGACGACCGCGGAGAACTCGGGATCGGGCCAGATGAAACCCTGCACGACGCTCACCGCCAGGGCGACGCCGCCGACGACGGCGAGCCGCGGGAACGGTACGCGAACGGCGGCGCCGAACAGGGCGACGAGGAGGGCGCCGCCGGTGGACGGGGCGAGAACCCCGGCCACGGACACGGCCAGCGGTACGGCGACGGGCCAGCGGCGACGGGCCCAGAGGGAGGCGCAGGCGGCGGCGCCGATGATCACGTCGGCGAGGACGAGCGTCCAGGCTGTCGCCTCTTCGGTGCTGGTGTCGGTGGCGATACTCGCGGCGTAGAGGAGGGCGGCGAGCACGAAGCCGACCGTGTCGACGACCCAGTCCCGTACGGTACGGGGGCGGCGGCGGCCGTCCCGGCCGTGCTCTTCGAGATCCGCAAGGCCGGCGAGGTCGGAGGGCAACAGCCAGGGGTACTCCGCACGTGTCATGTCCTCAAAAATACGCAGGTGAGAGCCGGTTATCCGGCGCAGG
Organism: Streptomyces sp. MUM 203J; assembly: GCF_022414595.1. GTDB lineage: Bacteria > Actinomycetota > Actinomycetes > Streptomycetales > Streptomycetaceae > Streptomyces. The sequence goes on along the minus strand of NZ_JADWYO010000070.1, from coordinate 12,111 downwards.
ACGGAGACCCGCTACCAAAGTCGCGCGACGTGATACCTCCGGACCGCGCCCGCTGTTCCTAAGACGGAAGCGCCGCCGCTGCGCCGGAGCGCATGATCGGAGTCATGAGGAAACTGCTCGAATGGGTGGGTGCGGGGCTGGCGCTCGGCGGTGTCGCCGGAGTACTCCGCGAGTTGACGGACGGCTGGTTCGGCCTGCTGGGCTTCACGCGCCTCCTGACGGAGAACGTGGGTCTGCTGCACGGCTACGAGATACACGCGAACGTGGCGATCGCCGCGCTCGGGGCGTCGATAGCGGCAGCCGCGGGCCGCCTCGGCAGGGCCGCGGCCTGAAAGGTGTTCCCCTCCGGCCTCGGTACTGGTGAGCTCGCCAATTCAACTGACGCCAGTTCCCCGAGGAAGCCAACCTGCTGGTGACTATGTGTTAGCGGCGTATCGGGCCCCATGCCCTCGGGCCTGGCCCTCGTATCACCCGTTACCGAGACCGAGTCGTGGTGACGTCGTTCTCGCGTTGTTTCTCTGATCGGCTCCTCGACCGCGCCGTGCTGCAAGTCCGGCGAGGATGAGCACCAGGATCACGACGCAGACGAGGGGGCGGCACAGGTGGATTGGACGTGTCAGGCATGCGGGCGCCCTGGGGCACAGGCCGAAAAGATGACGACGGCTGCCGCGGTACGAGCCCACGCCCGGCAGGAGGGGCACGACGAAGCGAGCGTGCGTCACGTGACGCCCTCGGGCGCAGAGCAGTACTGGCGTACCGAAGCCGAGCGGGAGGGGGAACGACAGGAGGCCGAGGAGGGTGCGTTGCGGGCCGAGGAACGGCGGCGTTGGAAGCAGGCTGAAGAGTCGAACGCCAGTGTGGAGCCAGTCAAGAAGCCGTCAGGGTGCACGATGGGGGGGCGCGGCCTTCATGTGGCTCGTGGTCATTCTGAGCGTCGTTCAGGCATGCAGTGGGGCCGATGACGACGCCCCACGGGACGACACTCCGGATATCACCGACACCATTCACGAGCCGGGATACACCGACAGCCTCTGCGAAGGCTCCGACTACCTGTACTACGACGACTGCAAGCAGTATGGGGATGAGTAAAGCCGGGCACCCCTGTAGGAGTACTGGTGGGCTCGCGTAGTCGAATGGTGACTGTCAGCTCTCTACTCCAAAGTCGAAAGGCCAGTTGGTGCCGCGCCTACGCCTGGAGGGTTGAACGGTGATCTCGCAGTCACATCGGGTGCCTGGATCGCGAAGAAGCGGTGAGCGTGGACGAGGACGGCGGGCATGAATGTGCGTCAGCAGCCGCCCACATCACCGCGTTACGGGTAGGCACTCGGCGAGCAGGTCGACGATGTCGCGCCAAGCTCGCTGTGCGTGCCGCGGGTGGTAGCCGACACCAGGGGGCGCGGTGTGGTCGACCGGTGGATGGTGGAAGGCGTGCAAGGCTCCGCCGTAGACCGTGAGGCGCCAGTCGACACCCGCGGCCTGCATCTCGGCAGTGAATGCCTCCTGTTGCGCGGGCGGCATGATCGGGTCTTCCGAACCGACTCCGGCCCACACCGGGCAGCGAATGCGTGCCGCCTCGTCCGGTCGGCCCGTGGTCAGTGCATTGACTGTCCCTATCGCGCGCAGGTCGACGCCGTCACGCCCGAGCTCCAACGCGATGGCGCCCCCGGTGCCGTAACCGACAGCCGCAATGCGGTCGAGGTCGGCCCGCGATTCGGCGCGCAACACGTCAAGCGCCGCATGGCCGATGCACCGCATCCGGTGGGGATCGGCGAGCAGCGGCATGCAACGGGCCAGCATCTCCTCGGGGTCGCTCAAATAGCGCCCGCCATGCAGGTCAAAGGCCAGTGCCACGTACCCCAGCTCCGCCAGGGCCTCGGCCCGGCGGCGCTCGACGTGACTGAGTCCCATCCCCTCGGGTCCGATCAGGACTGCGGGCCGGCGATCGGCACCGGCCGGGAGTGCGAGGTGCCCGATCATCGTCAGGTGATCGGCCGGATACTCCACTGCACGCGTTGTGACCGTCGTCATGCGACCGGACTGTAGTGACCGTCGAGTTCGCTCGGACGGGGGTTCACCGCCAGCGGACAGCGGCCTCTCTCCGGGGCACCGTCCGCCTGTCGTCAAACCATGGCGAGCTCAAGCGGTCAGCGCGCTCACGCCCCGACCCGTGATCGTTCTCAGCGCCGACCGCCGTACCGATGTTCCCCGAGGTCGTCGAGGCCCGGGGCGGGTGAGGCGTCGGCGGCGCGCGGGGGCGCCGGTCACCGTGCCCGAGGTGTGGTCACCGGTCGGGGGCCGAAGGCCCCGAACCGGGCCGGACCGGCGGGCCGGTAGGTCTGGACGGTGACGCCGGACCTGGTGGTGCGGTGGCCGTCGAGCCTGAAGGCGGTGGGCCTGCCCCCGTCGGGACCATTCAGCGGCCTTTGCCGAGGAAGACGGGGTGGACGAGGAGGTTGCAGACGTCGGCGAGGCCAGGGGCGATCAAGCCGTGGGCGAGGCGAGCACTGCTGTGGACCTGGATCCCCGGCCGGGCTGCCGCCTGAGCCGGTTCACCTCCTCGACGAGGTCGCCGCGCACGATGCGGGAGCCGTGCCGGTCGGTGTTGTCCGGGGTGCGGGTGACGACGTGTCCGGGGAGGGAGCGGCTCGCCGCCCGGTCGTCCGGGGCGGTGGCCTTCGGCCGGTACGCGGCGAGGATCTCGTAGGTGCGGCGGCCGAGGAGAACGGAGAAGGGCGTCGCGGCGGTCGAACACCCCGGTCATGGACCGGGCCATGTCCTTGTCGGACGACGGCACGAGCCGGCCGCCGCAGCCGAAGCCACCGCCGAGTTCCTCGTCGCGGCCGCCGGGGCCTTCGTGACGCCGTCGGGCGTCAAGAACGAGGTGAGGGTGAGCTGGGCCGCCGGGCACGCCTCTCGTACGCCGTGACGTTCCGGTCACCAGCGCAGCGGGGGACGGCCCGCGGACGCGTCGACGGGCCGCGGGCACAGCGGAGGTGTCCCACTGGCGGCGCAGTCGGGTGGGCGGGGCGCACCGGTGCTGTCGGGCCGGTGCGCCCCGCCGCCGGACGGGCAGGTGTCGTGCTGCCCGGGTCCGCAAGGGCGCGGGTCAGCCGCCGAGTTCCTGGTGGCGGGTGGTGAGGCGCTTGGCGCCGGCCTCCGTCAGGGAGCCGAAGAGGCGCAGCCGGGAGATGCCGCCGTCGGGGTAGATGTCGATGCGGACGTGGGTGCCCATGGCCGGCTCCGGCAGGACGAAGCGGTGGTTGGTGTCGGGCTGGAGCCGGGTCCGGGGCAGGAACTCGGTCCAGTCGCCGTCCTCGCCGTCGCGTACGGAGAGGGAGGCCCACCCGGCGCTGTTGCCCTTGAGGTAGGCGGTGTCGATCTCGACGGAGCGGATCTCTGCCTGCTCGGTGAGCCGGTAGCGGATCCAGTCGTTGCCGCGGTCGCGGCGGCGGCGGGTCTCCCAGCCGTCGTCCATCTTGCGGGAGCGACCGGGCTGGATGGTGTTGGTGGCCGGTGAGTAGAAGCGGTCTGAGGCGTCCTCGACGCTGCCGCCGTTCTCCAGGGCGGCGAGGTCGAAGGTGGAGAGGACACCGAGCCAGGACGGGTCGGGGGCGACAAGGCCGTACACCCGGAGGCGGGCGATGCCGCCGTCGGGGTGCTGGTTGACGCGGAGGTGGGTGAAGCGCCGCTCGGCCTCGACGGAGAAACCGTTCGCTGCGTGCCCGCCCACGGCGGTGCGCGGGACGAGGGTGGTCCACTCGACGTCGGGCGCCTGGAGTTCCTCGGGCGACGGGGAGCCGGGCACCGAGGCGCCCTCGATGGAGACGGCCTGCGGATAGTTGCCGCGGAAGTGGGCGGTGTCGACGACGATGCCGCGGATGACGCCGGGGGCACCGAGCCGGACGAGGGCCCAGTCGTGGTCGTCCTCCGTCGGGTGGGGCTGCTCGGCGGAGAGGCCGCGGCGGCGGCGGGTCTCCCAGCCGTCCATGATCTTGCCCTTGTGGCCGAAGTGCTCGGGGTCGAACTCGGCGGCCTCGGGCTTGAGGAGGTTCTCACGCTCCGCGAAGAACTCGTCGTTGGCGGCGACGACACCCGCACCGAGGCGCCGGTCGGCCAGGTCCGCGAGGCCGGCGAACGGGAACTCGGCGGTGCGGTAGTCGGCGTACGGGTCGCCGCCGCCGTACGGACTGGCGTCTCCGGTGAAGCGCGGTATGCCGGTGGTGTCGGTCACGGGATTCACTTGTTCCTTTCGAGCAGTCGCCCGCTGGGCTCTGCCGGGTTGCCGCGGTCGGCGACGCGTTCGCCGCGCAGCCAGGTGGAGGTGACGACGCCGTACAGGGTGCGGCCCGCGTAGGCGGTGACCCGGTTGCGGTGCTGGAGCCGCGCCGGGTCGACGGTGAAGGTCTCGTCGGGTTCGAGGACGGCGAAGTCGGCGTCCCGGCCCGCTGCGATGGCACCCTTCCGCTCCAGCCCGGCCAGGGCGGCGGGGGCCGTGGACATCCAGCGGGCCACGTCGTCGATGCTGTGGCCGCGGCGCCGGGCCTCGGTCCAGACGGCGGGCAGCCCCAGCTGGAGGGAGGAGATGCCGCCCCAGGCGGTGGAGAAGTCGGGGGTCTTCAGATCGGCGGTGGACGGGGAGTGGTCGGAGACGATGCAGTCGATCGTCCCGTCGGCCAGCCCGGCCCACAGGGCGTCCTGGTTGGCGGACTCGCGGATAGGGGGGCAGCACTTGAACTCGGTGGCACCGTCGGGGACCTCCTCGGCGGTGAGCGTGAGGAAGTGCGGGCAGGTCTCCACCGTGATCCGGACGCCTTCCCGCCGGGCGTCCGCGATCAGCGGCAGGGCGTCGGCAGAGGACAGGTGCAGCACGTGCACCCGGGCGTCCAGGCGGCGGGCCTGGGCGATGAGGTTCCCGATGGCGGTGTTCTCGGCGTCGCGCGGCCGGGAGGCGAGGAAGTCGGCGTACCGCCCGGAACTCTTCTGCGGAGCGGCGGCGAGGTGGTGCGGGTCCTCCGCATGGACGATCATCAGCCCGTCGAACCCGGTGATCTCCGCGAGGGAGGTGGCGAGCCGGTCCTGGTCGAGGGGCGGGAACTCGTCGACACCCGAGGGCGACAGGAAGCACTTGAAGCCGAAGACCCCGGCGTCGTGCAGCGGTCGCAGGTCCTTGACGTTGTCGGGCAGGGCGCCGCCCCAGAAGCCGACGTCGACATGCGCCTTGGGCCGGGCGACGTCCTGCTTGACGCGCAGGTGGCCGACGGTGGTGGTGGGCGGCAGGGAGTTGAGCGGCATGTCGAGCAGGGTGGTGATGCCGCCTGCCGCGGCGGCCCGGGTGGCGGTCCAGAAGCCCTCCCACTCGGTGCGGCCCGGGTCGTTCACATGGACGTGGGTGTCCACCAGGCCGGGGAGGACGACCCGGTCACCGACGTCCTCCAGACGGGCGGCGGCGGGGATCTCCGAGTCGTACGGCAGGACCGCGGCGATGGTCCCGCCGGCCACGGCGACGGCTGCGGCGCGCGTCCCCTCGGGGGTCACCACACGTGTCGAACGCAGCACCAGGTCCACGGGCACGTCCATGCTCAGACTCTCCCCATTCACGGTATTCCCGTCACTCCCGCCTCATCCGGCAAGCTTCAACGAACTGTTGAAGGAGTCTTCACCCGCCCGTCCTGCGCCGTCAAGGGTCGCCCGAGGACAGAGACTCCGCTTGGAGATTTCCACAAAACGGAAAGAGGATTCCGGAGAGTAGAATGTGGTTCCACACAGCGGAGCGTTCCGCGCCTGCCACGGATCACGGCGGACACCCGGACAAACAGCCCCTGACCGGCCTTGATCCCATGATGCGGGCACTGTGCCTGCCGCGCGGGCCCGGTAGGCTGCTGCCTTGTCCACCCGCCTCGAAAGGACCGTTGACGTGCCGACGTCCAGCGCCAGCGCCACCGACGCCGCCAAGCCCGCCGGAGGCGGCGGCGTCCAGTCCCTTGAGCGTGCCTTCGACCTCCTGGAGAGGATGGCCGACGCCGGGGGCGAGGTCGGGCTGAGCGAACTCTCGTCGAGCAGCGGACTGCCGCTGCCCACCATCCACCGGCTCATGCGCACGCTGGTCGCCTGCGGGTACGTACGCCAGCAGGCCAACAGGCGGTACGCGCTCGGGCCGCGGCTGATCCGCCTCGGGGAGTCCGCGTCCCGCCTGCTGGGCACGTGGGCGCGTCCGTACCTGTCCCGCCTCGTCGAGGAGACGGGCGAGACGGCGAACATGGCCCTGCTCGACGGGGACGAGATCGTCTACGTGGCGCAGGTGCCGTCCAAGCACTCGATGCGGATGTTCACCGAGGTGGGCCGCCGGGTGCTCCCCCACTCCACGGGTGTGGGCAAGGCCCTGCTGGCCCACACCCCGCCGGAGGAGGTGCGGGCCCTGCTCGCCCGTACGGGCATGCCCGCGGCGACGGAGAAGACCATCACCACGCCTGAGGGCTTCCTCGCGGCGCTGGAGCAGGTGCGGGCGGCGGGGTACGCGGTCGACGACAACGAGCAGGAGATAGGGGTGCGGTGCCTCGCGGTGTCCGTACCGGACTCGCCCACACCGGCGGCGATCTCCATCTCGGGGCCCGCGGGGCGGGTGACCGAGGCGGAGACGGACAAGATCGTGCCGGTGCTCCAGGAAGTCGCCCGCGACCTGTCCACCGCGCTCACCACGACGACCCTCCAGGCCTGACCCGCCCCCTGTGGGTCGCCGTCCCGGCGGGGAGGCCCACGGGTGGGCGGCGCCCACGGGGTGCGGGTCAGCTCCCGGAACGGGAGCGGCGCACGCGAGGTGCGGATGCGGCTCGGGTGCTGCGGCCACGGGACCGGTTCCCCGCTGTGCCCACCCGTTCTCCCCGGCGGAACGGGTGGGCACAGCGGGGGCACAACCGCCCCGGCCCACCCGCCGCACACCACGGCGGGGACCCGCACCGTGCCGACCCGCACGCCCTCGCGGCGGGTGTCATCACCCCCGCAGCCACGGCGGTGATGACACCCGCCGTACGTCCGGCGCCCGCACGAGCCGTCGTGCGGAGGTGATCCGCAGGAGTGCCCCCCGGCACACCCAACACCCACGGAGCAGAAGCACGCCGGCGCCACGGCGGTCCTCCGGAAAGCGGTCGGCACCACGCACCGGCAGCGGCACGCACCGCCACAGCCGGGACGCCCCGCGCGGCAGGCATGCCGCACCGGGCCGGAGCCTCGCCGCCGCAGAAGGCCCGGTCCCCCGCCGACGGGGCGCCGCGCACGCCGGGTACCCGCCCGACGGCACCGGCGCCCCCGCCACCGGGACTCCGCACAGTACGTACGCCCGCCGCAACGGCACCGCCGGCCGTCCGGCCGCCACGGGGCCGGACGGCCGCCGATACGCGGGCGCACCCGCGACGCGGCCCGCCCCGTCACGCCGCCCGGCAGCCCGCGCTCACCCGGCCGTCGCGGACCGTGACCACCGTGTCCGCGAGGTGCAGGTGGGCCTCGTCGTGGGTGACGAGCACCGTCGCCGTGCCGCGCTCGCGGGTCAGCGCGGCCAGCAGGTCCAGCACCGCCGCCCCCCGCTCATGGTCCAGCGCGCTCGTCGGCTCGTCGACCAGCAGCACCGCGGGCTCGTTCATCAGCGCCCGCGCGATGTTCACCCGCTGCCGCTGTCCGCCCGACAGCTGGTGCGGGCGCCGCCCGGCCTGCCCGCCCAGCCCCACCGCCTCCAGCAGCTCCATCGCCCGTCCGTGAGCGTCTCCCACACCGCGTCCGGCCATGTGGGCCATCACCAGCAACTGCTCGACCGCCGTCAGCGACGGCAGCAGGTTCGGCTGCTGGAACACGATCCCGACGCGCCCGAGCCGCAACGCGGCCCGCCCCGCGGGGTCCAGCGCGGACGTGTCGACGCCGTCCACCAGCACCCGTCCCCGGTCCGGGGTCACCAGCGTCGCGGCCACCGCCAGCAGGCTGGACTTGCCGGACCCGGACGGTCCGACGACCGCCGTCAGCGACCCCGCCGGAACCGACAGCCCGACAGCGTCCAGTGCGGTCAGGCGCCCGTCCCCGTCCGGGTACGTCAGCGTCACGTCGTCAAGCAGCAGGCTCATCGGGCACTCCCCAGCGCGGTCAGCGGGTCGACGGCGGTGATCCGCCGGATGGACAGGGCCGCGCCGACGACACCCAGCGCGATCATCACGGCCGCGGGCCCCAGCACGGTCAGCGGCTCCAGCACGAACGGCACGTTTCCGCCGCTCACCAGCGCCCCGAGCCCTGCCGCCAGGCCCGTACCCAGCAGTGTCCCGGCGGCCAGCATCACCACGGCCTGCCCCAGCGCGTCCTTCAGCAGATAGAAGGTGGAGGCGCCAAGCGCCTTCAGCACCGCCACGTCCCCGCTCCGCTGGATCGTCCACACGGTGAAGAACGCTCCGGTGACCAGCGCGGAGATCACGAACAGGAAGCCCCGCATCAGCTGCAGCGAGCCGTTCTCCGCCTGGTACGACGCTATGGCCTCCAGCGCGCCTTCGAGGCTGCGGCTCTCGGTGCCCGCAGCCCTGTCCCCGGCACCGAAATCGACACCGTCGCCCCGCAGCGCGACAACCGTGGCCTGCTTCTCCGAGGCCGTCCCGGTGCGGGCCAGGGCCTGCCAGTCGTCCAGCGTCGTCCACACCACCGGCGTGTGCGCGTACGAGGCGTCGCCCTCGACCGCCGCGACGGTCACCTCCCGCCCCGCCGCACCCAGCCGGACCGTGTCCCCGGCGCTCACGCCCAGCTCATCGGCCGCCGAGCCGGACAGGACCGCCCGCCCGTCCCCCAGCCGCGTCCCACCCGGCGCGATGCCGGAGCCGGGCTCGGTACCGAAGAGCGACACCGCAGCGGTACGCCCGTCCTCCGCGCCCGCGTTCAGCGTGCTGATCCCGAGCGGCTCGGCGGAGGTCACCCCCGGCTGCCGCGCCCAGGTGCGCCACGCGCTCTCCGGCACCGCCGACGAGGTGAACGACACCTCGCGGCCGGCCGGCGGCGCCGCGAACGCGAGCCGGTCGGCGGGCAGCCCGGTGACGGCCGAGATGTTCTCCCGCGCCAGTCCGGCCGTCAGGCCGGACAGCAGCCCCACCAGCAGTGTGATCAGCACGATCACCGTGCCCATCAAGGCGAACCGCCCCTTGGCGAATCGCAGGTCTCTCCATGCCACGAACATGACGACCAGCCTGGCCGCCCGCCCCCGCCACCGGCATCGCGCCGCGGATGGGCGCGGTATCAAACTTTCGGTTGAGGGCCGGAACGGAATCGTCCGCCTAGGCTGGACGGGTCATGGATCCACGCTCCCTCACTCCTGCCCTGCGCGTACTGCGCGTCTGTCTGCACCTCCTCCTGGTCGGTCTGCTGGCTCAGGCGGCCCTGCGCGCCGTGTACGGCCACACGGCGTCGCACCCGGGGGCCGTGGTGGCGGTCGCGGTCCTGACGGCCGCCGTGTACGGGGCGGGGTCCGCGCTCCGTAGCGTGCGGGAGTCGCAGGCGGCGGCCGCGGTGTGGCTGGGGATGCTGTGCGCGGCGTGGCTGGTGCTGCTGGCGCTGACGCCGGACGGGCTGTGGGTGGCGTTCCCGCTGTACTTCCTGCAACTGCACCTGCTGCCGGTGCGGTGGGCGCTGCCGGCGGTCACGGTGACGGCGGGCGCGGCGATCGCCGCGTACCTGGGACACGGGGAACCGCTGAACCCGGGGGTGTTCGTGGGGCCGCTGCTGGGCGCGGCGGTCGCGGTGGCGACGGTCCTCGGTTATCAGGCGCTGTACCGGGAGAGCGAGCGGCGGCGCAGGCTCATCGAGGAGCTGATCTCGACGCGCGAGGAGCTGGCGGCGGCGGAGCGGCACGCGGGGACGCTGGCGGAACGCGAGCGGCTGGCCCGGGAGATCCACGACACGCTGGCACAAGGCCTGTCGTCGATCCAGTTGCTGCTGCGGGCCGCCGAGCGGGCCCTGCCGCCGGACTCCCCGGCGGCCGGGCACATCGAGCAGGCGCGCCGGGCGGCGCAGGACAACCTGGCGGAGGCACGTCGTTTCGTACGGGCGCTGGCGCCGCCGGATCTGGAGGGGCGCGGGTCGCTGGAGGCGGCGCTGCGACGACTGTGCGAGCAGGGGCCTTCGGGGCACGGGGGCCCGGCCGTGCGCTTCTCGCTGGCCGGTACGCCGGTCGTGCTGCCGACGCCGTACGAGGTGGCGCTGCTGCGGATCGCCCAGTCGGCGCTGGCCAACACGGTGCGGCACGCGGAGGCGGAGCGTGCGGAGATCACGCTGACGTTCATGGAGGGTTCGGTGACGCTGGACGTGGTGGACGACGGCCGGGGCTTCGACCCCGCCCTGTGCGCTCCCTCCCCCGACGGGGGGTTCGGGCTGCCCGCGATGCGGGCGCGGGCGGAGTCGCTGGGCGGCACGTTCGCGGTGGAGTCGGCGCCGGGCCAGGGCACGGCGGTGGCGGTCGCGCTGCCCCTGAATCCGGAGGTCCCGGCATGACGATCAGGCTTCTCCTGGCCGACGACCACCCTGTCGTACGGGCCGGGCTGCGGGCCGTGCTGGACACCGAACCCGGCTTCACGGTGGTCGCGGAGGCGGCGACGGCGGAGGCCGCCGTGGAGCGCGCGGCAGCGGGCGGGGTGGACGTGGTCCTGATGGACCTGCAGTTCACCGGCGGCGCGCTGCACGGCTCGGAGGCGACGGCGGCGATCACCGCGCGGGGCCCGGGGGCGCCCCGGGTGCTGGTCCTCACGACGTATGACACGGACGCGGACATCCTGGCGGCGGTGGAGGCGGGCGCGAGCGGCTACCTGCTGAAGGACGCGCCGCCGGAGGAGCTGGCAGCGGCGGTGCGGACCGCGGCAGCGGGCCAGTCGGCGCTCGCCCCGGCTGTCGCGCACCGCCTCATGAACCGGATGCGCACGCCCGGCGAGACGCTGACGAAGCGGGAGCTGGAGGTGCTGGAGCTGGTCGGGGAGGGCCTGTCGAACCAGCAGATCAGCAAGCGGCTGTTCCTCAGCCAGGCGACCGTCAAGTCCCATCTGGTCCATGTCTTCGCCAAGCTGGGCGTGGAGTCGCGGACGGCGGCGGTCGCGGAGGCCCGCGCCCGCCGCCTGATCCGCCGCTGACGGTCCGCCGACACCGGCGGACCGTCGGCCCGCCGTCAGCTCATCGGATCGACGTCCATGGCTCCGCGCCACACCGTCAGGTCCATGCTGATGTAGTCGCTGGGGTCGGAGTCCGGCGAGAAGCCCGTGACGGTGAGCAGGGCGACGTCCCCGGCGCCGTTCTGCACGCAGATGCGGGAGCCCTTGCTCATCTTCGACTTGCTGATGGACTGCGCGTACCGCGTCTCGTTGATGCAGGTCTCCAGGGTGCCCGGCTGTCCGGTGCGCAGGAGGACGAGGCGGGCGCTGCTCTTCGCGATGGCGATCCCGGAGACCGGGCTGTTGTAGATGTCGCCGCCGTCGGTCTTGGGCTTCACCGGGTCGTCGGCGAGGGCGAGTTCGTAGCGCTTGACCAGGTCGATGCCCGGGTACTCCACGGCGGCGGGCGGGTCGGTGGATCCCTCGTCGCCGACGGACGAGCCGGTGCCGGGCGTGGTCCCGGCCCCGGGCTCGGGCTCTGAGCCGGAGTCCGAGCCGGAATCCGGGTCGGAACCGGAGTCGGAGCCCGTGCCGCTCCCGGTCTGGTCGCCGCCTGCGGCGTCACCACCGCCCGCCGGAGAGGGCGAGGACGGGGTACGGGGCTGATCGCTTCCGCCGTCACCCTGCGACTGGCTGTTCTGGTCCTTGTCCTTGAGGACGAAGTACGCGGTGGCGCTGCCCGCGACGGCGAACACCAGCACCGCGGCCAGGGCCACCAGCCCGACGCGCGACTTCCGCTTGGGCGCCGGAGCGGGAGCCGGAGCGGGCATGGGCGCCGGCTGTGTGCCGCCGTACGGGTCAGTGCCGACGACCGGGTGGGTGTACGGGTGCGGCGTGGGCGCCTGACCGTACCCGGGCGGCGGGGTGGCCTGGTAACCGGCTACGGGCGGGGGCGTGGCGGCGTGCCCGACGCCGGGCGGGGGCGTGGGCGCGGCCCCGTAGCCGGGCGGGGGCGTGGCGG
>NZ_JADWYO010000069.1 GCF_022414595.1 Streptomyces sp. MUM 203J | reverse complement strand
GCCCTGTCCCGTACGGGCGCCGCCTCGCCCTCCGGCGCATGGCGCGGGGCCTGCGGGGGCACCACCGGGTGCGGCTCGGGCTCCACGGCCCAGGGCGCGGGCGCCCCGCCCGGCAGGGTCGCGGGCGGGGTGATCCCTCCGGGGCCGCCCGCGGAGCCGCCGGCCGGCACGGCTCCGGTGCCGGTCCAGTCGGCCGCGGGCGCCGGCCGGCCTCCGCCGATCCGGTACTCGCCCGACTCCTCCGGCAGGTCCCCCTGCGCGACCGGAATGGTCCACTGCCCTGTCAGGTCCGCGCCGGACGCGGGCCCGGCCGGGCTGCTCGGGTGGCCGTGCGCCTCCTCCGCGGCCAGCGCCTCCTGGAAGTTCCACTGGGCCGTCGCGTGCGGGTCGTCGATCCGGGGCGGCACGTACCCGTGTCCGGGCGCCTCCAGGGGGATGCCGTCCAGCCCGGCGCCGGGCGGCAACTGCACGAAGGCCGTCACGTCACCGTCGTACTCACCGGCCGGGATCGGCTGCCAGCCGCCGCCCTCCTGGTGCGGCGGATGCGGCTGATGCGGCTCCGGGGACTGCTGAGGCTCAGAACGGTGCTGAGGCTCGGGCTGATGCCCGTGCCGGTGCTGGTTCTCGTTCTCGTCGGCGGTCACGAAAGCGCCCTCCCCAGTGCTCGTCGGGCCAGCACGGCGACAGTGCGCCGCAGGTGCAGTACGGCGGGTGGCAGCGGGGGCGGCTCCTCGCCCTCGGCGCCCGGCGGCTGGTCCGGGATGCAGGCGGCGGCCACGTACTCGCCGAACGCCACCAGGGCCTCCGGGGTCAGCCCGCGCTCACCGTCCCAGTCGACGAGCGAGGCGATCCAGTGCTCGGCCTCCAGCGGGCGCAGCGGCATCGGCGCGATCGCCCCGACCGCGCAGCGCACGGCACGCCGTGCCGGGTCCAGGACGACGGCGACCGAGGCCAGGGCGCGCCCGGGGCCGGTCCGCCCGGTGGCCTTCAGGTACACCTGCGGGGCGTGCAGCAGCGGCACGCGCACATGGGCGACCAGTTCGGCGGGCTCCAGCATCTCCCGTCCGGCCAGCAGGTGGGAGACGGGCAGCTCGCGGACGCCGTCGGGGCCGACGACGATCAGGTCGGCCTCCAGCGCGGCCAGCACGGGCAGCGCGTCCCCGGCGGGCGCCGCGGACACGATGTTGCCGCCGAGCGTGCCCGCGTTGCGGATCTGCGGCGGCCCGGCGGCGCGGGCGGCGGCGGCCAGGGCGGGGATGAGCGCGGCGAAGTCGGGACGGCCCATGCGCGCGTGGGTCAGACCGGCCCCGAGCAGGGCGTGGCCGTCCTGGTACTGCCAGCCGCGGATCTCGTTGATCCGGCCCAGGCCGACCAGTCCGGCCGGGCGGAGCCTGCCCTGGTTGACGGCGGCCATGAGGTCGGTGCCGCCGGCGACGGGCACGGCGGCGGGCATGGCGGCGAGCGCGGCCACGGCCTCGTCGAGCGTGGCCGGCAGCGTGACGGACTGCGCCGCCCGCGGTGCGTGCGTGGTCAACCCAGCTGCCCCTTCCCGGTGTCCCGGTCCCGGCTGTGCCGGAGGTATCGCCTGCCGCGTCGGCCGTGGCGACCGCTGCGGCTGTTCCGGCTGTCCCTCCGGTGGTCCCGACTGTCGTCCCGGCTGTGTGGCCGTACGGTACGTGCTGACAGCCCGGACGTGGAAACTCTGGCACATCTTCCAGGATCTCCGGCGCGAGGGTCGGGGAAGGACGCCTCCGCCCGCGACGCCCCAGCCCCTCCCGGCTGCTCCCGCACCCTCCCCTGACCTCCCCCTACGCCCCCAAGTGGGCAACTTGCCCCGATTTGCCACTCCCTCCGCGGCCCAAGTGAATTGACGCTTCTTTTCCCTTATACGGTTGCTTGCGAGGTCTTCGGTGCGGATTCCGTGTGCGGGGCGGGCCGGGGTCACACGTTCGGGGGCGGCGTGTCGGCCGGGCGTCCGGTCACCCCCCGGCGCCGCTGTGAGGGGAGCGAACCCTCCGGGCGCCGGCAGTCGGCACCGAGTGCCTCAAGGCGCCGGTGGTGCGGCGCCATTCGCCGCTCGAAGTCCGCGAGGCCGCGCTCCTCGGGCGCGGGCGGGGTCACCGACCGGGCGGTCTCCGCGAAGGCGCCAAGGCGCCGGAAGGGCCCGGCAGTCGGCGCGGACGCGGCTCTCCGCCACCCCGGTGCACAGGCCGGCCCGGACCGCCTGCGGCATGCCGCGCGGCGCGGGTGCCGGGCCCCGGGGGGTGAGGGGCGGGCTCGAACCGGTGGACGGCCTCCGGCGTACGGACGCACCCGGGCGGCGCACGCCCTAGGGACCGAGGACCTGACGGCGGACCAGATGCCCGTGTCCCGAGGGGCACATGACGACGTCGCGCCCGGCCCGGTCGACGGCGGTCCGCCGCGGCGGGAGGAGACGAAGGCACCGGCCGACTGCTGCCCGGCCCGTGCGCGCCGGCTCCCAGGCCCCGGCCCGTCCGGCGGGGCGCCGGACGCATGCGGCGGGCGAAGTGCCCTACGGACCAGGCCTGGAGCCCGCCCTCACCCTCGACTCCCCTTGCCCCGGTACGGGCTTGGACGGTGACGGGGGCGCGCCCTGCTTGGCGCTCGTCGCCGCCGATGCGCACGAAGGGGCAGACGCCCGTGCCGATCACGCCGGTGCCGCCGGGTCCGGGGTTCACGGCGACGGCGGCCCGCGGGTGGCCGGAGGCCCGAACCGGGGGCCGACGGGCGTACGGCGTAGGCGGCGGTCTCGCGTACGCCGTCCTGCGCGCGGCGGCCGCCGGGCGGAGCGCCGCCGCAGCAGGAGGCCGCGGTGTCCCCGTCTCGTACGGGGACACCGTGCGCCGGTCCCGGTCGGTCTCGGGCACCCGGCGGATCTCGATGCGGCGGCCCTGGCCGTCAGTGAGGCGGAGGTGCGGGAGCGCGTGCCGCGGACGGCGGTCCGGCAGGGGTGAGACGGCCGTGCGCGTACCCCCGGCCCCGGGCGGAGCCGAGAGCGTGACGGAGCACCGGCGCGGCGAAAACCGGCCATGCGGCCCGCCCCCTGCGACCCTGCCCCCGCAGGCCGCGTCCGGCCCGGCCGCCCGGGCCGCGGCCGGACGGCCCGGCGCGGGCGGCGTACCCGCCCGGGCGGAACACGCGGGGCCCCTCGGGCGCCGTCGAACGCGCCCGAGGGGCCCCGGTCAGCGGCTGGAGCCGTTTACTTGTCCTTGCCGCCCTTGTCCTTGTCGCCACCCGCGCCCATGGATTCGTAGATCTCCTTGCACATGGGGCAGACCGGGTACTTCTTCGGGTCGCGCCCCGGCACCCAGACCTTGCCGCAGAGGGCGACGACGGGAGTGCCGTCCAGGGCACTCGCCATGATCTTGTCCTTCTGGACATAGTGGGCGAAGCGCTCGTGGTCGCCGTCGCCGCGCGACACCTGTGGCGTCGGCTCTACAAGGGTCCCCGTGCCTGCCCCGCGCTCGGGCTCGTCGAGAGTGCTCATAAGTGCCAAGGGTACCGACCCGGCCCGCGATCAGTTCAGGCTCGGGTCGTCCGGATACGTCGCGATCATGGCGAGTTCGCTGCGCTGCCGCCGCAGCACCGCACGCCACAGGCTCTCGGGCCGCGGGGACGATACGTCCCCCGGTTCGGACTCGACGACGAACCAGGCGCCGTCCGCCAGCTCGTCCTCCAGCTGTCCGGGCCCCCATCCCGCGTACCCGGCGAAGATCCGCAGCGATCCGAGGGCCGGCCCCAGCAGCTCCGGTGGGGCCTCCAGATCGACCAGCCCGATCGCGCCGTGGACCCGCCGCCAGCCGAGCGGGCCCTCGTCGCCGGGGATCACGGCCAGCCCGAGCGCCGAGTCCAGCGACACGGGGCCGCCCTGGAAGACCACGCCGGGCTCACCGGCGAGCGGCGCCCAGGGTTCCAGGATGTCCCCGACGCCGACGGGGGTGGGGCGGTTCAGGACCACGCCGAGGGAACCCTCGTCGTCGTGGTCGAGGAGCAGCACCACCGCGCGGTCGAAGTTGGGGTCGGCCAGCGCGGGGGTGGCGACGAGCAGCCGCCCTGCGAGCGAGGACACCTCGGTCATGGCAGACATGATCCCGCACTTTGCGGCCCGGCGGGGCCTGTGCGGCACACTCGCCCGGAGGCCGCGCGCCCCGCGCGTACCGGCCGCCGAATCCTGCCCCGCAGCCGCTCCCGCACCCGCTCGTGAACAGCCCGGGTGGCCGAAAGCGGACCGTAACGGTCCGCAAGGCCGACAGGACGGACCGTGTTGTGCCGAATTCATTACAGAATCCGGCGCCCCGTGGCCTTACAAGAGGGGGGTTGCGGCCCCTTACCCTTTTCCCTGGCCCCCTGCCCGACCCTCCCCGGCTGCGCCGGGGGGGACCCACCGGAACGCGAGATACATGACCGGCACTGACGATGTACTGCTTGTCCACGGCGGCACCCCGCTGGAGGGCGAGATCCGCGTCCGCGGCGCGAAGAACCTCGTGCCCAAGGCCATGGTCGCAGCCCTGCTGGGCGGCGCCCCGAGCCGACTGCGCAACGTGCCCGACATCCGCGACGTGCGGGTCGTCCGGGGGCTGCTCCAGCTGCACGGGGTGACCGTCCGCCCGGGCGAGGAACCGGGTGAGCTGGTGATGGACCCGACGCACGTCGAGTCCGCGAACGTCGCCGACATCGACGCCCACGCGGGTTCGTCCCGTATCCCGATCCTCTTCTGCGGCCCTCTGCTGCACCGCCTCGGCCACGCCTTCATCCCGGGCCTCGGCGGCTGCGACATCGGCGGCCGGCCGATCGACTTCCACTTCGAGGTGCTGCGCCAGTTCGGCGCGAAGATCGAGAAGAGGGAGGGCGGCCAGTACCTGGAGGCGCCCCGGCGACTGCGTGGAACGAAGATCGAGCTGCCGTACCCGTCGGTGGGCGCCACTGAGCAGGTGCTGCTCACGGCGGTGCTCGCGGAGGGCGTGACGGAACTCGCGAACGCCGCGGTCGAGCCGGAGATCGAGGACCTCATCTGCGTGCTGCAGAAGATGGGCGCGATCATCGCCATGGACACCGACCGGACGATCCGCATCACCGGTGTGGACGAGCTGGGCGGATACACCCACCGCGCGCTCCCGGACCGCCTGGAGGCGGCGTCCTGGGCGTCGGCGGCGCTGGCGACCGAGGGCAACATCTACGTGCGGGGCGCGCAGCAGCGCTCCATGATGACCTTCCTCAACACGTACCGGAAGGTCGGCGGCGCCTTCGAGATCGACGACGAGGGCATCCGCTTCTGGCACCCGGGCGGTTCGCTGAACGCGATCGCCCTGGAGACGGACGTGCACCCCGGCTTCCAGACGGACTGGCAGCAGCCGCTGGTCGTGGCGCTGACGCAGGCGGCGGGGCTGTCGATCGTGCACGAGACGGTGTACGAGTCGCGGCTGGGCTTCACTTCCGCACTGAACCAGATGGGTGCGCACATCCAGCTGTACCGGGAGTGCCTGGGCGGCTCCGACTGCCGCTTCGGGCAGCGCAACTTCCTGCACTCGGCGGTCGTGTCGGGCCCGACGAGGCTGCAGGGCTCGGACCTGGTCATCCCGGACCTGCGCGGCGGCTTCTCGTACCTGATCGCGGCGCTGGCGGCCCAGGGCACGTCCCGCGTCCACGGCATCGACCTGATCAACCGCGGCTACGAGAACTTCATGGAGAAGCTGGTGGAGCTGGGGGCGAAGGTCGAGCTGCCGAACGGCCGCGCCTCCGTCTGACCCCGGCACCCCGAACGGCCGAAGCTCCGTCCGCCCCGGCGTCCGTCGCGCGGCAGCGCGTCGGCCTGACGTTCCGTCACCTGTTTGGCCGCACGGCCCCCGTCTCGTACGGGGGCCGTTTCGTTTGCGTACGCAGGGGTCGTCATATGCCGCTCGTGCGGACGTGGCGTCATATGCCCACAGGCGGGCCTGCAAGGCCCCTTACGCGGGCGAACAGAAGGGCGGCCACCCCAAGGGGTGGCCGCCCTTCACTCAGCGCCTGAGGGGCTTACTTGCCCTTGGCGGCTTCCTTGAGCTTCGAGCCCGCGGAGACCTTCACGCTGTAACCGGCCGGAATGTCGATCGGCTCGCCGGTCTGCGGGTTACGAGCGGTGCGAGCGGCACGGTGCGTGCGCTCGAAGGTCAGGAAGCCGGGGATGGTGACCTTCTCGTCGCCCTTGGCGACGATCTCGCCGACGGTCTCGGCGAACGCGGCCAGCACGGCGTCGGCATCCTTGCGGGTCACCTCGGCGCGGTCGGCCACGGCGGCCACCAGCTCACTGCGGTTCATGTTCTTACTCCCGTGTTCTTCTTGCCTGTGAGGCGTGCCACGCGGCGGAGCCGCATGTTCGGCACAGCGATGCCGATGCTGCCAGGGCCCTACGACAGTGATCGGACCCGGGTCAGCTGTCAGACCGTCGCGCCCGGATACGCATCCTGCCCCTACCAGCGGCGGGAAAGCCAATCCGGCACCCTCCGGGGTCACACGAAAAGCGCCACGGCCCCGTCCTGGTGACATCGGGTCGGCTGCGCAGGCAGATCCTCCCACCCTACGCGGGACGCTTCGCGCCCGCCTTGCGACACGCCCGTACGGGTCGCGGTCAGAGCGACTCGGGTTCCCCTGTCACGGCCTTCGCGGCGTTGCGGACGGCACCGGCAACGGCGCCCGCGACCTTGTCGTTGAAGACGGACGGGATGATGTAGTTCGGGTTCAGCTCGTCCTCGGTCACGACGTCCGCGAGCGCGGTCGCGGCGGCCAGCATCATGTCGGTGTTCACCGTGTGGGACTGGGCGTCCAGCAGGCCGCGGAAGACGCCCGGGAACACCAGCACGTTGTTGATCTGGTTGGGGAAGTCGGACCGCCCGGTGGCCACAACTGCCGCCGTCTGACGGGCGATTGCCGGATCGACCTCCGGGTCCGGGTTCGCGAGCGCGAACACGATGGCGCCGTCGGCCATGGCCGCGACATCGTCCCCGCCCAGCACGTTCGGGGCGGAGACGCCGATGAAGACGTCGGCGCCGACGACGGCCTGCTTGAGCGTGCCGGTGACGCCCTCGGGGTTGGTGTTGTCCGCGATCCAGCGCAGGGGCGACTCGGGTGCCGCCTCCACCAGGTCCTCACGGCCCGCGTGCACGACGCCGTGGATGTCCGCGACGACCGCGTGCTTGACACCCGCCGCGATCAGGAGTTTCAGGATGGCCGTACCGGCGGCACCGGCGCCGGACATCACGACCCGTACGTCCCCGACGGCCTTCCCCACCACCCGCAGCGCGTTGGTGAGCGCGGCGAGGACCACGATCGCCGTGCCGTGCTGGTCGTCGTGGAAGACCGGGATGTCGAGAGCCTCGCGCAGCCGGGCCTCGATCTCGAAGCAGCGGGGTGCGGAGATGTCCTCCAGGTTGATGCCCGCGAAGCCGGGAGCGATGGCCTTGACGATCTCGACGATCGCGTCGGAGTCCTGGGTGTCCAGGCAGATCGGCCAGGCGTCGATGCCGGCGAACCGCTTGAAGAGGGCGGCCTTGCCCTCCATCACGGGCAGGGCGGCCTTGGGACCGATGTTGCCGAGGCCGAGGACGGCGGAGCCGTCCGTCACGACGGCGACGGAGTTGCGCTTGATGGTGAGCCGCCGGGCGTCCTCGGGGTTCTCCGCGATGGCCATGCACACGCGCGCCACGCCCGGCGTGTAGACCATGGACAGGTCGTCACGGTTGCGGATGGGGTGCTTGGACGCCATCTCGATCTTGCCGCCGAGGTGCATCAGGAACGTACGGTCGGAGACCTTGCCCAGGACGACGCCCTCGATGCCGCGGAGCTTGCCGACGATCTCGTCGGCGTGCGCGGTGGAGGAGGCGGCGATGGTGACGTCGATGCGCAGCTTCTCATGGCCTGACGCGGTCACGTCGAGGCCGGTGACCGAGCCTCCGGAGGACTCCACGGCCGTGGTCAGCTGGGAGACCGCGGTTCCGCTCGCGGGCACCTCCAGCCGGACCGTCATCGAGTACGAGACGCTGGGCGCCGTTGCCATGGCCGAGTTCCTCTGCTTTCCCTAGCTCCATTGCTGCCCCGACGCGGCCTGCCCGATGCGGGCGGTGGCGGGACGGGGGTCTCCGATCGTCGCACCTACTTGCGAGTAGCGGGTAATGCGGTCATTCTGTTCATTTTGTTTTCGGAAACTGTTTTCCACCATACGAGAGGCATGGCTGTCCGCGCAACGAAAGTGCGGTGCCGTGCAAGGAAAGTGCGGTGCCGTGCAACGAAAAGGAGCGGGTCCGTACCCTCCCGGATCTCTCCGGGGCGGTACGGACCCGCTCCACACGCTGATGGCACCGACCCGCCATGCTCGCCTCGCGGCAAGTGGTCGCTCGAAGCGACGAAGGTTGGGCCCGGGGGCTTGGATCGAGCCGGTGCCGTAACCAGGCTAACAAACCCTCCCGGGACGCGGTTCCCACCCGCCCGAACCCGCCCGAGCCCGCCCCGGTCAGTCCCTCAGCAGGTCCGGGACGCCGTCCGCGTCGGGCTCGTCGCGCGGCCCGGAGATGACGGTGAGCTGCTGGGTGGCGCGGGTCAGGGCCACGTACAGGACACGCAGCCCGGCCGGCGACTCGTCCGCGATCTCCGCCGGGGAGACGACGACCGTGGCGTCGTACTCCAGGCCCTTCGCCTCCAGGCTGCCCAGCGCCACCACCCGGTCGCCCAGGCCCGCGAGCCAGCGGGCGGCCTGCTCGCGCCGGTCCATGGCGACGACGACGCCGACCGTGCCGTCGACCCGGTCCAGGAGCCGCCGCGCCTCCTCTCTGACGACGTGAGCGAGTTCACCGTCCGCCAGGGGGACGAACCGGGGCTCGACGCCGGTCGACCGCACCGCGCGCGGCGACTCGGCGCCCGGCATGGCCAGCGCCAGCACCTTCCCGGCCAGTTCCGCGATCTCGGCCGGGTTGCGGTAGTTCACGGTCAGCGTGAACCGGCGTCTGGGCCGGCGGCCGAGCGCCTCGTCCCGGGCCTCCACGGCCTCGTCCGGCACCGACCAGGAGGACTGGGCCGGGTCCCCGACGACCGTCCAGGTGGCCGTCCGGCCGCGCCGCCCCACCATGCGCCACTGCATCGGCGTGAGGTCCTGCGCCTCGTCGACGATGACGTGCGCGTACTCGGTGCGCTCCTGCGCCAGCCGCTCGGCCCGCTCCCGCTGCGACTCCTCCCGTACGGGCATCAGCTCCTCCAGACCGGTGAGCTGGTCCAGCGGGTCGGCCTCACGCTTCCTGCGGGGCCGCGCGGGCGCGCCCAGCAGTGCCTGGAGCTCGTCGAGCAGGGCCACGTCGTGCACGGAGTACGTCTCCGGTGTGCCCCGGCGCAGCGAGCGGGCGACGCGGCGGGCCTCGCCGGGGTTGAGGACCCGGCGGGACCAGCGGCCCAGCCGCCGCTCGTCGGCCATCGCGGCCAGCACACGGCGCGGGGTCAGCTCGGGCCACCAGGCGTCGAGGAACTCGCCGAAGGAGTCCTCCGAGGTCACGTCCTCGTCGAACGACGAACGCAGCTCGGCGGCCAGCTCCGGGTCGGCCTCCCGGGCGGCGGCCCCGGTCTTCGCGTACAGGGCGTCGAGCAGCAGCCGCCGGGCGCGGGGGCGCAGCAGGTTGACGGGCGCGGTGCCGCCGAGCGCGCCCATCCGGATGCGGCGCAGTTCCTCCGCGTCCAGTTCGAGGCGCCGGCCGAAGGCGACGACCCGGAGGCGGCCGGGCTGCTCGCCCAGCTCCAGGGCACCGCGCGCGGCCTTGCGCAGCACCTTCAGCATCCTGGAGGAGCCCTTGACGCGGGCGACGGCGGGCTCGTCGTACGCGGTGGCCTGCACGCCGTCGACGAGGCTGCCGAGCGCGCGGATCGCGACCTGGCCCTCCTCACCGAGCGAGGGCAGCACGCCCTCCGTGTAGGCGACCAGCAGCGGGGTGGGGGACACGATCAGGATGCCCCCGGCGTACCGCCGCCGGTCCTGGTAGAGCAGGTACGCGGCCCGGTGCAGCGCGACGGCGGTCTTGCCGGTGCCGGGCCCGCCCTCCACGTACGTGACCGAGGCGGCGGGCGCGCGGATGACCAGGTCCTGCTCGGCCTGGATGGACGAGACGATGTCCCGCATGCTGTGACTGCGGGCCCGGCCGAGCGCGGCCATGAGGGCGCCGTCGCCGATGACGGGCAGCTCGGCGCCGTCGAGGGATGCGGTCAGTTCGGGGCGCATGAGGTCGTCCTCGACGCCCAGGACCTTCCGGCCCTTGGACCGGATGACCCGTCGGCGTACGACCCGGCCGGGGTCGACGGGCGTGGCCCGGTAGAACGGCGCGGCGGCGGGCGCCCGCCAGTCGATGACGAGCGGCGCGTAGTCGGCGTCCAGCACGCCGAGGCGCCCGATGTGGAGGGTCTCCCCGATGTCGGCGGTGTTGTCGTCCCGTACGGCGTCGTCGGCGGGCTCGACGGAGGTGTAGGCGCCGTCGGGCCCCTTCTTCCCGTCCTTGCCGTGGAGCAGGTCGATCCGGCCGAAGAGGAAGTCCTCGAACTCGCTGTTGAGCCGGTTCAGGTGGATCCCGGCCCGGAACACCTGGGCGTCCCGCTCGGCCAGCGCCCCGGGCGTGCCGACCTGGCCGCGCCGGGCGGCGTCGTGCATGAGGAACTCCGCCTCGTGGATCTTCTCCTCAAGTCGGCGGTAGACGCGGTTCAGGTGTTCCTGCTCCACCGCGATCTCACGGTCCCGTACCGAGTCGACGGCTTGCTGCGCGGCCACGGGGCCCCCTTCTGACGTGCACTGGGCAGCCGTCGAGCGTACGCCACGATCCGCCGTGTGTCAGTCGGGGCGCCGCCCGGAACACGGGACCGCCCCGGCAGGCACCCGGCTTTGTTCATGCCGGGCGTTGGTCGTGCACAAGGGAGGCGGGCTTGAGTGTGGCGGCGATCGGCCTCGATGACGACACGCTGGAGAAGGCGATGCGCGTGGCCTGCCGCGGGCCCGAGAGGGCCGTGGTCGACGCGGCGCTGCGGGAGTACGCCGAGCGACACGAGCGGGCCGCGCTGGTGGCCGGGCACTGCCAGGCCGCTCAGCAGTGGGACTGCGAGGCCCGGCGGCGCCACCGGGCCGGGGACGAGGGAGAAGGGCAGGACCCGCAGGGCCGGGAGGACCGGCAGGGGCGCCGGGACGCCGGGACGCCGCGTGATCCACTGCCTCCCGGACTCCTCCGCCCTGTGGCGCCTGCCGCGGGAGGAGCAGCTGAGGGACGCGTGGCCGGAGACCACCACGCTCCGCGCGATCGGGTCCTGCGCGCCCCAGCGGGCCGAGTTCCGCCGCGCCGTCCGCAGCACGGCCGAGTACGAGGCCATGGGCGAGACGTTCTCCGGCCTCCACTACCCGGACGTGCCGCTGCCGAAGGGGCCGTGGGACCGGGCCGGGGCCGCCGCGCAGTACGGCCTCGCGGAGACGGTGCCGCGGGCGCGGCGAGCCCGCTCGATCCGATGAGCTGCGCGACGGCAGCACACCACGGGCATGATCGTCCTGCACGATGACAGCGGCTTCGTCACCATGGCCCGCTTCCTGCCGGACGTCAGCGAGCGCAGCGTCGGGAAGGTCCCCGGCCTCCGGGGACGCCCCGGCCCCAGTCGGCGGCTACGCGTTCGCGGGCAGCCGGACCAGGCGGTCGCCGTCGAAGGTGCGGACCTCGAAGTGGTCGATGTCGTTGCGGTCCATCGCCGCACCCCCATGGACGTACAGGGGCTTCTTCGCCATCTCGTTGGTGCTGTCCTCGATGCCGTAGCCCCAGGCCGGTACCGCCCAGGAGGTGACGACCTCCTCCTCGCCCGTCTTGGAGACGGCGACCAGGTTGCACTTCAGCGGACCCTTGACGTTCTTCAGCTCCAGCACCGCGTCCGTGCCCCAGGACTTCTTCTCCAAGCCGACCGCCGCGCTCACCTTGGTCGTGCCGTCGGTCGCCGTCAGCTTGTCCGTCATCCCGCGGAAGGCGTTCTCGGCCGGGCTGGGCGGGAGGGGCTCCCCCGCCTGGTTGGACCGGGCGTCGGAGCCGCCGGACATGGTCGCCACCGCCACCGCCGGACCCGCGATGATCATCGCGACGGCCGCCGCCAGCATGTAGCGGGCCCTCCTGCGCCGCCGCGCGTGCGTGACCGTCACCTCCTTGAGGAGCCGGTCCAGCCCGGGCGGCTCGGCGGCCGGCGGGGGAACCGGCGCCGGGACGGGGCGTTCGAGCGGGGGTCCGGCCTCCGCCAGCCGGGCGAGCATCGGCTCCATCCCGGACAGCTCGTCCAGCCGCGCCGCGCACTGCCCGCAGCCGGCCAGATGCGCCTCGAAGGCGCTCGCGTCCGCGGGGTCGAGCACCCCGAGGACGTAGGCGCCGACGGCGTCGTGCGGCGTCGGCGTCGCGTCGTAGCCCTGGGCGTACCCCTCGCCGTACCCGGGCGGCGTCGTCATGCCGATACCCCCCTCTCCTCCAGAGCCAGCTTCATCGAGCGCAGGGCGTAGAACACCCGGGACCGGACGGTCCCACTGGGTATCCCCAGTGTCTTGGCCGCCTCGTTGACCGTACGCCCCTTGAAGTACGTCTCGATCAGAACTTCCCGGTGAGCCGGGGTCAAATCGTCCAGGGCATCAGACAGCGTCATCAACCACAGCGCCTTGTCGATCTCGTCCTCCGCGGGCATGACCTCCAGCGGCGACGGGTCGACCTCCTGCGGCCGGGCCTGCCGACTGCGGTGGCCGTCGATGACGATACGCCGGGCGACCGTCACCAGCCAGGGGCGGACAGAGCCGGTCGCGCGATTGAGCTGTCCGGCATTCTTCCAGGCACGGATGAGCGTCTCCTGTACGACGTCCTCGGCGCGCTGGCGGTCGCCGGCGACGAGGCGCAGTACATAGGCGAGCAGCGGTCCGGCGTGTTCACGGTAGAGGGACCGCATCAACTCCTCGTCAGGGACAGGATGGTTGACGGGCGGTGTCGTCTCCGCGCGGTGCCGGGCTCGGCGCGTCGCCCGACGGTCATCGGCCACGGCGGCATCCTTGCGCACCCGAACCTCCCGGTCGAGACCCTGTCCGACTCCTTGACTCCTTGCCCCCTTCTCTACGGAGCGGACGGCTCGGCTTCTCAACGGTTCTCGAAATTTTCTTCCACGGATACGAGAAGGGGTGTGGGAGAGCCGGCGGCACGGGCCCGGTGGCGGGCTACCCGCACCCGGTTCCCGCACAGTTCGCTGGAGCACCAACGGCGGCGCCCACCACGGGAGACGTCCAGATAGACGCGGTGGCAGCGCTCCCCCTCGCACTGCCGCAGCCGCGCCCTGGCCGCCGGGTCGGTGAGCAGCTCCACCGCGTCCCGCGCGAGAGCGGCGAGGAGCGCGGCACACTCGGGCGGAGCCGCCAACTCACGCACGAGAGAGCCGTCGTCGCCCGGTACGGCGCGGGGCGCGGGCGGCGCGGCCACGGCCGCCAGGACGTTCAGGCGCCGGAGTGACGCGGCGTCGGGCGGGCGGGCGGCGAGCTGTGCGCGGACCAGGACCTCGATGTGGTCGCGGAGTTCGGCGAACCGCTCCACCCACCGGTCGTCCACCCCGGGCAGCGGCGTCCCGGGAGGGACGAGCCCGCCGGTGGTGAGCCAGTGGGCGAGCCTCCCCGGGCTGACCGGGTGCTCCGCCATCAGGTCCAGACACCACCGCCCGGCCTCGAACCGCCGCCCGCTGCCCATGTGCGCGTCACCGCCTCGGGGTCACCGCCGGATGCCGACCGTCCCTCAGGGTGCCCGCCCCGGCCGGTCACCGGAACCCCGGTCACCGCGATGGGGCCCCTGTTCGGGCCAAGTCGAGGACTTGGGGGGATCGTCGTGCAGGATCCGCTGGAACAGGCGGTGGTCCCGCCAGGCTCCGTCGATGCCGAGGTACCGGGGTGCGACACCGATCGGTTCGAAGCCGCACTTCTCCAGGACCCGCTGCGACGCGGTGTTGCCGAGCAGCGTTCCGGCCTGCACCCGGTGCAGGCCCAGCCCGTCCCGGGCGCCCCGGCAGGCCGCCTCCACCATCCGCGGGGCGAGCCCCCGGCCCCGGTGCTCCTCGTCGGTCCAGTACCCGAGGGAGCAACTGCGGAAGGCCCCCAGCACGATGCCGGACAGGGTGGCCGATCCCACGACCCGGCCTCCCTCCAGGACCAGCCACATGAAACAGCCGGGTGCGGAAAGCCGCTCGGCCTGCCCCTCGGCCGTGTAGTACGCGTCGGCGCGGTGCGGCTCGAAGGGCCGCATGGCGGCACGGTTGCGGGCCAGGGCGGCGGCCAGCGCGGGGGCGTCGCGCGAGGGGTCGGCGGGGCGGATGACGTACGGGTCGTCACTGGTCATGTGCGGCACGGTACGCGGCGGCGTGCGCCGGCGGCGTTGTCGCGGCTTCGCCGTTCCCCCTCGGACCTCTCACAGGGGCCCGGGACGGGCTGTGTTCCGGCCCGTCCCGGGCCCCTGCCGCGGTTCCGCCACGTGGTGACTCCGTCACACCGTCGGGACGGGACCGGGCACGGGCCCGCCGCGGGCACCCGGTCCCGCGCCCCTACGCCCCGGTCGGCTCGGCCGTCGGATCGAGCGCCAGACGGTACCCCCGCTTGACGACTGTCTGGATCAGCTTCGGCGCCCCCAGAGCGGACCTGAGGCGGGCCATCGCGGTCTCCACGGCGTGCTCGTCCCGCCCCGACCCCGGCAGCGCCCGCAACAGCTCCGCCCGCGACACGACCCAACCGGGCCGCACCGCCAGAGACCGCAGCAGGGACATCCCCGCAGGCGGTACGGGCCGCAACTCGCCGTCCACCAGCACCGCATGGCCCCGGATCTCGACCCGTCGCCCCGCCACCGGCAGGGCACGCGCCCGCCCCGGCAGTTCCTGGCACAGGAGCTGGACCAGCGGGCCCAGCCGGAACCGGGTCGGCTGCACGGTGTCGACGCCCCGGGACTGCAGCGGCACCGCCGTGACGGGTCCCACGCACACGGGCAGCACGTCGTGCCGCAGCGCCACCAGCACCTCGCCCAGCAGCCCCCGCTCCTCCGCCCGCGTCAGCAGCGACGCCGCGGCGGGCGCGCTCGTGAAGGTCAGCGCGTCCAGGGACCGGGCCACCACCGCGTCCAGCAGCCGGTCCAGCGGGCCCGGCTCCTCCGGGGGCATCCACCGGTACACGGGCACGACCACCACGTCCGCGCCCGCGTCGTTGAGCGCCTCCACGAACCCAGGCAGCGGCTCTCCGTGCAGCTGGAGGGCGATGCGCTGTCCGGCGACCCCCTGCGTGAGCAGCCGGTCCAGCACCTCCGCCATGGACTCCGTCGCCGGGGACCACTCCTCCGTCAGGCCCGCCGCACGCACGGCGCCCTTCACCTTGGGGCCGCGTGCCAGGAGCCGTACCCCTCGCAGGCACTCGACGAGCGCCTCGCCGTACCCCCAGCCCTCCGCCGCGGCCACCCAGCCGCGGAAGCCGATCGCGGTCGTGGCGACCGCGATCTCCGGTGGCCGGGCGATCAGCTCCTTGGTGGCGTCGAGCAGTTCGGCGTCGTCCGCGAGCGGCACGATCCGCAGCGCGGGGGCGTGCAGGACCGCCGCGCCCCGGCGCTGGAGCAGGGCGGTCAGCTCGTCCGCGCGGCGGGCCGCGGTGACGCCGACGGTGAAGCCCGCGAGCGGCCCGTGCTCCTGCCGCGCCGCCTCGCCGCGTACCCGGCTGTGATCATGCCGTTCCGCCTCGGGGAGGCGCGGCTCCTGCTGCTGGTCCATGGTGCCCGAGCCTGACAAGTGTGCGTGACAGGCTCGGTTCGCCCACGTTTCCCCGTCGTTACGGTGCCCGTCCCGGGTGACGCCGCCGACCACGGTGGATCACACCCCGGAGTAGGTGAGTGGGCGCTGCGCCGGGGCTTCCGCCGTACCGTCCGCGGCCCCGGCCGGGGCCGCGGACGGGCGGCGAAGGTATACCGCCCAGGTCACGGCCATGCACACTCCGTAGAAGAGCAGGAAGGTGACGAAGGCGGACGTGCCCGTGCCCGCCGTCATGAAGGACTGGCGGAAGACCAGGTTGATGCCGAGCCCGCCGAGCGCGCCGACCGCGCCGATCAGCCCCATGGAGGCGCCGGAGAGGCGCCGCCCGTACGTGTCGGCGGTCTCGCCCGTCAGACCCTGGGCCTCCGCCTTCGCCTTGAAGATCGCCGGAATCATCTTGTAGGTGGATCCGTTGCCGAGCCCGGTCAGGATGAACAGGGCGATGAAGCCGACCAGGAAGACGGACAGCGACTCGGTGACGGAGGCGTAGACGACGACTCCGGTCGCGGCGGCCATGGCGGCGAACGTTGCCAGGGTGATGCGGGCGCCGCCGTACCGGTCGGCCAGGGAGCCGCCGACCGGGCGGATCAGCGAGCCGAGCGCCGGGCCGATGAAGGTCAGCGACGCGGCCTGCAGCGGGGTCCGGCCGAACTGGGTCTGGAGGACGAGGCCGAAGGCGAAGCTGTAGCCGATGAAGGACCCGAACGTGCCGATGTAGAGGAAGGACATGATCCAGGTGTGCGGGTCGCGGGCCGCGTCCTTGGCGGCGCCGGTGTCGTTCTTCACCGGTGCCAGGTTGTCCATGTACCGCACGGCGCACAGCGCGGCGGCGACGATCAGCGGGATGTAGATGCCGATCAGCACCTTCGGGTGGCCGGCGCCGACGGTGCCGATGACCGCGAGGCCCACGAGCTGGACGACCGCGACGCCGATGTTGCCGCCGCCCGCGTTCAGGCCGAGCGCCCAGCCCTTCTTGTGGAGCGGGAAGAAGGAGTTGATGTTGGTCATGGAGGAGGCGAAGTTGCCGCCTCCGACACCGGTCAGCAGCGCCACGACGAGGAAGGTGGTGTACGACGTGCCGGGCTCCATCACCGCGAACGCGAGGCAGGACGGCACGAGCAGCAGAGCCGCGCTCATGACGGTCCAGTTACGGCCGCCGAACCGGGCGACGGCGAACGTGTACGGGACGCGGATGACCGCGCCGACCAGGGATGCCGAGGCGATCAGGAAGAACTTCCCGGCCGGGTCGATCCCGTACTCCGGTCCCATGAACATCACCATCACGGACCAGAGGGACCAGATGGAGAAGCCGATGTGCTCGGAGATCACGGAGAAGAGGAGGTTGCGGTTGGCGATCCGCTCACCCTTCTCCTTCCAGAAGGTCGTGTTCTCGGGATCCCACTCCTGGATCCACCGCCCGCCGGTGTGTGTGCTCTGTCCGCTCATCGCGTACCTCCGCTTGTGCCGGTCCAGCCCTGAAGCCCGTCTGGTGGCCGACGGTAGGGACGTCGCGTTTCAGCCCGGTCATCTGAGGTGACCGGGCTGAAACCTTGCTCTCACATCGGCGTACGCGATCGGTGTGAGCGCCCCCCGTGCAGCCGGGCTCAGCCGCTCCCGCCCATCACGGCGGCGTCCTCCTCGGGCAGCCAGCAGTCCTCGGGCCTGACCAGCCAGTTCTCCGCGGCCGCCAGCTCCGCGGCGGCGCGGCGCAGCGCGTCCAGCCCGGGATGCCTGAGCCCCTTGCGCCACACCAGCGCCACAGGCGACAGCGGTACGGGCCGCATCAGGGGCCGCAGAACGGTGCCGGGCAGGGCCTTGAACGTCACCACGACGAGCACGGGGGTGCGGTTCTTGGCCATCAGGCGGCGGAACTCGTCCACGCCGACGGCGAGCGGCGCGGGCGGGGCGAGACGGATGCCGTGCTCGTCGAACAGCTGCCGGGCGAGGTCGGTCCATTCCAGGGTGCGGGGGTTGCCGGCCCCTCCGTAGATGGTCTCGCCGGCGAGGTCGGCCGGCTCGATCGCGGGGCGGTCGACCAGCGGGTGCCCCTCCGGGAGGAGCACGGCCATGGGCTCGTAGCGCACGGGCTGCCAGTCGAGCCGGGCGCGGACGGACCGGTCGAGCCCGGCCACCCGCCCGAAGCTCGCGTCCAGCCGCCCGGCGAGGATCTCCGCGGCGGCCCAGGTGAGGCCGCTCTCGTAGCGGGCCATCAGCTCGCAGTCGGGCGGCGCCAGCTCTCGGGCCCGTTCCAGGACCCTGCCGCTGAACATCCCGTTCGGGCTGTTGAGGTCCACGAGCAGCGGGCGGGGCGCGCCGCCCGCGCCGGTGAAGGCGGCGCCCAGTTCCTCGTACGCGGCGAGCACGGCCCGCGCGTGCGGCAGCAGCCGTTCACCGTCCGGCGTGAGGAAGACCTGCCGGGTGGTCCGTACGAACAGCTCGACGCCCAGCTCCCGCTCCAGGCGCCGGATGTCGCGGCTGAGGGCCTGCTGGGCGACGTAGAGCCGGGCGGCGGCGCGGGTGAAGTGCAGTTCCTCGGCGACGGCGGAGAAGGCGCGCAGGAGGCGGGGGTCGGGGTCATGGGCCACGCGCCGAAACTTACAACAGAACCGCGTCAATCGACCTCGAACAGGTGTTGGACGGCGGAGACGGCCCCGACGAGGCTTGATCCATGCCCCAGACCACCACCGGGAAGGCCCCGGCGACACCCCCTGCCCTCTTCACCCCCGAGGCCCTGGTGCTGGCCCCGCGCTACCGGGAGCCGGCCCCCCGGCGGACTCCGCGCAACCCCTACCTCCGTCTGTTCACCCTCCCCGGCACCCGCGCCTTCACGGTCGGCAACCTGTTGGCCCGGGTGCCGATGGGCATGTTCACGGTGAGCGCGGTCATCATGATCGCCGACGCCCGGGGCTCCTACGCGCTGGCGGGCGCCGTCACGGCGACCGGCCTGGCGGCGACCGCGGTGGTGGCCCCGTTCACGGCGCGGCTGGTGGACCGGTACGGCCAGCGGCGGGTGGCGCTCCCGGCGACGGTGCTGGCGGTCCTGGGCTCTCTGTCGCTGCTGCTGTGTGTGCACTTCGGGGCACCCGCCTGGACGCTGTTCGCCTCCTACGCCGCGACGGCGACGACACCGAACACCGGCGGCCTGTCGCGGGCCCGCTGGGCCCACCTGTACCGGGACGACCCGGCGGCGGTCCACACCGCGAACGCCTTCGAGCAGGCGGTGGACGAACTGTGCTTCATGGCGGGACCGGTGCTGGCGGCGTTCCTGTGCGCGGCACTGTTCCCGGAGGCGGGCACGCTGGCCGGAGCGGTCCTGCTGCTGACGGGCATGCTGCTGTTCACGGCCCAGCGAGCGACGGAGCCCCCGGTGGCACCGGCGGCAGGCGGCCCCCGCCCGCGGTCCCCCTTCCTCACCCGGGGCATGCCCCACCTGCTCACCGTCTTCCTCTGCACAGGAGCGATCTTCGGCTCGATGGAGATCGTGACCCTGGCGTACGTGGACGGTCCGGTGGCGGGCCCGGTGATGGCTCTCCAGGCCCTGGGCTCGTTCCTGGCGGGCCTCTGGTACGGCGCCGTCCGACCGGCCCCGGACGCACGGCGCCGCTTCCTGCACTGCCTGACCGCGATGGCGGGGCTGATGGCCCTCCCCTGGGCAGCGGCCCAGACAGGCGGCCTGCTGGCCCTGGCGGGCGCACTGCTCCTGGCGGGCATGGCAACAGCGCCCACCATGGTGACCGGCATGACCCTGGTCCAACAGCTGACCCCGAGGACCCAGTTGAACGAGGGCATGTCCCTGGCCGTCACAGCCCTGCTGGGCGGCATCGCGGCGGGCGCGGCGGCGGGCGGCTGGCTGGTGGAACAGGCCGGCGCGGGCACGGCGTACATACTGCCGACGGCTGCGGGCGCACTGGCGCTGGGCGTAGTCGCGACGGGCAGACGCCACCCGGTCGCCGAGTAACAGGAGCCACCCCCTACCAAGCGTAGGGAGCTTCCAACCAGCCGCACCTGCGGCCGCGGCCCCCTCCTGCCGCAAGGCACTACACCCCGACCACGCGGACACAGTCCGACCGCCGTCTCCGCACGGTCGGCCCCACCCCAGCCGAACACCCCCACGAAGAACGTGCCGTTGGCCACGCTCGCCCGTTAGTCCCGGTACGCCTGATGTCCAACCCCGGAACCAGGCGCGCCCCCTACCCTCAACGCCTTGTTGAATCACTCGGACAGGAGCTTGACATGGA
The DNA here is from genome assembly GCF_022414595.1 of Streptomyces sp. MUM 203J. Classification (GTDB taxonomy): domain Bacteria; phylum Actinomycetota; class Actinomycetes; order Streptomycetales; family Streptomycetaceae; genus Streptomyces. The sequence goes on along the minus strand of NZ_JADWYO010000069.1, from coordinate 12,180 downwards.
GCCGGACACGGAATCGAACGCAGCGCACCCCAGACCGCCCTCCACCAGCACCCCGCCCACTCCTCCCGTCCCGCCCGCCGTTCCCGCATACGCGCTGCCGCCCCAGCACTCCGCACCCAAGAGCGTGACGATCACCTTCCCCATCATCAAAGGCAAGCTCGCCGCGTTCCTGTATCTGATAACAACCCTGCTGCTGGCCGTCATCGCGGCAGCGCAGGTCAGCATGGCCCTGGACGCGGCGGACGAAGCCTCTCGGTACCGACACACCTTCTGCTCAGGTGAGAGGTACGGCGACAACGATTACACCGACGCCGAGACCGAGCGGTTCCGTGAACTGTGCGGACACGCCCCACGCTTCTCCGGCGACAACTGACCGGCCCACCCGAACGACTACGCCCCGCCTCCTGTGCCGTGGAGGCGGGGCGTGTGTCGTATCCCCGTAGGACGACCGGCACGGACACGCTCGATGAACAGCCGCCCACCATGAACGGCCAGCCGGGCACAGCTAGCGGCTCGCAAGGGCTGGGCACCCTCCCAAGTGCTGAACAGCACACCTGCCGGCCGACACGGCCTCGCACACAGCAGAGGCCCGGCCGCCTCAAGGGCTGCCGGGCCTCTGTTCACATGGGGTGCGGGGATCCGGGGGTGCACCCCCGGGCCTCCACGAAGTGGAGATGGCGGGAATCGAACCCGCGTCCAACGGTGCGGAACCAGGGCTTCTCCGTGTGCAGTCCGCTGCGATTTTCTCGGCCCCGGAGATCACGCGGACAAGTCTCCGACGGGCTCAGTCACTGTTGGTTGTTCCTCTACACCCCGTGACCGGGCCTAGAGGTGGAGTTCCCTAGCTGATGCCAGGATCCGGGTCGGGAACAGCCCCGGGCTGACACTTCGCAAGTCGCTACTCAGGCAGCGAGGGCGAAGGAATCGCGCTTGGTGTTGGCGATTATTGGTTTCGGCCTGTGGTTTACGAGATCATGGCCGCTTCCTCGACACGCTTCCCCTGCTTCGACAGCCGCTGTCGAAACCGATCATCCCCATGTTCATTTTTCAAGCGACGCCCCTCACCGTCTCCGGCTGGGGCAGTGTCATCGTACGGGAACAACGGGCCGGGGTGCCAGCGCATTCCCGCGCGCCCTCGGTCCCTCAGGCCCGCGCCCGGCGCCTCGCCGCCGACATCGCACGGTCGGCCTCGCGGCGGTCCTGCTGCTCGCGGAGGGTCTGGCGCTTGTCGTACTCCTTCTTTCCCTTCGCGAGGGCGATCTCGACCTTCGCGCGGCCGTCCTTGAAGTAGAGGGCGAGCGGCACGATCGTGTGGCCGGTCTCCTGGGACTTGGACTCCAGCTTGTCGATCTCCACGCGGTGGAGGAGCAGCTTCCGCTTGCGGCGGGCCGCGTGGTTCGTCCAGGTGCCCTGGCTGTACTCCGGCACGTGCACGTTGTGCAGCCATGCCTCGTGTCCGTCGATCTGCACGAAGCCGTCGGCCAGCGAGGCCCGCCCCTGGCGCAGCGACTTCACCTCCGTGCCGGTCAGGACGAGACCGCACTCGTAGGTGTCCAGAATGTGGTAGTCGTGCCGCGCCTTCTTGTTCTGCGCGATCAGCTTGCGTCCCTTTTCCTTTGCCATAGTGCTGTCATTTTCGCACTACGCCCCACGTCCGAGGCCACTCAATACCGTGCGGGCCCGCTCCTGGGCCCGCACCGCCGCCGGGACGTCGGGGGTGATGCCCTGCCCGTCCACCCGCAGGCCCGCCGGGGTGCGGTAGTGGCCCACCGTGAGTTCCGCGACCGACCCGTCCGCCAGCCGGCTCGGCATCTGCACCGCACCCTTGCCGAAGGTGCGGGAACCGACCGTGACCGCCCGGCCCCGGTCCTTGAGCGCCCCCGTCAGCAGCTCGGCGGCGCTCATGGTGCCGCCGTCGACGATCACCACCAGGGGCCGCACGGTGTCCCCGCCCGGCTCGGCGTGCAGCGCCCGCTCCTCGCCGTGCACGTCGTACGTCGCCACCAGCCCGCCGTCCAGGAACGCCGAGGCCGCCGCGACCGCCTCCGTCATCAGCCCCCCGCCGTTCCCGCGCAGGTCCAGCACGATTCCGGCACCCGGCGGGGCCTTCCGCACGGCCTCGCGCACCAGGGCGCCGCTGCCCCGGGTGAACGCCGCCACCCGCACCAGCACCGCGTCCGCGTCCAGCCGCCGCACCGTCACCGCCTCCGTGGCCAGCTCGGCCCGCCGCACTGTGCGGGTCCACACCCGCTCGCCCCGCTGGAGGCCCAGCACGACGGGACTGCCCGCCTCCGCGGGCGCTCCGCCCCCTCCCGTACCGTCGCCGCGCAGCAGCGCCACCACACGGGCCGCGGTGTGCCCGTCCACCGGGCGCCCGTCGATGGAGCGCAGCCGGTCCCCGGGCCGGACCCCGGCCCCGTCGGCCGGCCCGCCCCGCTGCACCCGGGTCACCTCGACATGCCCCTCGGCGGTGCGCCGCGCCCACAGGCCGACCCCGGTGTACTCGCCGTCCAGCGCCCGCTCGAACTCCGCGTACTCCCCCGCCTCGTAGACCACGCCCCACCGGTCGCCGCTGCGGCTGACGACCTCCTGCGCGGCCTGCGCCCCGGACCTGCCCTCCGCGAGGGCCTCCGCCGCCGCCCGCGCCACCTCGTCCTGTACGTCTTCGCCCCGCGGCGCCCTCGTCACGGCCGCCCGCTCGGGGCCGCCGTCCGCCTGCTCCTCGTGCGGCAGAGCCCCGGCCGCGGCGCCCGCCGCCAGGACGGTCGCGAAGAGGACGGTCAGCGCGGCCCCGCGCCGGATGCGGCGGGGCCGGAGGGAGGGCGCTCGGCCCGGGCCCGGCAGTGACATGGCGCCCACTCTAGGACAAGCGCTCCGCGCCGTACGGCGGTTGACCGCACGGCGCGTGAGGCACAGGAGCGGCGCTCGTCACACCTTCAGGTACTTGCGCAGCGCGACCGCCGCCGCGAGCGACGGCATCAGCAGCCCGATCACGACCACCAGGGGCAGTACCGACAGGACCTCGTTCCAGCCGATGAACTTCACCAGCGGCATCTGCGTCGCCAGCGAGAGCCCGGCGTCGATCAGGAAGTACCGGCCGACCACCAGCATCACGCAGGCCACGGCGCCGCCCAGCAGCCCCGCGAACGCGGCCTCCATGATGAACGGCATCTGGATGTAGAAGCTGGACGCGCCGACCAGCCGCATGATGCCGGTCTCCCGCCTGCGGCTGAACGCCGACACCCGTACGGTGTTGACGATCAGCATCAGCGCGATGACCAGCATCAGCCCCATCACGACCAGCGCCGTGACGTTCAGCCCGCGCATCATGCTGAACAACTGCTCCAGGATGTCCCGCTGGTCCTGCACCGAGTGGACCCCGTCACGCCCCGCGAAGGCGGTCGCGATGACCTCGTACTTCTCCGGGTCCTTGAGCTTGACGCGGAACGACTCCTGCATCTGGTCGGGCGTGATGATGGAGGCGATGGCGTTGTCGCCGTACTGCTCCCGGTAGTGCTTGTACGCCTCGTCGGCCGTCTCGTGGTGGACGGTGTCGACCAGGCGCGTCATCTTCTCCAGGTCGGTCTGGATCTGCTCCTTCTGCTGCGCGGTCACCGCGCCCTTGGAGCAGCCCTCGGAGGTGCCCGCGTCGTTCTTGTTGCACAGGTAGATCGTGACGTTGACCTTGTCGTACCAGAAGCTCTTCATGGCGTTGACCTGCTGGCCCATGAGGACCGCGGCGCCGAAGAGAGCCAGTGACAGGGCCACCGAGATGATGACCGCGAACGTCATCGTGAGGTTGCGACGGAGGCCGACACCGATCTCCGAGAGTACGAACTGGGCGCGCATCGCCTGCGTTCAGCCTTTCTTGCCCGTGTATGTGCTCAGTGCTGGTAGCCGTAGACGCCGCGCGCCTGGTCGCGGACGAGGCGGCCCTTCTCCAGCTCGATGACGCGCTTGCGCATCTGGTCGACGATGTTCTGGTCGTGGGTCGCCATGACGACCGTCGTACCGGTGCGGTTGATGCGGTCGAGCAGCTTCATGATGCCGACGGAGGTCTGCGGGTCCAGGTTGCCGGTCGGTTCGTCCGCGATCAGCAGCATGGGCCGGTTCACGAACGCACGGGCGATGGCCACGCGCTGCTGCTCACCGCCGGACAGCTCGCCGGGCATCCGGTCCTCCTTGCCGGCCAGGCCGACCAGGTCCAGCACCTGCGGGACGGACTTGCGGATCTCGCCGCGCGACTTGCCGATGACCTCCTGCGCGAAGGCCACGTTCTGGGCCACGGTCTTGTTGGGCAGCAGCCGGAAGTCCTGGAAGACGGTGCCCAGCTGGCGGCGCATGTGCGGCACCTTCCAGTTGGACAGCCGCGCCAGGTCCTTGCCGAGCACGTGCACCGCCCCGTGGGAGGCCCGCTCCTCACGGAGGATGAGCCGCAGGAAGGTGGACTTTCCGGAGCCGGAGGACCCGACGAGGAAGACGAACTCGCCCTTCTCGATCTCCAGGGAGACATCCCTGAGAGCGGGCTGGTTCGTCTTCGGGTAGGACTTGGAGACGCTGTCGAATCGGATCACGGATGCACCCACGGTCGGCCTGGAGGAGTAGGTGTGCGTGACCATACGCGAACCCGGACAGCCCGCGCAGTCAGCGCCCGGGCTTGCCCGTTTCATCCCTTTATGCACTGGCCGGTGACCGGCGGAATCCGGCCGGGACGCGCCTGAACGCGTGGAACCTGGCACAGTGGAACGGGTAACCGAGGGAACCGTCTGGTTTCCCCGGGCGTTATGCGGAGAGAACCAGGCCGACGAACCAGACCGACGGACACCCGGTTCCTGGTGTCGGCGGACCCGGCGGCTCCGCCGCGCGGGAGGAGGAGAGCGCATGACCTACGACCGACTGGTGTGCGCCAACTGCGCGGCCCCGGTGAACCAGGGCCGCTGCCCCGTGTGCCGGGCCCACCGCGAGCGCCTCCAGCAGAGCCCGTGGGGCGCGGTGCACCCGATGGTGATCCTGGGACTGCTCCTGCTCCTGGTGGCCGCGGGGGCGGCGCTGGCGCTGGCGCAGCAGCCCGCGTAGCCCGTACGGGACCGTCCACAGAGCCACGGAGAGGGCCCGGACCGCCGTCGGATACGGCGTCCGGGCCCTCTCTCATGCCCTGGGGGCGTTACGGCGTGCCCGCCCTCAGGCGGCGGCAGCGCCCTGACCGCCCACGACGAGACGCGGCAGCATACGGAAACCGATGCCACCGGCGATCATCGTGGCGGCGCCGATCAGCAGGAACGAGGTCTCGCCGGCACCGGTCTCGGCCAGCTCCTCCTTGGCCTCGCCCTGCGAGACGGGCTGGGAGCCCGCGTTGTTCGGGGCCGGGTTGTTGTCGACGCACTCGGCACCCTCGAGGTCGACGGTACAGGTGGCCACGTCGTTGCCGGTGGATCCGGTGGAGCCGTTGCCACCGGTCGCGGTGGAACCGGATCCGGTGTCACCGGAGGTGCCGGAACCCGAGGTGCCGGAGGTGCCGGTGCTGCCCGAGGTGCCGTTCGACCCGTTCGTGCCGTTGGAACCGTTCGAGCTGCCCTGGGTGCCCGAAGTGCCGGTGTTCCCATTGGAGCCGTTGGTGGCGCCGCCGTCGGTCGCACCCCCGTCAGTCGCGCCACCATCGGTCGCGCCGCCGTCCGTGGCGCCGCCGTCGGTCGCACCCCCGTCAGTCGCGCCACCATCGGTCGCGCCGCCGTCCGTGGCACCGCCGTCGGTCGCACCGCCGTCCGTGGCACCACCGTCGGTCGCACCGCCGTCCGTGGCACCACCATCGGTCGCGCCGCCGTCCGTGGCACCGCCGTCGGTCGCACCGCCGTCGGTCGCACCGCCGTCGGTCGCACCGCCGTCCGTGGCACCGCCGTCCGTCGCACCGCCGTCCGTGGCACCACCGTCGGTCGCACCGCCGTCGGTCGCACCGCCGTCGGTCGCACCGCCGTCCGTGGCACCGCCGTCCGTGGCACCACCGTCAGTGGCACCACCGTCGGTCGCACCGCCGTCGGTCGCACCACCGTCAGTCGCACCACCGTCCGTGGCACCACCGTCAGTCGCACCACCGTCGGTCGCACCGCCGTCCGTGGCACCACCGTCAGTCGCACCACCGTCGGTGGTACCGCCGTTGTCCTCACACGTGGGGTCGGCCGGGCTGCACGGCTCGGTCGTGCTCGAAGGAACGGTGAGCTCGGAGCCCGCCGCCTGGGCGACACCCACGGCGGTCAGGGACGCACCTGCGGCGATCACGGCACCGGCCGCTATACGGGCCACCCGGACCCGCGTCTTGTTGGTCATAAAGCTGCTACCCCCAGTAGCTGTTTCCGTCAGTGGGCAGCGCGCGGGGCGATGGTCTCCGGGGTGGCGTCAACAGCGTCCGCCCCCGTCACACGCGCCCCGGACATGCGCATGCCGCGCGCCAGCCTTCCGAGTTTCCGAAAGAGCGTCAAGCGGGTTGCGCACGCAATGTCCTGGATTGATTGACCTTGCCCGAGGCGCGGACCGGAAACTGTGACAGAACCTGCAAAGGACCTGCTCACCTGCAGGTTTCCTTGTCGATAAAGCACCCCTGCACCTCACTGGCCCTGCAGCCGTGTGCGGAGTGCCCGGTCGTCGATCTGTGGGTGAACAACCACCCGGCGGGCCGGACGGGACGGCACGGCCGCCGAGGCCGCGACCCGGCGCGCGCCACACGCAGCGAGGACGGCGACGGCGCCGGGCCCGTGAAAGGGCCCGGCGCCGTCGGGGAAGAAGACCGCGGGTTACTTCTCCTGCTGCTTGCGCCAGCGGATGCCGGCCTCCAGGAAGCCGTCGATGTCGCCGTCCAGGACGGACTGCGGGTTTCCGACCTCGTGGTCGGTGCGCAGGTCCTTGACCATCTGGTACGGGTGCAGGACGTACGAGCGCATCTGGTTGCCCCAGGAGCTGCCGCCGTCGCCCTTCAGGGCGTCCATCTTGGCGCGCTCCTCCTGCCGCTGGAGTTCCAGCAGGCGGGCCTGGAGGACGCGCATCGCGGACGCCTTGTTCTGGATCTGCGACTTCTCGTTCTGACAGGAGACGACCACGCCGGTCGGGATGTGCGTGATGCGGACGGCGGAGTCCGTGGTGTTGACGGACTGGCCGCCGGGGCCGGACGAGCGGTACACGTCGATGCGGAGGTCGTTCTCCGGGATCTCGATGTGGTCGGTCTGCTCGACGACCGGCAGCACCTCCACGCCCGCGAAGGACGTCTGGCGGCGGCCCTGGTTGTCGAACGGGGAGACGCGGACCAGCCGGTGCGTGCCCTGCTCGACCGAGAGCGTGCCGTACGCGTACGGGGCGTGGACCACGAAGGTGGTCGACTTGATGCCGGCCTCCTCCGCGTACGAGGTCTCGTAGATCTCCGTCTTGTGGCCGTGCCGCTCGGCCCAGCGCAGGTACATGCGCTGGAGCCGCTCCGCGAAGTCGGAGGCGTCGACGCCTCCGGCCTCGGCGCGGACCGTCACCAGGGCCTCGCGCTCGTCGTACTCGCCGGAGAGGAGGGTGCGCACCTCCATCTCGTCGAGCGCCTTGCGCACGTCCTCCAGCTCGGCCTCGGCCTCGGCCAGGGCGTCCGGGTCGTCCTCGGCCTCGGCGAGCTCGAAGAGCACACCGAGGTCGTCGATCCGGCCGCGCAGGCTCTCCACCTTGCGGACGGTGGCCTGGAGGTGGGACAGCTTGCTGGTGATCTTCTGTGCCGCGTCGGGGTCGTCCCACAGGGACGGTGCGGCCGCCTGCTCCTCGAGCACGGCGATGTCCGCCCTCAGCTTCTCGAGGTCCAGGACGGCCTCGATCGACCCCATGGTCGAGGTGAGGGACTTCAGCTCTTCGGATACGTCGACGACTGCCACGGCTCCAGCGTAACCGCTGTCCGCAACCGCCCCGTCCCTGGACCTGTCCGGGGCGATGCCCCTCGCGGCGGAGCCACGGCACCGAGCGCGGCCGGCCGGGGGGCGGAGGAGGCGGGGGAACTACCGGGCAGGGGCCGACGGGCCCGACGCGGGCGGCACCGCGGGGGGCTCGTCCTGGCTCACCGTCAGCCATCCCGCCAGCCCCGCCGCCGCCAGCGCCGCGCCCGCCACGGAGACGACGAGGCGCCGTCGCCGCACCGTGGCGCGGTTGCGGGCCGAACCGGGGCGGCGCTGGCCGGCCGCCCGGGGCGCGCGGGCCGTGCCGAGGGGGCCGCCGGACAGCTCGTCCGGCCCGGGCACGCGCATGGACGTGTGGGTGTCCCGGCTGGAGTCGGTGGACGAACCGGGGACCAGCGGCACAGCCGCCCGCCGGGGGCGCTCGGGGAGCGGCAGCGCCGGGCAGGGCGCGTCGTCCTCCTCGTACGGCTCCGGGCCCGCCTCGTCCCCGGGCTCGTCGACGTCCAGCGGCGGCATGCCCGCGACCAGCGGCGCCAGCTCGTGCAGCCGGGCGGCCAGCTCGGAGGCGCGCAGCCGGGACGCGGGCGCCTTGGCGAGGCACTGGACGATGAGCTGCCACAGCTCGTCCGGGATGCCGGGCAGCGGAACCACCCGCTCGGTGACGTGGCGGCGCAGCACCGCGCCCGGGTGCCCGCCGCCGAACGGCGTGAAGCCCGCGAGCAGCTCGTACAGGACCGTCGCGAGGGCGTAGATGTCGACGGCGGCGCGCGGCGGCAGTCCCTCGACGATCTCCGGGGCCAGGTAGTCGGGCGTGCCGATGATGCGGTGGGAGGACTTGGTGCGGGCCGGGGTGTCGATCAGCTTGGCCACGCCGAAGTCGGTGAGGAGCGCGGGGTGGGCGCCCCCCGGGCCGAGCGGGCCCTGCATGTCGAGCAGGATGTTCTCGGGCTTGACGTCCCGGTGGACGACCCCCGCGGCGTGCGCGGCGGCGAGCCCCTCCGCGACGTCGGCGACGATGGCGACGGCCGCGGCGGGCGCGAGGCGGCGCTCCCGGTCGAGCCGGGTGCGCAGGTCGGTGCCGCGTACCAGGTCCATGACGAGTGCCAGGTCGTCGCCGTCGACCACGAGGTCGCGGACCGCGACCACCCGGGGGTGGTCGAGCCCCAGCAGGGCCGTGCGCTCCTGGACGAACCGTCCGACGAGTTCCTGGTCCGCGGCCAGGTCCTCGCGCAGCAGCTTGACGGCGACGGGACCGTCCGGGCCCTCGCCGAGCCACACCGTACCGGCGCTGCCCCGCCCCAGGATCTGGTGAGCCGTGTACCGGCTGCCGATTTTCCGTGCCACGACTGCTCCCTCAGCGGCTGCGTTCCCGACCAAGTTACGCGGACGGGAGGCCCCGCATTCACAGCGGAGGGGAAATCACCCCTCCGGTGTCGACATATCGATGACGCTGTCGCCGGAGTCGCTGCCGGGGATCACTGCCGCAGCTGCTGTGCCGTGTCGCCCAGCTCGCCGATCCAGTCGGAGACCGTCGAGATCGCGTCCCCGATCGCCTCCCAGTAGCCCTTGCCCTGGGCCACCCAGTCCTGCAGCGGGGTCAGCTCCCAGATGAGCCAGCCCGCCACGACGAACAGCAGGATCGTGAACAGGCAGCCCTTCAGGCAGCCGAGTCCCGGGATACGCATCGGGTTGGCGCTGCGCCGCCGGGGCTCACGCGGCGGGCGCGGCTCCCGGGGCGCGGGCGCCTGCGGCTGCGGGGCCTGGGGCTGCGGCTGGTACCGCTGGCGCGGCTGGGGCTGGGGCGGCGGCGGGGGCGCGTACTGCTGCTGGGGCGCCGGGGGCGGCGGCGTGTACGGCTGCGGCTGCTGCCCGTACGGCTGCTGGGCCTGCTGCCCGTACGGCTGCTGCGGCGGCTGGGCCTGCCGGCCGTACTGCTGGTGCTGCGGCCGGTACGGCTCCGGCCGGGGCTGTGGCTGGGGCGGCTGCGGGCGGCGCTGCGGGCGGCGGCGCAGCGGGTCCTCGTTCGGGTCCAGGTACTGGATCTGCGTCTGCTCGTTGCGGTCGCGGGCGGCGCGCAGCTGGGTCTGCCACGGGTGCGGCTCCTCCGGCTGCGGCTGCGGCGGGCCCTGCGGCACCGGAGGCATGACGGCCGTCGCGTCGGCGGCACCCGGCGGCGTACCGCCCGGGGCGCCGGGGGCGTTCATCGGCAGCATGCTCGTCGCGGCGGCCGGGTCGTACTGCGGGGCGCCGGTGCCGGGCAGCACCTGCGTCGCGTCGGACGCGCCGGGGACACCGCCGGTCACGCCGCCACCGGCGGAGCCGGGGACCTGGGTCGGCGCCGGGTCGGGCGCCAGCAGCGCGCCGACACCCTCGGCGGCCTCGATCTGCGCGGGAGAGGCGTGCACGCCGATGCCCTCCGCGACGACCCGCAGCCCGCGCGCGAGGTTCTCGGCACTGGGGCGGCCCTCCGGGTCCTTGGCGAGGCACCGCTCGACGACCGTCCACAGCGGGCCGGGCACGGTGGAGGGGCGACGGGGCTCGGCGCTCAGGTGCTGGTGGAGGACCTCCAGGGCGGTCGCCCCGGCGAACGGGGGGCGGCCGGTGAGCAGCTCGTACAGCATGATCCCGGCGCCGTAGATGTCGACCGCGGAGGTCTGCGGGCGGCCCTCGGCGGACTCGGGCGCCACATACGCGGGCGTGCCGACGAACTCGTGAGTGCGGGTGAGACCCGGGGAGTCCGCGAGACGGGCGATACCGAAGTCGGTCAGCATCGGGTGCATCTGCCCGTCGCGCTCGGCGAGCAGCACGTTCGCGGGCTTGAGGTCGCGGTGGACGACGCCGTCGGCGTGGCTGGCGGCCAGCGCGTCCGCGACCTGCGCCATGAGGAGGCTCGCGGCGACCGGGGTCAGCGGGCCGTTCTCACGGATGTACCGCTGCAGGTCGGGGCCGTCGACCAGGTCCATGACCAGCGCGAGGACGTCGCCCTCGACGACCAGGTCGCGGGTACGGACGATGTTGGGGTGCGTGAGTCTGAGCAGGACGGAGCGCTCCCGCAGGAAGCGCATGACGACATCGGCGTCGTTGGCCAGCTCTTCCTTCAGGACCTTGATCGCGAGCGTCTCGCCGGGCTGCCCGGCCACGGCGGCCCCGGCCCCCGCGGTCTCCCTCTGGCAGGCACGCCAGACCGTGCCCGTGGCGCCGCGTCCGAGCGGCTGCTCGAGCAGGTATTTGCTGCCGACTGGCCGCACGTCATGCGCTCCCTGCGGTCGTGGTCCGAGACGTTCGCGGATGTGCCGCGCCCTGCCTTGTTCTGCGTTCGACCCACTCTAATGGCGTTCCGCTCTGTTCGAACGGCTCACCGAGCGTGACGGAGCGGGTCGCCCGCACTCCGGTAAAGGGAAGACGTATGCCCGTCATGTCCGGTTGCCCGGGCGACACCCCCTGCTCCGGGGCCCTCGGCCCCCCGCACCGGACCTCATTCCCGGGCCCACGTGCGACGGCGTCCCCCGCAAGATCGTTTATTCGCCCGGTTGGCGGCGAACAGCCCCTGGCGGATGGGAGGATGCAACCGACTCGTACCGGACGACGCGTCCGCGCGCGGGTGGGGGGAGTGAGTGGGCCCGTCCCCCTCAGGGCCCGTTCCCCCGCCTGTTCCCCCGCCGCCGGACGCGCCGCGCAGAAGGGACCGCTGACGGCAATGCACATCCGGCTGACCGTCCTCGCGGCGCCGACCGGCGGCCAGACCGCGCGGCGCGCCTGTGACGTCCTCGTCACCGCCCCTTCGGGCACCGCGCTGGCCGCGGTGGCGTCCGGCCTGGCCACCGCCGTGGCGGGCCCCGACGGCGCCGCCGGCGGTTCCGTCGTGCTGTACGCCGGGCGGGAGCGGCTTGACCCGCAGCGCCGCACCCTGGGCGAGCCGCCGCTGACCGACGGCGCGGTGCTGGCCCTCCAGGCCCCGGCCGAGGAGGCAGCCGCCCCGGAGGACGCGCCCGCGCGGCTGCACGTGGTGGCGGGTCCGGACGCGGGCGGGGTCCATCTGCTGCACCCGGGCGACATCCGGGTGGGCCGGTCCGCCGACGCCGACGTCCCACTGGACGATCCGGACGTGTCGCGGCTGCACTGCGTGGTGACCGTCGCGGAGGACGGCCGGGTACGGGTCTCGGACCCGGGCTCCACGAACGGCACGGCGCTGGACGGCCGCGAGGTCGGCGCGCGCCCGGTGCGCCTGGCGCCGGGCGCGCTCCTGCGCGTGGGCGAGTCGGCCCTGCGC
>NZ_JADWYO010000068.1 GCF_022414595.1 Streptomyces sp. MUM 203J | reverse complement strand
GCGACGGGGCCGCGCGGCGGGCGGCGCGCCCCGGCCGGCGCGGCCGTCCGCCGGGCCAGGACGACGCGCACGGCCTCGTACAGACCGAAGCCGCACAGGACGACGGCGAAGCCGAGTACGGGCGTGCCGCCGACGGCGGCGAGCGGCAGGAACAGCCCGTCGGCCTGACCGAAGGCGATCTTGCCCCAGGGGAAACCGCCGAACGGCACACGTGCGCGCGCCGCCTCTCCCAGCACCCATACCGCGGCGGCGAACAGCGGCCAGACGGGCAGCCGGGAGACGGCGGCGATGCCGAGGCACGTGGCCGCCACGAACAGGGACTCGGCGGCGACGAGCGCGAGCCAGGGCCCCGGCCCCACCTCCTCGCCGGTCCACACCAGCAACGGCAGCAGAAAGCCGGGCCCCGCGAGCAGGCCCAGTCCGAACCCGGTCCGCGGACGGCGGCCGTGCAGGGCCCAGCCGAGCAGGGCGAAGGCCGGGAGCGCCAGCCACCACAGAGGCCTGGGCGGGAAGCTCAGATACAGGACCGCACCGGACAGGACCGCCGCCCCGGGGCGTACGAGGCTCCGCAGGACGCGGCGTGCCCGCGGCTCCTGGTGCTCGGGTGGCTCGGGTACGGCGGCAGGGCTTTCTGTGGCGCTCACGTGCGGGAGTCTACGGCGAGACGCGGCGCGCCCGGCGGCGGGACAGGGGCCGGGCCGGTCCTCCGGCCTTGGTCACGGGTCCGTGCGGGCCGCCCTGCGTCGCAGGTTCAGACGCCGGCGGATCACGCGCACGGCCGTCTCGGCGTCGTCGACGGTGATGGTGAAACTGCGGCCGTCACCCAGGGTGAGCACAAGTCCCTCACCGCGCCGCACCACGACCGCGGTGCCTTTCTCGGGGCGCCACCGGTAGCCCCAGCCGCCCCAGTGGCGGGGCGTGACGCGGGGCGCGAAGTCCGCCCGTACGACGTGGTCGAGCGGGATACGGCGGCGGGGCAGACCCATGTAGCCGCAGCGGACCTCCAGGGCGTTGCGGCCCACGGTGAGTTCGACGTGCACGAACGCGAGGGTCCCGAACAGGACCAGGAGCCCCACGGCGACACAGCCGATGACGGCCATCAGGACGGCGGTGACGCCCGCGTTCCAGGCGGCGTCGACGGCCAGCTCGACGCCGAGCGCGAGGCAGGCCGCACCGATGGCGGCCAGCAGCCACTGGACACGGTTCGTCGCGCGGCCGGTCCAGGTCTCGGGATCGGTGACCATCTCCGGCGGCGTCTCCGGGGCGGGGCGCTCGGACGCGGGGCGGTCCCGTCCGGCGTCCCTGGAGTCCCTCATATTTCGGAGGGTACCCAGCGAGGGCGTCTTATGGCGCCTGCACCGCCGCGACCGGGTGAACCCGCAGAAGCTCGCCCTCCGGGTAGGTGAGGGCGGCGTCGGGGAGTGCGGCGGGACGGCCGCTGCACAGCACGGTGAGCCCGGGGGCGGCCACCCGGACCGCCGGGGCGGCTGAGGGCGGCGTGGCACCGATGCGGCGGAGGGCCTGGGCGGCGACCGCCGGGGCGGAGCCGTACAGGGCGGGGTCGGTGTCGGTGCGCGTGCGCAGAGCCTGCCGGATGTGGTCGGCGACCAGTTCGTAGTGGGTGCAGCCGAGCACGACCGCCGTCACATCGGCCGGGGTGAGGGCTGCGGCTGCCGTGACGGCCGCGGCGATGCCCTCGGTGTCGGCGTGCTGGACGGCCTCCGCGAGGCCGGGGCACGGCACCTCGGTGACGTCGACGCCGTCCGCGTGCTCCGCGATCAGGCGCTTCTGGTAGGCGCTGCCCGTGGTCGCGGGGGTGGCCCAGATCGCGACGGGGCCTCCGGCCGCGGCGGCGGGCTTGACCGCCGGGACGGTGCCGATGACGGGGATTCCCGGTTCCAGGGCCTCCCGGAGCGCGGGCAGGGCGTGGACGGACGCGGTGTTGCAGGCGACGATGAGCGCGTCGGGTGCGTGCGCCGCGGCGGCGCGGGCCACGATCAACGCGCGGGTGACGATGTCTTCCGGGGTATGCGGTCCCCACGGCATGCCGTCGGGGTCGGACGAGAGCACCAGCTCGGCTTCCGGCCGCAGTCGGCGCACGGCGGCGGCCGTCGGCAGCAGGCCGATCCCGGAGTCCATGAGCGCGATCTTCACCCGGTCACCCTAGCCGACGGCCCTCCGGGGCATCGCGATGTGGGGCAGACTGCACGGAATGAGCGTACTTGCGTGGATCGCCCTGGTCTCGTGCGGTGTCTGGGCGTGGCTGCTGCTGGGGCAGGGGTTCTTCTGGAGGACGGACCAGCGGCTGCCGCCGGCGGGTGGCTTCCCGGAGCGATGGCCTTCGGTGACCGTGGTCGTGCCCGCCCGCGACGAGGCGGAGGTCCTGCCGCTGAGCCTGCCGTCGCTGCTCGCCCAGGACTATCCGGGCCGGGCGGAGGTCCTGCTGGTGGACGACGGGAGCACCGACGGCACCGGGGAGGTGGCCCGCGCCCTGGCCGTCCGCCGCCGGGGGGTCCCGCTGACGGTGGTGTCGCCGGGGCCGCCGGAACCCGGCTGGACCGGGAAACTGTGGGCGGTGCGGCACGGAATCGGTGTGGCACACGCGCGGGGCGGGCCTGACTTCCTGTTGCTCACGGACGCGGACATCGCGCACGCGCCGGGCAGTCTGCGCGGACTCGTCGCGGCGGCTGTGGCGTACGACCTCGATCTGGTGTCGCAGATGGCGCGGCTGCGGGTGGCGAACCGGTGGGAGCGGCTGATCGTGCCCGCCTTCGTCTACTTCTTCTGCCAGCTGTATCCGTTCCGGTGGGTGAACCGGACGGGGGCGCGGACGGCCGCCGCCGCGGGCGGCTGTGTGCTGATCCGCGCCGACGCGGCCCGGCGGGCCGGGATCCCGGAGGTGATCCGGGGGGCGGTGATCGACGATGTGGCGCTGGCACGTGCGGTGCGGAGGCGGGGCGGGCGGATCTGGCTGGGACTGGCCGAGGAGGTGGACAGCGTGCGGCCCTACCCGCGGCTCGGGGACCTGTGGGCGATGGTGACGCGCAGCGCGTACGCCCAGCTGCGGCACAGCGGGCTGCTGCTGGCGGGCACGGTGTCGGGGATGGCGCTGGTGTACCTGGCCCCGCCGGCGTGTCTGGTGGCGGGGCTCGTGGGCGGCGACCCGGCCGCGGCGTGGGCGGGCGGGGCGGCGTGGGCGGTGATGGCGGGGACGTACACGCCCATGCTGCGCTATTACCGGCAGCCGCCGTGGCTCGCGCTGACGCTGCCGGCGACCGCGCTGCTTTATCTGCTGATGACGGTGGACTCGGCGGTCCGGCACCACCGGGGGCGCGGCGCCGCGTGGAAGGGGCGGACCTATCCGCGCCCGCAGCCGGCACCGGACCGATAGGGCCGCTCCGGGTGGCTACTTGCGGCCCGGAGTCCAGTTCATGCCCCAGCCGTACGCACGGTCGACGGTGCGCTGGGGGCTGACGCCGCGTTCGGGAACGAGGTAGCGGGCCTCGCGCTGGACGACGAGGTCGTCGCCCTGGCGGGTGATCAGGGCGAGGGCGCAGACGGTGGACGGGACGGTGCACTCGTCGAGGGAGAACTCGACGGGCGCGCCGTGCTGCGGGGTCAGGGTGACGGTGGCGTGCAGGTCCGCGAAACTGCGGGCGCCTTCGTAGATGGTCACGAACACGAGGATCCGGCGGAACCGGTGCTGCTGGTCGAGGTTGACGGTGAGGTTCTCGCCGGTCTCGACGGCACCCGTCCGGTCGTCTCCGTCGAGATGGACGTACGGCGGGTGGTGCAGCGCGCCGAAGGCGTTCCCGAGCGCCTGGACGACTCCCTTGCGGCCGTCGGCCAGTTCGTACAGGGCGCACAGGTCCAGGTCGAGGTCGGAGTGCTGGGCGACGGCCCGCCCGCGCTTGGCACCCCAGCCCCGGAACTGCTTGCGGACCTGCCAGTTGAGGTTCACGCGCAGGGCGCCGGAGGTGCCGCCCTGCTTGGCGAGGGAGACGGCGGGGGCCTCCTTGGTCAGGGTGACCTTGGACAGCCGCACGGGCGCGGAGGGCGGCGCGGACGAGCCGACGGGCACGGTGGGCGACACCGGCGCCGGGGACGGCGGCGGCACCGGAGTGGACGGCGGGGTGGGCGGCGGGGTGCGCGTGCCGGACGGTGCGGGCGGCGTCGGCCACTGCGGGGTGGCGGGCGGCTGAGGGGCCGTCGGCTGCCTGATGTAGGGCGAGGGCGTCGCGGGCGGGGAGGCGGGGGCCGGGACGGCGGGCGGCCGCTGCGGTTCGTCGACCGAGATGCCGAAGTCCGTGGCGAGGCCCTCCAGACCGGTGGCGTACCCCTGCCCCACCGCGCGGAACTTCCAGGCGCCCTGGCGGCGGTACAGCTCGCCCAGGATGTACGCGGTCTCGACGCTCGCGCCCTCGCTCTCGTACCGCGCGACCTCGGTGCCGTCGGCCGGGTCCACCACGCGGATGTACAGGCCGGGGACGCGGCTGAAGGGACCGCCGTCCGCCGACGCCGCCAGGACGATGCGCTCCACGGCGGGTTCGACCCGGGGCAGGTCGACGGTGAGGGTGTCCGTCACGGCCCCGGCGGAGGTCTGCTTCCCGCCGTGACGTACCGAACCCGAAGGGTGAGCGGCCTGGTTGTAAAAGACGAAGTCCGCGTCGGAGCGCACCTTTCCGGATACGAGCAGTAGCGCCGAGGCGTCGACGTCCGGCACCCCCGAACCGGAACGCCACCCCAATTCGACGCGAAGAGCCCGTGTCGGCACCGGAACATTGGATCCCTTAAGCATGGACATGCCCACCCCCATCACGCGTCCTGCGTGTCTCACGCGTAAACCGTCGGCGTTTTGTGCATCCGCCACGTTAATGGCGGCGGTACCGCCGTGCCCCGCGGACCCGGCGGTAACCCCGATCAAGCTCGGCTTTTACACGATCATTGCATCGCGGAGCGACCGATTTTCCCATATTCGCTCGCATTGGCGTTCCGCAGTCACAGGAAGCACTCCAAACAACCCGCTTACCGGCCTTCCAACCTGCACATCGTGGGCTTAACTTAGGGCCATGACCTCCCCCCGTGCCTCGTACGGCGGTGCGTACTACCACGCGCCGGCGTTCCCGGACACCCCGATCTACGACTCCCTGGTCGCAGAACGGGGCACGCCTCAGATCGCCCCGATCCGAGTGCCTTCCGCGTACGACACCGGCAGCACCTACCTGCCGGCGTTGCCCGCGGCCCTCCCCGCCCTCCCCGCCGCACCCTCCCCCCAGCCCGCGGCCCCTTCCTACGGCGGCGGTTACGGCTACCCCCAGCCCGCCGCCCCGCTCCAGCACGCCATGGCGCCGCAGGTCCCGCAGCAGACCCCGCCCCCGCGCGGCTACGGCTACCCGGGCCCGCAGCAACAGCCGCAGCCGCCGCGCCCCGCCCCGGCCGGTTACGACGCGATGCGCCCGGTCGGCCCGCCGCGCCCCGCCCCGGTGGCGGCGTACGAGGATCCGTACCGGCGCCCCTACCAGGGCGGCGGGTACTGACCGGCCTCCCGGGCCGCTTGCGAACAGGCGCTGAACGGGCGGGAAAGGACGGGCGTACGGGTCGCCCGCGCCTGACAGGATGAGGCCATGCCCAGTCACGAGGTCGTGCCCACGCCTGTCCTGAGTTCGCTGCACATACACCCGGTCAAGTCCCTCCAGGGCTCCGCACCCGCCGAGGCGGCCGTGGAGCCCTGGGGACTGTCCGGGGACCGCCGCTGGATGCTGGCGGACACGTCCGGCAAAGCCGTGACCCAGCGTCAGTACGCGCGCCTCGCCCTGGCCTCCGCCGAGGCGGGTGCCGCAGGACTGCGGGTGTCGGCGCCCGGCATGGAGCCGCTCACCGTGGCGGAACCCGACCCGTCGTCGGCCGGCACGGTCGTCGTCGAGGTCTTCGGTACGGAGATGGACGCGGTGCCCGCGGGACCGGCGGCCGACCGGTGGTTCAGCGCCTACACCGGCAGCGAGGTGCGGCTCGTGCACATGGACGACCCGGCCCGCCGCCGCCCCGTCAGGGCCGAGTACGCCCGCCCCGGCGAGACGGTGTCCTTCGCGGACGGCTTTCCGCTGCTCGTCACCACGGCCGCGTCCCTGGACGCCCTCAACACGCTCGTCGCGCGCGGGGACCGTCCCGAGGAGGGGCCCCTGCCCATGGAGCGGTTCCGGCCGAACGCGGTCGTCGACGGCACCGCGCCCTGGGAGGAGGACGGGTGGACCCGCCTGGCGATCGGTGAGGTGACCTTCCGGGTCGCACGACTGTGCGGGCGCTGCGTCGTGACCACCACCGACCAGCGCACCGCCGTACGGGGCAGCGAGCCGCTCCGCACACTCGTCCGGCACCGCCGTGTCGGCGGCAAGGCCGTGTTCGGCGTCAACCTCGTGCCCGAGACCACCGGCACCCTGCGGGTCGGTGACCCGGTGAAGGTCCTCGCATAGCGTTTCCCGGCGCGGGGAACCCGTGAACGTGCGCGACGGACAGGAAGCAGCGAAGGGGGTGGGCTCCGTGCTCGCAGCGGCCGGCGGCCTCTGGCGCTGGCGGCGCAACCCGCTGCGCCGGGCCACCGATCTGGCCGAGGCGTGGGTGGCGTTCCTCGCCCTGCTGCTGCTCTGCCTGGGTACGCCGCTGGTGGGCTGGCTCGTCGGGACCGCCGCCGACGCGGCCCTCCAGATCTCGGCGCGGGTTCAGCAGGAGCGGCGTCACACCGCGGTCGCGCGGGTCGTGGGCCCCGCTCCCCCCGGCGAACCGGCCCTGCCGGACCGGGCTGCCGCCGCCGAGGACCGGCTGCGGCAGCCGGTCACGGCGCGGTGGACGGCGCCGGACGGAACGGAACGTACGGGCACGCTCAACGCGGCGCGGGAGGTGGCCGGTCCGGGTGCCGCGATCCCCGTCTGGGTGGACGACGAGGGCCGGCTGGTGAGCAGGCCGTTGAGCGCGCGGACCGCGCGGGAGCACGCGGTGCTGGCCGGGGTGGGTGCGGCGGCCGGTGCGGGGCTGGCCGTCGAGGGCGCACGGCGGGCGGTCGTACGGCGCCTGGCGCAGACGCGGTATGCGCGCCTGGACCGCGACTGGGCGGCGATCGGCCCGGACTGGGGACGGGCGGGCACGGGCGGATGAGACCCGGCGGGGCGTCCGGCGTCCTGGGCGGGTGCGCGGCTCCCCGGCCCCCGGGAAGGGGGCGTCCGCCGCGCGTCGGCTATCGGGCACGGCGGGGAAGGACGCGCGCTACGGTGGTGCTTCGGCCAGGCGAGGGCGCGCACGAGGTGGGGGCAGAGCAGCACCATGGCACAGGGCACGGTCCAGGTGACGCACACCGGCACGTCGCGGTGGCGGCGCCGCACAGGCGAGTACGCCTCCCTCACCGCCGCGCTGGAGGCCGCGGGCGACGGTGACGTGCTCACCGTCGCGCCCGGCACGTACCGGGAGAACCTGGTGCTGAGCCGTGCGGTGACCCTGCGCGGCGCGGACGGCGCCGTCGGCTCCGTGCGGATCGCCCCGGCCGACGGGGTTCCCCTCACCGTACGGGCGTCCGCGACGGTACGGGACGTCCATCTGGAGGGCCAGGACACCTCGGCGCCCGCGCTGCTGGTGGAGGACGGCACGCCCGAGCTGCTGGACCTGCGGATCGTGACCCGATCGGCGGTGGGTGTCGAGGTGCGCGGGGAGGCGCGGCCCACCGTGCGCCGGGTCACCGTCGACAACCCGGCCGGTGTCGGGATCGCCGTACTGGACGGCGCGGGCGGGGTGTTCGAGGAGTGCGAGGTCGTCGCGGCCGGCCAGGAAGGCGTGTCGGTGACCGGCGGTGCGCATCCGCGCCTGGAACGCTGCCGGGTGCACCACGCGTCCGGGGCCGGCGTCTCGGTGACCGGCGAGAACAGCGCACTGGAGGGGCTCGGCTGCGAGGTGTACGAGATCCGGGGCAGCGGCGTGCGGATCAGCGGCCGGGCCACGGCCCATCTGACCGACTCGTCGGTGCACCGCACTTCGGCCGACGGCGTCACCCTGGACGCGGACGCGGTGCTGACGCTGTCCGACTGCGATCTGCACGACGTGGCGGAGAACGCGGTCGACCTGCGCTCGCGTGCCGTGCTGACGCTGACCCGGTCCACGGTCCACCGGTTCGGCCGCAACGGCCTGTCGGTATGGGACCCGGGAACGCGGGTGGACGCCAACGGGTGCGAGATCCATGACAGTACGGGCGACTACCCGGCGGTGTGGGTGAGTGACGGTGCGACCGCGGTGCTGGACTCCTGCCGGGTGCGGGACGTGCCGGACGCGCTGTTCGTCCTTGACCGTGGCTCGCGGGTGGACGTCGTGGACAGCGACCTGTCGCAGGTGCGGAACACGGCCGTGTCGGTGAGCGACGGGGCGACCGCGCAGCTCGACGACTGCCGGGTCCGGGAGGCGTCGACGGGCGCCTGGTTCCGGGACCACGGCAGCGGGGGCACCCTCGCGGGCTGCTCGTTCGAGGCGGTGCAGAGCGGGGTCATCGTCAGCAAGGGCGCCGACCCGGCGGTCGAGCGCTGCACCGTCGTCTCCCCCGCCGAGGCCGGGTTCTACGTGTCGGCGGAGGGGCGCGGCACGTTCGACGGCTGCCGGGTCACGGACAGCGGCGGCTACGGCTTCCACGTGAGGGACGGCTGCCGTACGGCGCTGAGGCGGTGCCGCACGGAGCGGTGCGCGCGCGGCGGGTACGAGGTCGGGGCCGACGGCCCGGTCGTGGAGGACTGCACGGGCGACGAGAGCGCCCTGTCCCGCGGCACGGCCGCCGCCCAGGCTGCGGCGACGGTGCCGTCCCGCTCCCCGGGGGCGTCCGCGCCTGCGGGGACGGCCACCCTCCCCGTACCACCGCAGGCGCCGCCGCCCGCGGAGCCGGACCGGGCTCCGGAGCCGGTGGCCGCGTCCCGGGTCTCGGGAGAGGTGCTGGGTGAACTGGACACGCTGGTCGGGCTGGAGAGCGTCAAGCGGGAGGTGCGCACCCTCACCAACATGATCGAGGTGGGGCGCAGGCGGCAGGAGGCCGGACTCAAGGCCGCGTCCGTGCGGCGCCATCTCGCCTTCACCGGCAACCCCGGCACGGGCAAGACGACGGTGGCACGGCTGTACGGGGAGATCCTGGCGTCCCTGGGCGTGCTGGAGCGCGGGCACCTGGTGGAGGTCTCCCGTGTCGACCTGGTCGGGGAGCACATCGGGTCCACGGCGATCCGGACGCAGGAGGCCTTCGACCGGGCGCGGGGCGGGGTGCTGTTCATCGACGAGGCGTACGCGCTGTCGCCGGAGGACTCGGGCCGGGACTTCGGACGGGAGGCGATCGACACACTGGTGAAGCTGATGGAGGACCACCGGGACGCCGTGGTGGTGATCGTCGCCGGGTACACGGCGGAGATGGAGCGGTTTCTCACCGTCAACCCGGGTGTGGCATCCCGTTTCTCACGGACGATCAGTTTTCCCGACTACACGCCGGAAGAACTGCTGCGGATCGTGGAACAGCAGGCCGAGGAGCACGAATACCGGCTTTCGGAAGGCACGGCGGAGGGACTGCGCGGCTATTTCGAGGCGCTGCCGAAGGGCGCGGCGTTCGGCAACGGCCGTACGGCCCGGCAGACGTTCGAGTCGATGGTGGAGCGGCACGCGGGCCGGGTCGCCGCGCTGGCCAGTGCGAGCACGGACGACCTGAGCCTGCTCTATCCGGACGACCTGCCAGAACTTCCCTGAGAGTCGGTGCCGTCGGTGCCGTCGGTGTCGTCGGGGCCGGTGTCGCGCTGCCGGGGCACCGGGAGGGGCAGGGCGGGCGGCAGCCGGTCGAGGAGGGCGGCGCGCTCGCGGGCGAAGGCCGGGTCGGCCTGGTAACCGGAGTGGCCGAGGACCGGCTCGGGCAGCGGGTGGTCGCCGGTGCGCCCGTAGACGAGCGGGTCCCGGAGGGCCGGGTGGTCGACCTCGGTCTTGGTGCCGTCGGCGGGTAGCCGGACGGGGCCGCCGATGGGGTCGGTGTGCCGCCACAGGTTGCGCCAGCAGTGGGTCTCCCGGTGCAGTCCGGTGAGCGGCTCGCGGCCGAAGTACGCCGGGAACCAGCGGCCGTAGAGGCGCTCCAGCGGTGACCCGTACGTGAGGAGCGCTACGCGGCGGCGGGTGGCTGCGGAGAGCTGCCAGACGGCCGCGGCGGCCAGGGCGCTGCCCTGGGAGTGGCCGGAGATGACGAGGCGTCCGCCGGTGCGGCCGGTCCAGGAGGCCATGCGCCAGGTGAGGTCGGGCACGGCGCGTTCGGCGTAGCAGGGCGGGGCGAAGGGGTGCGCGGCGCGGGGCCAGAAGGTGCCGACGTCCCACAGGATGCCGATGGTGCGACGCGCGGAGGCGTCCTGGTAGGCGCGGCGGCCCCAGGTGACGAACAGCAGGAAGGCGAGGCCGACCAGCCAGGAGCCGAGGGCCTGTGCGGCCTCGGCGGCCCTGTCGACCGCGCCGGGCCCCCCGTCGAACGCGGTTGCGGGCACCTCGCCGGTGAACCAGGCTCCGGCGACGCCGAGGGCCCCGAGCAGCAGGGTGGCCCCGGCGAGGATCCCGGCGAGCCCCGGGGCCGCGTCGGTGAGCCCGGCGGCGGCGCGGACCCGGGCGATGCTGCGGGTCCTTACGGGGTCGGGGCGTTCGCCCGCGTACTCGGCCTCGACGACTGGGGCGAGGCGGCGGGCGGCGAGCGCGGTGCGGGCGGCGAGCCAGCAGGCGGGCACGAGGAGGGAGAGGAGGACGGCCGGTATGGCGGCGGCCTGCCAGCTGAGCATGACGGGCGGCCCCGGGAAGGCGCTCCGGCCGGAACCCGGCCCGCCGAGCCAGTCGGCGACGCGTTGGGCGACGCCGCCCGTGAACAGGCCGCCGAGGGCGCAGGCCAGCATCGCGGTGGCAGGCCCGGCGAGACCGCGCAGCGCGGTACGGGCGGCGGGGGCGCGGCGGTTCAGGGCCAGGGCGACGGCCGCGAGGGCGACGACCAGGCAGCCCTGGGCCAGGGCGATCACACCGAAGGTGGCGTCCCCGGGCAGGGAGCCGCCCGAACGCCATCCGGGGCGGGACCAGGAGGCGTACAGGACGGCGAGCACGAGGAGCGCGGCGGCGGCCCCGGGCAGCGAGGTGGTCAGCGCCCGGTCGACGCGCAGGTCCAGGCGGCGTTCGCTGCGGCCCCGGCGGCACACCACGAGGGTCACGGCGGCGGCACCGGCCAGCAGAGCGCCTTCGACGCACCAGCCGAGGACGGCCGGGAGGGTGTTGTCGGTGCCCCGGTCGTGGCGGGCGGCGGCTCCGGCGACGGCGGCGGCGACGGTGAGCAGCCCGGCGGCGGTGTGGGCGGCGCGCAGCCGCGCGACGATCCGGCGGCCGTACCAGAAGCCGGGGCGCCCGAGGACCTGGCCGCCGTCGGCACCGTCGGGCCGCTCGGACGGTTCGTCACGGGGCGGGCGCTGCGACTCGTACGCACTCCAGGTACGGCGGGAGAGGTACCAGAGCAGGACCACCAGGGCGGTCGGGACGCACGCGGCCACGGCGAGCCGGCGGCCGGGCTGGGACCACCAGCCGCCGTCGGCCGCGGCGAGGAAGCCCAGCCAGGAGCGGCCGTCGGTGCAGGCGGCGGCCCCGGCACACTGCCAGGCGACGAGATCCAGCGCGACCTCGCAGGCGGCGGCGGTGAGCAGCACGGTCAGGGACAGGGCGACGAGCCGCACGAGGGCCCCGTACAGCCGGACGGTGCGGCCGGACCGGGCGGGCGGGCGCATCCAGTGGGCGAGGTTGGCCACCATGAACGGCAGGAGCAGCAGCCACAGGGCGCGGGCTCCGTTGCCGGAGGTGAGGTTGGACCAGACGTACGCCTCGGGGACGGGTCCGTCGTGGAACCGGCCGGGTTCGCTCTCGGCGTGCAGGTCGTCGGCGCGGCGGTAGATGGCGGCGGTCGCGTCGCCGGTGACGCGGACGGTGCGGGGGTCGTCGAGCATGCCCTGCGGAGTGGCTCCGCCGACTCCGTGCACGAGGAGTTCGAGCGCGGCGCCGGGGTTCCGCCGGGGCTCACGGGACTGCGGCGGATCCTGGGGCTCCGGTGAGGCGGGTGGCACGGGCGGCTCCCTCCCTGCGGCGGCGGTGGCGGTGGCGTGGAAGCGGGGGCTCTCCCGTACTCTCCCCGCCGTCCCGCGAGGTGAAGCGCGTGGCAGGATGAACACGCCTGGCCGCGGCCGGGGTCCGGGGGCGCCCCGGGAGCATGCGGTGTCGGAACGATCACGGAAGGACCGGCTCTGGGGTGAGCGACAACCAGAACCTCCTCGCGGAGCAGCGGCGTGCCCTCATCCTGGACGAGGTGCGGCGGCGCGGCGGCGCGCGGGTCAACGAGCTCACCCGGAGGCTCAACGTCTCCGACATGACGGTGCGTCGGGACCTGGACGCGCTGGCGCGGCAGGGCGTGATCGAGAAGGTGCACGGCGGGGCGGTCCCGGTGGCGGACACCGAGGCGCGGACCCACGAGCCGGGTTTCGAGGCGAAGTCGGCGCTGGCTCAGGGCGCCAAGGAGGAGATCGCGAGGGTCGCCGCGACGATGGTGCTGCCGGGGAGCGCGATCGCCCTGTCGGGCGGCACGACCACCTACGCGGTGGCGCGACGGCTGCTGGACGTGCCGGAGCTGACGGTGGTGACGAACTCGGTGCGGGTCGCGGACGTGTTCCACGCGGCGCAGGGCAGCACGGCGACGGTGGTGCTGACGGGCGGGGTACGCACGCCGTCGGACGCGCTGGTCGGCCCGGTCGCGGACCGGGCGATCGGCTCGCTCCACTTCGACCTGTTGTTCCTGGGCGTGCACGGGGTGTCGGTGGAGGCCGGGCTGTCGACGCCGAACCTGGCGGAGGCGGAGACGAACCGGCGGCTGATCCGGTCGGCGCGGCGGGTTGTGGTGGTCGCGGACCACACCAAGTGGGGCACGGTGGCACTGGGTTCGTTCGCCCGGCTGGACGAGGTGGACACGCTGGTGACGGACGCGGGGACGCCGGAGGCGGTACGGGCGCAGATGGCGGAGCACGTGCCGGGGCTGGTGGTGGCGGGCGAGGCGTAGGCCGGGTTCCGGGGGCGGATCCCCCCCCGGAACCCGGGGGCTCACTCCGGCCAGGCACCCGTCGCGAGGAACTCGTCCAGCGTCGCGGCGTAGGGGGCGATGTCCAGCCCCTGCTCCGCCAGCCACTCGTCGGAGTAGTACTTGTCCAGGTACCGCTCCCCCGGATCGCAGATCAGGGTGACGACGCTGCCGGTGCGGCCCTGGGAGACCATCTCCGCCACGATCTTCAGGGCGCTCCACAGGCCGGTCCCGGTGGAGCCCCCGGCCTTCCGGCCTATGGCCTTCTCCAGCGCCCGCACCGCGGCGACGCTGGCCGCGTCGGGGACCTTCATCATCCGGTCGACGGCTCCGGGCACGAAGCTCGGTTCCATGCGGGGGCGGCCGATGCCCTCGATGCGGGAGCCGCAGTCGCTGACGGCGTGCGGGTCTCCGCGCGTCCAGCCGTCGAAGAAGCAGGAGTTCTCCGGGTCCGGCACACAGACCCGGGTGTCGTACTGCATGTAGTGGACGTAGCGGGCGATGGTCGCGGAGGTGCCGCCGGTGCCCGCGGTCGCGACGATCCAGGCGGGTTCGGGATAGCGCTCCAGACGGAGCTGCTGGTAGACGGACTCCGCGATGTTGTTGTTGCCCCGCCAGTCGGTGGCCCGCTCCGCGTAGGTGAACTGGTCCATGTAGTGGCCGCCGGTGCCCGTGGCGAGCGCGGCGGCCTCCTCGTACATCTTGCGGGAGTCGTCGACGAAGTGGCACCGCCCGCCGTGGAATTCGATGAGACGGATCTTCTCGGGGCTGGTGGTACGGGGCATCACCGCGATGAAGGGCACGCCGATCAGCTTGGCGAAGTACGCCTCGGAGACGGCGGTCGAACCGCTGGACGCCTCGATCACGGGGCGGTCGGGCCGGATCCATCCGTTGCAGAGCCCGTACAGGAACAGTGAGCGGGCGAGCCGGTGCTTGAGGCTGCCGGTGGGGTGGGTGGACTCGTCCTTCAGATAGAGGTCGATGCCCCAGGCCTCGGGGAGCGGAAAGCGCAGCAGGTGGGTGTCGGCGGACCGGTTGGCGTCGGCCTGCACCTTCCGTACGGCATCTTTCAGCCACGCCCGGTAGGCCGGATCGCTGCGGTCCACATCGATGGTCGCGGCACCTGCCGCGGTCTCCGGCTGCGGGGCGGTGTTCACGCCCGGCCTCGCTCGCTCGTCTCGTTCATCGTCACGCTCGCCTTCCCGGGGCTCCGCCGTCTCTGTCATCCTCGCCGCACTCCTGCCGCCGCGCTTCCGCACGTGTCGTCCGTCCGTCTGTACCGGACGGGCCCGTCCCGTCACCCGGGACACCTTCCGCGCACGGGTCGCACCGGCCTCTCCCGACCCCGGCGGCACCGTGCGCCACGCCCCTGAACATACCCTCCCGACCTGGGCAAACGATGCCTTTGAGGCCCCATAGGAGACCCTTGCAGAGTGGTGTCGTCAGCGCTCTGGTGCGGACGCGGGCCGCAGGTGCAGACTGGCCGCCTGGAACCGGCGTGAAGGGGGCGGCGGACGTATGGCGGAACCCGACTTCAGTGCCAGGGGGGTACGGATCGAACGCTGGCCGCGCTCGCTGACCAGAGCCGGCGAGATCCGGATCGAGGACGGCCGGCTGGCGCTGCTGACCAGCTACGGCCGTGAGATCGACAGCGCCCCCGTCGGCAGGGTCAGGGTCGGCCGCCGCTGGTTCGCGGCGCCCGGAGCCACCATCGCGAAGCTCAACGGCGCCCGCTACCGGCTGACGCCGGGCCGGAACGGGCGGGCCCGCGCCCGCACCCTTGCGGAGGCCCTCCGGAAGGCGCGGGGCAACCGGGACTGACGGAGCGTCCGCTGCCGCGAGTTGCGAAGTGTCCACGGCTGGTCCACGCTGGATTGACATCACTCAGGGTGTACCGGCGGTGACGCTGTGACCCGGCCCCCGCACCGCGAGCCGGGTCCCCGCACCCCACCCCGGCCCTCCAGCCACACCCCCTTTGCTCTGTTCGCTGTCCTCCTTCTCTTCTCTGTCTTCTTCCGGACCTACTTCGGGGAGTCGCAGCCGTGATCAGCCAGGTAAGCAGCAGGCAGTGCGCGGTAGAGGTCCAGGCCCTGCCGTGGCGGATCCGTCAGGTCCGCAGGATCGTGTCGGCGCAACTGCGCTACTGGAACCTCGACTGTCTGATCGAGAAGGCGGCGCTCGGGGTCACCGAGCTGCTGACGAACGTCCACCAGCACGCCCAGCCCGACAAGGTGTGCACGGTCGAGATCGAGCTGCTGCTCGACCGGCTGACGGTCTCCGTCCACGATCACGACCCGCGGCTTCCGTCCCTCGACCGGTCGCCGGAGGCGCGGGATCCGCTCGCCACGTCGGGGCGGGGGCTCGCGCTGATAGAGGCGGTGAGCGAGAGCTGGGGGGCGCGGCCGCAGGGCGAGAGCGGGAAGGTCGTGTGGTTCACACTTCCCGCGCCGGCGGCGGCCCCGCTGGGCATCCCGTCGGCACCCGGGTACACGACGGCGGGCGGCGGCCCGTTCAAGGAGCCGGTCCCGTTCGAGGACCCGGGCGAGGTCGCGCGGCCGGCACAGCCGACGGCGGCGGTGCCGGGCTGACGACGGCTCCGCACCGACCGC
The DNA here is from genome assembly GCF_022414595.1 of Streptomyces sp. MUM 203J. Lineage (GTDB taxonomy): Bacteria > Actinomycetota > Actinomycetes > Streptomycetales > Streptomycetaceae > Streptomyces. The sequence goes on along the minus strand of NZ_JADWYO010000068.1, from coordinate 16,773 downwards.
GGGTTCCGGGCGGACCGCCCCGGCCGGGTATCGTCATCACACGATCTTGAACGCCGGGAACAACGACGAGGCGGGGGGCGCCTGATGCACGCGATGCAGTACGAGATCACTCTGCCGGCCGACTACGACATGGGCGTCATCCGGAAGCGGGTGGCGACACGCGGCCATCTCCTGGACGACTTCCCCGCGCTGGGCCTGAAGGCGTATCTGATACGCGAGCGCGGGGTGAACGGCTCGCCGGTCAACCAGTACGCGCCGTTCTACCTGTGGGCCGGCCACGAGGGCATGAACGCGTTCCTGTGGGGCACGGGTTTCCAGGGTCTCGTCGACGACTTCGGCCGCCCGCAGGTGCTGCACTGGGCGGGCGCGGCGTACGGGGAGGGCCCGGCCGCCGGTTCGGCGCCGCGCGCGGCGGTACGCCACCGGGCGCGGATCCCCGCCGGGACGCGGCCCGCGGCGGCGGTCGAACAGGCGGTCGCCGCGCATGAACGGCTCGTGCTGCGGGACGGCCTGGTCGCGGCGGCGGTCGCGGCGGACCCGCACCACTGGGACCTGCTGACGTTCAGCCTCTGGGCACACACGCCCCGGGACGAGCCCGGCGACACGTACGAGGTCCTGCACGTCTCCGCCCCGGAACGCCCGCACCTGCCGCGGGGCCGCCACTGGTAGGGGTGTGGGCGGTCGTCCCCCGTCGGCCGCCACGGGGCCGGCCATCCGGCCCCCGCAGAGGGTCTGCCGCCGCACCGGCGGGAGGGGCCGCGAAGGGGCCGCCCCGGCACCGGCGGGGTCCCCGCCCGAGCGGATCCGAGAGCCCGGGGGAACTGAGGTGACCCGCTGCCGAACCGTGGGCCGGGCGAGCCACCGTGAGGGGGTGAGCCCCCGGAAGGACCCGGCCCACACGCCGGGGAGGCGTGGCGCGCACAGGGCGCGGGTCAGGGCACAGGGGGTCGGGCCACCTGGCCGGGTCCGCCGTGCCCGCCCGGTCCGCCCCCCTGCGGAACGACAGCCCGCGGAACGACAGTCCGCGGCGGGGGGGCACCGAAATCGACATGCCCCGGCCGTTGCGCCTCCGTACTCTCCCCGGCATGGACAGCACCTGGACCGACGGCCTCGTCAACGTCGTGGACGTCGAAGCGACATGCTGGGCCGGTTCCCAGCCGCCCGGCGAGGTCAGCGAGATCATCGAGATCGGGCTGACCGTCATCGACCTGGACGCCGGTGAGCGCCTCGCCCGGCACCGGATCCTGGTGAGGCCCGCCCGGTCCACGGTCAGCGCGTTCTGCACGGAGCTGACCGGCCTCACTCAACAGGAGGCCGATCAGGGGGTCGCTTTCGCCGAGGCGTGCCGGCTCCTGGCGGCCGAGCACCGCGCGGGCGCCCGCCCGTGGGTCAGTTGGGGCGACTATGACCGTCACCAGTTCACACGGCAGTGTCGGGCCACACGGACGCCCTACCCTTTCGGCCGCCGTCACACCAACGCCAAGGCCGTCTTCACCGAGGCGTACGGTCTGCGTAGACGCCCCGGCATGGCACAGGCCCTGGAGATCGCCGGGAGACGGCTCGAAGGCCGTCACCACCGGGGCGAGGACGACGCCTGGAACATCGCGGCCCTCGTGCTTCACCTCTCCGAACGGGGGGCCTGGCCGGCCACGGCGGAACACCCCGCCTGACGCGACCGCCCGGCTTGAACGAATCCTGCACGGGCCCTGTCGCTCCGGGTCAGCGGCGCTCCGAGTCCGTGCAGTGGGTGTCCTTCCGGGCCCACTGCGGCTCCCCCGCCTTCTGCCGCATCCCCGGAGAGGACGGAGCCCACGAGAAGCGCGGAGCGAGCACGAGGGCGGCCGCTTCCGCCGCACCCGCTTGCCGACAGGCGCTCACCGCCCTGCGTCGGAGCGCGACCGAGCGCAGCCCGCCGCGGCTACCCCGCAGGATGCGCCAGCGCCGTCAGCGGGTCGTCCAGCACCGGCTGCCAGGCCAGCTCCGCCGCACCGGCCAGGCTGTTGTGGGGGAGGGTGCAGCCGAGGATGGGGACACCCCCGCTCCGTCCCCAGAGGCTGCGGTCCGCGACGACCGCCCGCAGCCGTTCCGGATCCGCGGCGAGCAGCTCCCGGTGCAGCCCGCCCAGGATGATCCGGTCCGGGTTCAGGAGGTTGACCAGCCCGGCGAGACCGAGCCCGAGACGGTCGATCAGCTCCTCGACGGCCGCCCGCACGGCGGCATCACGGGGCTCGTCGCGCAGCAGGTCGCGGGACTGCTGGAGCAGGGACACCTCGGGCCCGGGCGCGCGCCCGGCGGCGGTGAGGAAGGCCAGCGGATCGGTTTCGACGTCCAGGCAGCCGCGGCTGCCGCAGTGGCAGGGGCGCCCGCCCTCGGGGTTGACGGTCAGATGCCCGACCTCCAGGGCGAGCCCCGCGCTCCCGGTGTGCAGCCGCCCGTCCAGGACGAGCGCGCCGCCGACGCCCCGGTGCCCGGTGGCGACGCACAGAAGGTGCTGCGCGCCCCGCCCGGCACCGTGCCGGTGCTCCGCGAGGGCGGCCAGGTTGACGTCGTTCCCGGTGAAGGCGGGGCCCTCGATGCCGGCGGCCCGCACGAGGTCCGCGAAGACGGCGCGGACGGGCGCACCGGGGGGCCAGGCCAGGTGCAGCGGGTTGAGGGCGGTGCCCTCGGGCTCCGCGACGGCCGACGGTACGGCCAGTCCCGCGCCGACACAGCGGCGGCCGCTGTCGTGCAGCAGCCGCGCGCCGGCGTCGACGACGGCCCGGAGGACCTGCGCCGGGTCGGCGGTGACCTCGACACAGCCGGGCGCGGTCGCCACGATCCGGCCGCCGAGCCCGACGAGCGCCGCCCGGAACCCGTCGGCGTGAACCTGCGCGGCGAGTGCGACGGGCCCGTGCTCGTCGACGGTGAGCCGGTGCGAGGGGCGGCCCTGCGCGCCCGCGCCCCCGGCCCCGGGGCGGGCGTCCACGCGGATCAGCCCGAGGGCCTCCAGTTCGGCGGCGACGGCTCCGGCGGTGGCCCGGGTGACGCCCAGTTCGGCGGTGAGCACGGCACGCGTGGGCGCCCGTCCGGTGTGCACCAGCTCCAGGGCGGGGCCGAGTGCGCCGCGGCCTCTGTCCAGCCGGGTCCGGGTCGCCCGGGTCGTCGTCGCCTTGCCGTTCATGCTGGCGAGTCTCCCATGATCCGTCGGCCCGCCGGTGCCCCCGGTGCGGTTTGGATCCAGGTCCGGTGCACCTCTATCCTGCGTTTGTGCCGCAACTAAACAAACTCGCGTCCGCCACGTGGAGCACTTCGGACGGTCACCCCGCCCCGCAGTCCCTCCGCTCCCTCCGTACCGCGCTCACCCTGTTCTTCGCCCTCGACGGCTTCCTCTTCGCCGGCTGGGTCGTCCGCATCCCGGCGATCAAGCACCAGACCGGCGCCTCGGAGAGCGAACTCGGGCTCGCGCTGCTGGGAGTCTCGGCGGGCGCGGTCGTCACGATGACCCTGACGGGCAGGCTGTGCCGCCGCTTCGGCAGCCACCCGGTCACGGTCGGCTCCGCCGTCCTCCTGTGCCTGGCCATCGCTCTGCCGCCGCTCACCCGTTCGGTGCTCGCCCTGGGCCTGGTCCTGCTGGTTTTCGGCACCGCGTACGGGGCGATCAACGTCGCCATGAACAGTGCCGCCGTCGACCTGGTCGCCGCGCTGCGCCGACCGGTGATGCCGTCCTTCCACGCGGCGTTCAGCCTGGGCGGCATGCTCGGCGCCGGGCTCGGCGGCCTGGTCGCGGGCGGCCTGTCGCCCGCGGCCCATCTGCTCGGCCTCACGGCGGCCGGACTGCTGCTGACCGCCTTCGCGGGTCCCGCACTCCTGCGGCACCCCTCGCCCGCCCCGCCGGAGACGCTGCCGGCCGCCGCACGGCCCGGGCCCCGGCGCCTCGACCGCCGCTCCCGGCGCCTGGTCACCGTCTTCGGTGTGATCGCCCTGTGCACGGCCTACGGGGAGGGCGCCCTGGCCGACTGGGGCGCCCTGCATCTCGCGGAGGACCTGCACGCCCACCCGGGCCTCGCGGCAGCTGGGTACGCGCTGTTCGCGCTCGCCATGACGGCGGGCCGGCTGTCGGGGACGGCGATGCTGGAACGGCTGGGCCAGACCCGCACGCTCGTGGCGGGCGGCACGGCGGCGGCCCTGGGCATGCTGCTGGGCGCGCTGGCGCCGACCGTGTGGCTCGCGCTGCTGGGCTTCGTGGTGACGGGACTCGGCCTGGCGAACATCTTCCCGGTCGCGGTGGACCGGGCGGGCGCGCTCGGCGGCCCCGCCGGGGTGGCGGCCGCCTCCACGCTCGGCTACGGCGGCATGCTGCTGGGCCCGCCCGTGATCGGATTCGTGGCGGACTGGTCCTCGCTGCCGCTGGCGCTGACGACGGTGGCGGCCCTCGCGGCGGGCGCCGCGCTCATCGGCCACCGCACCCGGGGAGCCACGGCCTCGCCCACCCCCTGAGCCCATGCGCGACGCGCCGGACGCCAGGAGCACCGCGGCGGAGTCGAGCGGTCGGGCGCACTGGCAGAATTCCGGCATGAACATCGCCGAGCACATCAAGTACCTGGCACATGAGGGACAGTTGCTGGCCGACGCCGCCGAACAGGCCGGGCTGGACGCGGAGGTTCCCACCTGCCCGGACTGGCGGGTGCGCGACCTGCTGCGGCACACCGGCATGGTGCACCGCTGGGCGACCGGGTTCGTCGTGGAGGGGCACACCTCCTACCGGCCGGGCCCCGGGGAGCCCGGCCTGGACGGCGCGCCGCTGCTGGCGTGGTTCCGCGAGGGCCACGCCGCGCTGGTGTCCGGCCTGACCGCGGCCCCGGCCGCCCTGGAGTGCTGGACGTTCCTGCCCGCCCCGTCCCCGCTGGCCTTCTGGGCACGGCGGCAGGTCCACGAGACGACCGTGCACCGGGTCGACGCGGAGTCGGCGCTGGGCCTGGTGGCGGGCCGTTCCCCGGTGGACGCGGCGCTGGCCGCCGACGGGGTCGACGAACTGCTGTGCGGCTTCCACGGCCGGGAGAAGAGCCGCGTCCGCACGGACGAGCCGGGCACCCTGCGGGTCCGCACGACGGACACCGGCGACGTGTGGAGCGTACGGCTGTCGGCGGAGGCGCCCCGCGCGAGCCGTGACGCCGACGGCCCGGCGGACTGCGAACTGAGCGGCACCGCCGAGGCCCTCCACCTCACCCTGTGGAACCGCCTCCGGCCGGGCTCCCCCGCCGTGACCCTGACCGGCGACGCACGCCTGGCCCGGCTGTGGCGGGACACCTCGGCGGTGACCTGGTGACCGCCCGGGAGGTGGCGACGCGGCGATGAGGAGGGACGGCGACCGCCAGGCCCGGCGGGACGCCGTGACGGTGGAGATCGGGTTCGCCCTGGCCACCGGGGCACTGCTCGCCGGGGTGCTGTTCTGCCTGGTCGCGGCCCCGGTTCCGCTGTTCGGCCTCGAGGACGGGACCGCGCGCGGCTGGCTGAGGGCCGCAGGAGCGGTGGCCGCGGCGGGCTTCGTGGGCCGGGTGGCGAGGGTGCTGTGGGGGTTCGGGCGGCCGCGGCCGTGACCGGCGGCCCCCTCCCCCCGCCCCTCCCCTACTGCGGGCTCCGCGCCCCGTTCACGCCCCGGCCGCGCGGCGCCCGGCCCTGCTCCCGACGGTCCAGGGCCTCCAGGGCGCGGCGCGCCACCCCGTTGTTGCGCACCATGCCGGCCAGCGTCGTCGCGCCGCGCGTGATGTCGGCGAACACCTGCCAGGCGGGCCGGAGACCGGTGATCACGGCGTGCAGCAGGCCCGGGCGCTTCTCGAAGGCGGCCAGCATCCGCCGCCCGACCGCCATCTCGACGCCCAGCCCCGCCTTGATCGCGAACGCGTAGTTCAGGGCCTGCCTGCGGGCGTCCACCGCGTCGTGCGCCTCCGCGATCCGCACCGCCCACTCCCCCGCGAGGCGTCCCGAGCGCAGCGCGAAGGAGATGCCTTCACGGGTCCACGGCTCCAGCAGCCCGGCCGCGTCGCCGCACACCAGGACGCGTCCCCGGGACAGCGGGGAGTCGTCGGCGCGGCATCGCGTCAAGTGCCCCGAGGATACGGCCGGTTCGAAACCTGCGAGGCCGAGACGGGCGACGAAGTCGTCCAAGTACCGCTTGGTGGCGGCGCCTTCACCACGACGCGAAATGACACCGACGGTGAGGGTGTCGCCCTTCGGGAACACCCAGCCGTAACTGCCCGGCATCGGGCCCCAGTCGATGAGGATCCGGCCCGCCCAGTCCTCCGCGACGGTCTCCGGCACCGGGATCTCCGCCTCCAGGCCCAGATCCACCTGGTCCATCTTCACCCCGACATGGGCCCCTATGCGGCTGGCGCTGCCGTCGGCGCCGACCACGGCTCGCGCCAGGAGGGTCTCGCCGTCGGCGAGGACGACCGCGACGGTGCGGCGGTCCGGCACGGTGGCACCGTGCTGCTCCACACGGGCCACCGTCACGCCGGTCCGCAGCTCGGCCCCGGCCTTCTGCGCGTGCTCCACCAGCCGGGCGTCGAACTCGGGCCGGTTGACCAGGCCGAACAGCATCCGCCTGGAGCGGCGGGTGCGGGCGAACCGGCCGTTCAGGGAGAACGTCACGGCGTGCACACGGTCCCGCAGGGGCAGTTCGTATCCGGGCGGGAGGGTGTCACGGGACGGGCCGATGATGCCGCCGCCGCAGGTCTTGTACCGCGGCAGCTCGGCCTTCTCCAGCAGCAGCACCCGCCTCCCGGTGACCGCGGCGGCGTAGGCGGCCGACGCTCCGGCGGGCCCTGCGCCCACCACGACGACGTCCCAGACCCGCGCGTCCTCGCCCTGCGGGTCGCCCGGGGCGACGGAACCCGCATCACCGGGCACGCCCTCCTCGGGGTCACCGACCCCGGCGTCACCCCCGTCAGCTGACACCCCGTCGCCCGCCTCCCGGGGCCCTTCGGGCCCAGCGCCCGGCACCGCGTCCTCGGCCGGGCCCCCGCTCCTGACCGCGCCTTCCACAGGCGCGGCGTCGTCGGTGGCGTCCTCCGAACCCCCCTCCAGGCGAACGCCGTCGGCCGCCTCGGCCCGCGCAGCGGCGGCTCCCGCGGGGCCCGCGTCCGTGGGTCTGACCTCCACCCGGCCCGCGGGTTCCGGCCCCCCGGCGGACCGGGGCGTCTCCGCGGGGTCCGCGGCGCCGCCGGCGGCCGTGGTGTTCTCGGCGTCTGCGTTCTCAGCCGCTGCGTTCTCGCTGCTCACGATGTGCTGCTGCTCCTGATCCCGACCGTGTCCCAAGCTCTCGCTCGCATCCTACGGCGCTGTCTCCGGCCACCCCTGTGGGAGGATCGGACACGCGTTCACGCACCCCCGCGGCAACAGCCGCAGCATCCCCCGTCGCACCCACGAGGAGCGTGCTCATGACCGCCGACCCGACCATCGATCCGCTCGTCGAGCCGATCGCCGCCACCGTCGCCTCACTGATGCCCCGCGCCAAGGCGGAGCTGACGGAGCTGGTGGCGTTCCCGTCGGTGGCGGATCCGGCCCAGTTCCCCCGCAGTGCGTGCGAGGGCGCCGCCGAGTGGGTGGCCGCCGCCCTGCACGCCGAGGGCTTCACGGACGTGGCCCTGCTGGACACCCCGGACGGCAGCCAGTCGGTGTACGGCTACCTGCCCGGCCCCGAGGGCGCCCCGACCGTCCTCCTGTACGCCCACTACGACGTGCAGCCTCCGCTGGACGTGGCGGCCTGGGACAGCCCGCCCTTCGAACTGACCGAACGCGACGGCCGCTGGTACGGGCGCGGTGCCGCCGACTGCAAGGGCGGGTTCATCATGCACCTGCTCGCGCTGCGCGCCCTGAAGGCCCACGGCGGAGTGCCGGTCGGTGTCAAGATGATCGTCGAAGGCTCGGAGGAACAGGGCACGGGCGGCCTGGAGCAGTACGCCCAGGCGCACCCTGAGCTGCTGGCCGCCGACACGATCGTCATCGGTGACACCGGCAACTTCCGTGTCGGGCTGCCGACCGTCACCTCGTCGCTGCGCGGCATGACGATGCTGCGGATCCAGGTGGACACCCTGGAGGGCAACCTGCACTCCGGCATGTTCGGCGGGGCCGCGCCGGACGCGCTGGCCGCGCTCATCCGCGTACTGGACTCGCTGCGCGCGGAGGACGGCTCGACGACCGTCGACGGGCTGGCGGCGGACGCGGAGTGGGAGGGCCTCCAGTACGGGGAGAAGGACTTCCGGCAGGACGCCAAGGTGCTGGACGGGGTCGGGCTGATCGGCTCGGGCACGGTCGCGGACCGGCTCTGGGCGCGGCCCGCCGTCACGGTCGTCGGCATCGACTGCCCGCCGGTCGTCGGGGCCACGCCGTCGGTGCAGGCGTCCGCGCGGGCCCAGGTCAGCCTGCGGGTACCGCCGGGGCAGGACGCCGGGACCGCGACCAGGCTGCTGACGGCCCATCTGGAGGCGCACACCCCGTGGGGTGCGCGGGTGTCAGTGGAGCAGGTGGGCCAGGGCCAGCCCTTCCAGGCTGACGTGACCAGCCCGGCCTACCGGGCGATGGGCGAGGCGCTGCGGGCCGCGTACCCGGGGCAGGAGATGCAGACGGCCGGCATGGGCGGCTCGATCCCGCTGTGCAACACGCTGGGCGAGCTGTACCCGGAGGCGGAGATGCTGCTGATCGGGCTGAGCGAGCCCGAGGCCCGAATCCATGCCGTGAACGAGAGCGTGGCGCCCGGGGAGCTGGAGCGGCTGTCGGTCGCGGAGGCACTCTTTCTTTTCAACTACGCGCGCTCACAGAAGAACTGACGGACCGACAAGTGTTACGCCGGGGGCGGAATCGCCCTCGGCGTAGCCGTCTCCGGAACGGCCCGTCCGCGCCGTACGGTCTTTCCATGGACACGGACTTGGACGTGGTGAGGCTCCTGCCCCGGCTGCACATGCTGCGCTTCCCGATCGGTCAGGCGTACGTCTGGCGGGACGGGGAGCGGGACGCCGACGGCGAACTGACCCTGGTCGACGCCGGGTGGGCCGGCTCGGCGCCCGTGATCGAACGGGGCCTGCGCGGCGCCGGGCTGCGCCCGGAGAACCTGCGGCGGATCGTGCTGACGCACTGCCACCGGGACCATGTCGGCGCGGCGGAGGAACTCGCGGGGCGGTACGGATGCGAGGTGGTCGCGCACCGGCTCGACGCGGCACACGTGCGCGGCGAGGCGCCGGTGCCGGAGCCCGACCTGCTGGAATGGGAGGTGCCGCTGTACGCGCACGGGCTGACCGTGCCGCCGGCTCCGCCGACGCGGGTGGACCGGGAGGTGTCGGACGGCGACGGGCTGGGCTTCGGGGACGGCGCGGTGGCGGTGCACACGCCGGGGCACACGCCCGGCTCGATGGCCGTCCATCTGCCGTACCACGGCGTGCTGTTCACGGGCGACACGGTGGCGTCGGCGGAGCGGGTGGCCCTCGGGGTGTTCCACGTGGACCGGGCCGCGGCGACCGCCTCCCTCCAGCGCCTGGCCGCGCTGCCCCACGGGACGGTGACCCTGCTGTGCTGCGGGCACGGTGAGCCGTCGGCCGCCCCGGTGGGCGACCCGACGGCTGTGGCGGACGCGCTGCTGGCCGCCGCGGCCTCGTCCCCCGCGTCGCCTCTTCCCGGCGGTATCGACGGGGACGCCGCTCCCGGACCCTCCCGTCCCGCCTGACAGCGTCTTCCCTCGGATTCCGGACGGGCCGCCAAGCCTCCCCCTGGAAGTCCGCCCCTGCCCGGCCTGCTCGGAGGTCGGGCAGCGGGGTCCGTGGGCAGCGCCCCTCACCCGCGCCGCGCCTCGTCCCCATGCGCGAGGGCGCTGGGGCTGAGGCAGCCGACGATCGCCGGGGCCTCCTGGATCAGGGTGTCGTCCGTCAGCGCCTCCACCATGAAGAGCGCGAAGTCCACACGGCGCGTCAGATCGCTGGCCAGCACCGGATCGCCCACGTGCCGGCTCCACACGGGCAGGCCCTGGCTCGCACCCTCCTCCAGGCTGCTGCCGCGCACCACGGTCCACCGGGTGTCGCTGGCGAACACGCGGCGGCACGCCTCCACCTGGTCGTCGATCTCGATGACCCGCGCGAGCCGACCCAGCCATGTGGCGACCCGGAGGCCCGCCTTGAAGGTCCGCGCGTACACGTCCTTGCCGTCCCTCGTGATGTGCCAGCCGCAGGAGAAGACCAGCCGCGCGCCCGGCCGCGCGTGGTCGAGCACGGCCTGGGCCGTCCCCGACGCGTACTGCCGCACACCCCAGGGCACCAGGACCGTCAGCACCCCGTCGCACCCTTCGACCGCCCGCCGGATCACCTCCGGGTCGTTCGTGGGTCCGGGGACGACGGTGATCCGGCCCTCGAAGGCGGCCAGCTTCGGCACGCTCTGCTCGCGGCAGACACCGACGACCTCATAACCGCGTTCCAGCGCGTGCCGGACCATGTACTGCCCGAGCTTCCCCGAAGCCCCGATGATGCAGACCTTCTTCACGCGATCCGTGCCCATGGCGCAGCCCTTTCACCCAAGTGGCAACCTTATGCCGTAAGGCAGGTTAACCTTATGCCGTAAGGTAGTCAAGGGAAGCGGAAGAGGAGAGGCACATGCGCGAAGGAAGCAAGGAGCGGCGCCCGGCACCGCGCACGCCGCTCAGCCGTGAACGCGTGATCCGGGCTGCGGTCGCGGTGGCGGACGAGAAGGGCACGGCGGCGCTCACGATGCGGGCCATCGCGCAGCCGCTGGGCGTCGAGGCGATGTCGCTGTACCACCACGTCGCGGGCCGGGAGGATGTCCTCGACGGCATGGTGGACGCGGTGTTCGCGGAGATCGGGCTGCCGCCGCGCGACACGGACTGGAAGACCGCCATGCGCCGCCGCGCGGACTCCGCCCGCGCCGCACTGCGGCGCCACCCGTGGGCCGTCTCCCTGATGGACTCCCGCTCCCGGCCCGGCCCGGCGACCCTGCGCCACCACGACTCCGTCATCGGCACGTTGCGCGCCGGAGGCTTCTCCGTCCCCATGGCCGCGCACGCGGTCTCACTGATCGACAGCTATCTGTACGGCTTCGTGCTCCAGGAGCTGAGCATGCCGTTCAGCGGCCCGGCGGAGCTGGACGAGGTGGCGGACGCGATGCTCCGCGATATGCCCGCAGACACCTACCCTCACCTCACCGAACTCGTCACCGAGCACGCCCTCAAGCCCGGTTACGCCTATGCCGACGAGTTCGTCTTCGGTCTCACCCTCATCCTCGACGCCCTGCGGCCGGACGAGTCTCCGAACCCGTCCGGCACCTGAGGACGACGGACCCGGGGCGGACCCCGGTCCCTAGACCGGCACCCCCGCCTCCAGGTTCAGCACCGTCCCCCGCTCCCGCGCCCGCAGCGCCCACCGCAGCCGCTCGTACCGCACCGGCGGCAGCATCCCCGCCGCCTCCTGCTCCGTCGCGAAACGCCAGCCTCGCAGCTCGGAGCCGGGCAGCAGCACCCGGTCGGCCTGGGCCCCGGTGAGCCGGCCGCCGTCGAACAGCAGTCGCAGCCCGCCGTAGCCGGGCGGGGCGGGCGGCTCCCAGTCGACGACGAGGAGCCTGGGCACGGCACCCAGTTCAAGCCCCGTCTCCTCGGCGACCTCGCGCATCGCCGCCCGGGCCGGGGCCTCGCCCCGTTCGACGACCCCGCCGGGGAACTCCCAGCCCGGCTTGTACGTCGGATCCACCAGCAGCACCCGGTCCCGCTCGTCGAAGAGGAGCACGCCCGCGGCGAGGGTCTCGCCGGTCGGCTCCGGCGTCTGGACGATCCCGCAGACGCCTGCGGCGCCGGTACGGACGGCGTCCGCGATGGCCTTGGCGGTGGCCTCGGGGGTGAGGGAGCCGTTGTCGACGGCGTACGCGTCGGCCGCCAGCCAGTCGTCCAGTGCGGCGCGGCAGGGCGCGATGTGGTCGTAGGCCCACCGGCGGACCCGCTCGCTGCGGACCGGGTCGGCGGGGTCCTCCTCCCGTGCGGCGATCCTGCCGCGCAGGATCGTTTCCTCTGGAGTCAGGACGATGTGCCGGACCGGGATCCGGCGGGCCGCGAGACCGCCGAAGATCTCGTCCCGGTAATCCTGCCGGAGCAGGGTCATCGGGACGACGAGCACCCCGCCCACCTCCGCGAGCAGTGCCGCGGCCGTGTCGACGACCAGGCGGCGCCAGATGCGCAGATCCTGGAAGTCGTCCACTGCGGCCAGCCGTTCGCGCGGCAGCAGCGCGGGCAGCACGCCGCCGGTCAGCTCAGGGTCGTACAGCGTGCTGTTCGGGATCAGGTCGATCAGTTCACGCGCGGCACTGGTCTTGCCGGCGCTGAACGTGCCGTTGATCCAGACGATCACGGTTCCCCCTTTTCGTAGGCCCCGTCGGCCCCCTGTGGATTGCCCGCACCACCCTCCCACGGAAACCCGCACGGGCCCGGCGCGTGGCCGTAACGCTCCGGGAGGCGTGGGCCTTCGTGCCAGAGGCGCACATCGGCACGGGCGGCGAAACGCAGCCGAGTCGGCCGAAACGAGTGGTAAGGTGCCGGGCCCGCGGGGCCGTTGCGCCTCCCGGCCGCCCTGGGCACAGGGCTCCGCACGGCGGTTCAGCGCGGCGCCAGCACGACCCAGACCGGCCCGGGCGCGAAGGTGAGCCGCTCGCCCGAGGCCCTGGTGAACACCGTGCCGTCCTCGGCGTCCGGGCGGCTCCAGCGGACGTCGTAACTCTTCCCGTCCCGCAGCACGACGGCGGTGCCGGAGCCGACGGTCTCGGTGTACGGGGTGACGTTTCCCGCGCTGTCCTCGAAGGACGACGGCCGGACCGTGACGTGCTGGACGACGACGGTGGCCGCACCGACCCGGGCGCCGTCGGTGGTCCGCGCGGCGGCACCGTCCATGCTGACCAGCCAGCGCTGCTCGGCAGCGGACCAGGTGAAGCCGTAGCGGGCGGCGGGGAAGGCGACGTCGTACGCGTTGGTGTCCCGCCCGCCGCCCGGTGTACCGCCGAACCGGAACCCGATGTCCTTCGGCGGGTCGGCGTCCGGCGCGGCGGCGAGGACCCGCTCCGGCAGCACGAACAGGTTGTGCGGCGCGGGCCTGCCCGGATCGCGGACGTACGCGGCGGGCACGCTCTCGGGCGGCAGGGCGTACGGCGGGGCGTCCCTGAGCAGCGGCTGGAGCGCGCTGCGCACACCCGAGTAGGCGAGCGCGGGCCGCCCGAACTGGCGCAACAGCTCCACGTCCGACTCCCGGGCGCTGCGTACGGGACCGATCCGCGGCGGCTGCTCCGACGCGTACACGGCGAGCAGCCGGGTCAGCCCGCCCTCGACCTGCTCGACGTACACGATGTCCGCCTTGTCCAGACCGGTGTGGGGACGGGCGGCCCGCACATTGTCGATCTTCACGGTCAGCACGGGGCCGGTGTCACCCGCCAGCCCGGTGAACGGCGACACGGCGGCGGGCGCGGTGGGGCTGGTGGCCGGGGCGGGCGTCGGCTCACGCGGGCTCGCGGGCGTCCGCGGCTCCTCGTCCGTGGTGGTGCAGCCCCCCAGCACCAGCGCGAGCAGCACCGCGAGGACCGCCGTCGCGACGACGGCGAACCCCGCCGGTCTCCGCAAGCGCTGCGCGTTCATCAGCGTGACTCCCACGTCCAGTCCACCACGCCCCTCCTGCCCCCGCACGGCAGCAGCGGGAGGGGCACGGCTGCCGGACGGGCCGGTGCCGGCCCGCAGCCGCCTGGACCTTGCCGGCCCGGCGGACCGGCGCCGGGCCCGGCACGCCCTCTCCCCGCGAGGTCAGTTGCCGCCGGCCGCCGTGTGAGGAAGCGCCGCCGCCGCCGCGCCCAGGAGGCCCGCGTCCGTGCCGGTCAGGGCCGGGGTGACGGTCAGGTCGCGGGCGAAGGACAGGGTGGCGTAGTCGTGGAGGGCGGCACGGAGAGGGGCGAACAGGAGGTCGCCCGCGGCTGCGACGCCGCCGCCGACGACCGCGACGTCGATCTCCACGAGTGCCGCTGTCGCGGCGATACCGGCCGCCAGGGCGCGGGCGGCACGTTCGAAGGACGCACGGGCCACCGGGTCGCCCGCCCGGGCGGACGCGGCGACGGCGGCCGCGGTCGTGTCGCCGTCCGGTCCCGGACGCCAGCCGTCGGTGAGGGCGCGGCGCGCGATGTTCGGGCCGCTGGCGAGCCGTTCGACGCAGCCGCGCCCGCCGCACGGGCACGGGTCTCCGTCCAGATCCACGCTCATGTGGCCGATATGGCCGGCGTTGCCGGTGGGGCCGGGGTGCAGCCGACCGTTCAGGACCAGCCCGCCGCCGACCCCGGTGGACACCACCAGGCACAGCGCGTTGTCGTGCCCCCTGGCCGCCCCACGCCAGTGCTCGGCCGCAGTCATGGCGACGCCGTCCCCCACGAGCCGTACCGGCAGCCCGCCCCCCGTGGCCGCGCCGACCCGGTCGACCAGCGGATAGCCGCGCCAGCCGGGCACGTTCACCGGGCTCACCGTCCCGGCCGCCGCGTCCACCGGCCCCGCGCTGCCGATGCCCACCGCGCGGACACCCGCCCACAGCGGGGACGCCTCCAGGTCCGCGAGCGCCGCCGCCACCGCACCCATCACGGTCTCGCCGTCCTCCCGCGCCGGGGTGGGGCGGCGGCTCCGCACGAGAATCCGCCCCTCGCCGTCCACCAGCGCCGCTGCGATCTTGGTGCCGCCGATGTCGAGCGCGGCGACCACGCCGCCGGCGGGCCCCCCGGCCGGGTCCCCGGTGAGGATGTTCGGTGAGCCCCCGCCCGCCGCCCGGCCGCGAGGTGGTTGTTGAGACAGCTCCTCCGTACGCATGCTGGTGGATCCCCCCGTGACTGTCTGTCGTACCTGCGGTTTCAGATTGCTCTCAGGTGTAGTCTGCAAGCTTCTGACAACGTTGTCCAGGCCCTATGCTCAACCTTCGCAGGCTTGATCACGACGAGTCAGGACAGGACCCGCCCACTGTGGCCGACAACGCCCGGACCACCCGACGCACCCCCGCCACCGCCCGGTACGGCAACCGCCCGACCATGAAGGACGTCGCCGCCCGCGCGGGTGTCGGCCTCAAGACCGTGTCGCGTGTGGTGAACGGCGAGCCGGGCGTCACCTCCGACACCGAACGCCGCGTCCAGGAAGCCATCGAGGCCCTCGGCTTCCGCCGCAACGACAGCGCGCGGATCCTCCGCAAGGGCCGCACCGCGTCCGTCGGGCTCGTCCTGGAGGACCTGGCCGACCCCTTCTACGGGCCGCTCAGCCGTGCCGTCGAGGAGGTCGCCCGCGCGCACGGCGCGCTGCTGATCAACGGGTCAAGCGCCGAGGACCCCGGCCGGGAGCAGGAACTCGTCCTGGCCCTGTGCGCCCGGCGGGTCGACGGGCTGATCGTCATCCCCGCCGGGGCGGACCACCGCTATCTGGAGCCGGAGATACGGGCCGGGGTCGCCGTGGTGTTCGTCGACCGGCCCGCAGGGCGCATCGAAGCGGACACCGTGCTGTCCGACAGCTTCGGCGGCGCCCGCTCGGGCGTCGCGCACCTGATCGCGCACGGCCACCGCCGCATCGGTTTCATCGGGGACCAGCCGCGCATCCACACCGCCGTGGAGCGGCTGCGCGGCTACCGGGCCGCCATGGAGGACGCCGGGCTGCCGGTGGACGACGCCTGGATCTCGCTCGGCTCGACCGAGCCGGCCCGGGTCCGGCAGGCGGTGACCGGGATGCTGGCCGCCCCGGAGCCGGTGACCGCACTGTTCGCGGGCAACAACCGGGTGACCGTGACGGTGGTGCGGGAGCTCGCGCTGCGGGACCGGCCGGTCGCCCTGGTGGGCTTCGACGACATCGAGCTGGCCGATCTGCTCGGCATCACGGTCGTCGCCCAGGACGCCGCCGCCCTGGGCCGGACGGCGGCGGAGCGGCTGTTCCGCCGTCTGGACGGGATCCAGGAGCCCCCGGCGCGCGCGGAGCTGCCCACGGCGCTCGTCGCACGCGGCTCCGGCGAGCGTCCTCCCGCGTGACGGACGGGGCTCAGCACACCGGGAGCCCCGGCACCGGCCCGTCGTTGTCGCCGCCCTGCACGTAGACGATGCTCACCCAGACGCCGGCGTTGCGACTGTCGTCGTCGGTCCTGCCCCACCAGACGTTGGTCCACCGGCCGTCGGTCACACGACGGCCCAGATCGGCCTGGCAGTAGAAGTAGTTCTTGCCCGCATAGAGGATCCCCGCCTCGCGCCCGTCCTTCCAGTAGGACTTCGCGTTCTTCCACACCGTGCAGTCGTACCTGCCGTCCCCTCGGGCGAAGCACGTCGGCTTCGGGGTGCCGGTCCCGCCGTCCGCGGAGCCCGACGCACCGCCGCCGCTCGCGGTCGTCGACGACGAGACGTGCCCCGGCCCGGTCGCGTCTCCGGGCGCGGGCCGGGCAGGAGACGGGGACAGGACACCCTTCGACGGGGCCCCGGACGCGGATCGCGATGCGGGGGCGGAGGACGCGGTGGTCCCCGAGTCACCGGGGGACACCGAGCCCGGCGGGCCGTCACCGGGGGTGAGGGGCAGGCCGTCGCCGCCCTCCGGACGCCCGTCCGCCGGACCGGGGCCCTCCACGCCGGTGCCGCCGCGGCCCGCCGAGGCGGCCGTCTCGCGGTCCATCAGCCCGTAGGCGATCCCGGCCCCGGCCAGGACGACGGCGGCCACCGCAGCCGCGACCAGCGCCCGCGAACGCCCCTGCGGGCTCCGCGGCCTCGCGGAGACGACCGTTC
>NZ_JADWYO010000067.1 GCF_022414595.1 Streptomyces sp. MUM 203J | reverse complement strand
GCCCAACGGCCACGGTCCTCGCAACTCCCACAGATCGCGGGTGTTGCGAGGACCGTCAGAACCCAAGGTGCGCCGGGGCCTCCTGTGCGTGCCTGTGTGCGGGGTCAGTCCGCCGCGGTGGTCAGGGCGTCCGCCTCCGCGACCGCGGCCTTCACCGTCAGCCGCTGGTGGATGTAGCCCGCCACGCCGAGGAGCAGTACCAGGCCGCCGGTGTAGTACAGCTCCGTCCGGGTGCCCGGATCCCGCGCCATCAGGACGAACACCGCCACGATCCCGGCCAGCGCCGCGTACGTCAGGTACGGGTACGCCCACATCCGCACGGCCAGCTTCTCCGGGGCCTCCCGCTCCAGGCGGCGGCGGAGGACCAGCTGCGACACGGCGATGAAGAACCAGACCACCAGGATGATCGCGCCGATGGTGCGCAGCAGCCACATGAACACGTCGTCCGGCCGCCAGTAGCTCAGCAGCACGCACGAGAAGCCGAAGACCGAGGAGGCCAGCACCGCCACCCGCGGCACCCCGCCCGAGATCTTCCCCAGCGTCTTCGGGCCCTGCCCGCGCGCCACCAGCGAGCAGGCCATGCGGGAGGCGCCGTAGATGTTGGCGTTCATCGCGGACAGCAGGGCGATCAGCACGACCACGTTCATGATCTCGCCGGCCGCCGGCAGGCCCAGGTGCTCCAGCGTGGCGACGTACGAGCCCTTCTCCAGCGACTCGCTGTTCCACGGGATCAGCGTGACGATCACCGCCATGGAGCCGATGTAGAAGACCGCGATCCGCCACATCGCCGTACGGACCGCCTTGGCGACACCCTGCACCGGGTGCTCCGACTCGGCGGCGGCGATGGTGACGGTCTCCAGGCCGCCGTACGCGAAGACCGATGCCAGCAAGCCGAGGATCAGGCCCTCGGTGCCGTTCGGCATGAAGCCGCCGTTGCCGAGGAGGTTCGACGTGCCGGGGGCGTCGGTGCCCGGCAGGATCCCCAGGATGGCCAGCAGTCCGATCACCAGGAACAGCGCGATCGCGGCGATCTTGAGCGCGGCGAACCAGAACTCGAACTCGCCGAAGTTCTTCACCGCGGCCAGGTTCGTCACACAGAACATCAGCATGAACAGCGCCACCAGCGACCACTCGGGCACGCCCGGAAGCCAGCCGTTCACGATCTTCGCCGCGCCGATCGCCTCCAGGCCCACGGCCACGCACAGCAGGAACCAGAAGGCCCAGCCCGCCGTGAAGCCGGCCCATGGGCCGATCGCCCGCTCGGCGTGCACCGAGAAGGAGCCGGATGCCGGATTGGCGGCCGACATCTCGCCCAGCATGCGCATCACCAGCATGACGAGCAGGCCGGAGATCGCATAGGCGACGATGATCGACGGCCCGGCCGCCGCGATGGCGGCACCCGATCCGACGAAGAGGCCGGCGCCGATCACGCCGCCCAGGGCGATCATCGACAGATGGCGTTGCTTGAGTCCGTGCGAGAGCGGCGCGTCGCCGGTCGGGGACGCGTCGACGCGCGCGGGCGCGGAGGTACGGGACATGGGTGGGGCCCTGTTCCTGTCCGGTAGGGGGGAAAGTCGCCCATGAGTCTGGGTCCGTGCACCGATTACGGGGAACCGGTTTCCGGTATGCGGACACACTGTTCACGCAGGGTGAAGGCGCAGGCGCGGAACAGTCACGTCCGGATTCCCGGGCGACTTGGTGAGATTCGACAGTCTCTTCCCTCGGGATCTCATGGTGCAAAAGGGCTGCTTCGAAGTTCCAGCCCACGTGACAAGGGTCACGTCAAGTTTCGGTGAGGTGAGGTGTGGGCGCCGCCCTTTGTGCGAAGTCCACCAACGGCCTGTCCGACGCTTTGTCATCGGCGGACGGTGATCGGTCGTTCACTCCTGGGCTACGGTCGGCAGGTCCCCTGACCAGGCCGCACGACCGGCCCGACCTCCGCGGAGTCCCGATGAGTACTGCTGCCGCCACCGCACCCGCCCCCACGGGAACGGTCCTCGCCGACCTGCTGCCTTCGTCCCGCGTCCGCGACGTCGCCCTGGTCGCCGGCGGCGCCGCGCTGACCGGCCTGGCCGCGCAGATATCCATCCCGGTCGAGAACCTGCCCGCGCCGATCACCGGCCAGACCTTCGCCGCGCTGCTGGTCGGCACCGCACTCGGCGCGGGCCGCGGCTTCGCCTCGCTGGCCCTGTACCTGGTGCTCGGCATGGCCGGCATGCCGTGGTTCGCGGAGGGAGCGTCCGGGTTCGCCATCCCGACGCTCGGATACATCCTCGGGATGCTGCTCGCCTCGGCGGCGGTCGGCGCGCTCGCTCGGCGGGGCGCGGACCGGTCCGTGTGGCGGATGGCGGGCGTGATGGCGCTCGGCTCCGCGATCGTCTACGCGGTCGGCGTGCCGTACCTGGCGTTCGCGACCGGGATGGGCCTGGGCAAGGCGGTCGCGCTCGGCATGGTGCCGTTCCTGATCGGCGACGCGCTGAAGGCGGCGCTGGCGATGGGGCTGCTGCCGGCGACGTGGAAGCTGGTGGGGCGGCGCGGGGCCTGATCCGCAGGGCTCCTTCCCCCGGGACCCCCGTGGCGCGAGGAGCCGGACGGGCTCGGCCCCGGCCCCCCGATAGACTCCCCACCATGCGCGTGTACCTCGGCTCGGACCATGCCGGCTACGAACTCAAGAACCACCTCGTCGAGTGGCTGAAGGCCCATGGCCATGAGCCCGTCGACTGCGGACCCCACATCTACGACGCCCAGGACGACTACCCGCCGTTCTGTCTGCGCGCCGCCGAGCGGACCGCCGCCGACGAGGGCTCCCTCGGCGTCGTGATCGGCGGCTCCGGCAACGGCGAGCAGATCGCCGCCAACAAGGTCCGGGGCGTCCGCGCCGCGCTCGCCTGGAGCGAGCAGACCGCCGCCCTCGGCCGCGAGCACAACAACGCCAACGTGGTCGCCGTCGGCGCCCGGATGCACACCCGGGACGAGGCCACCACGTTCGTGGAGATCTTCCTCGCCACCCCGTACAGCGGTGACGAGCGCCACACCCGCCGCATCGAGATGCTCGCGGCGTACGAGACGGAGGGCGTCATGCCCCCCATCCCGGCCCACCACCCGCAGCAGGACTGACGCCGTGCCCGAAGGGCATACGATCCACCGGCTGGCCGC
Organism: Streptomyces sp. MUM 203J; assembly: GCF_022414595.1. GTDB lineage: Bacteria > Actinomycetota > Actinomycetes > Streptomycetales > Streptomycetaceae > Streptomyces. The sequence goes on along the minus strand of NZ_JADWYO010000067.1, from coordinate 29,405 downwards.
CGACCACCGCGAGCGGTTCGGCGGCCGGGCCGTGCGGGTGAGCAGCCCCCAGGGCAGGTTCTCCGACGCCGCGGAGCTGCTCGACGGCACGGTCCTGACGGCCGCCGAAGCGCACGGCAAGCACCTGTTCCTCGGCTTCGCCCCGGGGGAGTGGGTGCACATCCACCTCGGTCTGTTCGGCAAGGTGGCCTTCGGCGACACCCCCGCGCCGCCACCCGCCGGCACCGTACGGCTCCGGCTGCTGAACGAGCGGTCGTACATGGACCTGCGCGGCCCCACCGCCTGCGCGCTCATCACCGAGCCCGAGAAGCAGGCGATACACGACAGGCTCGGCCCCGACCCGCTGCGGGACGACGACGGTCCCGGCCGCGCCTGGCGCCGGATCTCCCGCTCCCGCACCACCGTCGCCGCCCTGCTCATGGACCAGAAGGTCATCGCGGGCGTCGGCAACGTCTACCGCGCCGAGGTGCTGTTCCGGCACGGCATCGATCCGTACCGCGCGGGCCGTGACCTCACCGAGGCCCAGTGGACGGCGATCTGGCACGACCTCGCGGCGCTGATGCGGGAAGGCGTACGGCACAACCGCATCGACACCGTACGCCCCGAGCACACCCCCGAGGCCATGGGCCGCCCGCCCAGGGTGGACGACCACGGCGGCGAGGTGTACGTCTACCGCCGGGCCCTCCAGCCCTGCCACATCTGCGGCGGCGAGATCCGCACCGCCGGTCTCGCCGCCCGCAACCTCTTCTGGTGCCCCGCCTGCCAGCCCGCGTGAGCCCCGCCGCGGGTGCCGCTCAGAAACCGTGCGGAACCCACGGCGCCACCGGCGAGCCGAACGCCCGCGACGCCTGCGCCAGCGCGCCCTCCCGCAGCTCCCGCACCCGCCCGGCCGCCGCCAGCGACACGAGCGGCACACCGCCCAGGTAGGCCGCGCCCAGCTCCCGTACGGACAGGGCCAGATCCGGCGCGTCGGTCGTGCCGACGCACTGCGCGCCCCCGGTGTCCCCGGTCAGCCGCCACCGCCCCGCGTTCCACGGGCAGAAGTCGTCCGCGACCTCCAGCACCACATCGACCGGTGTCTGGTACGTCCGCGCCTCCAGCGCCGCCCCCACGTCCACCAGCCGCAGATAGCCCCCGTCCCGGTGGACCACCCGGCACCGCCGGATGTCCGAGACCAGGTGCTGCCAGGGCTCGTCGGCCGGCCGGTTGGACAGCACCAGCCGCGAGGTGAGGTCGATGTTCCACAGATAACGCCACAGGGCGGCGTACGCGGCCGGGTCGAGCGCCCCCTCGTGCCCCAGCACGACCGTGCCCCTGGCGCCCTCCGGGTCCCAGTCGGGCCGCACCCGGTACAGCGCGAACCCGACGACCTCGCCACCCCGCTCCGCCAGCACACACGCCAGCGGCGAGGCACCACCACGCTCGGACGGAGGATCCAGCAACGGCAGCCGCTCCCAGCCCGGACGCCGCTCCAGCATCCCCGGCCGCCCCGGCACCAGCCGCGCGTACACCGCCTCGCACTCCTTGGCCGCCTCCTCCGGCCGCGCGAGGCGCAGCCGTACGTCGTCCGTCCCCTCCGGTACGGAGAGCCGCACCCGGCTCGTGTCGATCTCCGCCCGCATCCGCGGCGCCGCCATCCCGTAGCCGAACCGGCCGTAGATGTCCGGCTCCGTCGCCGTGAGCAGGGCCAGCGACTCGCCGGTCGCCCGCAGGTCGTCGAGCTGCCGCCGCATCATCGAGGTGAGGATCCCGCGCCTGCGGTGCGTCGGCGCCACGCTCACCATGGTCACCCCCGCCGTCGGTACCACCGCCCCGCCCGGCACCGCCATCCGGAAGGAGAACGATCCGGCCGTCCCCACGCACACGTCCCCGTCCCAGGCGCCCAGCGACCGCTCCGGCTCGGTCAGCGCCTCCCACAGCTCCCGCTCCTCCGGGGACTCCGGCACATCCCCGAACGCGAACTCCAGCTGCCCGTACCAGGTGGCCCATTCTTCCGGGCGCAGGACCCGCAACTCAGTCGTCATGAGTCATGCGTAACAGCCCCGCCACCCCCGATGCGACCCGATTTCGAACGCATTGTCTCGGGGGTCCCCCTGCACGCCCCCCGGCCGGGTGGATAGGGTCCAGGCCAATGGCCCGTAGCGCACGACGACTCGACACGTACCTGGCCCGGTACCGCAAGGCGGTCCACCGGGCCCGCGTCGGCCTGCGCAAATCCGCCGTCGACTACTTCCGCGGCGACGGCTCCGACTGGATCGCGCTGGCCGGACTCTTCCTGACCATCCCGGCGCTCATGCTGGCCACGCTCGCGGCCCCCGTGTGGTTCGCGCCCGAGGCGCTGGTCCTGCCCATCGTGGCCGGCGGGCTCCTGCTGCGGCCCGCGAGCCTGCTCGGGCTGTACGCGGCGGCGGCCGGCGCGCTGATCATCGAGTCGGCGGTGCTGGGCCCGTACACCGAGGGCATGGCCCGGGTGACCCCCGGCACGGTCCTGGTGGTCGCCGCCTGCGGGCTCTTCGGCCTGCTGATAGCCCAGTTCCGGGCCCGGGTCGGCGTGCCCTGGCGGCGCGGCGGCACCATGCTGTTCGACCTGCGGGAGCGCATCCGCGCCCAGAGCGCGCTGCCCGCGTTGCCGAAGGGCTGGCACCGGGAGATGGCGCTGCGGCCGGCGGGCGGCCAGTCCTTCTCCGGCGACTTCGTCGTCGCCGCCCGCACCCACGGGGGCCGCACCCTGGAGGTCGTCCTCACCGACGTGTCCGGCAAGGGCATGGACGCGGGCTCCCGTGCGCTGCTCCTGTCCGGTGCGTTCGGCGGCCTGCTGGGCTCCCTGCCGCCGCACGGCTTCCTCCCTGCCGCCAACGGCTACCTCCTGCGCCAGGACTGGGACGAGGGCTTCGCCACCTCCATCCACCTGGTGCTCGACCTGGACTCGGGCGACTACGAACTGCTCTCCGCCGGCCACCTCCCGGCCCTCCAGCTCCATGCGGGCAGCGGCCGCTGGGAGGAGAAGGACGCGGAGGGCCCGCTGCTGGGTGTGTACGACGGCGCCGAATTCCATCCGGTCAAGGGCACCCTCCGCCCCGGGGACGTCCTGATGCTGTTCACCGACGGCCTGGTGGAGTCCGCCGACCGCGACATCGCGGAAGGCATCGACCGTCTCACCGGCGAGGCCGACCGCTATGTGACAGCCGGCTTCCAGGGCGCGGCGTGGCACCTGATCGAAGCCTGCGCGAAGGACGTCAACGACGACCGCGCGCTGCTCCTGATCTCCCGGAACGGCTGACCCCCCGAGCCCTTCGGGCAGGGGGTGACTCCCGGAACGGCACTCGCCCTGGTCCGCAGGGCAGGCCCGGAGCGCCCGGCACGGCGTACAGTGCGGCGCATGTCGGAGCCGTACATGACACTCGCGCAGGTCGAGGCCCTGGCCCGCCGCGCCCACGAGGGGCAGACCGACAAGGCCGGCCGCCCCTACGCCGACCATCTCCAGGCCGTGGCGGACGGCGTCCGGGCCAGGGGCGGCACGGACGAGCAGATCGCCGCCGCCTGGCTGCACGACGCCGTCGAGGACGACGCCCTCTCGGAGGACGGACTCATGGCGACGCCGCTGCCTCGGGGCGTCAAGGACATGGTCCTGGCCGTCACGAGACGCGGGGGCGAGTCCCCGGAGACGTACACCGCCAGGATCCTCGCCACCCCTGGTGCCCTCCTCGTCAAGGAGGCCGACCTCGCCCACAACGCCGACCCCGCCCGCCTCGCCGTCCTGGACGAGCCGACCCGCACCCGGCTGGCCGCCAAGTACGCGCGGGTACGGGCCCTGCTGGGCCTCAGCGCCGGCTGACGCCCCCGGCCGGCACGGGCACCCGCCCCTCGGCCGCGGGCTCCGCCGGACCCCCGCCCCGAGCCGCGTCACGCGGCTCCGTGCGAAACGCCCAGTCCAGCGGAGGCTCCACCGCCCACCGCAGGGTCCGCCGCACCGGCGGCGTACACATCAGCGTGACCATGACGGCCGCCGCCACCGTCACGCCGACCCGTCCGGCAGGTGTGGCCAGCACCGGGAAGGCGTCAACAACGTGCCAGTACTCCAGCGCCTTCACGGGGAAGCCGTGCAGCAGATAGCCGCAGACGCTGCCCGCGCCCAGCACCGTGAACCAGGTGCGCCGTCCCGGCACCCACGCCAGGAAACACGCGGTCAGCGCCAGCGCGCACGCCGACAGCAGCAGGGTCATCACCGGCCCGGTCCACCAGGCGGCGTCGAGGTCCCCCGCGGCGGAGCTCCGGTAGAACCAGCTCAGCCGCACCTCCGGCCCCACCCGGTACGCCATCGCCACGGCGCCCAGCACCACCGGCACGGACAGCAGCCGCACCGCGCGCCGCCGCACCATCCGGAAGTGCTCCTCCCGCAGCGACAGCCCCAGCACGAAGAAGGGCAGGAACTGGAGCACCCGCTGGAGGTCCAGATCGGCCCCGATGCCCGGCGTCAGCGAGGCCAGCACGGCGACCCCGAGGGCCACCGGCACCGGGTGGCGCAGCGACCGCCACAGCGGCGCGGACAGCCGCCACACGAACAGGGCGACCAGGAACCAGGTCAGATAGAAGGGGTCGGTCAGGCTCAGCGGCGCCTCCGGATAGTCCCCGGACCAGCGGCGGAACAGGGTGTACGCGGTCTCGAAGACCACGTACGGCACCACGACGCCGCTCACCAGCCGTCTCAGCTGCCCGGTCCGCCCCTCGAAGGTCCTCGACATGTACCCGGAGATCAGCACGAACGCCGGCATGTGGAACGTGTAGACGACCATGTACAGCGCGCGGGTCGCGCGGCTTCCGTCCATGACCGGCTCCCACGCGTGCGCCACCGCGACGAGCACGATCGCCAGGTACTTGGCGTTGTCGAAGAAGGGGTCCCGTTGCCTCTGTGTCTTCTGGGGTGGAGGGAACATCCGAGGCACACTAACCGTGCTCCACGCCAAACCAAAACCGGGAAAAGCGGGCAAAGTGACTCACCGTTACGCTCGAAAATGACCGAAAAATCCATATCAAAAGGCGCAGATCTCCCTTGATTACTGATCGATAACGACGCCCGCGCGGTCCCTGTGGAAGTTCTGTGACCGATGTGCGGCCGAGGGGCGGCGCAGGGGGCCGCCCGATCCGCCGGGCGCGCCGCGCCCGGTGTCGACGGCCTGTCACGGGGAAGCACTTCAGAGGCGGTTGATGGCACGATGGACCGCGCGGGGGGTGCCGGGCAGTGTGCCCCCGGGCCGTCCGTGGGGACCGACCAAGGGGTGATCAGTTGTGGCCGTTTCGCTGTCTGTGGTGCTGCTGTTGGGAATCGTCCTCGTGGTGATGATCCGCGGCGGATCCGTCAAGACCGGACCGGCGGTCGTCGCCGCGCTCTTCGGCTTCTTCCTCGCGTCCTCCGGCCTGGGGCCGACGATCAGCAACTTCCTGAACGAGATAGCGGCGTCGATCAGCAAGATCGGCTTCTGAGACGCATCCTCGCCCTGACGGGTCCCCGCCCCCGCACGGTCCCACCCCCACCGGGGACTCCGTGAACGCCTCCGGCCCCGCCGGGTGATCATCATCACCCGGCGGGGCCGGAGGTCGTGCGGAGCGGGCGACGGGAATCGAACCCGCGTAGCTAGTTTGGAAGACTAGGGCTCTACCATTGAGCTACGCCCGCGAACAGCGCACCACCCGTCACCCGGGGGCGAACGGTGCGGCACGAAGAGCATCGTAGCGGGTCACACCCCCTGGTCGCACACTCCATAAATGGCCGACGCCACATCCGCGGCCATGTACCCTACGTGTCGCACCGAAACGGGGTGTGGCGCAGCTTGGTAGCGCGTCCGCTTTGGGAGCGGAAGGCCGTGGGTTCAAATCCCGCCACCCCGACCATCAGCCGTGTGGCGCTCACGTGTGTCCGGGCTCTCCCGCGCTTCCCGCGGAATCAAGATCACGTTGTGGGGCGCGTCCACCTTGCGGTTACTATGCAAGCTGCGTGCCCGTGTGTCTGTCTGACCGGGCCGCTCCTCTGGGCCGCCAGGCCGCCGAGCGGCGGCGCCCCAGGTGAAAGCCAGAATCAGCCACCAAGGAGACCGAACCGTGAAGAGCGCCGTGGAGACCCTGAACCCGACCCGGGTTCGGCTCACTGTCGAGGTGCCCTTCGAGGAGCTCAAGGACAGCCTCGACGCGGCGTACAAGAAGATCAACCAGCAGGTCACGGTCAAGGGCTTCCGCAAGGGCAAGGTCCCGGCGCGCGTGATCGACCAGCGGTTCGGCCGCGGTGCGGTGCTTGAGGAGGCCGTCAACGACGCGCTGCCCAAGTTCTACACCGAGGCGGTCAACGAGGCCGAGGTGAACCCGCTGGGTCAGCCCGAGGTCGACATCACCGAGCTGAAGGACGGCGAGGTCCTCGCCTTCACGGCCGAGGTCGACATCCGCCCGGCCATCGAGATCCCGGACTTCTCCGGCATCGAGGTCACCGTCGACGCCGTCGAGGTCACCGACGAGGACGTCGAGAAGTCCGTGGAGCAGCTCCGCGAGCGCTTCGCCTCCACCAACCCGGTAGAGCGCGCCGCCGCCGAGGGCGATGTCGTGACCGTCGACCTGGAGGCCAAGGTCGACGGCGAGGTCCTCCCGGACGGTGTCGCCGACGGCGTGCAGTACACCATCGGCTCCGGCGAGCTGCTCGACGGCATCGACGAGGCCGTCACCGGCCTGGAGGCCGGCGGCGAGGCCACCTTCACCTCCACGCTGAAGGGCGGCTCCGCCGAGGGCAAGGACGCCGAGGTCACCGTGAAGGTCACCGCCGTCGCGGCCCGTGAGCTTCCCGAGCTGGACGACGAGTTCGCCCAGCTGGCGAGCGAGTTCGACACCCTCGAGGAGCTGAAGGCGGACAGCCGCAAGCGCCTGGAGAACATGAAGCAGTACGACCAGGCCACCCAGGCCCAGGAGCGCGTCCTGGACGAGCTGCTGAAGCTGACCGAGGTCCCGGTCCCCGAGAAGCTGCTCGAGGACGAGGTCAACACCCGCAAGCACAACCTGGAGAACCACCAGCTCGGCCAGATGGGCCTCACGCTGGACAAGTACCTCGAGCTCCAGGGCAAGACCGCGGAGGAGTTCGACGAGGAGACCCGCGAGCAGGCGGTCAAGGGCATCAAGACCCAGTTCATCCTCGACGAGCTGGTCAACCGGGAGAAGGTCAACGTCAACCAGGAGGAGCTCACCGAGCACCTCATGCGCCGCGCCGCCTCCTCCGGCATGAGCCCCGACCAGTTCGCCCAGGCCGTCGTCCAGGGCAACCAGGTCCCGATGCTCGTCGGCGAGGTCGCCCGCGGCAAGGCCCTGGCCCTGGTCGTCGAGGCCGCCAAGGTCGTCGACACCGACGGCGAGCCGGTCGTCCTGGACGACGACGAGGACGAGGCCACCGAGGGTGCCGAGGCCGCCGCCGACGCGTCCGCCGAGGCCACGGAGAAGACCGAGGCCTGAGCCTCCAGGACCGAGGCCCCGGCCTCGTGCCGACCTTCACCGGCGGGCCCCGGGCGCACAGCGCGCCCGGGGCCCGCCGTCTTACCCCCTCAGGCCCGACCCACCCCGGGCCAACTACCTTGCGCTCCCAGCGAACAGCTCGGGAAGCGGGATGGCGCCCGCCCACCTGCGCGTTAGGGTCCATGAATACGAGGGCAGGGGACTACCCGCCCGCGAAACGCAACATGCTGAGACGGCCGCAGCCGTCAAGAGACGAGCAGGTGGATACGTGACGAATCTGATGCCTTACGCCGCCGGTGAGCCGTCCATCGGTGGTGGCCTCGGCGACCATGTGTACAACCGGCTGCTCGGCGAGCGCATCATCTTCCTCGGCCAGCAGGTGGACGATGAGATCGCCAACAAGATCACCGCGCAGATGCTGCTCCTTGCCGCCGACCCGGACAAGGACATCTACCTGTACATCAACAGCCCCGGCGGCTCGGTGACGGCCGGCATGGCGATCTACGACACCATGCAGTACATCCCGAACGACGTCGTCACGATCGGCATGGGCATGGCCGCCTCCATGGGGCAGTTCCTGCTGACCGGCGGCACCGCCGGAAAGCGCTTCGCGCTGCCGAACACCGACATCCTGATGCACCAGGGCTCCGCCGGCATCGGCGGTACCGCCTCGGACATCAAGATCCAGGCCGAGTACCTCCTCCGTACGAAGAAGCGCATGGCCGAGATCACCGCGCACCACTCCGGCCAGACCGTGGAGACGATCATCCGCGACGGTGACCGCGACCGCTGGTTCACCGCCGAGGAGGCCAAGGAGTACGGCCTTCTCGACGAGATCATCTCGGCCGCCTCGGGCGTTCCGGGCGGTGGCGGCACCGGCGCCTGAGCAGCCGCCCGCACCGCACCCGCACCCGCCCCAGCCCGCAGAACGCCCCAGGTACCAGGCACCAGGATGGTGAACACCCCATGAGCAACTTCTCCGCAAGCGGCCTCTACACCGGCCCGCAGGTGGACAACCGGTACGTCGTCCCGCGCTTCGTCGAGCGCACCTCCCAGGGCGTGCGCGAGTACGACCCGTACGCGAAGCTCTTCGAAGAGCGCGTGATCTTCCTCGGCGTGCAGATCGACGACGCCTCCGCCAACGACGTGATGGCGCAGCTGCTGTGCCTGGAGTCGATGGACCCGGACCGGGACATCTCCATCTACATCAACAGCCCCGGCGGCTCGATGACGGCCCTCACGGCCATCTACGACACGATGCAGTTCGTGAAGCCGGACATCCAGACGGTCTGCATGGGCCAGGCCGCCTCCGCCGCCGCCGTGCTGCTCGCCGCCGGCACCCCCGGCAAGCGCATGGCGCTGCCGAACGCCCGCGTGCTGATCCACCAGCCCTCCGGCGGCACCGGCCGTGAGCAGCTCTCCGACCTGGAGATCGCGGCCAACGAGATCCTGCGCATGCGCACCCAGCTGGAGGAGCTGCTCGCCAGGCACTCCAACAACCCCATCGAGAAGATCCGCGACGACATCGAGCGTGACAAGATCCTCACGGCCGAGGACGCCCTGGCGTACGGCCTGATCGACCAGATCGTCTCGACCCGCAAGAGCACGGCGGCTGCGGCGGCCTGACGCTCGACCTTCCCTTGGCGCGGTGTGAACCGCGCCAAGGGGGGCCCGAACAAGGGGCCCGGCAAGGTACCGTCGGATATGAGGCACCAGGAGCGGGCAGCTGACAAGCCGCTCCCAGGCGAAGGGGAAGCACCTCGTGGCACGCATCGGTGATGGCGGCGATCTGCTCAAGTGCTCGTTCTGCGGCAAGAGCCAGAAGCAGGTGAAGAAGCTCATCGCAGGCCCCGGTGTGTACATCTGCGACGAGTGCATCGACCTCTGCAACGAGATCATCGAGGAGGAACTCGCGGAGACCAGCGAGGTGCGGTGGGAGGAACTCCCCAAGCCCCGCGAGATCTACGAGTTCCTGGAGAGCTACGTCGTCGGCCAGGAGCCGGCGAAGAAGGCGCTCTCGGTCGCGGTGTACAACCACTACAAGCGCGTCCAGGCCGGCGAGAACGGCGGCGCGCAGGGCCGGGACGACGCGATCGAACTCGCCAAGTCCAACATCCTGTTGCTGGGCCCCACCGGCTCCGGCAAGACCCTCCTGGCCCAGACGCTGGCCCGCATGCTGAACGTTCCGTTCGCCATCGCGGACGCGACGGCCCTGACGGAGGCGGGATACGTGGGCGAAGACGTCGAGAACATCCTGCTGAAGCTCATCCAGGCCGCCGACTACGACGTCAAGAAGGCCGAAACCGGGATCATCTACATCGACGAGATCGACAAGGTGGCCCGCAAGAGCGAGAACCCGTCGATCACGCGCGACGTGAGCGGCGAGGGCGTCCAGCAGGCCCTGCTGAAGATCCTGGAAGGCACCACGGCCTCGGTTCCGCCGCAGGGCGGCCGAAAGCACCCCCACCAGGAGTTCATCCAGATCGACACGACGAACGTCCTGTTCATCGTGGGCGGCGCCTTCGCGGGCCTTGAGCGGATCATCGAGTCGAGGGCCGGGGCCAAGGGCATCGGCTTCGGCGCCACCATCCGCTCGAAGAGGGAGATCGAGGCCCGCGACCAGTTCCAGGACGTCATGCCGGAGGACCTGGTGAAGTTCGGGATGATCCCGGAGTTCATCGGCCGCCTCCCGGTCATCACGAGCGTCCACAACCTGGACCGCGAAGCCCTCCTGAAGATCCTCGTCGAACCCCGCAACGCTCTGGTCAAGCAGTACCAGCGCCTCTTCGAACTCGACGGCGTGGAACTGGACTTCGACCGCCCCGCCCTGGAGGCCATCGCGGACCAGGCCATCCTGCGCGGCACGGGAGCGCGCGGCCTGCGCGCGATCATGGAGGAAGTCCTGATGTCCGTGATGTACGAGGTCCCGTCCCGCAAGGACGTGGCCCGCGTCGTCATCACCGAGGACGTCGTCCACAACAACGTCAACCCGACACTGGTCCCGAGGGTCGTGAAGGACCAGGGGCGGCACGAGAAGTCCGCCTGACGGCAGGCCCACACACAGGGGCGCCCGGCCGGTTCGTTCACCGAACCGGCCGGGCGCCCTTCTCGCTGCACTCCAGGGAAGATCCGGCTCGCTCAGGGCTTGCACGCGCTCCTCGCCGCCGACGCCGATGTCGCTCCGCCGGTGTGAAGGTCACGGCGAGCGCAGCTGCTGCGATGCCGGAGATTCGTTTCTTCGTCGCCGATCCCCTGAGTCCGACGGCCTCGGTGATCGTGTGCGCGACGACCTCACCGAACCCTCGGCGGCCGGGCGGTCGGCCGGATGCCGGGGGTTCAGCCTGCGCGCACGGACACCGCAGGGCCCGGTGGGCGCACTCCTGGGGCGCTGGAGCCTGGTGATGTGATCACGCCTTGGAGCGCGAGGCCTTGTAGTGCTCGGCCGTCAGATCGGCCACCTCGTCAAGTGTCCCGGCCTGTCCGGTCAGGGCCTTGGCGGGGTCCATGAGGTTGACGACGCCGTAGGTGCTGTAGTCGGCCCAGATGCAGGTGGGAATCTGGATCTCCTTGGGCCCCTTCTCGATGCTGCCATCACCCTGCGGGTTGTCCAGCTTGACGTACTGGCACTTCATCAGGGCGCCCTCGAACCCCTCGGGGGTCTTCTCCTCGGGACTGCCCACGGGCTCCATCTTGAAGACCCTTTCGCCGGGCTGGGCGCCCGCCGCCTGGTTCTTCCCGACGTTCGCGAAGCCCTTGTCGATGGTCGCCTCCGGGTCCTCGATCTCGCCCCAGATCCCGGTCAGACTCATGCTGCGGCCCGTCAGCGGACTGGACGTGTCCCCTGCCTTGTAGTTGGCCAGGACCATCTGGGGGTCGGCGATTCCGTTGGCGGCCCCGTTGGCCTTCGCCTTCTCGTCCAACGGGACCTGCCGGTCCGGGCCGGACTTCTTGAAGCCGCCGACGGAGTCGGCCGGAGTGATCTTGTAGCCCTTGGTGTCCTCGGCCACCGCGCTGCTGCCTCCGCCCCCGAACACGAACCACGCGCCGACCGCCAGGGCCACCACGCCCGCGGCGATGCCGATGATGAGGCCGGTCTTCTTCTTCGAGGAGCCCGCGGGCGGGACGGGGGCACCCGGGTAGCCGCCCGGGGCCGCGCCGTACGGGTTGGGCTGCTGCGGGGGCTGCCCGTACGGGTTCGGCTGCTGCGGGGGCTGTCCGTACGGGTTCGGCTGGGCCGGAGGCTGCTGCGGGTAGCCGTACCCGGGCTGCCCCTGCGGGGCCTGCGGCGGGTAACCGTAGCCGGGCTGCTGCGGCGGCGGGGCCTGTGGCGGCTGGCCGTACGGGTTCGGCTGGCCTCCCGGCTGGCCGTAGGGCCCCGGCTGCCCGTACGGGCCGGGCTGCTGGGGCTGCTGCCCGCCGTACGGGCCCGGCTGGTTGTAGCTCATTAAGGGGTTCCCCCATCCAGATGCTTACGCGTCGCTCACATAGTGGCCGAACGGCGGCCCCCCAAGGGCGGCGGGGGTCACACCCACACCGAACATTCCCGTTTCAGTACGTGGCTGTGACACCTCTAAACTGGGCCCGTGACCGAGAACACTCAGCAGCAGCCAGCCACCGCCCCCGAACTGCCGACCCAGTACGCGCCGGCCGACGTAGAGGGGCCGCTGTACGAGCGCTGGGTAGAACGCGGTTACTTCGAGGCCGACGCGAACAGCGACAAGCCCCCGTACACCGTCGTCATCCCCCCGCCGAACGTCACCGGCAGCCTCCACCTGGGCCACGCCTTCGAGCACACGCTGATCGACGCGCTCACCCGCCGCAAGCGGATGCAGGGTTACGAGACGCTGTGGCAGCCGGGCATGGACCACGCCGGTATCGCGACCCAGAACGTCGTCGAGCGTGAGCTCGCCAAGGAGGGCAAGTCCCGTCACGACCTGGGCCGCGAAGCGTTCATCGAGCGCGTCTGGAAGTGGAAGAGCGAGTCCGGCGGCCAGATCTCCGGCCAGATGCGGCGCCTCGGTGACGGTGTCGCCTGGTCCCGCGAGCGCTTCACCATGGACGAGGGTCTGTCCCAGGCCGTCCAGACCATCTTCAAGAAGCTCTACGACGACGAGCTGATCTACCGCGCAGAGCGCATCATCAACTGGTGCCCCCGCTGCCTCACCGCGATCTCGGACATCGAGGTCGAGTACCAGGACGACGACGGTGAGCTGGTCTCCATCCGCTACGGCGAGGGTGACGACTCCATCGTCGTCGCGACCACCCGCGCCGAGACGATGCTCGGCGACACGGCCGTCGCCGTCCACCCGGAGGACGAGCGGTACAAGCACCTCGTCGGCCGCGAGATCGAACTCCCGCTCACCGGCCGCCGCATCCCGGTCGTCGCGGACGAGCACGTCGACCCCGAGTTCGGTACCGGCGCCGTCAAGGTGACACCCGCGCACGACCCGAACGACTTCGAGATCGGCCAGCGCCACGGCCTGCCCAGCCTCGCCGTCATGGACGAGCGCGCCGTCATCACCGCACACGGCCCGTTCCTCGGCCAGGACAGGCTGGAGGCCCGCAGCGCCATCGTCGGCGCCCTGCGCGCCGAGGGCCGGATCGTGGCGGAGAAGCGCCCGTACACGCACTCCGTCGGCCACTGCTCCCGCTGCAAGACCACCATCGAGCCGCGGCTGTCCATGCAGTGGTGGGTCAAGGTCGGCCCCCTCGCGAAGGCCGCGGGCGACGCGGTCCGTGACGGCCGGGTCGCCATTCACCCGCAGGAGATGGAGAAGCGGTACTTCGACTGGGTCGACAACCTCCACGACTGGTGCATCTCGCGCCAGCTGTGGTGGGGTCACCGCATCCCCGTCTGGTACGGCCCGAACGGCGAGGTGGTCTGCGTCGGCCCCGACGAGGAGCCGCCCACCGGCGAGGGCTGGCACCAGGAGACCGACGTCCTCGACACCTGGTTCTCCAGTGGCCTGTGGCCCTTCTCCACCCTCGGCTGGCCCGAGCAGACCGCCAGTCTCGCGAAGTTCTATCCGAACGCCGTCCTGGTCACCGGCTACGACATCCTCTTCTTCTGGGTCGCCCGGATGATGATGTTCGGCCTGTACGCGATGGACGGCACCCCGCCGTTCCACACCATCGCCCTGCACGGCATGGTCCGCGACCAGTTCGGCAAGAAGATGTCGAAGTCCTTCGGCAACGCGGTCAACCCGCTGGACTGGATGGACAAGTACGGCTCCGACGCGCTCCGCTTCACCCTGGCGCGCGGTGCCAATCCGGGCGTCGACGTCCCGATCGGTGAGGACTGGGTCCAGGGTTCCCGCAACTTCGCCAACAAGATCTGGAACGCGACGCGGTTCGCGCTGATGAACGGCGCGACCGTCGAGGGACCGCTGCCGGACGCCACGCGGATGTCCGCCACCGACCGGTGGATCCTGTCCCGGCTGAACTCGGTGGTCGCGGAGGTCGACGCGTACTACGACGACTTCCAGTTCGCGAAGCTGTCCGAGACCCTCTTCCACTTCGCGTGGGACGAGGTCTTCGACTGGTACGTCGAGCTGTCGAAGACCACGTTCATGGGCGGCGGGGAGGCCGCGAAGGTCTCCGCCCGGGTCCTGGGCGAGGTGCTCGACGTCACCCTGCGGCTCCTGCACCCCGTCGTCCCCTTCGTCACCGACACCCTGTGGACCACGCTCACCGGCGGCGAGTCCCTCGTCGTGGCCGACTGGCCGAAGGACAGCGGCTTCCGCGACGAGCAGGCCGAGCGGGAGATCGAGCTGGTCCAGCAGGTCGTCACCGAGGTCCGCCGGTTCCGCTCCGACCAGGGCCTCCAGCCCGGCCAGAAGGTCCCGGCCCGACTGGAGCTGGCCGGCACGTCCCTGACGCCGCACGAGCCGGCCATCCGCCAGCTGCTGCGCCTCCAGCCGGAGGGCGAGGGCTTCCACGCCACGGCGTCCCTGCCGGTGGCCGGCGCGACGGTCGCGCTGGACCTGTCGGGGGCGATCGACGTGGAGGCGGAGCGGAAGCGGCTGACGAAGGACCTGTCGGCGGCCGAGAAGGAGATCGCTGCGGCCCGGGCGAAGCTCGGGAACGAGGCGTTCCTGGCGAAGGCGCCGGAGCACGTGGTGGACAAGATCCGGACCCGCCTGACGAAGGCGGAGGCGGACGTCACGCGCATCCAGTCCCAGCTGGCGGCCCTGCCCCAGTCCTGACACCCGCGGTCCCCATGGGCGGTTCGCCGCCCGTGGGGACCGGGCCGGGGCACGTGCTGTCCGGGCCCGGCACGGCCGGTTCCACCGTGCCCAGCCTCCCCGAGCTCTCATCCTCGTCCGGGCAGGGAACCCCATGGCCCCCGGCGGAACGCATGCCCACAGCGGGGCGCGTGCGCCCCGGCCCCGTCGGCGTGCAGCCGCCAGAGGCGGGAGGGGGCGCGGAGGGGGCCGACCTCGCAGCGGTGGCGGCGATTGCCCGCCATGGGCGCGGGACCCGGGTGAGCCGTCGTGAGAGGCGAGCCCCCGGAGTGACCCCGACTGCCCACCGGCGGGAGGCGGGGCAGCCCGAACAGCGGGGCAGCCCGCACATGACGGGGACCGCCCACGGAGGGTGCGCCGCGCGTGGCCGGTACGCGGCGGCAGGAGACGGGGCGCGGCTCCGTAGACTGGGGCGTGTGAGTGAGCAGCCTCCGTTCAGCGACCCCGGTGACCAGCCTGACGGCGACGGGTTCGACGACATCGTCGACGAAGAGACCAGCAGAGACCCCGACCTCGCGGTCATCGAGGCCGGCAGCCGTACCCTCCGCACCCAGGCGGGCCCCCCGCAGGGCGACCCGGTGCCGACCCGGCCCGCCGACCCGGCCGTGGACCAGGCGCTGCGCGAGGTCGAGGCGGAGCTGGCCACCCGGTGGGGCGAGACCAAGCTGGAGCCCTCCGTGCAGCGCATCGCGGCGCTCATGGACGTCCTGGGCGAGCCCCAGCGGGCATACCCCTCCATCCACCTCACCGGCACCAACGGCAAGACCTCCACGGCCCGCATGATCGAGGCGCTGCTCGGCGCGTTCGAGCTGCGCACCGGCCGCTACACCTCGCCGCACGTGCAGACCATCACCGAGCGGATCAGCCTCGACGGCGCCCCGATCAGCGCCGAGCGGTTCATCGAGACGTATCAGGACATCAAGCCGTACGTGGAGATGGTGGACGCCGCACAGGAGTACCGGCTGTCCTTCTTCGAGGTCATGACCGGCATGGCGTACGCCGCCTTCGCCGACGCCCCGGTCGACGTGGCCGTCGTCGAGGTCGGCATGGGCGGCAGCTGGGACGCGACCAACGTCATCGACGGGTCCGTCGCCGTCATCACCCCGATCTCCCTCGACCACACCGACCGGCTCGGCGACACCCCCGCCGCCATCGCCGAGGAGAAGGCCGGAGTCATCAAGGAGGGCGCCACCGTCATCCTGGCCCAGCAGCCGGTCGACGCGGCGCAGGTGCTGCTGAAGAAGGCGGTCGGGGCCGACGCGACCGTGGCCCGCGAGGGCATGGAGTTCGGCGTCGTGTCACGCGAGGTGGCCGTCGGCGGACAGCTGCTGACGCTGCGCGGGCTCGGAGGGGAGTACGAGGAGGTCTTCCTCCCCCTGTACGGCGCCCACCAGGCGCACAACGCGGCAGTGGCGCTCGCGGCGGTGGAGGCCTTCTTCGGGATCGGTGCGCAGCAGGCCCGGCTGCTGGATGTGGACACGGTGCGGCAGGCCTTCGCGAGCGTCGCGTCCCCGGGCCGCCTGGAGGTCGTGCGGAGCAGCCCCACCGTCGTGCTGGACGCCGCGCACAACCCTGCGGGCGCGCGGGCCGCCGCGGAGGGCGTGCAGGAGGCGTTCGGGTTCTCCCGGCTGATCGGTGTGGTCGGCGCGAGCGGCGACAAGGACGTCAGGGGTCTGCTGGAGGCGTTCGAGCCGATCTTCGCGGAGGTCGTCGTCACCGCGAACTCCACGCAGCGCGCGATGGACCCCGACGTGCTGGCGGCCGTCGCCGTGGAGGTCTTCGGGGAGGACCGGGTCGTGGTCGAGCCCCGGCTCGACGAGGCGCTGGACGCGGCGATCACCCTCGCGGAGGAAGAGGGCGAGTACGGTGGCGCCGGAGTGCTGGTGACCGGTTCGGTGATCACGGTCGGGGAGGCCCGACTGCTGCTGCGTGGAAAGGGCTGAGGACTCGGATGCGTACGCTCTGCTCCTCGACACTGATCGGTGAGTTCTTCGTGGTCGGCTTCGCCGGGCTGGTCGCGATGAAGGACGACGGCCTGTCCACGGGGACGGTGTGGACGGTGTGCGGCATCGCGATGCTGCTGTCGGTCCTGCTGTGCGGCATGGTCACCCGCCCGGGCGGCGTGCAGCTCGGCTGGGCGTTCCAGGTGGCGCTGATCGCCAGCGGCTTCGTCGTACCGATGATGTTCTTCCTGGGAGCCGTCTTCGCGGGCCTGTGGTGGGCGTCGGTCCACTACGGCCGAAAGGTCGACGAGGCGAAGGCCCGCTGGGCCGAGCAGGCGGAGGCGCCCGCCGCGTAGCCGACGCAGACGCGGCGCCTCTGAGCAAGGCGCCACGCGGGTTCGGCACCAGGCCTTCACAGGAGGTGGGTGCCGCCCCGCCCGTCACACCGGGTAACCTCAGGCGGAACCGCACACCTCCCGGCCTGCAAGGAGCCGTTCACCATGACCCAGCGCACTCTCGTCCTGCTCAAGCCGGACGCCGTCCGTCGCGGCCTGATCGGCGAGATCATCGGCCGCATCGAGCGCAAGGCCGACTGGAGTATCACCGCGCTGGAGATGCGCCACCTCGACCAGGACACCCTGGAGCAGCACTACGGCGAGCACAAGGGCAAGCCGTTCTACGAGCCCCTCATGACCTTCATGGCCTCCGGCCCGGTCGTCGCCCTCGTCGTCGAGGGTGAGCGGGTCATCGAGGGTCTCCGGCAGCTTGCCGGGCCGACCGACCCGATCGCCGCCGCCCCCGGTTCCATCCGCGGCGACTACGGCACGATCGTCCGCGAGAACCTGATCCACGCCTCGGACTCGGAGGAGTCCGCCATTCGGGAACTGAAGATTTTCTTCCCCGCCATTTCCTGACCTCGCGTCAGCCATACAGCGCTGTCGACCTGGGGCGACCGATGGAATTTCGGTCGCCCCCGGGCATATGGCGAGGGTGACCGGGAACGCATCGGTCCGACACCTCGTCACCTATACAGAGGCGGACCACCGCGCCGTGTTCGCATCAGCGGCACTACGATGGAATCCTCCGCTCCACACTGATTCCACACGATCCGGCGCGCCGTCCTGAGAAGCCGTCAACGCTCCATCGGCTCTATTGGGAAGGCCCGGCGCTCCTCATGGGAAACAAGGGGAACTCAATGTCGTTCATCGGCCGTGACATGGCTGTCGACCTCGGGACCGCCAACACGCTGGTGTACGTCAGGGGCCGCGGCATCGTCCTCAACGAGCCGTCGGTCGTCGCCATCAACACCAACACCGGTGGCATCCTGGCGGTCGGCGCCGAAGCGAAGAAAATGATCGGCCGCACTCCCGGCAACATCGTCGCCGTCCGGCCGTTGAAGGACGGTGTGATCGCGGACTTCGAGATCACCGAGCGGATGCTCCGCTATTTCATCCTGAAGATCCACAAGCGGCGCTATCTGGCCCGCCCGCGGGTCGTCGTCTGTGTGCCCTCGGGTATCACAGGCGTCGAGCGCCGTGCGGTCATCGAGGCGTCCACACAGGCCGGTGCCCGGCAGGTGCACATCATCGAGGAGCCGATGGCCGCCGCGATCGGCTCCGGCCTCCCGGTCCACGAGGCCACCGGCAACATGGTCGTGGACATCGGCGGCGGCACCACCGAGGTCGCCGTTATCTCGCTCGGCGGAATCGTCACGGCACAGTCCATCCGGGTGGCGGGCGACGAGCTGGACAACGCGATCATCCAGCACATCAAGAAGGAGTACAGCCTCCTCCTCGGTGAGCGCACCGCCGAACAGATCAAGATCACCATCGGGTCCGCGTTCGACCTCGGAGAGGACGAGCACACCGAGATCCGCGGCCGTGATCTGGTCTCCGGCCTCCCCAAGACCGTCGTCATCTCCGCCACCGAGGTCCGCAAGGCCATCGAGGAGCCCGTCAACGCGATCGTCGACGCCGTGAAGACCACCCTCGACAAGTGCCCGCCGGAGCTGTCCGGCGACGTGATGGACCGCGGGATCGTGCTCACCGGCGGCGGCGCCCTCCTCCGGGGGCTCGACGAGCGGCTGCGGCGCGAGACCGGGATGCCGATCCACATCGCGGAGGACCCGCTGGACTCCGTCGCGCTCGGCTCCGGCAAGTGCGTCGAGGAGTTCGAGGCCCTCCAGCAGGTGCTCGACGCGCAGCCGCGCAGGTGACACGTCCACGATCAGCCGTACGGGTGCCGCTGCCGCCCGTACGGCTGATCGTTGGTTCATCGCCGGCTGGTATAACGGCACACACATTCCTACGAGGAAGGCACGGCCGCCCCACGTGAGGGACACGAAAGAGAGCCGGCTGCTACTGGCGCTGCTGGTGGCCATCGCGTTCGCGCTGATCACGGTGGACCTCCGGGGCGGTGAGCAGTCCCCGGTGGACGGAGCCCGGCGGATCGCCGCCACCGTGTTCGGCCCGGTCGAGAACGGCGTCGCCTCCGCCGTCGACCCGGTCGGCAACGCGATCGCGGCCGTACGGGACTCCGGTGAGCGCCACAGCCGCATCGCGCAGCTGGAGCGGGAGAACGCCGACCTGAAGGCGAGGCTCGGCAGCGACGACCGCAACCGCAGCCGTGTCAGGGAACTCGACGACCTGCTGAAGAAGGCGGGCGCCGGACAGTACGGCATCAAGGCGGCCGAGGTCATCGCCATAGGAGCCGCGCAGAGCTTCTCCTGGACCATCACCATCGACGCCGGGAGCAACGACGGCATCGCGCGCGACATGACGGTCATCAACGGCGACGGGCTCGTCGGCCGTGTCACCACCGTCGGCCCCACCACCGCCACCGTCCTCCTCGCCAACGACCCCGACTTCACCGTCGGTACGCGGATAGAGCGCAGCAACGAGCTGGGCTTCGCCACCGGCCAGGGCGCCCGCCCGCTGTCCGTCCAGCTGCTCAACGGCAAGGCCAAGGTCAAGCCCGGCGACCGGCTCGTCACCTTCGGCTCCCAGGCCGACAAGCCGTTCGTGCCCGGGGTCCCCGTCGGGGAGGTGATCCGCGTCGACCCGTCGAGCGGCGATCTGACCCGGCGGCTCTTCGTCCGCCCGTACGCCGCGTTCAGCAGGCTCGACATCGTGGGTGTCGTCGTCCAGGCACCCCGCACCGACCCCCGCGACACGGTCCTGCCCGCCAAGCCCAAGCCCACACCCGTACCGACCGTCACCGTCACGGTCACCCCGGGCCCGGACGGCCTGCTGCCCCAGGGCGAACAGGACATCCCGGCGAACGCCCAGCGGGAACCCGAACCCGGGCTCACCGGACGGCCCGACGAGCAGGACCAGGAGCAGGAGTAGAGACCCATGCGCTTCAACCGGATTCTGCTCGCCGGCACCCTCGTCGTCGTCGCCCTCGTCCTCCAGGTCTCCGTCCTGGCCCGGCTCCACCTCCCCGGCGCCGTCCCCGACCTCCTGCTGCTGACCGTCCTCGGTCTGGCCTTCGTGTACGGGCACGTCAGCGGCGCCCTGATCGGCTTCGGCGCCGGACTGCTCGCGGACCTCGCCCCGCCCGCCGACCACGCCGTCGGCCGCTACGCCCTCGTGCTGTGCGTCATCGGCTACATCGCCGGACTCACCAAGCCGGAGAACGGCCAGCTCCGCTCCGCCGCCGGGCCCATGGCCATGGTGGTCGCCGCCGCGGTCGGCTCCACCCTCCTGTACGCGGGCGTGGGCGCCCTCGTCGGGGACACCGGCGCCCGGCACGTCGGCCTCACCTCGCTGATCCTCACCGCGGTCGTGTACGACCTGCTGCTCGCGCCCTTCACCGTGCCGCTCGTCATGGCGCTGGCCCGCCGGGCCGACAGCGACCCGCTGGCCGAGTCCACCGGCGGCGGCAGCGACGTGTCGTCCGGCTGGAACGGCGGCGGTACCGGTCTGCGCGTCGGCGGCCAGCGCGGCGGACTGCGCGCCCGCGCCGCCCGCAGCCGGGCCGCCCGGGCGGCCCGCATCAGGGGGGTCAAGCGCCTGTGAGCAGCCACGTGGGCGGTGGCCCCCGCCCCCGGAGCCGTACAGACCGGAGCCGTACACGCCGCGCAGGGGAGGCGCCGTCGTGAGCAACATTCCCGAGACCGGGCGCACCCCCCGTGTGCAGATCCGGCTCATCGTCATCCAGGTGCTCGTCTTCTCCCTCCTGTTCACCCTCCTCGGCCGCCTCTGGTACCTCCAGATCCGCAACGGCGAGGAGTACACCGACGAGGCCAGGAACAACCACGTCCAGCGGGTCGTCCAGCCCGCCGTGCGCGGCTCCATCCTCGACGCCCGCGGGGTGCCCCTCGCGGACAACGAGACCAGGCTCGTCGTCTCCGCCTCCCGCACCGAGCTGATGCGGATGAAGGACCGGGGCAAGGAGGTCCTCACCCGCCTCGCCGGTGTCCTCGGCATGGCCCCCAAGGAGGTCATGGACAAGGTCCGGCTCTGCGACTCCAAGACGCCGCAGCCCTGCTGGAACGGCTCCCCGTACCAGCCGATCCCGATCACCGACGAGGCCACCACCCAGCAGGCCCTCCAGATCCGGGAGCGTGCCGAGGACTTCCCCGGCATCACCGCGGAGCCCACCGCCGTGCGCCGCTACCCCGCACCGGGCAAGGCCCGCACGGCGCAGGTCCTCGGCTATCTCTCCCCGGTGACGGACGAGGAGATCGAGAAGGCCAAGGACACCGACTCGCCGTTCCTCCGCTCCGACCAGGTGGGGCGTTCCGGTCTGGAGCGCACCTACGACAAGTACCTGCGGGGCAAGGCCGGGGTCACCCGCTACGAGGTCGACAACCTCGGACGGGTCCTCGGTGAGGCCGAGAGCAGCCCGGCCGTGCCCGGTTCCAGCGTCGTCACCAGCATCGACGCCCGGGTACAGGCGGTGGCCGAGTACGAGCTGCACCAGGCGATGGAAACGGTCCGGAAGCAGACCGACCGGGTCACCGGCCGCCCGTACGAGGCGGACGCGGGCGCCGTCGTCGTCATGGAGTCCAAGACCGGCCGGGTCGTCGCGATGGCCTCCCAGCCCGACTACGACCCCAACGCCTGGGTGGGCGGCATCTCCGCCAAGGAGTACGCCCGGATGACCGGCCAGGGCTCCAACTACCCGCTGCTCAACCGGGCCATCCAGGGCCAGTCACCGGCCGGTTCGGTCTTCAAGGTGGTGTCCGCGAGCGCCGCCGTACGGGCGGGCTACGACTTCAACGACAGGTACAACTGCAGCGCCTCCTACAGCCTCGGCAGCCGCAGTTTCGCGAACTTCGAGTCCAAGGGGCACGGCCCCATCACCCTCGGGGACGCCCTCAAGTACTCCTGCAACACCGTCTTCTACCGCCTCGGCCACCAGGAGTGGCAGCGCGACGGCGGCCTCAAGCCGAAGAAGAACGCCCACGACTGGTTCTACCGCACGGCCCGCGACTTCGGCTTCGGCTCGGAGACGGGCATCGACCTGCCGAACGAGGTCAGCGGCCGGATCCCGGACCGCGAGTGGAAGCAGAGGTTCTGGGAGGCCAACAAGGACTCCTGGTGCAAGCAGGGCAAGAAGGGCGGCAGCTACGTCGAGCAGATCGCCTACGAGAACTGTCTCGAAGGCAACCAGCTGAAGGCCTTCGACAGCATCAACTTCGCGATCGGGCAGGGCGACGTCCTCATCACTCCCATCCAGCTGGCCACCGCCTACTCCGCCATCAACAACGGCGGCACCCTCTACGAACCCACCATCGGCAAGGCCGTGATCAGCCCCGACGGCAAGAACGTCGAGGAGATCACGCCCAAGGTCCACGGCAAGCTGCCGGTCGACGCCGAGACCCTCAAGGACCTCGACAAGGGCCTGCGCTCCGTCGTCGAACCCGGCGGCACCGCAGCCTGGCGGTTCACCTCGGTCGGCTGGCCCAACGACAAGATCCCGATGCGGGCCAAGACCGGCACTGCGCAGGTCTACGGCAAGCAGACCACGTCGTGGTTCGCGACCTACACCGACGACTACACGATCGTCATGACGATCTCCCAGGGCGGCACCGGCTCCGGCGCCTCCGGCCCCGCCGTGCGCAACATCTACGACGCCATCTACGGTCTCGACGACAACGGCAACCAGGACCTGAAGCGGGCCCTGCTGCCCAAGCCCCAGAAGGCCCTGCCGAGGATCCAGCCCGACGGCTCCATCGACGCGCCGACGGTCAAGCCGTACGACCCCGACTCGCAGAAGCCCCAGGACACGGACAGCGGGACGGACGGCGGACGACCCGGCGTCGCCGGCCCGCCGGTGTGGAGGGACTGAGCCACCGCCATGCCAGGAAAGAACGCGACCTTCTCCGTATCCCGCTACACCCCCGAACCCGGTGGGCTGTGGGCGAAGCTGACCGCCCGCGACTCGATGGTCCGCCGCCTCGACTGGCCGCTGCTGTTCTCGGCGCTGGCCCTGTCCCTGCTCGGCGCGCTGCTCGTGTGGTCCGCCACCCGGGGCCGTACCGCGCTCACCCAGGGCGACCCGTACTCCTTCTTCTTCAAGCACCTCCTCAACACCGGTATCGGCTTCGCACTGATGATCGCCACCATCTGGCTCGGTCATCGCACCCTGCGCGGAGCCGTCCCGGTCCTCTACGGCATCTCCGTCGTGCTCGTGATACTGGTGCTGACCCCGCTGGGCGCCACCATCAACGGTGCTCACGCGTGGATCGTGCTGGGCGGCGGCTTCTCGCTCCAGCCCTCCGAGTTCACCAAGGTCACGATCATCCTCGGCATGGCGATGATGCTCGCCGCGCGGGTCGACGCGGGGGACCAGCTCCACCCGGACCACAGGACCGTCGCCAAGTCCCTGGTCCTCGCCGCTCTCCCGATGGCCATCGTCATGCTGATGCCGGACCTCGGCTCGGTGATGGTCATGATCGTCATCGTGCTGGGCGTGCTGCTCGCCTCCGGCGCGTCCAACCGCTGGATCCTCGGCCTCATCTCCACGGGCGTGATCGGAGCCGTACTCGTCGCCGTGCTCGGGCTGCTCGACGAGTACCAGATCAACCGGTTCGCCGCGTTCGCCAACCCGGACCTGGACCCGTCCGGTGTCGGCTACAACACCAACCAGGCACGTATCGCCATCGGCTCCGGCGGGCTCTACGGATCCGGGCTGTTCAACGGCCACCAGACGACGGGCCAGTTCGTGCCCGAGCAGCAGACGGACTTCATCTTCACGGTGGCGGGCGAGGAGCTGGGCTTCGTCGGCGCGGGCGGGATCATCCTGCTGCTGGGCGTCGTCATGTGGCGGGCCTGCCGCATCGCCCGCGAGACGACGGAGCTGTACGGGACGATCGTCGCGGCCGGGATCATCGCCTGGTTCGCTTTCCAGTCGTTCGAGAACATCGGCATGACCCTGGGCATCATGCCGGTCGCGGGTCTGCCCCTGCCCTTCGTCTCGTACGGAGGCTCGTCGATGTTCGCGGTGTGGGTGGCCATCGGCCTGCTCCAGTCGATCCGGGTGCAGCGGCCGATAACGGCGTAGCCCCATGTCCCGCGGAGGATTCTGCATTACGTTCGATTCATGGCGGAGACGAAGCGCGAGATCGAGCGGAAGTACGAAGCCACCACCGGCACCCGTGTGCCGGACCTCACGAAGGTGCGCGGTGTGTCGCGCGTCCGCGACGCGGGCCGCGCCGAGCTGGACGCCGTCTACTACGACACCCCCGACCTCCGGCTCGCCGCGCACTCCCTCACCCTGCGCCGCCGCACCGGCGGTGACGACGCGGGCTGGCACCTGAAGCTCCCGGTCGCGCCCGGGGTACGGGACGAGATCCGCGCCCCGCTCGGTGACGAGGTCCCGAGCGGGCTGGCGGGCCTCGTCCGGGCCCGTACCCGGGGCGGCGGCCTCGTCCCCGTCGTACGGGTCCGGTCCTCGCGCCACGTCCACCACCTGGTCGACGAGGACGGCGCGGTCCTGGCGGAGCTGAGCACCGACACCGTCCACACCGAACGCCTCACGGAGGGCGGCGGCACCGCCGACTGGGCCGAGATCGAGATCGAACTCGCGGACGGGGGAGACCCGGCCCTGCTGGACGCCGTCGACAAGCGCTTCCGCAAGGCGGGCATCCACCCGGCCGCCGCCCCCTCCAAGCTGGCCAGAGCCCTGGAGGAGACCGGTACCGCCCCACCGGCCCGCCCCGGGCCGCCCGCACGGGACACGGCCGGCGGCCACGTCCTCGGCCACCTGCGGGCCCAGGCCGACGCCCTGCTCGACTACGACGCCGCCGTGCGCCGCGACCAGCCCGACTCCGTCCACCAGATGCGCGTCGCCACCCGGCGCATGCGCAGCGCCTTCCGCAGCTACGGCCGTGTCCTGGACCGGACGGTGACCGATCCGGTCGGCGAGGAGCTGCGGTGGCTGGCCGCGGAGCTGGGCGTGGACCGTGACCAGGAGGTGCTCACCGAGCGGCTGCGGGCCGCCCTCGAAGCGCTTCCGCGCCCGCTGCTCCAGGGCCCGGTGCGGGGCCGGCTGCGCCGCTGGTCGGGTGCCCGCCGCTCCGGCTCCCGGGGCCGGACGCTGAAGGTCCTGGACAGTGCGCGCTATCTGGCCCTCCTGGACCGGCTGGAGGCCCTGCTGGCGGATCCGCCGCTGCGCGGCGCGGCGGCGAAGGACCCGGGCGGGGTGCTGGCCGAGGCGGTCCTGAAGGACCACGCGCGCGTGGCGTCCCGGGTGGAGCACGCCCTGTCGCTGGAACCGGGCCGGGAACGGGACCTCGCGCTGCACGACGCGCGGAAGGCGGCGAAGCGGGCCCGGTACGCGGCGGAGCTGGCCCGGCCCGCGCTGGGCAGGCCCGCGAAACGTCTGGCCAGGTCGTTGAAGCGGGTCCAGGACGTGCTGGGAGACCACCAGGACGGCGTCGTCGCCCGCGAGGCCCTGAAGGACCTGGCCCAGCAGGCCCACGCGGCGGGCGAGCCGAGCTTCACGTGGGGTGTGCTCTACGCGCGCGAGGAGACCGCCGCCGCCGACCGCGAACGCGAGCTGCCGGAGGCGTGGGCGGGGGTGTCGGTGAAGGGCCTGGAGACGTGACCGGGCGGGCGCTCGTCGGCACCGGCGCGTGCCTTCCCCCTGTACGCCGGGCGTGCGGTTCGCCGTGCCGGGGGCGACTCGTGAGCGGGTTACGCTAGAGAGTCGCCCCTGCCAGACGATGAAGGTTCTCCTCCATGCCTGCCGAGTCCGTCTTCCCACAGCTCGAAGCCCTGCTCCCGCATGTGCAGAAGCCGATCCAGTACGTCGGCGGTGAGCTGAACTCCACCGTCAAGGAGTGGGACTCCTGCGACGTCCGCTGGGCGCTCATGTACCCCGACGCGTACGAGGTCGGTCTGCCCAACCAGGGCGTCATGATCCTCTACGAGGTACTGAACGAGCGTGAGGGCGTCCTCGCCGAGCGCACGTACAGCGTGTGGCCCGACCTCGAGGAACTGATGCGCGAGCACGGCGTGCCGCAGTTCACGGTGGACTCGCACCGCCCGCTGAAGGCCTTCGACGTGTTCGGCCTCAGCTTCTCCACGGAGCTGGGCTACACCAACATGCTCACCGCCCTGGACCTCGCGGGCATCCCGCTGGAGGCCCGCGAGCGCACGATCGACGATCCGATCGTGCTGGCCGGCGGCCACGCCGCCTTCAACCCCGAGCCCATCGCGGACTTCATCGACTGCGCGGTCATCGGCGACGGCGAGCAGGCGGTGCTGGAGATCACCGAGATCATCCGCGCCTGGAAGGCCGAGGGCCGCCCGGGGGGCCGTGAGGAGCTGCTGTTCCGGCTCGCCCGCACCGGCGGGGTGTACGTCCCCGGCTTCTACGACGTCGAGTACCTGCCCGACGGGCGGATCGGCCGTGTCGTACCGAACCGTTCCGGTGTCCCGTGGCGTGTGTCCAAGCACACCGTCATGGACCTCGACGAGTGGCCGTACCCGAAGCAGCCGCTGGTCCCGCTCGCGGAGACCGTCCACGAGCGGATGTCCGTCGAGATCTTCCGCGGCTGCACCCGCGGCTGCCGTTTCTGCCAGGCCGGCATGATCACGCGCCCCGTGCGGGAGCGAAGCATCACCGGCATCGGCGAGATGGTCGACAAGGGTCTGGCGGCCACCGGCTTCGAGGAGGTCGGCCTGCTCTCCCTCTCCTCCGCCGACCACTCCGAGATCGGTGACATCGCGAAGGGCCTCGCGGACCGGTACGAGGAAGACAAGATCGGCCTCTCCCTCCCCTCCACGCGCGTGGACGCGTTCAACGTCGACCTCGCCAACGAGCTGACCCGCAACGGACGCCGCTCCGGTCTCACCTTCGCCCCCGAAGGCGGCTCCGAGCGCATGCGCAAGGTCATCAACAAGATGGTCTCGGAGGAGGACCTGATCCGCACCGTCGCCACCGCGTACGGCAACGGCTGGCGCCAGGTGAAGCTGTACTTCATGTGCGGTCTCCCGACCGAGACGGACGAGGACGTGCTGCAGATCGCGGACATGGCGATGAACGTGATCGCCAAGGGCCGCGAGGTGTCCAGGTCCAACGACATCCGCTGCACCGTCTCCATCGGCGGTTTCGTGCCCAAGCCGCACACCCCCTTCCAGTGGGCCCCGCAGCTCTCCGCCGAGGAGACCGACGCACGCCTGGAGAAGCTCCGCGACAAGATCCGCGGCGACAAGAAGTACGGCCGCTCCATCGGCTTCCGCTACCACGACGGCAAGCCCGGGATCGTCGAGGGCCTGCTCTCGCGCGGCGACCGCCGGATCGGCGCCGTCATCCGGGCCGTGTACGAGGACGGCGGCCGGTTCGACGGCTGGCGTGAGCACTTCTCGTACGACCGCTGGATGCAGTGCGCCGAGAAGACCCTGCCCGAGTACGGCGTGGACGTCGACTGGTACACCACCCGCGAGCGCACCTACGAGGAGGTCCTGCCCTGGGACCACCTGGACTCGGGCCTCGACAAGGACTGGCTCTGGGAGGACTGGCAGGACGCCCTCGACGAGACCGAGGTCGAGGACTGCCGCTGGACCCCGTGCTTCGACTGCGGTGTCTGCCCGCAGATGCAGACCGAGATCCAGATCGGCCCGACGGGCAAGAAGCTGCTGCCGCTGAGCGTCGTCAAGTAGCCGAGCCGCGGCACCGACAAGCCCCTCACCCCGGATGGTGAGGGGCTTGTCCGTCGGAGTCCCTGGTGGCCGCGCACGTCTCGGTGCGCCCGGCGATCAGCGCGGAGCGCCATACCGGGCGGCCGGGGCGCCGGAGGCTGTGGATAACCCGTTCGGTGTGGCGCGTACCCTGGGGGTAGGACTGATTCCGGTGTGGTGCCCGCCCCGTAGGTCTCCCCGCCGCAGACGCGGGGGTGATCCGGGAGGGTCCCCGGGACCGTCCGCCCGCATCCGGTGGGCGGAGCGCCACCGCGCCCGCCCCGCACCGAGGAGAAGAACCACTGGGCAAGCGACAGCCCGAAGGCCCGCCGCCCGCACCGGCGGTGCAGCGCATCCGACTGCGCTACACCAAGCGCGGCCGCCTCCGGTTCACCAGTCACCGAGACTTCCAGCGCGCGTTCGAGCGCGCGCTTCGCCGCGCCGGGGTGCCGATGGCGTACTCGGCCGGCTTCACGCCCCACCCGAAGGTGTCGTACGCCAACGCCGCCCCGACCGGTACCGGCTCCGAGGCCGAGTACCTGGAGATCGCGCTCACCGCGCCCCGCGACCCCGGCATGCTGAGGGAACTGCTCGACGGGTCCCTGCCGGACGGGCTCGACATCGTCGACGCCGTGGAGGCCCGCACGTCCGGCCTTGCCGACCGGCTGACCGCCTCCGTATGGGAGCTGCGGCTCGACGGGGTCGACGCGGCCGAGGCGGAACGGGCCGTCGCGGCGTTCCTGGCCGCCGACGCGGTCGAGGTGCAGCGCAGGACGAAGAACGGGATGCGGACCTTCGACGCCCGGGCCGCCGTGGCCGGGCTGGAGGTCGTTTCCCCGCCTGCCGATAGGCCCGCGGACGGGCCCTGTGCGATACTGCGGCTGGTTGTTCGGCACGTGACACCTGCCGTACGGCCCGACGACGTCCTGTCCGGTCTCCGCGCTGTGGCCGACCTGGCGCCGCCCGTCCCCGCAGCGGTGACGCGGCTGGCGCAGGGGCTCTTCGACGAGGAGTCCGGCACGGTGACCGACCCGCTCGCGCCCGACCGCGAGGCAGTCACGGCCGCACCATCCATGGCCGCCGGAACGACTGTCGCGACGGCGCCCGAAGGTGCAGGTTCCGCGTAGGACCGGTCGTCGAAGCGCGGCCCTCGTACTCGGGAGCCATCTGGGTCGGGCCGCGTACAGACACAGGAGACTTTCGCCAGGCCGTGCGCAGTAAGGCGTACGGAACCGGCGAGCCAGACATACAGCTCCCGTGCGGCGCCCGCGCCCCGGACGGCGGCCACCGCGCACCGCGCGACGCGGCCCCGGACCGGACCACGACGCGGCGCCCGGGAGCGTGACGGGAGAACCGCCCGCATGCTTGAGTCGAACGAGACCGGCACCGCCGGTATCAACGAGAACAACGACAGCCCCAGCGACACGCTGCCTCCGCGCCGTCGTCGCCGTGTGGCCTCGCGTCCCGCCGGCCCGCCGGTCGCGGCAGCCGCGACCGGATCGGAGGGCGTCGTGAGCGCCGTGGCCGAGGCCGCCGATCCGGCGCCGGGAAGCGCCGCCGAGGGCACCCCGGCCCGGCCGCGCCGCCGCGCCACCCGCAAG
>NZ_JADWYO010000066.1 GCF_022414595.1 Streptomyces sp. MUM 203J | reverse complement strand
GGCCGGCACCGGACGGAACCGACCAGCGGCCCGCGCTGCCGGGCCAGGGCACCGCGCCGGGGGCGATGGGCACCGCCGACCGGGAGCCCGGGCCCGCGGTGGGCGGCCGGTCGCAGCGGCAGCCGAACGGGCGGGCCGGTCAGGAGGGTGCGGAGCCGCGCCGGAGCTTCGCGTTCAACGGCGAGAAGGTGCTGATCGTCGACGACGACATCCGGAACGTCTTCGCCCTCACCAGTGTGCTGGAGCAGCACGGTCTGACCGTGCTGTACGCGGAGAACGGCCGTGAGGGCATCGAGGTCCTGGAGCAGCACGACGACCTGACGGTCGTGCTCATGGACATCATGATGCCCGAGATGGACGGATACGCGACGACGACGGCGATCCGGCGGATGCCGCAGTTCGCCGGGCTGCCGATCATCGCGCTCACGGCGAAGGCGATGAAGGGCGACCGCGAGAAGGCCATCCAGTCGGGCGCCTCCGACTACGTCACCAAGCCGGTGGACCCGGACCACCTGCTGACCGTCATGGACCAGTGGATGCGCGGAGAGTGATCATGGAGGGAGCCGGGCGGCGGTGATCGCCGGACAGCCTGGGGCCGTGTACGTGTGAGGGGCCGGTATCCGGGGAACCTTCTGGTCTCCTGCCGCGTTTCTGGTACGTGCACAGTGACATCGCGGTGACAGGGTGTGGCGACGGGCGGGGTGCGGCTACCATGACCGGCACAAGGACGGACGGCGCAAGGGAGTCGTCTTCTGGGGCGGCACCCGGCCAACTGCCGGGGCGAGGAGGGCGGGCCATGGTGCAGAAGGCCAAGATCCTCCTGGTCGATGACCGGCCGGAGAATCTGCTGGCGCTGGAGGCCATCCTCTCCGCGCTCGATCAGACGCTGGTGCGGGCATCGTCAGGGGAGGAAGCGCTCAAGGCGCTGCTGACCGACGACTTCGCGGTCATTCTGCTGGACGTCCAGATGCCGGGCATGGACGGCTTCGAGACGGCCGCGCACATCAAGCGGCGCGAGCGGACGCGCGACATCCCCATCATCTTCCTGACCGCCATCAACCACGGTCCCCACCACACCTTCCGGGGGTACGCGGCGGGCGCGGTCGACTACATCTCCAAGCCCTTCGACCCGTGGGTGCTGCGCGCCAAGGTCTCCGTGTTCGTCGAGCTGTACATGAAGAACTGTCAGCTCCGCGAACAGGCCGCACTGCTGCGCCTTCAGCTGGAGGGCGCGGGCGGCGGCCAGAACGCCGCCGTGGCCGCCAGGGAGTCCGCCGGGATCCTGGCCGAACTGTCCGCGCGGCTCGCGGCCGTGGAGGAGCAGGCCGAGGCGCTGTCCAAACAGCTCCAGGGCGAGAACGCGGACGCGGCGGCCGTCGCGACCGCCGCCCACCTGGAACGCAAACTCACCGGACTGCGGCGGGCGCTGGACGCGCTGGAGCCGGGCAGCGGGGGCGGTGGCGCGCCGGTCCAGGGCTGAGCACTCCCACCGGGCCCGCATCCGAGGAAGTCTGAAGCCGGGTCAGCGGGCGTCAGCCGCGCGTACACTCCGGTAGCGACACGAACGGGTGAAGCAGGCGGACACGTGTCCCCCGCCGCTCACACCGGTAACCTCACCCCCATGGCCTCACGTACGTCCGGCAAGGGTTCCCAGGACACCGCGGGCACGGCGAAGCCGCGCGCCGGCCGTACGACCGGCGGCGCCGCGAAGAAGACGGCACCCCGCAAGCCCCCCGCCAAGAAGACCGCAGCCCGGCAGGCCGCCGGGCCGGCCAAGAAGGCGCCCGCCAAGAAGACCGCGAAGAAGACCGCTGCCAAGAAGCCCGCACCCTCCCCCACAGGCGGTGTCCTGCGGCTCCTCCGGGCCGTCTGGCTGGGCCTCGCCCACGCCGTGGGCGCGATGCTGCGGGGCATAGGGCGCGGCGCCAAGGGCCTCGACCCCGCGCACCGGAAGGACGGACTGGCGCTGCTGCTGCTGGGCCTCGCGCTCATCGTCGCCGCCGGGACCTGGGCGAATCTGCGCGGGCCCGTCGGGGACCTCGTCGACATGCTGGTGACCGGCGCGTTCGGGCGGCTCGACCTGCTGGTGCCGCTGCTCATCGGGGCCATCGCGGTGCGGCTCATCCTGCACCCCGAGAGGCCCGAGGCCAACGGGCGGATCGTGGTGGGCCTCTCGGCGCTGGTCGTGGGCGTGCTCGGGCAGGTCCACATCGCGTGCGGGAGCCCGGGGCGGGACGCGGGGGCGCAGGCCATGCAGGATGCGGGCGGCCTCATCGGCTGGGCCGCCTCCATGCCGCTGATCTTCCTGATGACCGAGGTGCTCGCCGTTCCGATGCTCGTCCTGCTGACGGTGTTCGGACTGCTCGTCGTCACGGCGACGCCCGTGAACGCCATCCCCCGGCGGCTGCGGGCCCTGGGCGTGCGGCTCGGCGTCGTCGAGCCGGGGCAGCCGGAGGGGAACCCGGACGACGAGCGGTACGACGAGCAGTGGCGGGAGGCGCTGCCCGCCCGCTCCCGGCGGAGGTCCGCCTCGACAGGGCAGGACGAGGAGCCGTACGACCACGACCAGGCCGAGGCGCAGGCCCTGGCACGGCGCCGGAAGCGCCCGGGGAAGGCAGCCGGGCCCGCGTCCGGCCGGGCCCCGGACGCCGTCGACATCGCCGCTGCCGCCGCGGCGGATCTGGACGGTGCCGTGCTGAACGGGATGCCGCCGTCGCCGCTGGTCGCGGATCTGACGCGGGACGTCACCACGGAGCGGGACCGGGCGCGGGGCACCGGTTCCGGAGCGGGTGCCCCCGGCGCCGTACCGCCGGCGCGGGAGGAGGCGCCGGGAGGTGCGCGTGGCGCCGTACCGGATCTGACCAAGTCCGCGCCCGTCCCGGACGAGCTGCCGCCGCTGCCCGCGCGGGCCGAGCAGCTCCAGTTCGCCGGGGACATCACCTATGCCCTGCCCGCGCTCGATCTGCTGGAGCGGGGCGGGCCGGGGAAGACCCGCAGCGCGGCGAACGACGCCATCGTGGCCTCGCTGCGGAACGTGTTCTCCGAGTTCAAGGTGGACGCCGATGTCACCGGCTTCACCCGGGGGCCGACGGTCACGCGGTACGAGGTGGAGCTCGGCCCGGCGGTGAAAGTCGAGCGGATCACGGCGCTGACCAAGAACATCGCCTACGCCGTGGCCAGCCCGGATGTGCGGATCATCTCGCCCATCCCGGGCAAGTCCGCGGTCGGGATCGAGATCCCGAACACCGACCGCGAGATGGTCAAGCTCGGGGACGTGCTGCGGCTCGCGGCGGCGGCCGAGGACGACCACCCGATGCTCGTGGGGCTGGGGAAGGACGTCGAGGGCGGCTATGTGATGGCCAACCTGGCGACGATGCCGCATGTGCTGGTCGCGGGGGCGACCGGGTCCGGCAAGTCGTCCTGCATCAACTGTCTCATCACGTCGATCATGATGCGGGCGACCCCCGAGGACGTGCGGATGGTGCTCGTCGACCCGAAGCGGGTCGAGCTGACCGCGTACGAGGGCATCCCGCACCTGATCACGCCCATCATCACCAACCCCAAACGGGCCGCCGAGGCGCTCCAGTGGGTCGTCCGCGAGATGGACCTGCGCTACGACGACCTCGCCGCCTTCGGCTACCGGCACATCGACGACTTCAACGCGGCGGTGCGCAGCGGGAAGCTCAAGACGCCGGAGGGGAGCGAGCGGGAACTCCAGCCCTACCCGTACCTGCTGGTCATCGTCGACGAGCTGGCCGACCTGATGATGGTCGCGCCGCGGGACGTGGAGGACGCGATCGTCCGCATCACGCAGCTCGCCCGGGCGGCGGGCATCCACCTGGTGCTGGCCACGCAGCGGCCGTCCGTGGACGTCGTGACGGGGCTCATCAAGGCGAACGTGCCGTCCCGGCTGGCCTTCGCCACGTCGTCGCTGGCGGACAGCCGGGTCATCCTCGACCAGGCCGGGGCCGAGAAGCTCATCGGAAAGGGTGACGGGCTGTTCCTCCCGATGGGTGCGAACAAGCCGGTACGGCTTCAGGGGGCGTTCGTCACGGAGGAGGAGGTCGCGGAGGTCGTCCGGCACTGCAAGGCGCAGATGGCGCCGGTCTTCCGGGACGACGTCACGACCGGCACGAAGCAGAAGAAGGAGATCGACGAGGAGATCGGGGACGACCTGGAGCTGCTGTGCGCGGCGGCGGAACTGGTCGTCACCACGCAGTTCGGGTCGACGTCCATGCTCCAGCGGAAGCTGCGGGTCGGGTTCGCCAAGGCGGGGCGGCTGATGGACCTGATGGAGTCGCGGGGCGTGGTGGGCCCGAGCGAGGGATCCAAGGCGCGGGACGTCCTGGTGAAGCCGGACGAACTGGACGGTGTGCTGGCGGTGATCCGGGGGGAGAGCGGGAGCTGACGGCGGGTGGGGTGACGGGAGGGCGTGTGCCTTCACCCCGTCGGAGTGCCCTCACCCCGACGGCGTACTGTCGCCGGCGCAGGCGGGAGACCCCGCATCAGGTGTACCCGTCCCTCCGGCCGTGGGAACCGGTTCGGCCCGTCGTTGCCCAGCCGTAAGGGAAACGTGAGCAACCGTTGCCCCCGGGCGTACGTCAAGTTGGATGTGGGGGCGCACAATATGTGTCCCCGCCCGCATACCGCTGGCGCCGTGGGTGCCGCGCCATTCCGATGGCGTACAAACCCCGTCCGCCCGGTTGCTCCACCCTTTCGCCCCACCCATAGACTGAACCTCCAGCACGTGGTTACACGCTCGAAAGGCGCCCCCGTGTCCATCGGCAACTCCCCCGAAGAAGACCGGCCTTCGCCCCCCGACCCCGATCTCGCCGCGGAAGCGGAACCCGTCGAGGACGACCGGCCCTCGATCGGCCGTGTCCTCCGCCAAGCCCGCATCGACGCCGGCCTGACCGTCGAGGACGTCAGCAGCTCCACCCGCGTGCGCGTCCCCATCGTGTACGCGATCGAGGAGGACGACTTCTCGCGGTGCGGCGGCGATGTGTACGCGCGCGGACATGTGCGGACGCTCGCCAGGGCTGTCGGTCTCGACCCCGCCGTACTGGTGAAGCAGTACGACGAGGCACACGGAGGCCGCCCCGCACCCACCCCCGCCGCACCCCTGTTCGAGGCGGAGCGGATCCGCCCCGAGCGGCGCAGGCCCAACTGGACCGCCGCCATGGTCGCCGCGATCGTCGCGGTGGTCGGGTTCGTCGGCTGGACCGTGTTCGGCCGGGACGACACCGGCTCCGCCGCCAAGAACGTGGCGGAGGCTCCCGCCCCCACCCCGACCGGCAAGCCGACCACCCTGCGGCCCACCCCGCCCGCGCCCAAACCCGTGGAGCCGTCCGAGAGCGCGATCGCCGCCGTGCCGCAGGACAAGGTGACGGTCAAGCTCACCGCGATCGACGACAAGAGCTGGATCTCGGCCAAGGCCCGGGACGGCAAGCTGCTCTTCGACGGGCTGCTCCTGAAGGGCGACTCCAAGACCTTCCAGGACGACGAGCGGCTGGACCTCATCCTCGGCAACGCCGGGGCGATCGAGCTCTTCGTGAACGGCAAGAAGGTCGAGGACGAGTTCGCACCGGGCGCCGTGGAGCGGCTGTCGTACACGAAGGGCGACCCGCAGGTCGGCTGAGGCCCGGAATCCCCGGGATCGGGCGGTGACGAGGGCGGCGGTGGACCTGTGCGCCAGAGGTGCTGTCGGGACGAAGTAGTCTTGAGTCCATGCCCGAACGCCGTACCGTCGCCCTTGTCACTCTTGGCTGCGCCCGTAACGAGGTGGACTCGGAGGAGCTTGCAGGCCGCCTGGCAGCGGACGGCTGGCAGCTCGTCGAGGACGCCTCCGACGCCGATGTGGCCGTCGTCAACACCTGCGGCTTCGTCGAAGCCGCCAAGAAGGACTCCGTCGACGCCCTGCTGGAGGCGAACGACCTCAAGGACCACGGCCGCACCCAGGCCGTCGTCGCCGTCGGCTGCATGGCCGAGCGGTACGGCAAGGAGCTGGCCGACGCGCTGCCCGAGGCGGACGGGGTGCTCGGCTTCGACGACTACGCCGACATCTCGGACCGGCTCCAGACGATCCTCAGCGGCGGCGGCCACGCCGCCCACACCCCGAGGGACCGGCGCAAGCTGCTCCCGCTGAGCCCCGTCGAGCGGCAGGCCGCCGCCGCGTCCGTCGCGCTCCCCGGCCACGGAGCCGTACACGGCTCTGAGGCCGCCACGGAGGCCCCTGCCCTTGGGGAGGGGCCGGGGGGTGTGCCTCAGGCCTCTGAAGGGGTCGCTGAGGGCGCCGACGAGGCCGCCCCGGTGCTGGAGGACCTGCCTGACGGGCTCGCCCCGGCGTCCGGGCCGCGTGCCCCGCTGCGCCGCCGCCTGGACCGCAGCCCGGTCGCCTCCGTCAAGCTGGCCTCCGGCTGTGACCGGCGCTGCTCCTTCTGCGCCATCCCGTCATTCCGCGGCTCCTTCGTCTCCCGCCGCCCCAGCGACGTCCTGAACGAGACGCGCTGGCTGGCCGAGCAGGGCGTGAAGGAGATCATGCTGGTCTCCGAGAACAACACCTCGTACGGCAAGGACCTCGGCGACATCCGCCTTCTGGAGTCCCTGCTGCCCGAGCTGGGCGCCGTCGACGGCATCGAGCGGATCCGGGTCAGCTACCTCCAGCCCGCCGAGATGCGGCCCGGTCTCATCGACGTGCTGACGTCGACCGAGAAGGTCGCCCCCTACTTCGACCTGTCCTTCCAGCACTCCGCGCCCGGCGTGCTGCGCGCGATGCGGCGGTTCGGTGACACCGAGCGGTTCCTGGAGCTGCTGGACACCATCCGCGGCAAGGTCCCGCAGGCGGGTGTCCGGTCCAACTTCATCGTCGGCTTCCCCGGCGAGACCGACCAGGACTTCGCGGAGCTGGAGCGTTTCCTCACCCACGCGCGGCTGGACGCCATCGGTGTGTTCGGCTACTCGGACGAGGACGGCACCGAGGCGGCCACGTACGAGAGGAAGCTCGACCAGGAGGTCGTCGACGCGCGGCTGGCGCATCTGTCGCGGCTCGCGGAGGAGCTGACCGCGCAGCGCGCCGAGGAGCGCCTGGGGGAGACCCTGGAGGTGCTCGTCGAGTCCGTCGAGGGGGATGATCTCGACGAGGACGAGTACGCCGCCGTGGGGCGTGCCGCCCACCAGGCGCCCGAGACGGACGGGCAGGTGCTGTTCGCGACAAGCGAGGGCCTGGTCGCCGGCCGTATGGTCAAGGCCAAGGCCGTCGGTACGGAAGGCGTCGACCTGGTGGCCGAGGTGATCGAGGTGGCCGAGCTGGCCGAGGAGGCGGGCAGATGACCGGAGTCCCGGCGTCGGCTGCGGGCGGTACGGGCAGGCGGGCGCCCGGCGGCAAGCTGGGCGCGGCGGCGGTGAACCAGGCCAGCCTGTGGAACATCGCCAACATCCTGACGATGGTCCGGCTCGTGCTCGTGCCCGGATTCGTGGTCCTGCTGCTCCAGGACGGCGGCTATGACCCCGTCTGGCGCGCGTGGGCCTGGGCGGCGTTCGCCGTCGCCATGATCACCGACGTGTTCGACGGGCACCTGGCCCGTACGTACAACCTGGTCACGGACTTCGGGAAGATCGCGGACCCGATCGCGGACAAGGCGATCATGGCGGCCGGGCTGATCAGCCTGTCCGCGCTGGAGGAGCTGCCCTGGTGGGTGACCGGGGTGATCCTCTTCCGTGAGCTGGGCATCACGCTGCTGCGCTTCTGGGTGATCAGGCACGGGGTCATCCCGGCCAGCCGGGGCGGCAAGGTGAAGACCCTGGCGCAGGGCACGGCGGTCGGCATGTACGTGCTGGCGCTGACCGGGCCGCTGGCCACCCTGCGGTGGTGGGTGATGGCCGTCGCCGTCGTGCTGACGGTGGCCACCGGGCTCGACTACGTGCGACAGGCGGTCGTGCTGCGCCGCAGGGGCCTGGCCGCGGAACGGGAACGGACCTCCGTGGCCGGGGGTGCCGGTGGGGCCGCCGCTTCGGAGCCGCCGCGGTGACAGTGGGCGGGGCGGAGGCGCCGGTCGCGGGGCGGGTGCTGCGCATGCTCGCCGAGCGCGGGCGGACGCTGGCGGTGGCGGAGTCGCTGACCGGCGGCCTGGTGGCCGCCGAGCTGACCTCGGTACCCGGGGCGTCCGCCGTCTTCCGCGGCTCCGTCACCGCGTACGCGACCGGGCTGAAGCACCTGCTGCTCGGCGTGGACCGGGAGCTGCTGGACCAGCGGGGCGCGGTCGACGCGGAGGTCGCGCTGCAGATGGCGCGCGGGGTGCGCAGCCGGCTGGGCGCCGACTGGGGCGTCGCGACCACCGGGGTCGCGGGGCCCGAGCCGCAGGACGGACAGCCGGTGGGAACGGTGTACGTCGCCGTGTGCGGGCCCTCTGCCGCGGGTGCCGCGGGCGGGAAAGTGGCCGCGCTGCGGTTGAACGGCGACCGCGCGGAAATCCGTAGAGAGAGTGTACGGAGCGCGCTGGAGCTGCTCGCGGACGAGATCGGGCACGACGACGTGCACGAGGGCGTCCGCGAGGACGTGAACGGACGCGCGAACTCCCTTCCGGGGGAACTCCCGGGGAATGCGCGGGCAAAGGATACGGAACAGAACGGGGGGAATTGATGTTTGCAGCCCTGAGTGAACACGTCATCGCTCCCCGCACGGCCGCGGCGCGAGGCGGTACGGTGGGGCGTGAAGGATGCGGCTACGCGGTCCGAGGAGGGAGCCACCGATGATTCTGCTCCGTCGCCTGCTGGGTGACGTGCTGCGTCGGCAGCGCCAGCGCCAGGGCCGTACTCTGCGCGAAGTCTCCTCGTCCGCCCGAGTATCGCTCGGCTAT
Organism: Streptomyces sp. MUM 203J; assembly: GCF_022414595.1. Taxonomy (GTDB): domain Bacteria; phylum Actinomycetota; class Actinomycetes; order Streptomycetales; family Streptomycetaceae; genus Streptomyces. Next base: position 23,953 of record NZ_JADWYO010000066.1, on the reverse strand, counting down.
CTTTCCGAGGTGGAGCGGGGGCAGAAGGAGGCTTCCTCCGAACTGCTCTCCGCGATCTGCGACGCGCTGGACGTACGGATGTCCGAGCTTATGCGCGAGGTCAGTGACGAACTGTCGCTGGCGGAGCTGGCGCAGTCGGCAACGGTCAGGGAGCCGGTGCCGGCGCCGGTGCGCCCGATGCTCAACTCTGTCTCCGTGACGTCGGTGGCCGGTGTGCCGACGGAACGAGTCACCATCAAGGCGCCTGCCGAGGCGGTCGACGTCGTCGCCGCGTGAGCGGTCGGCGGGTGGCCTGCTGAAGTCTGGCTGACGTTTGGGGTGTGGCCCCGGTCGGGTACTCGGTGCCGGACCGGGGCTTTCGCTTGTCGTCGAATGCCCGTTTTGTGTGGCATGCGCTTTGGTGCATGTGGTGGACAGGGAGGTTTCGGATGGCTGTCGTCAGAAGCCCGTTGCCGGACGCCGATCTCAAGGTGGTCGGTGAGGCCCTCCAGGGCGCGCTCGTGGACACGGTGGATCTGGCCCTGGTGGCCAAGCAGGTGCACTGGAACGTGGTCGGGTCCCGCTTCCGTTCCGTCCATCTCCAGCTGGACGAGGTGGTGGCCACGGCCCGTCAGCACTCGGACGTCGTCGCGGAGCGTGCGTCGGCTCTCGGCGTCAACCCGGACGGCCGGGCCGCCACCGTCGCGGCCGGGAGCGCGATCGGGCCCGTGCCGGAGGGATGGATCCAGGACGACGACGCCGTACGCATCATGGTGGACGCGCTGGGCGCGGTGATCGGCCGGATGCGGGAACGGGTGGGCGCGACCGCCGAGCCGGATCCCGTGACGCAGGACCTGCTCATCGGACTGACCGCCGACCTCGAGAAGCACGCATGGATGTTCCAGGCGGAGAGCGTCTGAGGTGAGCTGCGGGGTGACGGGCGCGGCACGGGACGACGGATGCGCCGGGGCCGCACCGGTGCGCCCTGACGCCGGGTGATCGTGCCGGTCTAGCGTCGACCGGAGGAGGCGGCCATGGCAGGGCGACGGTTCCCGCTGCCGGCGCTGGTGTCGGCGCTCGTACTGGGCGGGCTGTGGTGGTGGGCGGTGCTGAGGCTGGCCCTGGTGCCCGAGCAGACGGGCCTCGTCGAGAGCGCGGCGGCGACCGGCGGCTGGGGGCTCAGCCTGCTGCCCGTCCATGTCGCTGCCGCGCCGGGCCGCCGCGGGGGGTCTGCGGGGCGGCGGTCCCGCTGGGCGGCGGTGGTGCAGGACTCGGTTCCGGAGGTGGTGCGGGGCGTCGTGTGGGATGTGGTGCGGGCGGTGCGGTGGCGGCGGTGAGGCGGGCGTCCTGGTGGATGCCCCTGTCCTGCCCGTTCCCGGCACCGGGGTGCCGCTCGGGGCCCCGCTGCCGTGCCCGAGCGGCGCTCCTCCTCGGACGCCGGACGGGCCGCGGCTCCCGCGCGTTCCGGGACCGGAGCGGCCGAGCCCTTCCGCCTCTCCGGCGCCGGAGAGGCGGCGGACAGACCCGGAGCCCCGTTCCGCGCGGACACGCCCCTGCCCCTAGCCGCGCGGGCCCGGACCGGACTGGCAGCGTGGACACCAGTACGTGACGCGGGCGTCCGAGGTGTCGCAGCGGATCGGGGCGGCGCAACGGGGGCACGGGCGGTGGGCCTGGCCGTAGACGTACAGGCGCCGGCCGGTGCGGCCGCCGGAGGTGGTGCGGCGCTCGACGCGGCTCCTGTTGGCGGCCAGCAGGCGCTGCGCCGTCGCGAGCAGCCGCGCGGGTACGTCCGGTGGCAGCTCCCCGACCGGCAGCCAGGGTGTGACCCCGGCGAGGAAGGCCAGCTCGCACTTGTAGACGTTGCCGATCCCCGCGATGTTGTGCTGGTCCAGCAGGGCGTCCCCCAGCGGGCGGGACGGGTCGGCGCTCACCCGGCGTACGGCCTCGTCCAGGTCCCAGTCGGGCCCGAGCAGATCGGGGCCGAGGTGGCCGACGACGGCGGGCTCGTCCGCGGTGCGCAGCAGTTCGAGCACTGGCAGCCGGTAGCCGACCACGGTGTGCCCGGTCGTGCCGAGGACCGCCCGGATCTGGTGGGCGGGGCCGCCCCGCCAGCGCTCGTCGGCCGCGTACACCCGCCAGGAGCCGTCCATCCGCAGATGGGAGTGGAGAGTGAGGCCGCCCTCGAAGCGGGCCAGCAGGTGCTTGCCGCGCGGGGTGACGTCCAGGACCGTCCGCCCTGTCAGGTCGGCCGTCGCGAAGCGCGGAACCCGCAGGTCGGAGCGGGTGAGGACGTGTCCGGCCAGGGCCCCGTGCATACGGTGCGCGGTGAGCCAGACCGTGTCGCCTTCGGGCATGAGTCCATGATGCGGGACCGGGAGGGTCAGGGACGGAGGCGGAGGCCTCTGGGGGTGGCGTGGAACCCGGCGGCCTCCAGGGGGCGGCCGAGCGGTGAGGTGAGCGCGGAGGTGCCGTTGACCCGCTCGACGGTGACCGTGCCGAGGGCACCGGCACGCGCGGCCCCGGCCAGGGCGTGTGCCGCGGCCTGGAGAACGGGGGAGTCGGGGTCGGCCGGCCAGGACAGCAGGGTCTTGCCCCCTCGCTCGACGTAGAGGATCAGTTCGCCGTCCACCAGCACCACCAGGGAGCCTGCCTTGCGGCCGGGCTTGTGGGTCGCCCCGGCCGGCGGTTCGGGCCACGGCAGGGCGGCGCCGTAGGCGTTGGCGGGGTCGGCGGCGGCCAGGACGAGCGCCTGGGGACCGTCCGTGTCACCGCCGCGTTCCCGGGCCGCGGCCGCCGCGCGCAGCCGGTCCACCGCGCCGTCCATCGCGAACTGGGCGGCACCCAGGCCTTCCACCACGTAGCCACGGCGGGCCTGGCCGCTGTCCTCGAACGCCGACAGGATCCGGTACGTCGCGGAGAAACCGCCCTCGACGCCCTCGGCCGCCACCGCGCCACGAGTGACCACGCCGTGCCGGTCCAGCAAGGTGCGGGCCAGCGCGTGGGCCCGGTGTGTGGGCTCTGGTTCCGGGGGCGGGAGCAGGGCCCAGCGGCCGGACACGGTGGGCGGGCCGGAGCGGGACGCGGGCCGTCCGGGGCCGCGGGCCGTGCCCTGCGCCGAGCCGCCGTACGCCGCGCCCAGCGCGGTCGCCGTCAGCGTGCCGTACCGGCCCCGCGGGACCTGGCGGCGGGCGCGGTGCGCGGTGGAGCCGGCCGTGCGGCCCGAGCCGAGCAGGGCGCGCAGCGGGGCCAGGGTGTCGTTGGTGAGGCGCCCGGACCAGGCCAGCTCCCACAGGGCGTCCGCGAGCTGCGGGTCCGTCACGTCCGGGTGCGTGGTGGCCCGCACCTGGTCCGCGATCTGACGGAAGAACAGGCCGTAGCCGCCGGACAGGGCGGTGAGCACCGACTCGTGCAGGGCTGTCGGCTCGAGAGGGTGCGGCGGGGGCAGCAGCAGGGGTGCCGCGTCCGCCAGATAGAGCGTGATCCAGCCGTCCTTGCCGGGCAGGGACCCGGCCCCCGCCCACAGGACCTCGCCGGTGGTGGTGAGTTCGTCGAGCAGCGCGGGGCTGTAGTCGCGGACGCGGGACGGGAGGACCAGCTTCTCCAGGGCGGACGCGGGGACGGGCGCGCCCTGGAGCTGTTCGATCGCGCGGGCCAGGCCGTCGAGGCCGCGCAGGCCTCCGCCGCCCAGGTGCTGCCACTGCGGCAGGAACGTGGCCAGCGAGGCCGGCGGGACCGGCTCCAGCTCCTGGCGCAGCGCGGCCAGGGAACGGCGCCGCAGCCGCCGCAGCACCGCCGTGTCGCACCACTCCTGGCCGATGCCGGAGGGGTGGAACTCCCCCTGCACGACGCGGCCCGCGGCGGCCAGTCGGTGCAGGGCCCCGTCGGTGACGGCCGTGCCGAGACCGAAGCGGGCGGCGGCCTCCGTGGAGGTGAACGGGCCGTGGGTGCGCGCGTAGCGGGCCAGGAGGTCGCACAGGGGGTCCTTCACCGGTTCGGTGAACGCCTCGGGGACGCCCACCGGAAGGGCCGTGCCGAGCGCGTCCCGCAGGCGGCCCGCGTCCTCGACGGCCGCCCAGTGCCCGGCCCCCGCGATCCGGACCTGAATGGCCCGGCGGGCCGCCGTCAGCTCCCGCACCCAGGCAGGATCGGCGCCCCGCTCGGCCAGCTCGGCGTCGGTGAGAGGGCCCAGCACGCGCAGCGCGTCGGCCACGGCCTCGGCGTCCTTCACCCGCCGGTCCTCGACGCGCCACTGAAGCTCCGCCTCCAGCTCGGTGAGCACGTCCGGGTCCAGCAGCTCCCGCAGCTCCGCCTGGCCCAGCAGCTCGGCCAGCAGCCGCGAGTCCAGCGACAGCGCGGCGGCCCGCCGCTCCGCGAGCGGTGAGTCACCCTCGTACAGGAACTGGGCGACGTACCCGAAGAGGAGGGAGCGGGCGAACGGGGAGGGCTCCGGGGTCGTGACCTCGACCAGCCGGACCCGGCGCGACTCGATGTCGCCCATCAGCTCTTGGAGGCCCGGCACGTCGAACACGTCTTGGAGGCACTCGCGGACCGCCTCCAGCACGATCGGGAACGAGCCGAACTCGCTGGCCACCTGCAGCAGTTGCGCGGCGCGCTGGCGCTGTTGCCACAGCGGGGTGCGCTTGCCCGGGCTGCGGCGGGGCAGCAGGAGGGCGCGCGCGGCGCACTCCCGGAACCGGGACGCGAACAGGGCCGAGCCGCCGACCTGGTCGGTGACGGTCCGGTCGATCTCGCCCTTGTCGAAGGCGACGTCGGCGGCGCCGAGCGGCGCCTGCTCGCTGTCCCACTCCAGGCCCGGCGCGGGTCCGGGCGTGCCCGGGGCGCCGTCCAGCAGGTCGAGGCCCATCAGGTCGGCGTCCGGGATGCGCAGCACGATGCCGTCGTCGGCGTGCATGACCTGTGCGTCCAGTCCGAACCGCTCCGCCAGCCGGGCGCCCAGGGCCAGCGCCCACGGGGCGTGCACCTGGGCCCCGAACGGCGAGTGCACCACCACCCGCCAGTCGCCCAGCTCGTCACGGAACCGCTCGACCAGGATCGTCCGGTCGTCCGGTACGTGCCCGCAGGCGCGGCGCTGCTCGTCCAGATACGCCAGCACGTTGTCGGCCGCCCACGCGTCCAGGCCCGCCGCCAGCAGCCGCAGCCGCGCGTCGTCCGGTGCCAGCGAACCGATCTCCCGCAGGAACGCTCCCACCGCACGCCCCAGTTCGAGCGGGCGGCCCAGCTGGTCGCCCTTCCAGAACGGGAGCCGCCCCGGCACCCCGGGCGCCGGGGAGACCAGCACCCGGTCGCGGGTGATGTCCTCGATCCGCCACGACGAGGTGCCGAGCGTGAACACGTCGCCCACGCGCGACTCGTACACCATCTCCTCGTCCAGCTCGCCCACCCGTCGACCGCCGCCGCCCTTCCCGGGTTCGGCGCCCGCCAGGAACACCCCGAACAGGCCCCGGTCCGGGATCGTGCCGCCCGAGGTGACGGCCAGCCGCTGGGCGCCGGGGCGGCCCGTGACCGCCCCGGTGACCCGGTCCCACACCACGCGTGGGCGCAGCTCCGCGAACGCGTCCGACGGATAGCGTCCCGCCAGCATGTCCAGCACCGCCGTGAACGCCGACTCCGGCAGTGACGCGAACGGCGCCGCACGCCGCACCAGCGCCAGCAGGTCGTCGAACTGCCATGTGTCCAGCGCCACCGTGGCGACGAGCTGCTGCGCCAGCACGTCCAGCGGGTTGGCGGGGACCCGCAGCGCCTCGATGGAGCCCTGCCGCATCCGCTCGGTCACCACCGCCGCCTGCACCAGGTCGCCCCGGTACTTCGGGAACACCACGCCCCGCGACACCGCCCCCACCTGGTGCCCGGCGCGGCCCACCCGCTGGAGCCCGGACGCCACCGACGGCGGTGACTCCACCTGGACGACCAGGTCGACGGCGCCCATGTCGATGCCCAGCTCCAGACTGGACGTCGCCACCACGGCGGGCAGCCGGCCCGCCTTCAGGTCCTCCTCCACCAGGGCCCGCTGCTCCTTGGACACCGAGCCGTGGTGCGCCCGCGCCAGCAGCGGCGGCGCACCCTTGGCGGCGCCCGACTGGGCCATGAGCTCGGCGGGGGGCGCCTCCTCGGGCATGGTCTCGCCCGTGGCGCGCTCGTACGCGATCTCGTTCAGCCGGTTGCACAGCCGCTCCGCCAGCCGCCGCGAGTTGGCGAACACGATCGTGGAGCGGTGCTCCTGGACGAGGTTCGCGATCCGCTCCTCCACATGCGGCCAGATCGACGGCTTCTCGCCCCCGGGGCCCTCCGCGGCGTCGGCTGCCGGTGAACCGCCCAGCTCGCCCAGGTCCTCCACCGGCACCACCACGGACAGGTCGAACTCCTTGCCCGACGGCGGCTGCACCACCTCCACCCGCCGCTGCGGCGACAGGAACCGCGCCACCTCGTCCACCGGCCGTACCGTCGCCGAGAGCCCGATCCGGCGCGCGGGGCGGGGCAGCAGCTCGTCCAGCCGTTCCAGGGACAGCGCCAGATGGGCACCCCGCTTCGTCCCGGCCACGGCGTGCACCTCGTCCAGGATCACCGTCTCCACGCCCGACAGCGCCTCGCGTGACGCGGACGTCAGCATCAGGAACAGCGACTCGGGCGTGGTGATCAGGATGTCCGGCGGCCGGGTCGCCAGCGAGCGCCGCTCGGCGGCGTGGGTGTCGCCCGAGCGGATACCGACCCGGACCTCCGGCTCCGGCAGCCCCAGCCGCACAGCCTCCTGGCGGATTCCGGTCAGCGGGCTGCGCAGGTTCCGCTCCACGTCCACCGCGAGCGCCTTCAGCGGCGACACGTACAGCACCCGGCAGCGCTTGCGCGCCTCGGCCGGCGGCGGCGTCGACGTCAGCCGGTCCAGCGCCGCCAGGAACGCGGCCAGCGTCTTGCCGGACCCGGTCGGCGCCACCACCAGGACGTCCGAGCCCGCGCCGATGGCCCGCCACGCGCCCTCCTGGGCGGCGGTGGGCGCGCTGAACGCCCCGGTGAACCAACCGCGGGTCGCGGGGGAGAAGGAGTCGAGTGCGGTCCCGGCCATGTCCCCCATCGTGCACCCCGCCACTGACAAACCCGCCGACGACCGGCCCCGCGACCGCCGTCCGGCAGATGGACGCGCAGGTCAGGCGGAATGCGGGCGGGCGCAGAATGGGGGCATGGACACTCCGCGCACGGGCGACGAGTGGGCCAGGCACTGGCAGTACCCCGGCCTCCCCGGGCTCGACCTGCTGCGGGCCCGCTACGTCCGGCACTCCTTCGCCCGCCACAGCCACGAGGGCTTCGTCCTCGGCGCCGTCCGGCGGGGCGTCGAGGACGTCGTCATGCCCGACGGGACCATCCAGGCGCACCCCGGCACCATCGTGCTCATCAACCCCGAGGTGCCGCACGCCGCGCACGCCGGGATCCCGGAAGGCTGGTCGTACGCCACGCTGTACCCGTCCCGCGAGCTGGTCGCCGGTATCGCGCGCGAGGAGACCGCGCTGCGCGGCACTCCGTCCTTCAGCGAGACGATCGTCGCGGACGAGAGCACCGCCCGGCTCGTCCGGGCCGTCCACCGCGCGGCGGAGGAGGGCAACGCGCTCGCCGCCGACAGCGTCCTGAGGGTCGTCCTCGCCCGGATGCTGCGCCGCCACGGGCAGGTCCGGCCGGCCCGCCAGCCCGTCGCCGCCGGGGCCCGGGTGGCCGCCCGCGCGCGGGAGATCCTGCTGGAGCGGATGGCCGCGCCGCCGTCCCTGGAACAGCTCGCCCGCGAGCTGGACACCGGCCCCTTCGCGCTGATGCGCGCGTTCAAGGCCGCCTACGGGATGCCGCCGCACACCTGGCTCACCGACGCGCGCGTGCGGGAGGCGCGCCGCCTCCTGGAGGCGGGGACCGCGCCCGCCCAGGCCGCCGTGACCGTCGGGTTCACCGACCAGCCGCACCTGACCCGGCACTTCGCCCGGATCGTGGGTGTTCCGCCCGGTGCGTACCAGCGGGAACGCGCAAGAACGTACAAGACCCCGCCGTCGCGGCGGCCGTAGCGTGCCCGGCGTGGGAGAACAGACAGCACCGACAGCACCGACAGCACCACCCCCGGCCGCGCAGGCCGAAGCCGTGCCGGACGCCGCACGGCCGGCCGTGCCGGACCCCGCCGGGCCGACCGGGGCCAAGCCGGACGCCGCCGTCGTCCGGGACTCGCTCGGCGTCGGCGTGGCCGTGGGCCTCTCCGGCTTCGCCTTCGGCGTGACCTCCGTCGGGGCGGGCCTCGGCCTGCTCCAGACCTGCCTGCTCAGCCTGGCCGTCTTCACCGGGGCCTCGCAGTTCGCGCTGGTCGGCGCGCTCGCCGCCGGAGGCAACCCCTTCACCGCCGCGGCGGGCGCCTTCTTCCTGGGCACCCGCAACGCGTTCTACGGGCTGCGCCTCTCGCAGCTCCTCGCCGTGCCGCGCGCGGTGCGCCCGTTCGCCGCGCACTGGGTCATCGACGAGACGACGGCCGTCTCCCTGGCGCAGCCGGACCGCCGGGCCGCCCGCATCGGTTTCGCGGTCACCGGGCTGACCCTGTACGTCCTGTGGAACCTGACCACCCTGCTCGGCGCCCTGGGGGCCGAGGCCATCGGGGACACGGACGCGTGGGGGCTGGACGCCGCCGGGCCGGCCGCGTTCCTCGCCCTGCTCGCGCCGATGCTGCGTACGGCGACCGAGCGGGCCGTGGCGCTGCTCGCCGTGGTCGTCGGGCTCGGGCTGCTGCCGGTGCTCCCGGCGGGCGTACCCGTGCTCGTCGCGGTGCTCGCGGCGCCCGCCGTGCTGTGGGCCCAGGGGCGGCGGCGCGAAGCGGGGAAGGGGGAGGCGCGATGAGTACGACGGTGGTGTGGGCGGCGATCGGGCTCACCGCGCTCGGCTGCTACCTCCTGAAACTGGCCGGGCTCCTGGTGCCCGCGCACGCCCTGGAGCGGCCCCTGGTGCGGCGGCTGGCCGGGCTGGTGCCGGTCGCGCTGCTCGCGGCGCTCATCGCTCAGCAGAGCTTCAGCGCGGGCGGGGCGCTGGTGGTGGACGCGCGGGCGGCGGGGCTCGGGGCGGCGGGGCTCGCGCTGGTGCTGCGAGCGCCGTTTCTCGTGGTGGTCGCGGTGGCGGTGGGCGTGACGGCGGGGGCGCGGGCGTTGGGCTGGTGACGGGTGGCGGACGCCGTCCGGCGCGGGCCGTCCAGGTGGCGCGCAGCCGACGGCGTCCGCCCGCAGCGGGGCCCGGCGGGCGCGGGGGAGCGCCCCGCCGCCGCGCGCCGTGTCACCCGATGGCGCGGCCGTGGGACTGCAGGGTGCACAGAGCCTCGACGGTGGCCATCGGGCGGGAATCCAGGGCCGCCGCCGGGGACCACCGGCGCCGGGTGAGGGGCCAGCCGCCGTCCTCGGACTGGCCGGCCGCGAGATGGTCCAGCGCGCGGGTCATCTCCTCGTCCGTGAACCACCGGCGGGCCAGCGAGTCCGGTACGCGTGCGTAGTCGTACGGGAAGTGGTGCTCGCCCGGCGCGTACCCGGGGGCCACCGGGTGGTCCGCGGCCTTCTCCGGCTCCAGCACGACCAGCCGCCGTTCCCGCACCAGCCTGCCCAGCCGGTCGGCGGCGGCCTCCGCGCGGGCCCGGTCCGGGACCCCGTCCAGGAAGGCGACGGCCGCCTCCACCTCGTACGGGTGCGTGGGCCGCGACGCGGAGCCGATCGCCTCCACGGCGGACCAGCAGAAGTCGGTGGCGCGGAACAGCCATGCGTGCCACACCTGGTTGCGGTGCAGCAGCCCCACCACGGGCCCGGTCGCCAGCAGGTCGCTGGGAGGGTCGTCGACGACCTTGAGGAAAGGCGCGACCGGGTAGCCGCGTACGGAGGGGTGGATCACCGGGATCGCGCCGTCCCGCGTGGACACCTGGCTCAGGTACCGGCAGACGCGTTCCGCACGCAGCCCGCCGCACCGGCCGATCGAGTCGAGGACGCGCAGCGCGTGCGCGGCGTGCAGGGGCTGGCTCACCGGGCCTCTGACATCCGGCTCCAGGGCGTGCCCGTAGCCGCCGTCCCCGTTGGCGTACGCGGTCAGCGCGACCTCCACGGCCTCTGCGTCCCCGCCCAGGAAGTGGTAGGCGAAGCGGCGCTGTTCGAGGACCCGGGCCGTCAGCCAGACGAACGGCTCGGCGCGTGCGAGGGGAGTTCCAGCCATGCTTCCCGCCATGTGGTCATTTCCAGCCGAGTGCGGACCCATGAGACGACCGTAGGCCGGAAAGAGGTCCCGGCAAGCGCCTGCGCGCAGTCCCCACCCTCAGGAGCGGGATACTGGGCGCATGCGGTTGACGATTTTCTGGGAGCACATGGCGGACCACTTCGGTGAGGTGTACGCGGAGTCCTTCGCGCGCGACCACGTGATGTCCGAGCTGGGCGGCCGGACCGTGCACCAGGCGCTCGAAGCGGGCTGGGAGGCCAAGGACGTGTGGCGGGCCGTGTGCGCGGCGGTCGGCGTGCCCGCCGACAAGCGCTGAGCCGACGGGCCGGCGGGGTGCCCGGAGCGCGCCCCGCCCGGACCCGGGCCACCGACCGGACCGGTTGTCGGCGGCGTACGGGACACTTGTGCGGTGGCCCCGACTGACGAGACCCAGAACCCGACCACCGAAGACCCGGAGACGACCCCTGGAGCGACCGGCGGGGCGTCCGGCACGACGACCGTCCCGGGCGCCCGCACGGCTCCCGGGGCAAACCCGGAGACGCCGCCCCCGCCCGCCGCGCGGCCCGCCGCACCGGCGGGCCGCATGCCGCGCTGGCTGCCGAAGGCCATGGTGCTCGGCCTCGCGCTCTACGCCTGCTTCCAGCTCGGCAGCTGGGCGTTCCACCAGCTCATCGGGCTGCTGATCAACATCCTGATCGCGTTCTTCCTGGCGCTCGCCGTCGAGCCGGCTGTCGGCCGGATGGCCGCGCGCGGCATGCGCCGGGGACTGGCCACGTTCCTCGTCTTCCTCGTCGTGCTCGTCGCCAGCGTCGGCTTCGTCGTACTCCTCGGTTCGATGCTCGCGAACCAGATCGTCGACATGGTCGAGGAGTTCCCCAAGTACATCGACTCGCTGATCAACTGGATCAACCACACCTTCAGCACCGAGCTGTCCCGGCTCGAAGTGCAGAAGGGCCTCCTGCGCTCCGACTGGCTCCGGAACTACGTCGAGAACAGTGCGAGCGGCGTCCTCGACGTCTCCGCGACCGTCCTCGGCGGGCTCTTCAGACTGCTGACGATCTTCCTGTTCTCCTTCTACTTCGCCGCCGACGGGCCCCGGCTGCGCCGCGCGCTCTGCTCGGTCCTGCCGCCCGCCCGGCAGGCCGAGGTCCTGCGCGCGTGGGAGATCGCCGTCGACAAGACCGGCGGCTACCTGTACTCGCGCGGTCTGATGGCGCTCGTCTCGGGGGTCGCGCACTACGTCCTGCTGCAGTTCCTGGACGTGCCCTACGCGCCCGCGCTCGCCGTGTGGGTCGGTCTGGTCTCCCAGTTCATCCCCACCATCGGTACGTACATGGCGGGGGCCCTGCCGATGCTGCTCGCGTTCACGGTCGATCCCTGGTACGCCCTGTGGGTGCTGGTCTTCGTCGTCGTGTACCAGCAGTTCGAGAACTACGTCCTCCAGCCCAAGCTCACCGCCAGGACCGTGGACATCCATCCGGCGGTCGCCTTCGGCTCGGTCGTCGCGGGCACCGCCCTGCTCGGGGCCGTCGGCGCGCTGATCGCGATTCCGGCGGTCGCCACGCTCCAGGCGTTCCTGGGGGCGTACGTGAAGCGGTACGACGTGACCGAGGACCCCCGGGTGCACGGCCACCGGAGGCACGGCGAGGTGATCCTGGCCCGGGTCCAGCGGGCCCTGCGCGCCAGCGCGGGGGCGGGGACGGAGGACCGTGCAGGGTCCGCCGACGCGTCCGGGGAGCGCGCCGGGGGCCCCACCCCCTGACCCCGGGCCGCGCCCTGCCCCTCGGTGCCCACCGCGACGCCCGGGTCCGACTGCCCGGCCGGCGTCCTGGGCATCATCGTCGCCGGTCGCCGGTCGCCGGTCGCCGGTCGCCGGTCGCCGGTCGCCGGCGGGGCCGGTGCCCCGGACCCGCCCGTCAGCCGTGCCGAGGGCGTCGAGCCGTACCGCCGGTTCGCATCGGCCGGGGTTCGGCGAGCGCGATCGGGGTGCACTGTCACGGGACACCGCCGGCCCGCGGGGTGCGGCGTGGCTTGCTTGACACGGAAATCGAACATCCATTCTCATTGAGGCGAAGGGCCTTGGCTCCGGGGCCTGGTTCAGGGTTACCTACGGTGACGCTCCGGAGTTGTCCACAGGTCAGAGGCACGTCGAGGCGCATTGTCAGTGGCAGGGGTTAGCGTCTTTGACGTGAAGCGATCGACTCAAGCAACCCGGGTGGAACCCATGGCAGCAAGCGACCGCGAGAAGGCGCTCGACGCCGCGCTCGCACAGATTGAACGGCAATTCGGCAAGGGCGCCGTGATGCGCATGGGCGACCGCACCCAGGAGCCCATCGAGGTCATCTCGACCGGCTCGACCGCGCTCGACGTCGCCCTCGGCGTCGGCGGCCTGCCGCGCGGGCGCGTGGTGGAGATCTACGGCCCGGAGTCGTCCGGTAAGACCACGCTGACCCTGCACGCCGTGGCCAACGCCCAGCGGGCGGGCGGCCAGGTGGCGTTCGTGGACGCCGAGCACGCCCTCGACCCCGAGTACGCCAAGAAGCTCGGCGTCGACGTCGACAACCTGATCCTGTCCCAGCCGGACAACGGCGAGCAGGCCCTGGAGATCGTCGACATGCTCGTCCGCTCCGGCGCGCTCGACCTCATCGTCATCGACTCCGTCGCCGCGCTCGTGCCGAAGGCCGAGATCGAGGGCGAGATGGGCGACTCGCACGTGGGTCTTCAGGCCCGCCTGATGAGCCAGGCCCTCCGGAAGATCACCAGCGCGCTCAACCAGTCCAAGACCACGGCGATCTTCATCAACCAGCTCCGCGAGAAGATCGGCGTGATGTTCGGCTCGCCGGAGACCACGACCGGTGGCCGTGCGCTGAAGTTCTACGCCTCGGTGCGGATCGACATCCGCCGCATCGAGACCCTCAAGGACGGCACGGAGGCGGTGGGCAACCGCACCCGCTGCAAGGTCGTCAAGAACAAGGTCGCGCCGCCCTTCAAGCAGGCCGAGTTCGACATCCTCTACGGCGAGGGCATCAGCCGCGAGGGCGGCCTGATCGACATGGGCGTGGAGCACGGCTTCATCCGCAAGGCCGGTGCCTGGTACACCTACGAGGGTGACCAGCTCGGCCAGGGCAAGGAGAACGCCCGGAACTTCCTGAAGGACAACCCCGACCTCGCCAACGAGATCGAGAAGAAGATCAAGGACAAGCTCGGTGTGGGCGTCCGCCCCGGTGCCGCTGAGGGCGAGTCCGGCTCCGACGCCGCTGCCGGCCCGGCGGGCGGCGAGCCCGCCAAGTCGGTCCCGGCGCCCGCGGCCAAGGCCACCAAGGCGACCAAGGCCGCAGCGGCAAAGGGCTGACCCGTGGCCCGGCGCACCGAATGGCCGGACGACGGCTCCGACTCGTCGAGGGCCGGGAAAGAGCCGTCGTCCCAGGATCCGGGTGAGCAGGCGCGGGCCATCTGTCTGCGCCTGCTCACCGGGATGCCGCGCACCCGCAGACAGCTCGCGGACGCGCTGCGCAAGAAGGGGATCCCCGATGAGGTCGCGGAAGACGTGCTCTCCCGCTTCGAGGACGTCGGCCTCATCGACGACGCGGCCTTCGCCGGGGCCTGGGTCGAGTCCCGGCACCGGGGCCGCGGCCTGGCCCGCCGCGCGCTGGCCCGGGAACTGCGTACCAAGGGCGTCGACTCCGCGCTGATCGACGAGGCGGTCGCGCAGCTCGACCCCTCGCAGGAGGAGGCGACCGCCCGTGCGCTGGTGGACCGCAAGCTCCGAGCCACCCGGGGGCTCGAGCGAGACCGCCGCATGCGCCGCCTGGCCGGGATGCTCGCCCGCAAGGGCTACCCGGAGGGGCTCGCCCTCCGGGTGGTCAGACAGGCCCTGGAGGAGGAGGGCGAGGACGTGGACGACCTGGAGTTCGGCTCGTTCTGATGGTGGGCCGGTCGGCGGCGAGGGTCCGGCCTCGGCGGGGCGGCCCCACAGGGCCGATCACGGACGGGGCGTGCGCGGCTGACGTGGATGAGGTCTGGGCGCCAGAGGGGGCCGTGCCCCCCGGACTGCGGGATGCAGGGGAACCGGCGGTTGGGGTTTCCAGGGATGCCGCTCGTGGGGCCGACGGCCGGGCCGGTGCGGGAGGACGGCTCGACCGTCACTGGACTGCCCGACGAGCGGCCGACGTCCGCCGCGTCCCCGGCCGGACGCGCAGAGGGTGGCCTGCGGGTGGTGGTGGACCGGCCTCGTGGTCCTGGTGCCGGACCGGTCCCGGCGTACGTCAAGGGGTGATCGCGGTCCGGGGGGCGCGAGGTTCCGTGCCTTCCGCGCTCGCGGCGCCTGCCGTGCCCGCGGTCCCGTCTGCCCGGCCCTCCGGAGCACCTGCCGTGCGGCCCGTACCCGCTGCCGGGCCGATGCCCGTGTCGGTGCCGTCATCCCTCCGGGCGCCCTGCTTCGGGGGCTGGACCCCCGGAGGCGTGACGGCGTCGGGGTCGCCGCCGCACGTCGTGCGGGCCGCCTCGTGCAGGGCGGAGGGAGCGGCGGCGGAGAGGGCGGCGGCCAGATGGCCGTCGGGGCGGACCAGGAGGACCGTGTGGGCGGCGGCTCCCGGGTACGACTCCGCCACCAGCAGTTCCCCCCGCATCGGCAGCGTCCGGACCGCCTCCGCCAGGCGCGGCATGACGCCAGCCCTGACCCAGTGCCGCCGGTCCCAGACCCCCGTGCCGGGCGCCACCAGCACCACCAGCAGGCCCCGGCCCAGCCGGTCCTGGAGCCGGCTCGCCGTGCCGTCCGGTGAGGTCACCGGAACGTCCGTGACCAGCTGGCCAGGATCCGTGCCGACCTCGGTGTGCTCCGCGTGCGAGGTGTCCGGCGCCAGCGGCGACAGCGGGTACGCGGGCGGGGCCCCCAGCGGGCCGCGCCCCAGGTGCGCGTCGGCCAGCAGTTCTTCCTGGCCGCCCAGCCCGGCCCGCAGGCAGGTGCGCAGCCCGCCCCCGCCGCGCAGCACCGGAAGTGCCTGGTCCGCCGCCCGCAGCCGGGCCGCCACGGCTGTGCGCCGCTCCGCCTGATAGCTGTCCAGCAGCACGTCGGACGGGCCCTCGTGCCAGGCCTGCGCCAGCTTCCACGCCAGGTTCCGCACGTCCCGCAGTCCCTCGTCCAGGCCCTGCGTCCCCACGGCGCCCACCAGATGCGCCGCGTCCCCGGCGAGGAACGCCCGGCCGACGCGCCAGCGCCGCGCCAACCGGTGGTGCACCGTGTACACGCCGGTGTCGAGGAGTTCGTACACCGGCGTCGTGTTCTCGCACCACCCGGAAAGGGTCTCGCGGATCCGCCACACCAGCGCGTCCGGCGTCACCAGCTCGCCGCGCGGCGGCAGCAGCCAGTCCAGCCGCCACCCCCCGTCCGGGAGCGGACGCGCCGTCACCTCGTCACCGCCGCCCCGCCACGGCGGCCGACGGTGCAGCACGCTCTCGCCGGGCCAGGGAAGTTCGGTGCGCAGCATCGCCACCGCGTGCCGCTCCACGGCCGTACGGCCAGGGAAGCGGACCTCCAGCAGCTTGCGTACCGTCGAGCGGGCCCCGTCGCAGCCCACCAGATAGCCGCCCCGCCACTCGGCGGTACGCCGTCCACGGGTGTGCGCGGTGACGCCGGCCGGGTCCTGCTCGACACGTTCGAGGCGGGTGCCGTGGACCACCTCGACCAGCTTTCCGCCCGGCAGGGAAGCGATGGCCTCGCGCAGGGCGGTGGTCAGTGCGTGCTGGGGAATGTGGAGGGGTGGGGGCGGGGCGGCGGGGTGTTCCTGGGCGGGGGAGCCGACGCCCGAGGGCTCGTCATGTTCGACCGGCGTCGCGAAGGGTTCGGTCCGTAGCAGCTGCTTGCGCCGCAACGAGCGCCACCCGGACCAGCTGGCACCCTCGTGCCGTAGGGCTTCGGCGCAGCCCAGGCCCTGCACGAACGCGGCCGTGTCCGCGCGGAGTACGGCCGTGCGGGCCGGGCGGTGTTCCTCCCGGCCCTCGCCCTCGTCCAGGACGACCGTCGGGACCTCCTGCGCCGCAAGGGCCAGCGCGAGCGACAGCCCGACCGGCCCGGCGCCGACGACGATCACCGGATCCACGGCGCGGCTCCGGGGACGAGGTCGCCTCGGACGGCCTCGGTGGCGCGTACGGCAGGGCGGTGAGCAGGGGGAACGCGAGGTGGTGCGAGGGGAGCCCGGTGAGTGATCACAGAAAGTATGCAACCCACTGCCGGTGCTTGCGTCAAGTGACCGGGCAGGGGCGCACATACGCACGCGGGAGCGATGGCCTTGACGCCACCGCTCCCGCGGGTTCAGCCCGGTCGGGGGGACCGCTCCGGTCAGCCGCTCTCGTCGGGCGCCGCTGCGACGGCACCGGCCGCCGCGCCCGGGCCGGCCTCGACCTGCGGGCTCTCGACGTCCCCGCCGCCCGCGCCTCGCCGTCCGCGCCGCAGCGCGCTCTCCAGCCGGCCGGCGAACCAGGTCAGCAGGGCGTTGACCGCGATGTAGATGAGCGCGATCACGGTGAACGCGGCGATCGTGTTGGCGCCGTAGTTCGCGGTGATGGGGCGGACCTGGAACAGCAGCTCCTCCATGCCCAGGATCGCGCCGCCGAGCGCGGTGTCCTTGACGATCACGACAAGCTGGCTGACCAGCGCCGGGAGCATCGCCGTGACCGCCTGTGGCAGCAGCACGTACGTCATGGTCTGGCCCTTGCGCATGCCGATCGCCCTGGCCGCGTCGGTCTGGCCGCGTGGCAGGGACAGAATGCCCGCCCGGACGATCTCCGCGATGACGGACGCGTTGTAGAGCACGAGGCCCGTGACGACCGCGTACAGCGGGCGTACGTCCGAGCTGATGGTGGTGAACTGTGCGAACAGCGCGCTCGCGAAGATCATCATCAGCAGGACGGGGATGGCGCGGAAGAACTCCACGACCGTCCCGACCGGGCCCCTCACCCAGGCGTGGTCGGAGAGACGGGCGATGCCCAGGAGCGCACCCAGCGGGAGGGCGATCACCAGGGCCAGTGCCGCCGCCCGCAGGGTCTCGCCGAGCCCGGGCAGCAGGTAGGTGGTCCACACCCGGGGGTCCGTGACGAACGGGCTCCACTTCGCCGCGTCCAACTGGCCCTTGTCGGCCATCACGGACAGGACCCACAGGCTCACCGCCGCCAGGGCGGCGATGAACACGGCCGTGTAGACGAGGTTCCGCCGCTGGGCCCGCGGGCCCGGAGTGTCGTACAGAACGGAGCTCATCGCTTCACCGCCACACGATTGGCCACCCAGCCGAGGAACAGGCCGGAGGGAAGGGTGAGAACGACGAACCCGAAGGCGAAGACACCGAAGACGGCGAACAGCGCCTGGGCCTCGTTCTCGATCATTTCGCTCATCAGCAGGGCGGCCTCCGCGACGCCGATGGCTGCCGCGACCGTGGTGTTCTTGGTCAGGGCGATCAGGACGTTCGCCAGCGGGGCCACCACCGAGCGGAACGCCTGTGGCAGCACGATGAGCCAGAGCACCTGGGTGAAGCTCAGCCCCAGGGCCCGGGCCGCCTCGGCCTGCCCCATCGGGACGGTGTTGATGCCGGAGCGGAGGGCCTCGCACACGAAGGTGCCGGTGTAGGCCACCAGGCCGAGAACGGCCAGCCGGAAGTCGACCTCCTCGAAGGTCCCGCCCCACAGCGTGACGCCCAGTGTCTGGTTCAGCGCGAGGGAGCAGGCCACGATGACGATGGTCAGCGGCGTGTTGCGGACCATGTTCACGTACACGGTGCCGAAGCCCCGCATCAGCGGGACGGGGCTCACGCGCATGCCCGCCAGCAGCGTTCCCCAGATCAGGGATCCCACCGCCGAGTAGAAGGTCAGCTGGACCGTCACCCAGAAGGCTCCGAGCAGGTCGTACTGCGGATTGTCTAGAAAGTCGAACACGTTGACCCGCGCTCTCCCTGGTCGGATCGTGGGGGGACGCCGTCGGCCCGGGCCGGAGCCGACGGCGTCTCACCCTGGCTGCTGGTTCTGCTCGTCCGCCGCGGTGTGGGCCGCGGCCTCAGCTCACTTCTCGGTGATCGCGGGAGCGGGCTCGGCCTTGTACTCGGCCGGGCCGAGGTTCTTCTCGACGAACCTGGCCCAGGAACCGTCCGACTGCATCTTCTCCAGCGCCGCGTTGACCTTGTTGCGCAGCTCGGTGTCGCCCTTCTTCAGGCCGATGCCGTACGGCTCGTCGCTCAGGCTCAGACCGGCCAGCTTGAACTTGCCCGTGTGCTCCTTCTGCGCCGCGTAGCCGGCCAGGATGGAGTCGTCCGTGGTGAGGGCGTCGACGGCCTTGTTCTCCAGGCCGGTCAGGCACTCGGAGTAGCCGCCGTACTGCTTCAGCTGCGCCTTGGGCGCCAGCTTCTCCTTGACGTTCTGCGCCGAGGTCGAGCCCTTGACCGAGCAGAGCTTCTTGGTGTTGAGGTCCTCGGCCTTGGCGACCGAGGTCTCGTCGGCGCGCACCAGCAGGTCCTGGTGGGCCAGGAAGTACGGGCCGGCGAAGTCGACGACCGCCTTGCGCTTCTCGTTGATCGTGTAGGTGGCGGCGACGAACTTCACGTCACCGTTCTTGATCAGGTTCTCGCGTTCGGCGCTGGGGGCCTGCTTCCACTCGATCTTGTCGGCGTCGTAGCCCAGCTCCTTCGCGATGTACGTGGCGACGTCGACGTCGAAGCCGGTGTACTTGCCGTCCGGGGTCTTCAGGCCCCACCCGGGCTGGTCGAACTTGATACCGATGGTGATCTTGTCGCTGCCGCCGTCGCCGCCGGAGCCGCTGTCGGAGCCACAGGCGGTCGCGGTGAGGGAGAGGGTCAGCACCGCGGCGAGGGCCGCACTGGTCTTGCGGAACTGCATGGTGAACATCCCTTGTGTCGTGGATCGGCCGTGGTCCGGTGTCCGGGGCCTCGGATGGGGGTGACCGGCGATGGGGGTGACCGGTGTGACGGGGGGTACTGGTGCGGCGGCGCCGCCCGGGAACGGGCGGCCCGTCGGATCAGTGGTGGAGGATCTTCGACAGGAAGTCCTTCGCGCGGTCGCTGCGCGGGTTGTTGAAGAAGTCGTTCGGGCTGGCCTCTTCGACGATGCGGCCGTCGGCCATGAAGATGACCCGGTCGGCGGCCGAGCGGGCGAAGCCCATCTCGTGGGTGACGACGACCATCGTCATGCCCTCACGTGCCAGCTGCTGCATGACCTCCAGGACCTCGTTGATCATCTCCGGGTCGAGCGCCGACGTGGGCTCGTCGAAGAGCATGACCTTCGGGTCCATCGCCAGCGCCCGCGCGATGGCGACGCGCTGCTGCTGGCCGCCGGAGAGCTGTGCCGGGTACTTGTCGGCCTGGCTGCCGACGCCCACTCGGTCCAGCAGCTGCCGCGCCTTCTGCGCCGCGGCTGCCTTGTCCGTCCTGCGGACCTTGATCTGGCCCAGCATGACGTTCTCCAGCACCGTCTTGTGGGCGAAGAGGTTGAACGACTGGAACACCATGCCGACGTCGGCCCGGAGCCTGGCCAGCTCCCTGCCCTCGTCGGGAAGCGGCTTCCCGTCGATGGTGATGGTGCCGGAGTCGATCGTCTCCAGGCGGTTGATGGTGCGGCACAGGGTGGACTTCCCGGACCCGGACGGTCCGATCACGACCACGACCTCGCCACGGGCGATGCTCAGGTCGATGTCCTGGAGCACATGCAGCGCGCCGAAGTGCTTGTTGACATCGCTCAGCACCACCAGGTCGCCGGCCGTGGCTGCGGGGTCCTCCGCGCCCTTGGTCACTGACACTCCGCTCATCGGCCTCTCGCTTCCGTCCTGCTCGGGTTGGAGAGGACACTAAGCACGCGCCGCCAGCAGCGTCATCACATCTGAGCGGAAATTGAGCATAACGATAAGGCCGCAACCGGACACTCCGTGTGAACGGGGCGACGCACCGGCGTACCGACCCCATAACGGTCTTCCTCCCATGGCCGGGCGGCACTTGACTGGGGCGGCGGTATCGGGGTTCATGCCTGAATACGACCTGGAACCGACCGGAACGCGTGATCCGCCTGGAGGGGGCCCATGAGACTGCTGCTGGTGGAGGACGACGACCATGTCGCCGCGGCCCTGTCCGCCGTCCTCACCAAGCACGGCTTCGCTGTGACGCACGCCAGGAACGGTGAGGAGGCCCTCCAGGCCGTGCTGCCGTCCGGTGACGCCGGACGAGCGCCCTACGGGGTGGTGCTGCTCGACCTGGGCCTGCCCGACCAGGACGGCTACCAGGTGTGCGGCAAGCTCAGGAAGCTCACCAGCACTCCGGTGATCATGGTGACCGCGCGCAGTGACGTCCGGTCCCGCATCCACGGGCTGAACCTCGGCGCCGACGACTACGTCGTCAAGCCGTACGACACCGGCGAGCTGCTCGCCCGGATCCACGCCGTGGCCCGCCGCACCGCGTCCACGGGCGCGGACCCGGAGGACACGGGGTCGCATCCGCTGCCGGGAGGCGCCGCGGAGCCGCTGCGGCTCGGCACCGTCGAGATCGAGCTGCCGACCCGCCGGGTCAGCGTGGCCGGGGCGGCCGTCCAGCTCACCCGGAAGGAGTTCGACCTGCTGGCGCTGCTCGCCCAGCGGCCGGGAGTCGTGTTCCGCCGCGAGCAGATCATCAGCGAGGTGTGGCGGACCAGTTGGGAGGGGACCGGCCGTACCCTGGAGGTCCATGTCGCGTCGCTGCGTGCGAAGCTGAGGATGCCCACGCTCATCGAGACCGTCCGCGGCGTGGGCTATCGCCTGGTCGCCCCGGCCTCCTCGTAGCGCGGGGCGTCAGCGGACCCGACAACGGAACGGCCGGCGAACCCGTGCGTACGCGTCTTCTCCCGCTGCTCATCGTCCTCATGGCCGGTGTGCTGCTCGCCCTCGGCTTCCCGCTCGCGGCCAGCCTCGCCGCCGCCCACCAGCAGGCCGTCGTCGTCGACCGGATCGACGACACCGCGCGGTTCGCGGCCATCGCCCAGAACGTGACCGAGACCGGCTCCGTGTTCAAGAAGCTCCCCGGTGGCGAGAGCGGCTCCGGCGTCGACGAGCGCCGGGCCACCCTGGAGAGCGAACTCGCCCGGTACCACGAGGTGTACGGCATCGAGGCCGGTGTCTTCCACCGCGACGGTACGGTCATGGCCGCCGCGCCCGGCGGGTGGCGCATACCGGAGCAGGGCGAGGTGCGGCGCGCCTTCGGGGAGGCCCTGCTGGGGCGCCGCTTCCACGACCCGCCGCAGGTGTGGCCCTGGCAGCCGGGCGCCCGGCTGGCGGTGGCCTCCCCGGTCGTCCGGGACGGGGACGTCGTCGCCGTCGTCGTGACCGACTCCCCCACCGGGCAGCTGCGCTCCCGCATCCTGAGCGGCTGGCTGCTGCTCGCCGCGGGAGAGGCCGCGGCCATGCTGCTCGCCGTCGGTGCCGCGTTCCGGCTCACCGGCTGGGTGCTCAAGCCCGTGCGGGTCCTGGACGCGGCCACCCACGACATCGCCACCGGGCGGCTCAACTCCCGCGTCGCCCCGGCCGGCGGGCCGCCGGAACTGCGGCGGCTGGCCAGGTCGTTCAACGAGATGGCCGACCATGTCGAGGACGTGCTGGAGCAGCAGCGCGCCTTCGTCGCGGACGCCTCGCACCAGCTGCGCAATCCGCTCGCCGCGCTGCTGCTGCGGATCGAACTCCTGGCGCTGGAGCTGCCGGAGGGCAACGAGGAGATCGCGTCCGTGCGGACCGAGGGCAAGCGGCTGGCCACGGTGCTGGACGATCTGCTGGACCTGGCGCTGGCCGAACACGCCGCCGCGGACCTGCGGCTGGTCGACATCGGGGAGCTGGCCGCCGAACGGGTCGCCGCCTGGCGACCGCTGGCCGAGGAGAAGGGTGTCCGGCTGACCGGATCCGGACCCGCCGCGGTGACCGCCTGGGCCGATCCGGTGGCGCTGTCCAGCGCGCTGGACGCGGTGATCGACAACGCGCTGAAGTTCACCCCGGAGGGGGAGGAGGTGACCGTCGACGTCGCCGCGCGGGGGGACACCTCGACGATCGTCGTGGCGGACCGCGGGCCCGGCCTCACCGACGGGGAACTGGAACGGGTCGGTGACCGCTTCTGGCGCAGCGGCCGTCACCAGAACGTCAAGGGCTCCGGCCTGGGACTGTCCATCTGCCAGGCCCTGCTCGCGGCGGGCGGCGGCTCCCTGGGGTACGCGCACAACGAGCCCGGCGGGCTGCGGGTCACGGTGAGTGTGCCACGGGCGGCTCCTGCCGCGGATCCGGCCCCGGCAGCGCACGGGGCGGGATGATCACGGCTTGGCCGAGTAGTAGTAGCGGCGGGCGCCCTCGTGCAGCGGCAGCGGGTCGGTGTAGATGGCCGTGCGCAGGTCCACGAGCTGGGCGGGATGCACCTCGTGGCCGATCCGGTCCCGGCTCCCGATCACGGTGCGGGTGACGCCCTCGGCCAGCGCCGCGTCGGCCCGGTCGGTTGTGACCAGCAGATTCGGCACGGCGATGGTCTCCACGGGGCGGCCGTCCTGGGCGGCGGGGTAGGCGTCGGCGGGGATCGTCGCGGTACGGAAGTGGCGGCTCGGCCCGCCGTCCTGGTGCGCCGCCGCGATCACCTCCGGCTCCAGGGAGACCAGCCGGACCGGGAAGCGCTCGGAGAGCCGCAGCACCGCGCTGGTGGGCAGGCCGCCCGACCAGAAGAACGCGTCCAGCCGCCCCTTCTCCATCAGGCCCGGCATCGTGTCGATCCCGGCGGAGACGGACCGTACGTCGTCCTGCGGGTCCAGCCCGGCGGCCCGCAGCAGCCGGTCGGCCAGCAGCCGCACCCCCGAGCCGTCCTGGCCGACCCCGACCCGCAGCCCGCGGAGCTGGCGGGCCGACGTGACGGATGAGCCCTTCGGCACGACGAGCTGGACGTAGTCGTCGTACAGGCGGGTGCAGCCGCGCAGCCGGTCGGCGCCGGGGCGGCGCTCCTCTATGTACGTGGCGACGGCGTCGGCCGTGGCGATCGTGAAGTCCGCCTCGCCGGACGACAGCCGGGCCAGGTTCTGCTGGGAGCCCTCGCTGTCGTGGAGCGTGGTCGAGACGTCGGGCAGATTCCGGGCCAGGGCGTCCTTGAGGAGCTGCCCGTACCGCTCGTACACACCCGACCGTACGCCGGTGCTGAAGTCGATCTCGCCGTGCGGCTGCCCGGCGCCCGGCGGCAGCAGCCACCACGCCAGCAGCGCGAGGCCCGCCAGCAGCGCGGCCGACGCCTGGACGGCGGGGCGGCGGGCCAGGCGGGCGAGGGGGCGCGGGGCGGCGGGCATGGGCGCGATCCTGCCAGTCGGCGGGGCTCGGGGGAAGCCGTGGCGGGTTTCTCGGGGGGCGTCACCCCCGAACCGCCGCCCGTCCTCAGGCGGTGGCCGGGCCGGAGAACGTGCCCCGCCAGCTGTGTGGGGGGTCGTAGCTGTCGGCGGGCCAGGGAGTGCGGACCGCCGGTGCCCGCGGCGGAACCCGCGGCGTGCGGACGAGGAGGACGGTCAGGGCGGCCAGTTCCTCGGGGGTCGCCCGGCCCTTCTCGATGCGGATGTCGGCTGGGTTCATCGTGGCGTGCCTCTCGTCTCGTGGGCGGTCACTGCGGGGGATTGCCGTGCTTGCGGGACGGGCGGTCGGCGTGCTTGGTACGGAGCATCGCGAGGGACGTGATGAGCACCTCGCGGGTCTCGGCGGGGTCGATGACGTCGTCGACGAGGCCGCGTTCGGCGGCGT
>NZ_JADWYO010000065.1 GCF_022414595.1 Streptomyces sp. MUM 203J | reverse complement strand
AACCGGCCGGCGCAACGGCCAACCACACCCGAAGCGACTCAGAGATCATTTACGGGACAGCCCTTAGCTTGACTCTGTCGGGGATCTTGGAGTTCCTCGGTGCGGCAGCATGATCAACGGGCATGCTCGGGTGGTTCCGTCGACCGATGCAGTTGTCGAGGTGCCCGTTGTCCCTTCGCCCCCGTTCCGGTGAGCAAGTCCCCTCTCTGACCGCGCAGATCGCGCGGGCGAGCAATCCGGGCGGTACGACGGCGATATGGGTACGCGATCGCCTCGATGGGCTGTGGTGCGACGAGGACTTCGCCGACTGGTACCCGCGGGATGGGCGCCCGGGGCTCTCGCCTGCTCAACTGGCCACACGTCGATGTCTGGAAGCCCGCCCTCGCGAAAGCCGGCGTCATTCACATGCGGGAGAAAGGGCAACGCTGGAAGGCGTCCCGCATGGACGGCTTCCGCGTCCTCCACCACACCTACGCCTCGGTCATTCTCGAAGCAGGTGAGTCCGTGGTCACCCTCGCCCGATGGCTCGGCCATTCCAGTCCGACCATCACTCTTGACCACTACGCCCACTTCATGCCCGAAGCGGGCGGCAAGGGACGCGCGGCCGTCGACGCACTGCTTGGCGTAGTACCTGAGTACGTCCCAGAAGACCTCGCCCTCACCTGAGAGAACGGGTGGCACAGCCAGACGCTGTGCCACCCGTTCTCGTTGTTCGGACTTCACGAGGCCGGGCAGTCATGGGTCGGTGCCCGGCCAGCACTCTCCGTGACGACCGTGCCAGCGGCCCCACTTCCCCCAGGCCGTGAGAGGGGAAACGAACCGCAGGTGGGGCAGAGAGTTGCTCACTCCCCAGCGCCGCTCATTCTCCCCAGATTCTCCCCAGGGGCTCGAAGTGACCTCCCCGGTGCATTCGCGTCCATGAAATTGTTCAATGGTTCCGGGTTGCTGTCTACAGCCAGTCCCGCCGCTTGAAGACGAAGTACAGGCCCGTACACACCGCTGCCATCAGCAGAATCGCGAACGGATAGCCGAGTGCCCAGTCCAGCTCCGGCATCGCGTCGAAGTTCATCCCGTAGATGGTTCCCACCAATGTCGGTGCAAACAGAATGGCCGCCCACGCCGAGATCTTCTTGATCTCCTCGTTCTGTTCGAAGCCGGCTTCCGCCAGGGCGCGCATCTCGGCGTTCTGCTGCTGGCCGACCTGGGTCGCGTTGACCGTGAGGATCTCGGTCAGGGCCTGCCGGAAGCCGTCGACTCGTTCGCTGGTGTGGGTGACATGGTCTGCCACGTCCCGCAGGTAGCGCTGGAGCTCCTCGTCCGTGCCGTACTTCGCGAAGCCCGCCATCAGCCCGTGCAGCATGGCCACCAGGGGGCGTGTCGCGCGCTGGAACTCGACCATCTCGCGGGACAGTTCGTAGATCCGGCGCGACACCGCCGGGTCGCCCCGGAAGACCTCCGTCTCGATCTCGTCGATGTCGTTCTGGACCCCTGCCACCACGGGGGCGTATCCGTCGACCACCGCGTCCAGGATCGCGTACAGCACCGCCTCCGGGCCCAGGGCCAGCAGTTCCGGGGTCTCCTCCATACGGCGGCGTACCGCCGACAGGTCCGGCGCCGCACCGTGGCGGACCGTGATCACGAAGTCCGGGCCCACGAAGACGTGCAGCTCCCCGAAGTCCACCTCCTCTGGCGCGTCCAGATACCGGGCCGCCCGCAGGACCACGAACAACGTCTCCCCGTACCGCTCCAGCTTCGGCCGCTGATGTGCCTCCATCGCGTCCTCGACCGCCAGTTCGTGAAGGTCGAACTCGGCTGCCAGGGTGAGCAGTTCCGCCCCGGACGGGTGGTGCAGACCGATCCACGCCATACCGTCCCGCTGCTCCCTCAGCTGCCGGAACGTCTCCGACAGGGACGGCGGGGAGGACACCTTGAAACCGTCCCGGTAGAGGGCCGCCTGGAAGACGCTGCCGGGGGACGGGCCGGCCGGGGCCGCGGTCGTCGCCTGGGGTGCGGTCCGGGCCGGGGCCGCCGCGTCCGGGGATGCGGGCGGCTTCCCCGGTGTCTGCCGCACGGGATGGCGGCGCCAGGTGTGCTTCCTCGAAGGCAGAGTCATCGCGCGTGTCACCTCCCGCGTGCGCCTCGTCGCAGGATATACGCCCCGGTTTGCCCGGGCCTGGGGGCGGCTCCGGGGCCGGTCGGGCCCGGGACCGGCGCCGGGCCGCGCCGCGCCGCCCACCGTACGCCCCGTCCCGGCCCCGCGGACGGCAGCGGAACCGTCCGCCACGCTCAGTAGCGTGGCCCCATGGCCCCGAAGTCCGTGACCGCCACGCCCCCCGTTCTCTCCGGGCGCGCCCTCAACCGCGCCACACTCGCCCGCCAGCTCCTCCTGCACCGCACCACCATGGCCGCCGAGGACGCCGTCACCCACCTGGTCGGCCTCCAGGCCCAGAACCCCCAGCCCCCGTACTACGCGCTCGCCGCCCGCCTTCAGGGCTTCCGGCCCGAGGAGCTGTCCCGGCTGATGGAGGACCGCACGGTCGCCCGGACCGTCTCCCTGCGCTCGACCCTGCACACCCACACCGCCGCCGACATCCGGGCCCTCGGGCCGCTGGTCCAGCCCGCGCGGGACCGCGAGATCGCGGTGTTCCGCAAGGGGCTCGCCGGAGTGGACAGGGACGCCCTCGCCGGCCTGGTCCGTGAACTCGTCGAGGAGCGGCCCCGCGCCCCGAGGGAACTCCGCGCCGCCCTGTCGGCGCGCTGGCCGGACGCCGACCCGCTGGCCCTCACCGTCGCCGCCCGCTGTCTGCTGCCCCTCGTCCAGGTCACCCCGCGCGGCCTGTGGGGGCGCGGCGGCGGCGTCGCGCTCACCACCGCCGACGTGTGGTTCGGCGGGGCGGCCGACGACCCGGGCCTCACCCTCGACGGCCTGGTCCTGCGCTATCTCGGCGCCTTCGGGCCCGCCACCGTCAAGGACGTGCAGACCTGGGCGGGGCTTACCCGGCTGCGGGAGGTCTTCGCGCGGCTCCGGCCCCGGCTCGCCGTCTTCCGGGACCCGTACGGCCACGAGCTGTTCGACCTGCCCGGCTCCCCGCGCCCCGACCCCGGCACCCCCGCTCCGCCGCGCCTCCTGCCGGAGTTCGACAACCTGCTCCTCTCCCACGCGGACCGCACCCGCCTCGTCCCGCCCGCCTACAAGGGCCGCACCTGGCAGGGCAACCAGGCCCGCCGGGCCTTCCTCGTGGACGGCTTCCTCGCCGGGACCTGGCGGCTGAGCCAGGAGGGTGACCGACTGGTCCTCACGCTGGAGCCCTTCGTCCCGCTCGCCCGCGACGAGCGCGCCGCCCTCAGCGACGAGGCCGCGCTCACCCTCGACCTCATGGGCGAGGGCCGCCCGTACGACGTGCGGCTCGGGAGCCCGGACGAGTGACGGTCACCCGCCGCGGTACGGGGGGCAGGGGCCGGTACGACGAGCCACGCCGCCCTCCGGTACGAGGAACGGCACCGACCCCGTCACGGCAGCAGGCCCGCCCGGCGCGCCGCCACCACCGCCTCCAGCCGGGTGTGCGCGCCCAGTCGGCGCATGGCCGAGCGCAGATACGCCTTGACCGTCTCCGGGCGTACCCCCAGCCGCCGTGCCGCCTCCAGGTTGGTCGCCCCCGTGGCCACCGCCGCCAGCACGTCCAGCTCCCGGGGCGCCAGGGCCACCTGAGTCCCGCCCTCGGGTGCGCCTCCGGCCACGGGCGAGGCCCCCGCCGCCACGAGCCGCCCGCACACAGCCAGCAGCTCCGCCCGCAACGCGGGGTCCGGGATCCGCGGCGCGAGCGCGCGCAGTTCCGCGTGCGCCTCCCGCACCGTCTCCCACGAAGCCGCCTCTCCCGGGGTCGCGCCCCGCGGTTCCGCCACACCGGCCGTGCCCGACCGCAGGCGCCTGGCCTCGTCCCGTACCGCCAGGGTCTGCTCCAGGTCGCGCGCCGTCGCCACCGCCGCGTCCAGCACCCGGTCGCCCAGGGGCTGCGGCCGGCGCAGCGCTCCGTACAGCACTGCCCGCACCCGTCGCCGGACGACCACCGGAACCGCCAGGACCGACCGCAGGCCCTCCACCGCCACCGGTGTGTCGTACTCGTGGCTGATGTACCGCGCCTCCGGGTAGTCCGGCACCGCGCACGGCCGGGCCAGCGCCATGGACCGCCCGCCCAGCCCGCTTCCGGCCCCGATCGCCAGCCCGCGCAGCACCTCCGACGACGTCCCGCTCAGCTCCCCGATCCGCAGCGCCTGCCCCGGCCCGTCGTCCAGCATCCCGCCGAACGCCACCGGCAGCCCCGTGGCGCCGCGCAGCCGCAGCAGGGCCGCCCGGAGTTCCGCCGCGTCACCCCGTCGCTCGCTCATGTCCGCTCCCGCTCGTCCGGTCGGGGGTCCGGGGGTCGGCCCCGGAGCAGTACAGCACCCCCGTCCGGGGGTAGTGAGACCTGCGTCACTGATTACACGATGGCGCGCACACCCCCCGCAATGGGCCTGCACGAGGAGGACGAGGATGTCGGCAAGCGGTGCGACCGAGCGGTTCCGGGAGGCCCGGGACTTTCTGCTGCGGCACCGGGAGGACTACCGGACCGCGTACGACGGCTTCGACTGGCCCCGCCCGGCCCGGTTCAACTGGGCGCTGGACTGGTTCGACGTCATCGCCGCCGGGAACGGCCGGACCGCGCTGCACATCGTCGAGGAGGACGGCAGCGAGACCCGGCTGACCTTCGCGGAGATGTCCGCCCGGTCGAACCGGGTCGCCAACTGGCTGCGCGCCCAAGGCGTCCGCCCCGGCGACCGGCTGATCGTGATGCTCGGCAACCAGGCCGAACTCTGGGAGACCGCCCTTGCCGCGATGAAACTGCGCGCGGTCGTCATCCCGGCCACACCGCTCCTCGGACCCGGCGACCTGCGGGACCGCGTCGAGCGTGGCAAGGCCCGGCACGTGGTCGTACGCGCCGCCGACACCGGCAAGTTCGACGCCGTGCCGGGGGAGTACACCCGGATCGCCGTCGGCGGGGCCGCGCCCGGATGGGCCGCGTACGAGGAGGCGCACGCCGCGGACAGCGGCTTCACGCCGGACGGGCCCACGGAGGCCGACGACCCGCTGATGCTCTACTTCACCTCCGGCACCACCGCCCGTCCCAAGCTCGTCGAGCACACCCACACCTCCTACCCCGTAGGCCACTTGGCGACCATGTACTGGATCGGACTGCGGCCCGGGGACGTGCACCTCAACATCTCCTCGCCCGGCTGGGCCAAGCACGCCTGGTCCAATCTCTTCGCCCCCTGGAACGCCGAGGCCACCGTCTTCATCCACAACTACACCCGGTTCGACCCCGCCCGGCTGATGGCCGAGATGGACCGGCACGGCGTCACCACCTTCTGCGCCCCGCCCACCGTCTGGCGCATGCTCATCCAGGCCGACCTGTCCGCGCTGCGCACCCCGCCCCGCGAGGTCGTCGCCGCGGGCGAGCCCCTCAATCCCGAGGTCATCGCCGCCGTGCGGCGCTCCTGGAACCTCACCGTCCGGGACGGTTTCGGGCAGACCGAGACCGCCGTCCAGGTCTCCAACAGCCCCGGCCAGCCTCTGAAGCCCGGATCCATGGGGCGGCCCGGTCCCGGGTTCCGCGTCACACTCATCGACCCGGTGACCGGCGCGCCGGACGCGGAGGAGGGGGAGATCGCCCTGGACCTGTCCACTCCGCCGGTGGGCCTGATGACCGGATACCACGGTGACGCCGAGCGCACCTCCGAGGCGATGGCGGGCGGCTACTACCGCACCGGCGACATCGCCTCCCGCGACGAGGACGGCTACCTGTTCTACGTGGGGCGCGCCGACGACGTGTTCAAGGCCAGCGACTACAAGGTGAGCCCCTTCGAGCTGGAGAGCGCGCTGCTGGAGCACGAGGCGGTCGCCGAGGCCGCCGTGGTGCCCGCGCCCGACGCGGTGCGGCTGGCCGTGCCGAAGGCGTACGTCGTGCTCGCGGACGGGTGGGAGCCGGGGCCGGCGACCGCGAAGGCGCTGTTCGCGCACTCGCGCGCGGTCCTCGCGCCGTACCAGCGCATCCGGCGCATCGAGTTCGCGGAGCTGCCGAAGACCGTGTCGGGGAAGATCCGCCGGGTCGAGCTGCGCGAACGCACGGCGGCGGGGACCGGGGCGGCCGAGGAGTACCACGAGGGGGACCTCCGGTGAGCGGCCTCTCCTACGCCCACGGCACCGGCGGCACCCCGCTCCTCGGGGACACGATCGGCGCCGATCTCGCCCGCTCCGTGGCCCGTTGGCCCGACCGTGAGGCACTGGTCGACGTGCCGTCCGGCCGCCGCTGGACGTACGCGGAGTTCGGCGGCGCCGTGGACGAACTGGCCCGCGCCCTGCTCGCCTCCGGCGTCGCGAAGGGTGACCGGGTCGGCATCTGGGCCGTCAACTGCCCCGAGTGGGTGCTGGTGCAGTACGCCACGGCCCGAATCGGCGCGATCATGGTGAACATCAACCCCGCCTACCGGGTCCATGAGCTCGTGTACGTCCTGAACCAGGCCGGCGTCTCGCTGCTCGTCGCCTCCCTCTCCCACAGGACCAGCGACTACCGGGCGCTCGTGGAGGAGGCACGGGACCGCTGCCCGGCACTGCGGGAGACGGTCTACATCGGGGACGCGAGCTGGGACGCCTTCGTCGCCCGCGCCACCCCGGAGCCGGCCCCGGAGCTGGCTGCCCGGGAAGCCGAGTTGTCCTGCGACGACCCGGTCAACATCCAGTACACGTCCGGCACCACCGGCTTCCCGAAGGGCGCCACCCTCTCCCACCACAACATCCTCAACAACGGTTACTTCGTGGGGGAGACGATCGGCTACAGCGAGCAGGACAGGATCTGCCTCCCCGTGCCCTTCTACCACTGCTTCGGCATGGTCATGGGCAACCTCGCCGCCACCTCCCACGGCGGCTGCGTCGTCATCCCGGCCCCGTCCTTCGACCCCGGGGCCACGCTCCGGGCCGTCCAGCAGGAGCGCTGCACCTCGCTCTACGGCGTGCCGACGATGTTCATCGCGGAGCTGAACCTGCCGGACTTCGCCACGTACGACCTGTCCTCGCTGCGCACCGGGATCATGGCGGGTTCGCCGTGCCCGGTGGAGGTGATGAAGCGGGTCGTGGCCGAGATGAACATGGCCGAGGTGTCCATCTGTTACGGCATGACGGAGACCTCGCCCGTCTCGACGCAGACCCGCCGCGACGACGACCTGGAACGCCGTACCGGAACGGTCGGACGGGTCCTGCCGCATGTCGAGGTCAAGATCGTCGACCCGGTCGCCGGGGTGACCTTGCCGCGCGGCGAGGCCGGAGAGCTGTGCACCCGGGGGTACGGCGTGATGCTCGGCTACTGGGACGAGCCGCAGAAGACCGCCGAAGCCGTGGACGCGGGCCGCTGGATGCACACCGGCGACCTGGCCGTGATGCGCGAGGACGGATACGTCCGGATCGTCGGGCGGATCAAGGACATGATCATCCGGGGCGGAGAGAACGTGTACCCGAGGGAGATCGAGGAGTTCCTGTACGCGCACCCGAAGATCGCGGACGTGCAGGTGGTGGGCGTGCCGGACGAGCGGTACGGCGAGGAGATCCTGGCGTGCGTCATCCCTCGGGACCCGGCGGACCCGCCCACGCACGAGGAGGTCACGGCCTACTGCCGGGGCAGCCTGGCCCACTACAAGATCCCGCGCCGGGTGGAGGTCCTGGAGGCGTTCCCGATGACGGTGAGCGGGAAGGTGCGCAAGATCGAGCTGAGGGAGCGGTTCGGGGCGGACTGAGCCGGCCAGACCCGCCCCGACCCTCGTCGGTCTTCGCGCGGGGGTGTCCCGAGGGCCCGACTCGGGATGGACCCGCACGCACCCGTGGCACGTCGAGGTGTCCGGGGACGAGCACCTGGCGGGGCGGGGGAGACGGCAGTGGCCGGCCTCCGCCCCGTCACGGCAGCTCGCGCCGCATGCAGACACGGGGCCAGTGGTCGAGCCCGTGCGCCGTCTCGGCACAGCGGATGGCGCGCAGTCCTCCGGTGACCTCCGCGTCCCGCAGCGCACGGAACCCGAGCCGTGCGTAGTACGGCGCGTTCCACGGGACGTCGGCGTACGTGGTGAGCGTCAGCGCACCCAGTCCCCGCTCCGCCGCCCGCTCCGCCAGGTCCTCGATCAGCCCGCGGCCCAGGCCCCGCCGGGCTGCGGCCGGGTGGACGGACACCTGCTCGATATGCGCCGCGCCGTCCACCTCGTCCCAGATCAGGTAGGCCACTGGGCGCCCGCCCTGCTCGGTGACCCGGGCGCGCCCGGCCGCCCGGTAGCCCTCCAGGTCCTCCAGCGGCGGCGGGTCGTCGTCGGCGACGGCGTCCATGCCCAGTGCCCGGAACGGCTCGCCCGCCGCACGTTCGATGTCCTGGAGCAGCGGCAGGTCCTCGGGGCGGGCCTGCCGTATCCGTACGGCGGGATCGCTCGCGGGCCTCTGGTCCCTCGCGTCCATGCGCATGCTCAGAATGATGCCCCTCAGGCGCCCTGCGCGACGAGTGCCTGCGCCGGGGGGTTGACGGGCTGCGGGCTGCCGGTGAGGTCCATGACGAACAGCGGCAGGCCGACGCCCGCCGCGCGGGCGCGGGCCTCGGGCTCGTACCCGGCCAGGGAGAAGCAGACGGCCGCCGAGGAGGCGGCGAGCCCCTCCAGCCACAGGCACTCGACGGCACGCAGCGGCACGGGCCGGGTCGTCGGGTCCACCTGGGCGATCAGTCCGGAGCCCCGCAGCTCGATGCCGTACGCCAGGACGGGCCGCTGCTCCTCCGGCTGGACGAGGTCGCGGAAGCCGAGCCAGGCCAGGTAGCGCGCGGCGGCTGTCACCACGTCTCGGGCGGTGCGGATGGTGACGGGCGTGAAGGGCGGGCGTACGGGGGCTGCCGGGGGCGGCTGCGGACCGGGCCCGGCGGAGCCGCCGGGAGCGGTGGCCGCATCGCTCGTGGACGGCCCGTCGGCGGCCGGTCCCGGCCCGCACGACCCGGTCGCCGTCGCCGTGGCCGCGTCCGGCTCGGTCCCGGCGGCCGTCACCGGCCGCACCGGCAGCCGCAGCACCGTCCCGCAGGGGCAGCCCAGCTCCGGCTGGGGTGACTGGTTCTGGCGCCCGCACGCCCGGCAGCGGACCGTGACCCAGGCGTCGCTCCAGGTGAGGTGGGTGATCGGGTCGGCCGGGGCGCCGCGCACCAGGGGCGGGGCGACGGGCGCGCCGCACCTGCATGGATAGGCGCTCGCCGTGTACACGTGCGTGCGGCGGCAGACGGGGCAGCGCACCGGCACAGCGTCGCCCACGGTCCCTTCCGCTCCTTCGGCTCGCTCTGCTCCCACGTCGCCAGGCCTCCTTCATGTCCGCGCCTCATCGTCCACGACGCGCGGGCGCCGGGGAGGGCATTCGGCCATCCCTTGACGGGTTCTGCGGATCACCCCTACATTGCTTCCGTATAACAGAACTAAACTTCCGCATTGCGGAATCCGATGAATCGGATCGCAGCTCTCAGGTTGGCGCGACAGAGCCCGCATCCGCCAGGCCGAAGCAGGAGCATCCATGCCTCGAATGACCGCCGCCCGAGCGGCAGTTGAGATCCTCAAGCGCGAAGGCGTCACCAACGCGTTCGGTGTGCCGGGCGCGGCGATCAACCCCTTCTACAAGGCCCTCAAAGAGGGCGGCGGCATCGACCACACGCTTGCCCGACACGTGGAGGGCGCGTCGCACATGGCAGAGGGGTACACCCGTACCGCCCCCGGCAACATCGGTGTCTGCATCGGTACGTCCGGCCCGGCCGGCACCGACATGATCACCGGCCTGTACTCGGCCATGGGAGACTCGATCCCGATCCTGTGCATCACCGGCCAGGCGCCGACGAGCGTGATCCACAAGGAGGACTTCCAGGCGGTCGACATCGCGTCCATCGCCCAGCCGGTCACCAAGGCCGCCACGACCGTCCTGGAGGCCGCGCAGGTCCCCGGCGTCTTCCAGCAGGCCTTCCACCTGATGCGCTCGGGCCGTCCCGGCCCGGTCCTCATCGACCTGCCGATCGACGTCCAGCTGACCGAGATCGACTTCGACCCGGAGACCTACGAGCCGCTGCCGGTCTACAAGCCGGCCGCGACCCGTGCCCAGGTCGAAAAGGCCCTCTCCTTCCTCCTGGAGTCGGAGCGCCCGCTGATCGTCGCGGGCGGCGGCGTCATCACGGCCGACGCGGCGGACCTGCTGGCCGAGTTCGCGGAGCTGACCCGGACGCCGGTCATCCCGACCCTGATGGGCTGGGGCGTGCTCGGCGACGACCACGAGCTGAACGCCGGCATGGTCGGTGTCCAGACCTCGCACCGCTACGGCAACGCGAACTTCCTGGAGTCCGACTTCGTCCTCGGTATCGGCAACCGCTGGGCCAACCGTCACACCGGCTACAAGCTGGACGTCTACACCCGGGGCCGGAAGTTCGTCCACGTCGACGTGGAGCCCACCCAGATCGGCAAGATCTTCGCCCCCGACTACGGCATCGCCTCCGACGCCAAGGCGGCACTGGAGCTGTTCGTCGAGGTCGCGAAGGAACTCAAGGCCGAGGGGAGGCTGCCGGACCGCTCGGCCTGGGTCGCCTCCACGCAGGAGCGCAAGTCCACGCTGCAGCGCCGTACGCACTTCGACAACGTGCCGATGAAGCCGCAGCGGGTGTACGAGGAGATGAACCGCGCGTTCGGGCCCGAGACCCGGTACGTCACGACCATCGGCCTCTCCCAGATCGCGGGCGCGCAGATGCTGCACGTCTACAAGCCGCGCCACTGGATCAACTGCGGCCAGGCCGGGCCGCTCGGCTGGACCATCCCGGCCGCGCTGGGCGTCGCCAAGGCCGATCCGGAGGCGCAGATCGTCGCGCTGTCCGGCGACTACGACTTCCAGTTCATGATCGAGGAGCTGGCGGTCGGCGCCCAGCACCGCATCCCGTACGTCCACGTGCTGGTCAACAACTCCTACCTGGGCCTGATCCGCCAGGCGCAGGCGGGGCTGGACATCAACTTCCAGGTCAACCTGGAGTTCGAGAACCTGAACTCGCCGGAGCTGGGCGTCTACGGCGTCGACCACGTCAAGGTCGCGGAGGGGCTCGGCTGCAAGGCGATCCGGGTCACCGAGCCGGACCAGCTGCTGCCCGCCTTCGAGGAGGCCAAGAAGCTGGCGGCGGAGCACCGGGTGCCGGTGGTCGTCGAGGCGATCCTGGAGCGAGTCACCAACATCTCCATGAGCCGCACGATGGACATCAGCGACATCACGGAGTGGGAGGACCTCGCCACGGAGCCCGGACACGCGCCGACAGCCGTCCGCCCGCTGGCCTGAGCCACTGCCGCAGGGGAGCCGGACGGCCCCCGTCCCGGAACTCACCGGGGCGGGGGCCGTCCGGCGCCGCCGCGCCGCCCCGCACGACGGGTCACCCTGGAACCCCACGGGCGGACGCCCGGCGTGGCAGCGGGCGCACGCGCAGCTTCACGGGGGGCGCCCATCACGACGAGGCAGCCGTCAGGGCCGCGGTCACGCTGACGGCGGGGACGGGCCCGGGCAGCAGGGTTCCCGCACGGCACAGCCACACGTCCGCCGCCGCTGCCGCCGACGGTGTCATCGACGCCGAGCCCCCCAAGTGGCGTTACGGCAGGGGAGTGAGCGCTCCGGGGAGCAGCGGCCTCACTCCGGCGGCGGACGAGGAAGGCACCGGACAAGGACATCGCACCTCCGGGCCCGGCAGTCTGATGCACCTGCCCGATTCGCCTGTCGCCGGGGTCGGCGTACGGACGGCCGCTCGTCGCCCCACGTGGTCCGGACTCCAGCGGTGAGGGTCGCTTCGGTGAGCCACGCGGCGCCGGAGCATGCCGCCGGAGACGGACCGGGCGTCAGCGGCCATCCAGCGCGCGCCCTTGGACGCGGTCTTCACGGTCGGGCTCCGCACCCGGGTCACTCGCGGCGCCGGCAGCCCGGCCACGGCCGTCGCCATGGTGTCCAGGCTCGTAGAACCCGCCTCCGCTTCGGCCGTCGTGAGATCGTGGCAGCCGCCAACGAGCGGCGGCAGGCGGCGCTCCGCCAACTATGGTGCTGACATGCTGACAGTCCGTCCCACCGCGCCGAACGACCTCGAAGCCCTGATCAGCTGGGAGACCGAACGGGACACCTCCATGTGGCTGGGCGAGACCGGGCCCGCCTGGCATGCCCGGGCCCTGGCCGATCCCGACCAGGAGCACGTCGTCGCCACGGACGGCGGAACTCCCGTGGGGTTCGCCGTACTCGCAGGCCTGCACCGCAGCGAGGACGTCGAGCTGCGCAGAATAGTGATCGCACCTGCCCGCCGCGGGACGGGACGAGGGCGTGCCCTGCTCCAAGCCGTGCTCGACTGGGCGTACCAGCAGCACGGTGCGCGAACGGTCTGGCTGGACGTGAAGAAGCACAACCACCGTGCCCGTTCCCTCTATGAATCCTCCGGCTTCACCGAGCGGGAGACACACGGGGGCGCGACGGCCGAGCCTGACGGCACTGCGTCCGATCTCGTCATCATGGTCCACCAGTCGCGGTGAGAGACACCGGAATCCGGTTTCGGCAGGGGCCCTCCGCGACGGTGCCGTCTTTCCCGGGGGCGTTCCACGATGCCCGCCGTGAAGGGACGACGAGTCAGGGACGCCGCGATCCGCTCCCGAGGCCGCGACTCGGGTGGCGTGCTGCTCAAACGCGTGGCGGGTGCCGTCCCGGCTCACACCGCTGCCCGAACGGGTCATGGGCGGAGGGGAGCAGCAGGGCGTGCCGGCCTTCGTCCACGGTCCGCGACGGTGTGAGGCCGGTGCCGGGGTTCCGCGCGCAGGTGACGACGAACTTCTCACCCTCGTCGACGGTGACCAGTAGCCATCGCGGCGCTCTACGGTGACACTGCACGCGTCACCCACAGCCTGAGCGCAGCATGGGGACGCCCGCCTCAAGGCCGCGCGGATCGCGGCCGGTCACCACCCCCAGCAGGCCCTGGCCGGGACGCTCGGCGGATGCGAACTGCCCGCGCCTACGCCCGTCGGCCCGGCGTCCGCCGCTTTGGCGACTGCAGCGGTGCCCCAGGCAGGGCCGAAAGGACGCCGCTGCGTATGCGCACCTCCCCGCAGTGGGTGTCACTGCCAGCGGTACGGGGTCACGCTGGGGTCGTAGGAGCAGGTGACCATGGTTCCGTTGGTGGCCTTCAGGGTGCGGCCGCGGTCGGCCTTGGGGCAGAACTGGCCGTCGACAACCGGGTGACCGTTGGAGGTGCAGGCGTAGCCGGACTTCCCGTCGGGGCAGGTGATCATGGAGCTTCCGGCGGGCCTGCTGGTGGTCTTGGTGGGGGCGGGGGTGTAGGTCCTGACGGGCTGCGGGGTGTAGACGGGCTTCGGCTTGGGACTGTACGTGGGCTTGGGCGGCGTGTAGGCCGGGTCGTTCTTCTGGTGAAGGTAGCCGTGGTAGCTGGTATCGCAGTCACCGATCTCCCCGGCGAGCTTCAGCACGACCACGGTCGTGGAGGTGAGCCGCGTGCCGGAGGCGGGCGTCGCCTCGCAGACACGCCAGTCGTCGTGGTCTGCGGGCAGGGTGACGTCCTTGTGCATGGCGGCGACCGTGAGGCGCGCGTCAGGCACGGCGGCCTCGGAGAGGCGCCTTTGGGCCTGCTCGTAGGTGTCGCCCTGGACGATGGGCATGCCCGGTATGGGGCTCGACGTGGGCGAAGCGGAGGCCGTTGGCGAAGGCGACCGAAGCGGAGAAGCGACCGCCGGAGAGGACGAGGAAGCGGCCGGTGACGCGGCTGCCTCCCCATCTGGCTGTGAATCCTCACAGCCGCTGAGAACGAGCACGGCAAGAGCAGCCATCAGGGCATAGCGAGAGGTCCGCACGGTGTGGGCGCTCCGATTCTCGGGGGACGTGGACTGTCTGCGCATGAGACAGCCCAGCCCTCGGGTCCGGATACACCTGATGCCGCGATTCACCCGATTGTGTGATCACCTGGCGAAGGTGCTGCTGGCTCACGCGGCATCCTCAGCTCGTCGGCCCCCTCGCGCAAGAGCACCGACGAGATCGGCCACGTCCCACAGCGCGGTCGCCTGGCCCCTGCCGCCCGAGGCGCGGCAGCAGGAGACGGCCGCGATGCCGTGACGCCGAGCCCAGCTGCGGAAACCGTCCGGCTTCATCCCAGGTGAGTAGGCGGCCTTGAAGGTGGTGACGACGGGATGGCCGCCACGGCTCGGCAGCGTGCTCACCTGGCCCATGGGACCGGATTCCTCGTCGCCGCTGACGAGTCGGCTTCAGGAATGCAGTTCCGTGCGCCTTAGTGTTCCGCCTGGGTGGCGATTCTCTCCCGCACCTTCTGCCCGCCAACGACAATGCGTGAAGTCGCAGATTGACCTTCTGTGGAGTCTACCGAGACGTGGCCACGCGATTCCGCCTCGCCTGAGTCTCTCAGCTCGGCGGATCTGTATTGAATTACCATGGCATTTCGACCGCAAGCCATGGAGATCAAGAAGCCGAATCCGTCGTCGCTCGATGAAATGTTGTAGGGTCCTCCGGGGTGGAGGGTCGCGCCATTTTCTCCGGTCGGCCACTTCGAGGCAAGGTGAGTCTTGCCGCTCCCTGCACCGTCACTGGATGAGGTCAGGCCGCAAGATGATTCGCTGGCGTATGCCAGGATTCGATATGGACCTTGCTTTACTTCGGCGAGAATCTTGACGGGCTCCTCGCCCGGGAAGCTGCCGATGGCCTCTAGCGGATTGTCTGAAACAGCAATCACCTCTAATTCGGATAAAGGGGTGAATGCGTTCCTTTCGGGGGAAGTATCCGGAGGTGGCGCCTCGATGCAACCGCTCAAACAGACGGCAAGGGTAGCCGCGACGGCGGCGCTGCTGATTTTCTGAGGCATGGGACCACTCCTCGCCATCCGCCTTCGCTTACTTGGCCTTCGCTGTCCACCGGTTGAAGCACACGCCGACGGGCTTGTGCGCGAAGATCTGCTTGTTCGTGGGGAAGCCGTCCTCGTAGGCCATATCCTGGTACAGCCTGTAGAGGGGGTAGGACTGCACGATACCGAACCTACCCTTAGGGGCCTCGCAGCGGGTCTGGTTGCTCACGGCGTAGCTCTTGGACCCGAAGCCGCCCGAGAGTCGCTTCGCGTCAATCGCGATCGCCTTCTTGATGAGTGTCTCAACCTTCTTCTCCCCGGTGAGGGCCAAAGCCGTCCTGCCGCGCCCGCTCACCTGCTGAATCGCGTTGACTCCGCAGGGCTGGCCGACTTCCCTCGGAGATCCGATTTTGTACCAGACCTGTGCGCCGGCGAGAGCGGGACGTCGTCCGGTAGAGGGTGAAGAGGTGGTCATCTTCAAGATGTCGGCAGCCACGGCCAAATTGGGTCCATCTTGACGGTGGTGTCTGGTCCGGGTTTGAAGGATCTGCCGTCCGCCGAGATGGATGCTGCCGGGATTCCCGTTGGCTCTCCCGCTTCCCGTCCCGGCGCCACTGCGCCTGGTGCCGTCCTTCAAGGGGTGTTCCACGATGCCCGCCGCGAAGGGACGACGGGGCAAGAACGCCGCGGTCCGTTCCCGAACTGTTCCCGAAGCCGTGGCTCGGGGTGCGTGCTGCCCGAAAAGCAGAGCGCGGAGTTCCGGACCGTAAACGGAACTCCGCGCTCTGGCTCTGTGCGGCGGGTGGTACAGGACGGTGGGAGGTCCAAGGGGGAAGTGGAAACCGTCCAACGGCGCGAGGCTGGCGCGACAGGACGTTCGCGCCGCCGGACGGGGCACAAGGGGCTCCCCGGAGGGGCCCGCAAGGGGAGAGAGGGACCGCGGTGGTGTACGGCGGAGTGAACCGGCCGCCCCTCCTTCGGGTCTGGAGGGAGACCGGCCACTCCTCACCACCGCACTGGTGCGAACACCACCGCGGCCCTCGCCTGTCCGTACACGCGGCCACCCCTCATCCGGGCCGCATGACGGACCGCGTACGGCGACGGACCTCCCGTCGGCCGCCGTACGCCGCCTACGAGGCGGTCACTCGTCGCGCAGCGCGCGGACCGCCGCCTCCACCCGCCTGCCGTACTCCGGGTCGGCGGCGTGGAAGTGGGCGAGGTTCTTCTCGAGGACGTCCCCACGGGAGACCTGCGACAGGCCGCCCGCGATGTTGGCCACCAGACGGCCCCTCTCGTCCTCGGACATGAGCCGGTACAGCTCGCCCGCCTGGAAGAAGTCGTCGTCCTTGACGTGCGCCGGGGCCGCGTGGGTGCCGGTATGGCCGCTCACCGCGAGGGCCGCGGACAGGACCTGGCCGGTCTCGGCCGGGCCGTCATAGGAGTTGGGCTCGTAGTTCTTGTCGTAGCGGGAGCCGTTGCGGGTGGCCATGAAGCCGTCCCGGCCGTAGTTGTCCGCGACTGCCGCCTTCGGCGCGTTGACCGGCAGCTGGGTGTGGTTGACGCCCAGGCGGTAGCGGTGGGCGTCCGCGTAGGCGAAGAGCCGGCCCTGGAGCATCTTGTCCGGGGACGGGCCGATGCCGGGCACGAAGTTGTTCGGGGAGAACGCGGCCTGCTCGACCTCCGCGAACACGTTGTCCGGGTTGCGGTCGAGGACCATCCGGCCGACCCGGCGCAGCGGGTAGTCGGCGTGCGGCCACACCTTGGTCAGGTCGAACGGGTTGAAGCGGTAGTGCGCAGCCTCCGCCGCCGGCATGATCTGCACGTACACCGTCCAGGACGGGAACACGCCGCGCTCGATGGCCTGGAGCAGGTCCGTCTGGTGCGAGTTGGCGTCGGAGCCGACGACCTCGGCGGCCTGCTCGGAGGTCAGGCAGCGGATGCCCTGGTCCGTCTTGAAGTGGTACTTGACGAAGAACGCCTCACCCTCGGCGTTGGTCCATGTGTAGGTGTGGGAGCCGTAGCCGTTCATGTGCCGGTACGAGGCGGGGATGCCGCGGTCGCCCATGAGCCAGGTCACCTGGTGCGTGGCCTCGGGGGCGTGGGCCCAGAAGTCCCAGACGTTGTCCGGCTCCTGCTTGCCCGTGAACGGGTCGCGCTTCTGCGAGTGGATGAAGTCGGGGAACTTCAGAGGGTCCTTGATGAAGAACACCGGGGTGTTGTTGCCGACGAGGTCGTAATTGCCCTCCTCGGTGTAGAACTTCACCGCGAAGCCGCGCGGGTCGCGGACCGCGTCCGCGCCGCCGAGGGAGTCCGCGACGGTCGAGAAGCGGATGAACAGATCGGTACGCTTGCCGACCTCGGAGAGGAAGTCCGCCTTTGTGTACGCGGTGACGTCGTCGGTCACCTCGAAGCGGCCGTACGCGCCGGAGCCGCGGGCGTGGACGACACGCTCGGGTATGCGCTCCCGGTTGAAGCGGGCGAGCTTCTCGATCAGGTGCTGGTCCTGGATGAGGAGCGGGCCACCGATACCGGCGGTGGTGGAGTTCTGGTTGTCGGCGACCGGGGCGCCGGACTCAGTCGTGAGCACACGCTTCGACATCGTGACCTGGTGACCTTCCGTGCGGGAGCTGCTGGCGGTGCTCTGGAGCGTAGGGAGGCCCCGAAGACGACGTCAACAGTTTGTTGAAAGTGGAGAGAGGGGTTCCGAGCGGTGCCGACGCCTGGGCGCGACAGGACAGGTTGTCAGCGCCGGCACCGCCCGGAAGCTTGGTGGGTCCGAACGCCGGGTCGTCCGGTCGCTGAGACCGGGGACGAGCGGGGTTCGGACGCGACGGGGATCCGGGGTCGGGCCCCCGGCCGGGATGAGCCCCGGGTCAGACCTGGGCGCCCGACAGCCGCTCGACCGCCCGCAGCAGCGCCGAGTGGTCCAGCCCGCCGTCGCCCTGGGCACGCAGCGCCGCGACGAGCTGGGCGACCACGGCGCCGACCGGCAGGGCCGCGCCGACGTTGCGGGCGGCATCGGTGACGATGCCCATGTCCTTGTGGTGTAGGTCGATCCGGAAGCCCGGCTTGAAGTCGCGGTTGAGGAAGTTGTCCTTCTTGCGGCTCAGCACGGTCGAGCCGGCCAGTCCGCCGTTGAGGACGTCCAGCGCTGCCTTCAGGTCCACGCCGGACTTCTCCAGGAAGACCACGGCCTCGGCGCACGCCTGGATGTTGACCGCGACGATCAGCTGGTTGGCGGCCTTCACCGTCTGGCCGGAACCGTGCGGGCCGCACAGCACGATGGTCCTGCCGAGCGCCTCGAAGACCGGCTTCGCGATGTCGAAGTCCGCCTGCTCGCCGCCGACCATGATGGAGAGCACGGCCTCGATGGCACCGGCCTCGCCGCCGGACACCGGGGCGTCCAGCACCCGGATGCCCTTCCCGGCAGCGGCCTTGGCCAGGTCGACGGAGGTCTGCGGGGTGATCGAGGACATGTCGATCAGCAGCGCGCCGCTCTTCGCGTTCTCCAGGATGCCCTCGGGGCCGTACGAGATGGCCTCCACCTGCGGGGACGCGGGCACCATCGTGATGATGACGTCGGCGTCGCGCACGGCCTCCGCGATGGAGGCGGCGGCGGTGCCGCCCGCCTTGGCGAGCCGGTCCAGCTTGTCCTGCTCCAGTGTGAAGCCGGTGACGGAGTACCCGGCCTTCATCAGGTTCTCGGACATGGGGGAGCCCATGATGCCGAGACCGATCCAGGCGATCTTGGGAAGGGTGGTGCTCATGAGGGTTGCCTCTTTCGAAAAGCGTGCGGGTGAGGTCAGTTCGCGGCGGCGCGCAGCTCGCGCGGCAGCCAGTCGAAGCTGTCGGCGCTCGGGCGGTCGCCGGCCTTGTACTCCAGGCCGACCCAGCCGTCGTAACCGCGCTCTCGCAACCGCAGCAGCAGGCCGGACAGGTCGAGGCCGCCGGTGCCCGGCGCACCACGGCCCGGGTTGTCCGCGATCTGGACATGGCCGGTCCTGTCGGCGTACGCGTCGATCACGGCCTCCAGGTCCTCACCGTTCATCGACAGGTGGTACAGGTCGAGGAGGAACCTGGCGTTGCCGAGGCCGGTGGCCTCGTTGACCTTGTCCACGACCTCGATCGCGGCCGGGGCGCTGACCAGCGGGTAGCACGGGGACTCCGGCTTGTTGAGCGTCTCGACCAGCAGGACCGCTCCGGCCTGGTCGGCCGCGCGGGCGGCCAGGACCAGGTTCTCCAGGGCCAGTTCGTCCTGCGCGGCCGGGTCGGCGCCGTCCACGCGGTTGCCGTACAGCGCGTTCAGCGCCCTGCAGCCGACGGAGGCGGCGAAGCCCGCGGCCACGTCGATGTTGGCGCGGAAGCGCTCCGACTCCTCACCGGGCACGGAGAGGGCGCCGCGGTCGGGTCCGGGAAGCTGCCCGGCGTAGAAGTTCAGCCCCACCAGCTGCGTGCCGGCGTCCTCCAGTGCCTTCCTGAGGGCGTCGAGCTCGCTCTGCGGCGGCGTGGGCGTCTCGATCCAGGGCCACCACAGCTCCACCGCGGTGAAGCCGGCCGCGGCGGCTGCCGCGGGGCGTTCCAGCAGGGGAAGCTCGGTGAAGAGGATCGACAGGTTCACATCGAAGCGCTGGGCCTTGCCTGCGTCTTCCGAGAAGCGGGCCATGAGGGCGGCGCTCCTTCCGTATTGCGGAAGTTCATTTCTGCGTGATGGAAGAGTGCAAGCTGGGTGGCGCCCTTGTCAAGGGGGGGCAGGCGCGGCGTGGGCGGTCTCGCGCGCGGAGATACGGTGTGGCCATGGAGCGATTGAGGGTCGAGTTCACGACAGAACCGTTCGACCTCGACGAGGCCCCGGCGCACGCCGTCGTCGCCCGCGAGGTCATTCAGGGCGCAGGGCTGGACGCCGTCGACGTCGGACCGTTCGGCAACACGGCGGAGGGCCGTGCCGAGGCTGTGCTGAGCGCCGTCGACGCCCTGCTGCGCCGCACACTGGAGGCCGGGGCGACCCGGGTTTCGCTCCAGGTGAACGTGATCGGGAAGGGTGGCGAGTGACGGTGCCCGGCAACCACCCGCTGATCAGCGCGGTCAAACCGCTCGTCGACGCCATGGGCGGGCAGATGATGCTGCCCGAGCAGGCCGGGCCCGACGATGTCGTGCTCGCCTGGGAGGGTGCGGACGTCGTCGCCGTACGGCTGCCGCAGCTCGCGGACTCCCTGGATCACATCCTGGCCGCTCTGGAGCGGCGGCACGGAATGCCGCTCTCGGAGCTGGACCGCAAGAGCAAGCAGGAGATCGTCCGGAGTCTGGAGGCGCGCGGTGCCTTCTCCGTGCGGCACGGAGTGGAGACCGTGGCCGGCGCCCTGGGGGTCAGCCGGTTCACCGTGTACAACTACCTGAACAGGGAAAACGCGGCGAAGGGCAAGTAGTGCGCGA
This sequence comes from Streptomyces sp. MUM 203J, assembly GCF_022414595.1. Taxonomy (GTDB): domain Bacteria; phylum Actinomycetota; class Actinomycetes; order Streptomycetales; family Streptomycetaceae; genus Streptomyces. The sequence continues at coordinate 13,537 of NZ_JADWYO010000065.1, read as the reverse complement.
GGTGTCGCCCGGGTGGCCGGGCGGCGACCTCCGTGTCACGCAGATTTTTCAACAAAGTGTTGACGTGGTGTCGTCGCAGGGCGTTAGCTATCCGCAGCCCGTCCGAAGCACAGCGAAAAACAGCCACGGAGGCTCCCGTGACGTCGAGTACCTCGATTCCGGGCCTTGCCCGGTTCAACACCTCCGCGGACAGCGACGCGCTCGCCGCCCTGCACGAGGTGTGCGCCAGCTCGGCCTGGGGGAACAGGCTGCTCGCCCAGCGCCCGTACGCCACCACCGAAGCCCTCTTCCTCGCCAGCGACGCCGCCACGGCCGAGCTGACCGCCGGGGACCTGGCCGAGGCGATGGCCGGGCACCCGCCGATCGGCCGCCCGAAGCCCGGCGACCCGACCTCCGCCCGTGAGCAGAGCGGTATGGCCGGCGCCTCCGAGGCGCTCAAGGCGGAGATGCTCGAACTGAACCTGGCGTACCAGGAGCGGTTCGGCCATGTCTTCCTCATCTGCGCCACCGGCCGGACCGGTGGGCAGATGCGTGACGCGGTCCGCGAGCGGATCGGGAACTCGCCCGAGCAGGAGCGCGAGATCGTGCGCACCGAACTGGGCAAGATCAACCGCATCCGCCTCGCCCGGCTCGTCGAGCGACTGGAACACCAGGAGGAAGGCCCCGCATGAGCACAGCAACCACCGCATCGGTGTCCACGCACATTCTGGACACCAGCCGCGGACGCCCCGCCGACGGCGTCGCCGTCTCCCTCGCGGCCCGTGCCGGCCGCGACGCGGAGTGGGTCACGCTCGGCGGCTCCGCGACCGACGCGGACGGGCGCTGCAAAGACCTCCCGGCCCTGCCGGAAGGAACCACCCACGTACGGCTCGCGTTCGACACCGAGACGTACTTCGCCAAGAAGCAAGCCGCGGCCCAGCAGGACGCCCCCGCGCCTCGGGACAGCGACAACGACCGGCCTGTGTTCTTCCCCGAGGTCACCATCGCGTTCGCGGTGGTACCCGGCGAGCACTACCACGTTCCGCTGCTGCTCAACCCGTTCGGCTACTCCGTTTACCGAGGGAGCTGACCGACACCATGACCGCTTCGACCCGTTTCGTCCTGGGACAGAACCAGTACGGCAAGTCCGAGAACCGCGTTGTCAAGATCACGCGTGACGGCGAGACGCACCACATCAAGGACCTGAATGTCTCCATCGCCCTGTCCGGCGACATGGAGGAGGTCCACCGCAGCGGTTCCAACGCGAACGTCCTGCCGACCGACACCACCAAGAACACGGTGTACGCCTTCGCGAAGGAGCACGGCATCGAGAGCGCCGAGGCCTTCGGCGTCCGGCTCGCCCGCCACTTCGTGGACGACAACGCGCCCATCCACCGGGCCCGCATCCGCATCGAGCAGTACGACTGGGAGCGGATCGAGACCTCGCAGGGCGGCGCCCGCTTCGTCGGCGCGGACGAGATCGCCCACTCCTTCGTCCGCAAGGGCCAGGAGACCCGCGTCGCGGAGATCACCTACGACGGCCACGGCATCCAGGTGCTCTCCGGGTTCAAGGACCTGACCGTCCTGAACACGACCAACTCCGAGTTCTGGGGCTTCCTGAAGGACAAGTACACCACCCTCCAGGAGGACTACGACCGCATCCTCGCCACCACCGTCTCGACCTGGTGGCGGCACAACTGGGACGGCGTCGACTCGCACGCCCCGGACTGGGACCGCTCGTACAACGGCGTGCGCAAGCACGCGCTGCAGGCGTTCGCCGAGACCTACTCGTACTCGCTGCAGCAGACCCTCTTCGAGATGGGTGTGCGCGTGCTGAACACCCGTGACGAGGTCGACGAGATCCGCTTCTCGATGCCCAACAAGCACCACTTCCGCTCGGACCTGTCGCCCTTCGGGATCGACAACGAGGCCAAGGACGGCGCCGTCTACTACGCCGCCGACCGCCCCTACGGCCTGATCGAGGCCACCATCCTGCGGGACGGTGCCGAGCAGCTCATCCCGGTCGACATGACCAACCTCTGACCGGTCGGCCGTCCGCCCCGCCTCGGCGGGTCGGGGCGGACGGCCCACCGCCCCCGCGCTTCCGCTTTCACCCACTCGGCACCCGCAGCCGGCCGGCCGCGGCACTCAAATCCTCCTAGGGTCCTGCCGTGCCCACCCTCCCCCCCCGGCTCTCGGCCCCGCTCGAGCGGGGGGACCCCACGTTCACAAAGAAGGACCTACCGCCATGGCACCTTCGGCAGCAGCCCAGCGCATCGTGATCGAGAACTGTGCGATCGCGACCGTCGACGCCCAGGACACCGAGTACGCTTCGGGTCACGTCGTCATCGCGGGCAACAGGATCGAGTCGATCGGCGCGGGCAACGCCCCCGAGGGCCTCGACGGCGTGGTGCGGCGCATCGACGCCACGGGCCACCTCGTCACCCCGGGCCTGATCAACACCCACCACCACTTCTACCAGTGGATCACCCGCGGCCTCGCCACCGACCACAACCTCTTCAACTGGCTCGTCGCCCTCTACCCCACCTGGGCGCGCATCGACGAGCAGATGGCGTACGCGGCGGCCCAGGGCTCCCTCGCGATGATGGCCCGCGGCGGCGTCACCACCGCCATGGACCACCACTACGTCTTCCCGCACGGCTCCGGCGACCTCTCCGGCGCCATCATCCGCGCCGCGTCCGAGATGGGTGTCCGCTTCACCCTGGCCCGCGGCTCCATGGACCGGAGCGTCAAGGACGGCGGTCTGCCGCCGGACTTCGCCGTCGAGACCCTGGAAGGCGCCCTCGCCGCCACCGAGGAGACCGTCAAGAAGCACCACGACGCCTCCTTCGACGCCATGACGCAGGTCGCCGTCGCCCCCTGCTCCCCCTTCTCCGTCTCCACCGAACTCCTCCGGCAGGGCGCCGAGCTCGCCCGCCGCCTCGGCGTGCGCATGCACACCCACGGCTCGGAGACCGTGGAGGAGGAGAAGTTCTGCCACGAGCTGTTCGGCATGGGCCCGACCGACTACTTCGAGTCCACCGGCTGGCTCGGTGAGGACGTGTGGATGGCCCACTGCGTCCACATGAACGACTCCGACATCGAGGCCTTCGCCCGTACGAAGACCGGCGTCGCCCACTGCCCGTCGTCCAACGCCCGCCTCGCCGCCGGCATCGCCCGCGTCCCCGACATGCTCGCCGCAGGTGTCCCGGTGGGCCTCGGGGTCGACGGCACCGCATCCAACGAGTCCGGCGAACTGCACACCGAGCTGCGCAACGCCCTGCTCATCAACCGGCTCAGCCCGGTGCACCGTGAGGCCGCGCTCAACGCCCGCCAGGCCCTGCGCCTCGGCACCTACGGCGGCGCCCAGGTCCTGGGCAGGGCCGAGCAGACCGGTTCCCTGGAGGCGGGCAAGCTCGCGGACCTGGTGCTGTGGAAGCTGGACACGCTCGCCCACGCCTCCATCGCCGACCCGGTCACCGCCCTCGTCTTCGGCGCCGCCGCCCCGGTCACCGCGTCGTTCGTCGACGGCCGCCAGATCGTGGAGGACGGGCGGCTGCTGACCGCCGACGAGGACGCCATCGCGCGTTCCACCCGGGACGAGGCGCAGCGCCTCGCCCGTATCGCCGCCCAGGGCTGAGCCGCCGCCCGGAAGCGATCCCCGACAGGCCGGCCGAGGGGGACGGCCCTCGGCCGGCCGGCCGTGGACCCGAGCGGGGTCCACGGCGCCCGGACCGGGGGGTGGCATCCGCGCCACCCTCCGGGACGGTCCCGCACACCACCCCTCGCCGTTCGCCGCCCCCCACGTACCTCCCGCAGCATCACCAGCAGCACCTCCCAGAAACCCACGTCACCGCCGACGTGTTACCCGACCGGAGGAACCGCCGTGGCCGCCACGCCGAGGTCCGACAACGCAGGCACCCCACCCACCACCGGCCAGACCGAGGCCGACGCCGACACCGAGGCCGACACCGAGGCCGGCAGTGCCGGGACGGAGGACGACAGCCCCGGGAAGCACCCGGTCGACGCGACGCTCCCGCCCGTCAAGATGCTCACCAGCGGCCTCCAGCACGTCGCCGCCATGTACGCCGGTGTGGTGGCCCCGCCCCTGATCGTGGGAGCCGCCGTCGGGCTCTCCGCCACCGAACTGACCTTCCTCACCGGCGCCAGCCTCTTCACCGCGGGCCTCGCCACGTTTCTCCAGACCCTGGGTGTCTGGAAGATCGGCGCCCGCCTCCCCTTCGTCAACGGCGTCACCTTCGCCGGGGTCGCCCCCATGCTGGCGATCGTCGACACGACGTCCGACAAGGCGGACGCGCTGCCCGTCATCTTCGGCGCGATCATCGTCGCGGGCGCACTGGGCTTCCTGGCGGCCCCCTGGTTCAGCCGACTGGTCCGCTTCTTCCCGCCCGTGGTGACGGGAACGGTGATCACCCTGATCGGCGTCTCGCTCCTTCCCGTCGCCTTCGGCTGGGCCCAGGGCCCCAACCCGGCGGCCGACGACTACGGCTCGACGACCTACCTGACCCTGGCCGCCGTCACCCTCCTGATCGTCCTGCTCCTGCGCCGCTTCACCCGGGGTTTCGTCAAGCAGATCGCGGTCCTCATAGGCCTGGTGCTGGGCACCCTGCTGGCGATCCCCTTCGGCGTCACGGACTTCACCCCGGTGGCCGAGGCGCCCCTGATCGGCTTTCCCACCCCGTTCCACTTCGGCGCCCCGCAGTTCGCCCTGGCCGCGATCGTCTCCATGTGCGTCGTGATGCTGGTGTCGATGACCGAGTCGACGGCGGACATGCTGGCCCTGGGCGAGATCGTCGAGAAGCCGGCCGACGAGAAGACCATCGCGGCGGGCCTGCGCGCCGACACCCTCGGCTCCGCCCTGAGCCCCCTCTTCAACGGCTTCATGTGCAGCGCCTTCGCCCAGAACATCGGCCTGGTCGCGATGACGCGCATCCGCAGCCGCTTCGTGGTGGCCGCGGGCGGCGGCTTCCTGCTGCTGATGGGCCTGTGTCCGATAGCCGCGTCGCTCATCGCGGTGGTCCCGCGCCCGGTGCTGGGCGGAGCGGGCGTCGTCCTCTTCGGCTCGGTCGCGGCGAGCGGCATCCAGACCCTCGTCAAGGCGGGCCTGCACAAGGACAACAACGTCCTGATCGTCGCCGTGTCCCTGGCCGTCGGCATCATCCCGATCACCGCGCCGGAGTTCTACCACGCCTTCCCGGAGACCGCGAAGATCATCCTGGACTCCGGCATCTCCACGGGATGCGTGGCCGCCGTCCTCCTGAACCTGGTCTTCAATCACCTGGGCTCGTCGGCCCACCGCGAGGACGACGACGTGACGGCCCCCATGGAACCGACCCCCACGGTCCACTGACCGCACGCGGCCACGGCCTGGCCGGGGGAGCGAGCGTCACACTCCGGGCCAGGCCATCAGGTTGCTGAACAGCTCGGCCTGCTCCACCGCGTCGTCGAGCGCGTGGTGCGTGTGGCGCCGGCCGGGCAGCAGCTCCCGGGGCATCGTCCGCTTGGCGACCGCACGCAACGGCAGCCGCGCCTTCGTCGCGTACAGGGTCTTCATGTCCAGACACCCCGAGTGCCCGAAGGGGCTCTCCCCGGTGAACCGCATCAGGTACCAGTACAGGAACGTCCAGTCGTACGACGCGGGGTACCCGCACATGACGGGCTGTGCACCCCGGCTCACCTCCCGCACCCACGCGGCGAACTCCGCCAGCGCGACCGCCGGTTCGGCTCCCTCCGCCCGCAGCCGCTCCCGGTCCAGCCCGCTCACCGCGAGCGCCTCGGGCACGAACGCGTCGCTGACGGGCCGCAGTTCCCGGTAGAAGGTGGCGGCCTCCGGATCGGCGGCCTCGTATCCCCCGGCATCCTGCCGCCCGGCGACGCAGGCCCCGAGACTGAGCATCGAGTACGGCCCGGGAATCGGCCCGTCGGCCTCGATGTCGACGGAGACGTACAGACTGGGACGGGGACGATGGGCGGCCATGCCGCGGATCATGCCACGCTTCGTCCCCGCACCCCAGCGGATCACGCGGACGGAGCGGGAGGCGGGCCCGCCGGCCGCCGCCCGTGCGACAGCCGCGGCTCGTCACCTCACCACTGCCCGCCCGGGTCCCGCAGCCGCCTCCCGCACTCCTCGGCCAGCCAGGGGCAGGCCTGCGCGATCGCCCGGTACACCCGCCCCCGCAGCAACCGCTCGGCCTCCGCCCGCCCGGTCGCCGCGTGCAGCCCGTCCAGCAGCGCGTCGTACGACCGCAGGGCCTGCCCCAGATACCCCACCTGCCATCGCGCCGGATCCCCGCTCGCGTCCTCCCCCGCCACCTGCCGCCGGTAGCGCACCGCTCGCCGCTCCAGCTCGGCCCTCGGCAGCACCGGCACCCGGATCGGCTCCGCCCGCAGCGTCGCCAGCACCGCCTGCCTCCGCCGCTGAGCCGCCTGCGGCGCCACCGGTCCGTGCCCCCTGAACCCGGACCCCCGCTCCACCGCCACCACCCGGCCGAGCCGGTACAGCAGCAGCGGCACCGTCGGCGCCCGCCCCGGCCTTCGCCCCCGCACGTCCGGCCCGCCCAGCAGCTCCCGCACCATCCCGTCGGTCCAGCCTCGCCGCCGCAGCCCCTCCACCGTCACATACATATGACGCCCTGTCATGACGCCCCCTCCTTCATCACAGAGAGTGATGGATCCAGTGAAGCGCATCCCACTGACAACCGCCCCCGACACGTCCGGTGGCCGGGCGCGTGGGTCCGGTGAAAGAGTGTCGCCATGTCGCAGGAGAACACGGGGGCTCCCACCGACGCCGACGGGCCGACGGTGGGCGAGCTGGTACGGGAGCGGTGGGGGATCGTTCTGGAGGGAGAGCTCAAGGAGCGTTTCGCGCTCGGTGGGTGGAGCTATCAGGAGCAGGTGCCCCGGGACTGTCCCGCGTGCGGACGGGCGCTGCATTCGTTACGGCGGCCGTACGAGTCGGGGGGACGGCTTTACCGGTACGTCGCGGTCGTCTGCCCCTCGTGTCCGCGCGCGTACACCCTCGCGGACCTCGGGGTGAAGACGTACGACAAGCTCTGCGCGCCCGCACGGAGTGCGGTGCCCGCGCCGCGGAAGGCGGTTCTGGCGCCTCCGCCCCGGCCTGCCTGGCCGTCCGATCTCACGCCGCCGCCGGAGGCGGAGCCGCGCGCGCTGTACTGGTGCAAGGTCACCGATCCGGCCTGGCGTCCGTCCGTGGCTGCGGTCGAAGCCGCGGACGACGTACGGGTCATCCTTCCGGACGGTCCCGCGTTCGATGCCGTGCGCGACGAACTGGACCGGCTCGACGTGCCGTTCCGGAGCATCCGGCACTGGGGCGAGGCCGAACAGGTCGGCACCGTCAACGATCTCGGCGGGCGCACCGCCCTGGTCGCCCACCCGGGAGGCCCGGCCGCGGGAACCGCGCCCGCCGCCGGGCCCGCCGCGTGTGCCGCGCGGGACGCGTTCGCCGCCCAGTGGGACGCGCTGGACGATGCCGTCCTGCTCGCCCCCGCCCCCCGGGTGCCCGTCACCGGGCTCGTGCCGGAGCAGTGGCGGGAGCTGCTGCCGCACCCCGCCTTCAACCCCGCTCAGGCCGCGGCCGTCCCCGCGGTGCTGGAGGATCCCGGGCATCTGGTGGTGGTCGCGCCCACCGGCGCCGGCAAGACGCCGGTCGGCATGGTCGCCGCGCTTCACGCTCATGCTCAGGGACGCAAGGCGGCCTGGCTGGTGCCGCAGCGGTCGCTCACCGACGAACTCGACCGCGATCTTGAGGCCTGGCGCCGCCGAGGGCTCGAAGTCGTCCGGCTGACGGGTGAGTTCAGCGTCGACGTCGAGCTGGTGCGCCGGGCGGACATCTGGATCGCCACCACCGAGAAGTTCGAGGCGATCTGCCGCGCGGGCTCGCTGCGCGCCGCGCTGTCCGAGGTGGGCTGTCTCGTCGTCGACGAGATCCATCTGCTGGGCGACCCCACCCGGGGCCCCGTCCTCGAAGCCCTGCTGGCCCGGGTCCGCGAGGACACCGCGCAGGTGCGGATCGTCGGCCTGTCCGCCACCGTCGCCAACGCCGACACCGTGGCCGAATGGCTCGGCGCCCGGCTTCTTCGCGCCGACTGGCGGCCCACCCGCCTCACCTGGCAGCTTCACCCGCTGCCTGTTCCGCCCGAAGCCGACTGGACCGCCCGCGACCGCGCCCGCACGGTAGCCGCCGTACGCCTGGCCCGCTCGGCGACCGAGGACGACGGCAGCGCCCTGGTCTTCTGCGGCAGCAAGCGCGGTGTCCGCACCACCGCCCTCGCGGTCGCCGCCGACCGGGGCGTGCCCACCGCGGGCGTCGACCCCGACGATTCCGAGCTGGTCGAGCAGCTCTGCACCAAGGCGGGCGTACGGCTCCACTACCGGGACTGGCCGTACAAGCGGGACGCCGAACGGGCCTTCCGGGAGCGGGAGTCGGACATCCTCGTCGCCACGTCGACCGTGGCCGCCGGCGTCAACCTGCCGGCCAGGACGGTCATCGTCCGGGACACCACGATCGGTCTCGACCGCATCGAAGTGTCCATGGTCCAGCAGATGTTCGGCCGGGCCGGGCGGGTCGGCGCGGGGGAGCGGGAGGGCTGGGCGTTCCTGCTGACGGAGGAGCCGGAGCGCGGCCCCTGGCAGGCCCGCCTCGCCGCCGGGTACACGGTCGCCTCCCGGATCCGGGACCGGCTGCCCGATCACCTTCTCGCGGAGCTGGTCCAGGGCAGGTTCGGGTCGCTGCGCCAGGCGGAGGTGTGGTGGACGCGGACACTCGCCTTCCACCAGGGCCAGGAGAGCTTCGACCCGCTGTACGACGCGGTGCAGTTCCTCGAAGGGGCGGGCTTCGTCCGGCGGGAGGGCGGACCGGACGGCGACGCTCTGCTGGAGCCCACCGCCCTCGGCCGGCTGACCAGTTGCTTCATGGTCGACTCGGATGTCGCGGACGACCTGACGGGTGCGCTGGAGGACACCCCGGTGCCCACGAGCGCCGACGAGGCCGAGCGGCTCCTCATCGGCGTGCTGAGCGCCGGCCTCCCGGTGCTGGAACAGGCTCCGTTCACCGACCGGGCGCGGAAGGCCCTGCTGCGCGCCCTGCGTACAGAGGGCCGCCTGGGCGAGGACGCGCCGGAGGACCTCACAGCGGATTCCGATGACGATGACGACGAGCGGAAGCCCGTGCCCGGCGACCTCGCCCGTGCCGTCCTCTTCCTCGTCGCCAACAGCCCCCGGCTGTTCCGCACCCGGGGTGCGTACGTCCTCGGTGTCCCCGTCGCCAGCATGAGCGGCGTCCTGGACGAGGCCCAGCGCTACCTCGCCTGGCTCGGTGCCCAGGGCGAGCTGGGCACCGTCCATCCCTGGGCGGCGATCGTGGCCGCCGACCTCGCGCAGCGCATCCGCTGGCGCACCCTCGGGCCCCGGCGGGGCGCGGGTCGGCTGCTGTGGATGTGCGAGCAGATGGCGACGCCCCCGCTGGCGCCCCGGCTCGTTCCGCAGATGTGGCGGGCGGCCCGCGACCGGGGCATCGACGCCCCCGACTGGCCCGGCACCACACCCCCGAGCGGCTGCGCCCTGTCCCCGGCCCGATACCGCGCCCTCCTCGCCGACCGCACGACCGGCACGCGTATCGCGGACGCGCCGGGCGGGGCGGAGGTCACGGGCCCGCCCGGCGCGACGGTGTGCCTCTGGAACGGGAACGTGACGGTCCGGCACACGGCTGACGGTTCCCCTCTCGCCCTCGCCTGTCCGGCGCCCGCCGGGGGCGACCCGGGTGCGGGGCGCACCGGGGCGGCCGTGTTCACCCGGGGTGACCGCACCGGCGGTGGCTGGCTCTCGGCGTACGACGCCCTCGCGCCGCGCTGACGCAGCAGTGCTCCGGCCCCTGGCGCTGTGCGATGCCGGGGGCCGGAGCGGCAGCGGGAGGCGGCCGTCGTCAGCCGAGGAGCTGGTCGTAGGCCGGGAGGGTGAGGAAGTCGGCGTAGTCCTCGTCCAGGGAGACCTTCAGGAGGAGGTCGTGGGCCTGCTGCCAGCGGCCCGCGGTGAAGGCCTCGTCGCCCAGTTCGGCGCGGATGGCGGCGAGTTCCTCGGCGGCGACCTTGCGGGCCAGGGCGGGAGTGGCCTGCTCGCCGTTCTCGAAGACGACGCCCGCGTTGATCCACTGCCAGATCTGGGAGCGGGAGATCTCCGCCGTGGCCGCGTCCTCCATCAGGTTGAAGATCGCGACCGCGCCCAGGCCGCGCAGCCAGGCCTCGATGTAGCGGATGCCGACCTGGACGGCGTTGACCAGGCCGTCGTATGTCGGCTTGGCGTCGAGGGAGTCGATGGCGATCAGGTCGCCCGCTGCCACGGACACGTCCTCGCGGAGCCGTTCCTTCTGGTTGGGCTTGTCGCCGAGGACCGCGTCGAAGCTCGCCATCGCGATGGGGACCAGGTCCGGGTGGGCGACCCAGGAGCCGTCGAAGCCGTCGGCGGCCTCGCGGTCCTTGTCGGCCTTGACCTTCTCGAAGGCCGTCTTGTTGACCTCGGGGTCCTTGCGGGACGGGATGAACGCCGCCATGCCGCCGATCGCGTGCGCGCCGCGCTTGTGGCAGGTGCGGACCAGGAGTTCGGTGTAGGCGCGCATGAACGGGGCCGTCATGGTGACCGCGTTGCGGTCCGGGAGGACGAACTTGGGTCCGCCGTCACGGAAGTTCTTGACGATGGAGAAGAGGTAGTCCCAGCGGCCCGCGTTCAGGCCCGAGGCGTGGTCGCGGAGTTCGTAGAGGATCTCCTCCATCTCGTAGGCCGCGGTGATCGTCTCGATCAGGACGGTCGCCCGGACCGTGCCCTGCGGGATGCCGACGTAGTCCTGCGCGAAGACGAAGATGTCGTTCCAGAGGCGGGCCTCCAGGTGCGATTCCGTCTTCGGGAGGTAGAAGTACGGGCCCTTGCCGAGGTCCAGCAGGCGCTGCGCGTTGTGGAAGAAGTAGAGGCCGAAGTCGACCAGGGCGCCGGGGACGGGGCGGCCCTCGAAGGTGAGGTGGCGCTCCTCCAGGTGCCAGCCGCGCGGGCGCATGACGACCGTGGCCAGCTCGTCCGCGGACTTGAGCGCGTACGTCTTGCCGGTGCGCTCGTCGGTGAAGTCGATCCGGCGTTCGTACGCGTCGGTCAGGTTGAGCTGGCCGAGGATCACGTTGTGCCAGGTGGGCGCGGACGCGTCCTCGAAGTCCGCGAGCCAGACCCTCGCGCCCGAGTTGAGCGCGTTGATGGTCATCTTGCGGTCGGTGGGGCCGGTGATCTCGACACGGCGGTCGTTCAGCGCGGCCGGGGCCGGGGCGACCTTCCAGCTGTCGTCCTCGCGGATCTGTGCGGTCTCCGGGAGGAAGCCGAGTGTGCTGGTGCGGGCGATCTCGGCGCGGCGCTCGGCGCGGCGGGCGAGGAGCGCGTCGCGCCGGGGGGTGAACCGCCGGTGCAGCTCCGCCACGAAGGCCAGGGCGGCGTCGGTGAGGACCTCCTCCTGCCGGGGCAGGGGCTCGGCTTCGACGATGGCCAGCGGAGACGGCGCTGGTGCGGACATGAGCTGTCACTTCCTTCAGCGGGCTTGCGATGGCGGAGCGTGGAGCGGCGTGGGTGGCACTGAGTGCCGCGCATACCGGGTGGGTGGCGATGCGTGGATGGCGACCGTCTGACGGCGGTCCGCTGCTTCTGATCTGTGGATACTAGTTTCCTCATGATGGAAGTTCAATGGTTTGTTGATGTCGAGATTCTTTGGCTCGACACACCATGTCTCTCGGTGCCGCGCCGTTCACTCAAGGTGCGCCAGATCCGCCTCCGTGTCGATGTCGTAGGGCTCTGCCGCATCGCCGCACGGCACCGGCGTGATCTCCGACTCATGCGCGCGCAGATAGCTGCGCGCCCCCTGGTCGCCGCGCGCGCCCTCCGCCACCTCCGCCCAGCGCTCCGCGCCCAGCAGCACCGGATGGCCGCGCCTGCCCTCGTACGTCGCCGCGGCCAGCGCACCGGGGCCGTCGTACGCCGCCACCACCCGGGCCACCGCCTCGGCACCGATTCCCGGCTGGTCCACCAGTGCCACCACCGCCGCCGACGCGCCGGTACCCGCCAGGGACGCCAGCCCGGCCCGCAGCGACGAGCCCATGCCCTGCTCCCAGTCCGGGTTGTCCACCAGCACGCACCCCGGCAGGTCGGCCCGCTCCCGCACGGTGTCCGCCGCGGCGCCCAGCACCACATGCACCGTGCCGCAGCCGCCCGCGCGCAGCACCGCCACCGCGTGCTCCACCAGGGGCCGCCCCCGGTGTTCCAGCAGAGCCTTCGGCCGCCCGCCGAGCCGCCGTCCCCCGCCCGCCGCGAGCAGCAGGCCCGCGACTTCACTTCCCGTGTCGTGGTTCATGGGGAGTGCATACCGCATGCGGGTTCGCGTGGAGTGGAACGGTCCGCCTTGGATAGGCTGCGGTGGGGCACCTCAGTGCCGTGGCGCGCGTGGAGCGCGCGCGTGAAGTCCTCTTCAGGAGACATGGATTGATGAGTGGTGGGTCACACCATGGGGGAACCGTCTTCCAGCCGCTGGAGGAGGATGATCCGCGTTCGGTAGCCGGGTACCGGCTGGCCGCCCGGCTCGGCGCCGGCGGCATGGGCAAGGTCTATCTGTCGTACACGCCGGGCGGACGCCCCGTCGCGATCAAGGTGATCCGCCCCGACTTCGCCCAGGACGCCGAGTTCCGGCGTCGCTTCACCCGCGAGGTCCAGGCCGCCCAGCGTGTCCAGGGCCTCTACACCGCGCCGGTCATCGACGCCGACACCGAGGCCCGCGAGCCGTGGCTCGCCACCGCCTATGTGCCCGGGCCGTCTCTCGCGGACGCCGTCCACAAGCACGGATCGCTGCCCGTGGACACCGTCCTGCTGCTGGTCGCCGGGATCGCGGAGGCCCTCCAGGTCATCCACGGTGCGGGCATCGTCCACCGCGACCTCAAGCCGGGCAACGTCCTGCTCGCCTCCGACGGCCCCCGTGTCATCGACTTCGGCATCGCCCGCGCAGCCGACGCCACCTCGCTCACCAGCAGCGGCGTCACCATCGGGACGCCCGCCTTCATGGCGCCCGAACAGGCCGCCGGCAGCACGGTCACCCCGGCGACGGACATCTTCGCGCTCGGTCAGGTCGCCGCGTTCGCCGCGCTGGGCAGTCCCGCGTTCGGTGAGGGCACCTCGCACGGCGTGCTGTACCGGATCGTCCACGAGGAGCCCGCGCTGGACGGGCTGCCCGAGGAGCTGCGGGAGCTGGCGACCCGCTGCCTGGCCAAGGAGCCGGCCGATCGCCCGTCGGTGGCCGAGGTGCTGACGCTGTGCCAGAACGCCAGCGACCAGACCGCGTTGCGACGTCCCGAGGAGTGGCTGCCCGGCGCCGTCGCCGCGGACATCACCACCCGTGCCGCCGCCCCCGCACCGGCCGCCGCGACCACCCCGCCGCCTCCGGCCTCGTCACCTTCCGCACGACGACCACGGACACCGCATCCGGTTGGATCGGCCTCGCGCGGCC
>NZ_JADWYO010000064.1 GCF_022414595.1 Streptomyces sp. MUM 203J | reverse complement strand
CGGAAGGATGTTCACCTCCGCCCCACCAATCACGCAGGCGGCTTGACTTCGTCATTGAGACTCCTTCATGTCGGGTTGTGCCGTGATGTGGCCGGTCACGCCGCCGGGGACGGCTCGGGGGTCTGCTGGTCGGCCGGCGGGGCCGCGGTGGCCGACCCGGCGGCCGGGTCCGCCGCCTCCTGCATGAACGTCCAGTCCCACACGCTCAGTGGCGGGTTGACGCTCTGGCGGGCCGGGCGGGTGGTGCCGTTCGTGTCCGTGGCGGCGAGGATCTCCCTGAACACCAGGTCCACCGCCACCGTCCCCACCCGCTTGTCCGCGTCACGCTGCAGGCACACACCCGTACGCAGCTCCTGGAGCGCCGACACGACCTTCGCGTCGTTCTCGGGCCGCCCCAGCAGCGGAGCAACCAGCGACGCCTCCTGTGCGGACTTCTGCTTGAACGCGAACACCGTGTGAATCTGGTTCGCGCCACCGCTGCGCGCCTCGGAGTCCTCGATCTGGACGAGGTCGATGGCCTGCTGGGTGATCAGCACCGTGACCGCCAGGTACGAGCGGCCCTGCTTCAGAGCGCGACGCATCAGGTCCCGGCCGCTCTCCGTCGCCGTGACGACATATGCCTCGTCCACGAAGAGGGCCTTCGGGCGCAGGCCGATCTCGCCCGTCACCGGGTTCTTCTCGTACCCGACGTCCAGCATCTGGCTGCCGAGCTCCACCACCGCCATCAGCGCGGTCGCGGCCAGCCGCTCCGCCGGGTTCCAACTCCGCGGGTCGGAGGCCGCAGGCGACTGGAAGCCGCGCAGCGTGATGACCGTACGCCGCTTGCGCATCGCCGACAGCAACTGCGGCCGCTCCGCGAACGCCAGCCGTGCGTACGGCAGTGTCCGCAACTCGGTGAGCAGCATTTGCGCCAGCTTCAGGTCCTTCGCCGCCTCGCGATCACCGGTCGCGACCGCGTGGTCATAGGCCTGTACGACCTCGTCCACGACCTGCCACAGCGTCGGTCGCGGCACCTGCTGCTCGGCGTCACGTGCGTTCAGCCCCTGTTCTGTGGCCTGCCTGATCGCCGAGTTGTACCTGCCGACGACCGTCGCCATCGCCTCGATCACCGGCAGCCGCACCCGCTGGTAGTCCTCGTCGCCGAGGAAGCCACGCAGCATGGACTCGGCCAGCAGCCGGCCCGACGGCACATCGCGGGCGATCACCCACGGGTCGAGCACACCCGCCTGGCCCTTGAGGAGGTCGACGACCTCCGTCTCCTGCCAGAACTCGGCGTTCACCGGCTGGAAGCGGCTCTGCGACGTGCCCAGCACACCGCGCTCCGCGTCCCCCGCGAACTCCGGGTCGTTCACCTGCGCGCCGAACGCCAGGTAGTAGCAGAGCTGCGCGAAGTCCGTCTTCGGGTCGATGACTAGGCAGCGGACGCCCGACTCCGACTCCTCGTAGAACTTCTGCAGCGCCAGCGACGACTTGCCACCGCCGGACGCGCCCACGATGGCGAGCCCGCCACCGTCGTTGCGGGCCGGGCCCACGTGCAGCGAGTAGTGGACCGGCATCTTGCCCGCCCAGCCGACCAGGTTCCCCACCCAGCCCAGCTTCTTCCCCGACCGCTGCTCCGGGTTGTCGCCCAGCTCCGTACCGGCCGTCGGCAGGCCCGCCCCAAGCTGCTCCACCTCCTGGAGCCTGAGGTACGGCGCGACGGGCAGCTTCGGAGCGTTGCCCGGAAGCTGCGACTGGAGCAGCCGCCACTGCTGGCGCGTCGGCCGCAGCAGGGTCACCTTCAGGTCCTGCTTGAACTGCATTTCCAGGATGCGACGGCGCCGTTCCAGCTCCTCCACGTCCGGCGCGGAGATGGTGAAGCGGATCTGCGCTTCCATGCCCGGCATCTTGTGCTCCTCGATGTCGTCGAGGAGGTGCTGGGCGCGGGTCACCTGACTCGCCAGCTTGGTGTCGGGCGTGCGGCCGGAGTTGGCCATGTCGTTCATCTCGTCCACGAGGTTGCCGCTGATCTTGCTCGCACGGTCCTTGAACCTCGTGTACGGGATGAGGGTGAACCTCATGTCGATCTCGACGGGGAACTCGACGTTCTGCGCCGCGTAGCGCGCCCACGCCGTCGACTGGCGGAACCGGGTCTCCGTCGGCCAGTTCGCGGCGACCAGGGTCGTCGTGTAGCTGGTGCGCTGCTCGCCGGTCACCTCGTCGTACTGGTGCAGCACGATATGCGTCTTCCGGTTCTCGCCCGAGAAGTCCACCACCAGGTCGAACTGGTCCGGACCCCAGGCACGGGAGCCGAGCACCGGCTCCGGCGGCACCGGCAGATCGCCGTGCAGCGGCTTGCGGATCAGCCACACCAGCTCCTCGCGGGTCAGCGGCGACCCGCCGAGCGTCTCCAGGCTCTCGTGCACCTCACGCGCGACCTGCGTCCACTGCGCCAGCAGCCCCGGAGCCAGGAACTCGCCGTGCACGCCCGTGGCCCCGGCTGCCGCCCTGTCAGCCGCGGCCGCCAGCCCACCCGACAGGGCGGGCTCCTCGACCGGGTCGTCGCCGCCGGGCAGCACCCCGCTGCCGTCACCCGAGCCACGCTTCAGCGAACCCAGCTTCACCAGCAGGATGTTGCGCTCACGCATCGCACCGATGCGCTCCTGGTACTCCGCCTTGCGGAAGTTGTACGCCTTGTAGTTCTCCGTCGGATCCCAGGCGACCGCGTTCAGTTCCTCGGCCCAGCCGACGGCCGTGATCGGCTGATAGACCTTGCGGTAGTGGCACTCGACGTTCCGGTCACCGCGGGCCAGATTGAGCAGCGCCCGCGCCGGGGCCTCCGCCATGGCCTGGAGTTCGACGGCGTTGAGGTACTCGTCGATCGACGTCGGCAGGACGAGGCCCGTCCACACCGAGTCACCGTGCACGAAGATCATGTCGTCGGCGTACCGGTACGGCAGCCGCATGTCCTCACGTCGCGCCCCGGAACCGGTGCCGCCGCCCCCGGAACGGTTCCGGTTCCGGGCACCGGATCCGGCCGTACCGGACCCCTGCTTGCCGTTGGCGCCCTTGGAGGAGGTGGCGGCCATGATCATGGCGATCACGAAGAAGGCGACCGCCCCGCCCAGAAGGATCAGCATGAACATGGAGGACTCACCTTGCGGAATCGGAGTGGGCGGCGTGCGGTACGGCGTCCGCGGTACGCGACAGGCCCGGGTCGTGCGCGGCGAACGAGGAACCGTGCCGCGCCGCTTCGGCGCAAGCGGACTCGTACCGCCGCTGCCAGCGGGGACTGCCCGGCTGCCAGAGGATCACCTGCCAGTGGATCTCCTCCGGCTCCCGGTCGGCCGCTAGGCCCTGCAGCCGCTTGGGCTGCCACCAGTAGTCGGCCCAGACCACCATCTGCTGGCTGAGGGTCAGGGCCGACGGCAGGGGCCGGCCCCAGACGAAGTACACGGCGACCGGCGGCCCGAAGTACAGCACCGACGTCAGCATCGACAGCCCCAGGAACGGCAGGAAGGCGGCCAGCGACAGCATCGCCACCAGCCACACCACACCGAAGCCGAACGCCGCGCCGAGCGCGGGCAGCAGCAGACCGGGGAGCGGGATGTTCCCCCAGTTCCAGATGCGCTTGGGACGGTTGAGCAGATCCGTGTGGTCGTAGGCGACCATCGGCTGCGGCTCGTCCGGCGCGTCCTGCGCCATCAGTCACTCCCCCTCTCTCGTCGACCGCCCGTCAGCCGTGTGCGGACGGGGCCGTGTACGGACAGGGCGGTGTCGCCGCCCCCGCGCTCACTGGCCGCCCGTGCCGCCCGTGCCGCCGGTACCGCCACCGCCGCCGATCTGGCCACCGAGACCGATGAGCACACCGGCGAGCCCCGACGCGCCGCCGATGATCAGAGCCGCGAGTGCGATCATGCCGAAGCCCTGGAACGCCTCACGCATACCGTCACCGCGCTTCATCGACATCAGCATCCGGATGCCGAGGATGAGCAGCGCGATGACCGCGACCATGGTTCCGGCCGTGCGGAGGATCTTCTCGATCTCGGAGAACATGCCGTTCAGCGAGGTTGCTGCCAGGTACATGGGGTGTCCTTTCACAGTGCGGAGTGTGCTGTCGCAGGGGTGGTGAGGCGGAGAAAGGGAGGAGGAAATCTCAGGAGGAGCTGTCGCCGTCGGCGGGCTTGCCGTTCGGCTTTCCACCGGGCTCACCGTCGGGAGACGGGGTGGCCGTACCCTCGGGCTTGGTCTTGTCGCCGGTGCTGTTTGCCGGGGCACTCTGCCCGGGCGACGGGGTGGCGGCCGAACTCTCCTCCGTGTCGGACCGTCCACCCGCGGGGTCGAGGACCCCACCGCGGATGTCCTGGATGAACCAGCCCTGGGCGGTGTTCACGATCGTCACCCGGTACGAGCGCCGGATCGTGGTCGTCGTCTCCTGGACGCCGCCGTCCTCGTTGGAGGCCCCACCCCAGACGACGGTCACCCGTGCCTGCACGGTCTGGCCGTCCTTGTACGTGATCGTGTCGCCCTGGCCGACGCCCTTCGGGGCCAGCGCCTGGACCTCGTGCACCCGGGGCGCGGACAGGGCGCCGCGCAGTCCGGTCGTGGCCGTGAGGGACGCGTCGGAGGTGGTGAAACGGCTCATGGCCGTCGTGTCGGACGTTCCCCACGCCGTGAAGTAGCCGGGCAGGACCCGCTCCTTGAGCTGGTCCGAGAGCTCGGTGTCGAGGACTTCCTCGTCCCGGTCCACCTCGGGTGCGGCGCCCCGTACGGGCAACGGCATCTCGCCGACGTCGCCGACGACCCGGAGTCCCGACGCGGCAGCCAGATCCGCCACGTACACCGGCACGGAGACAGTGGTGACCCGCCCGTTCGACAGCGTGACCTGCACCCCCAGGTACCGGCCGTACTTCCCGTACTCGGGCAGCTCCTCGACGCTGCCGTCCCACGCGGCGAGGGTGACGGACTGCGTGCCCACGCCGTTCCAGCCGCAGTCCGTGTCCACCCCGGCCGTCGCGAACCGGGCCAGCTCGTCGCGTCGCGCGTCGGCGGCCTTCGGGTCGTACGTCAGGCAGCGGGTCGCGTAGTCCTCCGCGAACGTCGCGGCCGCCCGTGTCGGGAACTCCGTGAGCCGGAACCGCTGCACGTCCTCTTTGTCCAGCGCCGCTGTCTGCGGGGTGGACGACTTGCCGATGGCCAGTCCGACGACTCCGCACGAACCGAGCGCGAACGCACAGGTGGTGAAGAGCAGGGTGGCCCGCAGCGCGACGTGCGTACGCCGCCCCGACGCGGGCAGGCGCCCACCGGGCCGCGGCACGTCGAACCCACCGGCACGCCCGGGTGCCCCGACGGCGGCCGAGCCCTTCGCGGGACGCTCCGGGGCGGCCGCCCCAGCGGTTCCGGCTGTCTCGGAGCCCGCCGAGGGACTCCCGGCGACGCCGACGGGCGCCGCGGCCTTACCGCCGCCCTTGCGGGTCTCCTTGCGCGCCTCGCGCTCGGCCTTCTTCCGCTCGTACGCGGCCTTCCGCTCGGCCCGCGCCTGCTCGCGCTTGTCCTTCTTGTTCTGCCCCGTCCCGTCCTGGTTCTGCCCGCTGCGCGGCGGCAGCGCCGGCACGGCGGCCTCACCGGGCGGCACGGGGGCCTGCGGGGCGCGCCGCGCCCACGCCGCCGCCACCTGGGCGCGCGCGGCTTCGGAGTTCGCCTGCGGCTGAGGGGCCTGCGTGGCGGCGGTCGGGTAGCCGTACGGGGTACCGGGCGTGGCCTGTGCCTGGGGCTGCCGTGCCTGGGGGTGCTGTCCGTACTGGCCCTGTGTCTGGGCTTGCTGGTTCTGCGCCTGCTGCCAGGCGGCCTGGTCCGCAGGACCGAACTGCCCGGACGGCTGCTGCGACCCGGTGCCATCGGCAGAGCTGGTGTGGTCCGTCATCGACTCGTGTCTCCCCCCGCTTGTGTCACCGGCCGCCGGAACGGACGCACGGCGGATTCCCTGGCGAGGCCAGGTGCGGAGGGCAGTGTGGCAAACCGAACCGACAACGACGCCCGTGCTTTCCCCACTTGGGCGAAGGTGAGGAATGCCGAGGGAATCCAAGGAATGTCGAGGAAGGAGGACCCGGCACCCGACGAGACGGCCTCGGCCACAATGCGAGGTCGTGCCCGGGCGAGCGAGACGGGCGCGCCGAACGCCCCGACCCTTCCGAGGACGAGAGTTGAGCGACCAGTACGCAGATCCGCAGCAGGCCGCCGCACCTCACGCGGCGGCGCCCCAATTCCCCGCCGAACCCCAGCCCGAGGCAGCCCCTCCGGTCATCGACGCCAAGACCGCGTGGATCGACGGTTACGAGCCGGGCAACCCCTGGCAGTCCCGCCTGTGCCTCGAAACCCCGTACGGCACCGTGGCGTACCCCCTCACTCCGAACACCATGCCCGACCTCCTGGAGGGCCTCGTGGTGGTGGCGCAGGAGCAGCAGGGGATCACCGGCGAGCCCGACCCGGACGCCCAACCTGCCATGGACGCCACTTCCGACGGACCACCGGACCATCCCGAAAGCCTCCACGACGGCCGCACCGCCCGCCTGACCGGCTGGGCCCTCGTCCACTCCCTGTGGGAACGAGAGGATCCGAGGGCGCGGTTCGTCATGGGCGCCGTGGTGGTGGCACTGCTGCTCCTCGGCATCGTCCTGACGTGACCGGATACGGTCGAGCAGACGTGTCGCACCGAGTGAAGGAGAAGTGATGTTGACGGAGACGACTGGACGCACGCCCCGGGACCTCGCCGTCGAGGTGGAGGGGCTGCTGAGGGTGGATTGGGCGTCCGTGTGGCCTGGCCTGCCGGAGCCCGGGACACCGGAGTTCCGGCGACTGTGCGAGAGGTACGGCTGGGAGCCGGAGACGCCCTTCCACGAGCGGGGGAGCATGGATGTGCACACGCGTACGGGCGCAAAGCTGGCGATCTCCATGGAGTCCAGTTGGGGACAGGTCCGCAGCCTGGACCACTACGCCTGGCATGTGAAGGCCGGTGACGCGTCCGAGAATGGTGCTGTTCTGGCCCGTGCGGCCGAGACCTGGCCGGTTTACCTCAAGGCGGTCGAAGAAGTGCTGGGCGCTCCTACCTGGACCGGGCCGTGGAACGCCGAGGACTTTCCCGAGCCCCTGCACCCCGCGTACTGGCCGGACAAGGCCTTTCGGCTGGAGAGCCGTCGACCCTATGAGTTCGCCTACTGGCAGCCGAGCCGTGAAGTTCCAGGTCGGCCGTACATCACACTGAGCCAGTCGGTGTCCTTTCCCACTTGGACTGCGACCGCACCGGGTGGTTCACGTCTGTACCTTGAGCTCTGGGCGCCCACTGAGTTCCTGGCGGCTCGCTGATGACCGAGGCAGTGCCCACGCCGGAAGAGATCGAGTACGCCCTGAGGCTCCAAGACGAGTACCAGCAGACCAAGCCGAGGAATGAGGCGGAAGGCAGGGCCGTGGCTGCCCGTATCTTCGGCGATTGGCAGTCGGCTCAGGAGCAGGGAGGGAACATTCCGGACTTGCTGTCGTTTGTGCGTGATGTGGCTGAGAACGGAGCGGTCACCAGCGAAGAACGCGGCAGCACCAGGGCGTTCTGGTCCTTCAAGTCGCAGCCTGAGGGGGCGTCACGAGTTGTAGAGCACCGGTTTCTCGCGCAGGCGTGCGGAGCGACGAGGGGCTACCAGGTGCTGGAGGACACACCGGCAGGTCAGCAACTCGACTCGTACCACCTCTGGGATCGCGAGGTTCAGAGGGCTCTTGTCCGGGACTACGAACTGGACCAGGGGGAGGTAGACGACACAAAGAAATACGTGTGGAGCACTGTTTCTGAACGGTATGCCCAGGCAGCCGAGGGCCCTGTCGCGGCGTTCGCGACTGATATCACCGAGGGGTCCGTACTCGGTCACGACGAATTGCCGATTCTGCTGGCTC
The DNA here is from genome assembly GCF_022414595.1 of Streptomyces sp. MUM 203J. GTDB lineage: Bacteria > Actinomycetota > Actinomycetes > Streptomycetales > Streptomycetaceae > Streptomyces. The sequence goes on along the minus strand of NZ_JADWYO010000064.1, from coordinate 26,311 downwards.
ACGAGATGGTCGGCAAGGAGGGCGTGAACTTCCCGCTGGCGATGCCTCGGCACGAGCATCTGCCGCCCGAGGTCGACGTGCTGATAGCTGACCCACCGATTCGGGCGCAGATACGCATGGAGGACTTCGACCCTGAGAAGTCACCGAAGGAATTCGCCGCGAAGCTCGCCGCCCTCGACATCCCGGAGAACCAGCGGGAGGCGGTTGAAGGGGCGCTCTGGCGGCTGTCGACCGCCAACAGCTACGACGAACTGGCCGACAAGGCCGCCAAGAACGAGGCCACGCAGCCGCAGAAGGGCTCGGCCTTCACGGTCGGTTCGGTCGCCCGTCCCGCGGCGCAGCCTGCTGCTCCCCGCGGCCCGACCGGGCACGGCGTGATCAACCCGACGGTGGCCCCGCCCGAGCTTACCCCGGCGGCGCACTCCGGCATCGAACACTGACCTGAAGCGGCACACTCAAGCGGGAGACACATCCTTGAGCGACGACCACGCCCGGATAGCCAGGACCCTGGCGGAAAAGGCGGTCTTCTTCGCGCCGACCAAAGCCTGGGACGGCTGGCACATGAAGCTGACGTTCATTCTGGCCGGGGCTCGCTCGAACCACGAGGAGAATCACCGCAGCGGCCAACTGGACGAGTGGAAGGCCCGTCTGCTGGCCGGGCGCGATGCCGGTGACGCCTCGGCCGACTCCACCGCCGAGGCCGAGATGAGCAGCATGGTGCTGGAGGAACTACAGCGACGGAAGGACGCCTTGCCGCAACTGCTGGAAGCCTTCCCGCTGCTCGCCGAGACGGCAGCCGCGGAGTCCCGGGAGCAGCCGTCCGGCGACGCGGAGGCGGAGTTCTACTTCGCGGACGTGTTCGCCTTCGTCGAGGAGTACCTGGCGAGGATGGTGCGCCGTCGCATCAACGGTTCCTCCGCCACCTGGTGCCCCCGCTGGTGGGCGCACCCCGAGGCCGGCGCCCGGCTCTCCGCGCTCTGGCTGGCGTGGGAGCAGCTGCGCCACGACTCCGGGCTCGGCCTGTCCACCTGGTGGCTGCATCACGCGGACCCGCATCTGCGGGTGCTGATGGACCCCGACACGGGGCCGTTCGCGGCCTGTTCGCCGAAGGACGGGCACACGCTGTACCCCTTCGACCCCCTGCCGCTGGAGCCGTACGATCCCGAGCAGGACCCGCTGGTCCGAGGAAGCACGGAGACGCGGTGAAGGGGATGCGGGGCACCCTTCACTGATTCCCGCCAAGGTTTTCCTCGCCGGTTCACGCGTTTTCCTCGTCGGGGAAAGCGCGCGGCCGACCGACGGCCTCTCCACCTACCGTGTCCCGGCAACCTGACTGAGGGAGGCCCGGGACGGTGGAGTCACCCGCCGAGAACAAGCGAACCATGGCGCTCGCCCTGGCAGTACTGGGGCTCCTGTTGGTGGGTGCGCTCACGGTGCTGATCCTCTTCGAGGACGATGGCGACGGTGACGGCGCCTCCGCCGACCCGCCGTCCGCCACCGGGAGCCCCGACGCTGCGGGCGGGGCCGCGAACGGCAGCGGCAGCGGTGACGGCAAGGCGGCTGTAAACGGCTCGTCCGGCACGGCACCCCGGCCCATCGTCTCCACGGAGGAACTGGTCCAAGCCCATGAGGTGATGACCGCCTACATGGCGGGGCTGAGCACCTACTCGTACACCGACGACAACGCGTCCTGGTCGAAGCCGCTCCTCGCGCGGACCACTGGTGACCCGGCACTCGAACAGGAGACCGCGCTGCCGACCGGCAAGGCGTGGGACACCTGTGTGGCGGCCCGCTGCACATCCCAGGGCACGGCCACGGTGGAACGCGACGCGATGATCGCCGACGACCTCAACCGAGGCAGCGGAAAGACGGTCTCCAGCCTCGTCAAAGTGACCGCGACACGGACCGAGGACGGCGAGGCGGGCGTGACGGAGACCAACTCCTGGCTGGTGACGGCCCGGCAGACGGGCGGCCCCAACGGGTGGAAGGTGTCGGCGTTCTCCCTGTTCGGCCTCGGCAACGTGGGCGCGTCCGACGAGGCGGGGGAGTAACAACCGATGGTGGCTCCTGCCGTACTGGCAGCCGCTGCCAAGGCGGCCAAGGTCGCCAAGGCGGCCCAGGCCGCACAGAACGTCGCCCGGACCGCCGGGGGAGGCGGTCGTGGCCAGGGAGGCCCCGGGGGCGGGAAGAAGAAGAGCAACCTCAAGTGGTGGCTCGTCATCGGCGGTGCCGGACTCCTGCCGATAGGCGGTGTCTGCATCCTCGTGCTGATCCTGATCACGAGTGTGCTCGGCGCGAGCGGCGGGGGCGCGGCTGCCGCGGCCTGCGCCGAATACGGGGAGAACGCCAACGCTGGCAACACCAGTGACGCCGCCGCCACGTCTCCGATCATGCCGGCCGGCAAGGTGTACACGCCGAGCGAGACGGCGCGCAACGAGATACCGCCCAAGATGATCCTCGCCTCGATGCGCGCCGCCGCCCGCTACAAGGGCCTCGACTGGACCCTGATCGCCGGGCAGATGTACCAGGAGACCAAGTTCGGGCAGGACCCGTCCGCCGCGCCCGGCGGCAAGAACAGCGCCGGCTACATGGGCATCCTCCAGTTCGGCAGACCCGCCTGGCAGGACTACGGCGCCGATGGCAACGGCGACGGCAAGAAGGACCTGTACAACATCGACGACGCCGCGTTCGCCGCCGCCAACTTCCTGCACGCCAAGAAGGCGGAGACCGAAGCCTGGGAGGCGCTGCGGTTCTACTCCGGTTCGAGCGCCGGCAACACGATCTACATGCGGGTCGTCCTCACCCAGGCCGCCCGCTACCGCGGCAGCCTCACCGGCGACAAGGACCTGGTCAAGGACTGGTACGACCACCTCAAGAAGACCATCGACAAGAACCCCGGCTTCCCCACCCTCGGCAAACAGTCCGACATCCCGGAACCGGTCGACAACAACGCCGACCCCAACACGGCGCTGAGCATCCCGTCGTCCCCGGCCCGCTCCTGGTCCACCCCGTCGCTGGGCGGCAGCGGCAGCGGCGGTACGACGACGGCGATGGCCCCGGCCGCGTACACATTGCCGACCGCATCGCTCGGCACCGGCTCCACGGGGCTGGACAGCCGGCTCCTCGCCCTACCGGTGGCCGCACCCGCCCTCGTGCTGCCGCTCGCGCCCGACGACGGCCCATCCGCAGCTACGGGCAAGGACTGGCAGTGGCCGATGAAGGAGGGCTCGTACACGATCGGTAGCAAGTACCGCCAGACCGGCAACATGTGGAGCCTCGGCTACCACACCGGCCTGGATCTGGTCGCCCCCACCGGCACGCCGATCTACGCACCGGCCGACGGCAAGGTGGTGAAGGCCGGAAGCGGCGGCTCGTACGGCAACCAGACCAACCTCCAGCACGCGAGCGGCGTCATCACCCTCTATGCCCACCAGAGCAGCATCGCCGTCAAGGTCGGCCAGAGTGTCAAGCGCGGCGACCTGATTGGCAAAGTGGGCGCCACCGGCAACGTCACCGGACCCCACCTCCACTGGGAGGTGCGTGTCCCTGGCGTCGACAACCCGTTCGTCGGCGGTCAGGACCAGGGCCCCGGCATGGTCGACCCCGAGGACTGGCTGAACGGCAAGATCACCGCCAACCCCGACTACGGCACCGTGCCGGGCAGCGGCGACAGCGGTCGCGACGCCCAGTACGCCGGCTGCGCCCAGTCCACCGACGGCACCCCGGTCGCTCCCGACGGCGCCGGAGTGACCGGTGTCCTTCCCGACTCCGACGACCCCGTGGTACGGGCCGCGCTCGGCTGGGCGCAACGCGGCATCGGCGTGCCGTACGTGTTCGGCGCCCCCCGTCTCCAGGGCGACAGCCCCGTCTCCTTCGACTGCTCCAGCTACACCCAGTGGGCGTACTACCAGGCCAGCAACGGCAAGATCAACATTGGTGCGAACACCTACGAGCAGGAGAGGAAACTCGCCGCGCACAAGGTCGCCCTGAGTGACGCCCAGCCCGGCGACCTGATCTTCTTCCGCCCCAGCAGCCGAGGCTCGGAACACGTGGGGATCGTCTGGGACCCGGCCGGCAAGAAGATCGTCCACGCGCCGCGCCCCGGGAAGGACGTCGAGTTCAGCACCTGGGACGTCCAGGACCCCATCACCGCGGTGTACCGGGTGCCGATCCCGGCCGGCACCAATGCCGTCGAGGGTGACGGCAAGGGCAGTCACGATCACGCGTGACACGGCGTCACAGCGTCACAAGAAAGGGCTGAGAGGCTGAGACATGGCCGCTGAAGAGAAGAAGAAGCCGCGCGCCGAGGACGACTGGACCTTCGAGATCGTCGGTCTCGTGGCCGCCGTCCTGCTCCTGCTGTGCGGTGCGTGGCTAGCCGCCCGCCTGGGCGCGCCCCTGGCCGACGCACCGGCGCCGCCCGGCGACCCGTTCTCCTTCACCGTCGCCCTCGCCAAGGGCGACTACGCCTGGCCCGGCACCGCCGCGACCGTCATCGCCGTCGGCGAGTCGCTGCTGCTCGCCCTCGCCGCGTACGGCGTCGTCCGGCTGCGCCGGAAGGCCAAGAGCAAGCCGAAGGTCGACAAGGCCGCCCAGCACCTCGCCAAGGGCGAGGAACTCGGCAAGCTCAGCCTGAAGGGCGCGACGGCCACCGCGCAGCGGCTCGGCGTCCAGGGCAACGTCCCCGGCGTCTTCATCGGCCGTTCCGTACGCGGCCGCCAGCCGCTGTTCGGCTCCTTCGAGGACATGCACATCGACATCTGGGGCCCTCGCACCGGCAAGACGACCCGCCGCGCCATCCCGGCGATTCTCGACGGTCCCGGGGCCGTCCTCGTCACGTCCAACAAGCGGGACATCGTGGACGCCACCCGTGGCCCTCGTCAGGCGCGTGGCCCCGTCTGGGTCTTCGACCCGCAGCAGGTCGCGACCGAGGCGCCCTCCTGGTGGTGGAACCCCCTGTCGTACGTCACCGACGTGTCCAAAGCCCGCAAGATGGCCGACCACTTCGCGTCCGGCTCACGTGACGCCAACGCCGCCACCGACGCGTTCTTCGACCCGGCCGGACAGGACCTGCTCGCGAACCTGCTGCTCGCCGCGGCCACCGCCGACGCCCCCGTCACCCAGATCTACAGCTGGCTCGCCAACCCCAAGGACGACACCCCCGAGCGCATCCTGCGTGGGGCCGGCCACACCATGCCCGCCGACGCGCTGAACGGTGTCATCACCGCCCCCGACAAGCAGCGCAGCGGTATCTACGGCGTGGCCCAGCAGATGGCGTCCTGCCTGATCAACCCCGAGGTCAACAAGTGGGTGACCCCACTCGGCGAGGGTGACACGCGCCCGCGGTTCGACCCGCACGAATTCGTCCGCACGGGCGGCACCCTCTACTCCCTGTCCCGAGAGGGCAGCGACTCGGCCGGCCCCCTGGTCACCGCCCTCACCGTGGCCGTCGTTGAAGCCGCCGAGGAGTACGCCACCACCCAGCGCGGCGGCCGGCTCCCGCTGCCCCTGGTCGGCGTCCTGGACGAGGCGGCCAATGTCTGTCGCTGGCGCGCCCTGCCCGACCTGTACTCGCACTACGGCTCGCGCGGCATCGTCCTCATGACGATCCTTCAGTCCTGGGCGCAGGGCGTCGAGGTGTGGGGCGACCGGGGCATGGAGAAGCTGTGGTCCGCCGCCAACGTCCGCGTGTACGGCGGCGGCGTCTCAGACACCCGCTTCCTGGGCGACCTGTCGGACCTGGCGGGCGAGTACGAGCTGCGGGAGTACTCCACCACTCGCGAGTCCGAGCACGGCCACTGGTCCGGCAACCGGACGATGAACGAGTCGGTACGCCGCGAACGCGTCCTCCAGGTCTCCGACCTCGGCTCGATGCCCCCCGGCCGTGCCCTCGTCCTGGCCTCCGGTACGAAGCCGGTCCTGGTCGAGACGGTCCCCTGGTGGGAGGGGCCGCACGCCCGGGCGGTCCAGGCGTCACTGGCGAAGTACGACCCCGGGGCGCGAGGGTGACGACGGGCCCGCGCGGTCAGCAGGCCCCCGGTTGTGACGCCTGCCGCGCCTACGAGGGCCGCGCACACGCAGGCCGCCAGTCCCGTCCCGGGGGCGGGGCCGCGCAGGTAGCCCGTACAGCGGCTGGGCGTGTCGGCCGGTTCGAACGTCAAACGGGCTGAGACCTGCACCCGCCGCCATGTCGTACCCACCCGATACCGTCGGCACATGGCGCAGCTGGCTGTGGTCGAAGGTGTCCTGGAACGGGTCACGTACTGCAACGAGGAGAACGGGTACACCGTCGCCCGGGTGGACACCGGGCGTGGTGCTGGTGAGCTGCTCACCGTCGTCGGGTCGCTGCTGGGCGCCCAGCCGGGGGAGTCGCTCCGGATGGAGGGCCGCTGGGGGTCGCACCCCCAGTACGGGCGGCAGTTCACCGTCGAGAACTACACGACCGTCCTGCCCGCCACCATCCAGGGCATCCGCCGCTACCTCGGCTCCGGGCTGATCAAGGGCATCGGGCCGGTCATCGCGGACCGGATCACGACCCACTTCGGCATCGACACCCTGAGGATCATCGAGGATGAGCCCAAGCGGCTCATCGAGGTGCCGGGGCTCGGGCCGAAGCGGACGCAGAAGATCGGCGCCGCGTGGGAGGAGCAGAAGGCCATCAAGGAGGTGATGGTCTTCCTGCAGGGGGTCGGCGTGTCCACCTCCATCGCCGTGCGGATCTACAAGAAGTACGGGGACGCGGCGATCGGAGTCGTCAGGAACCAGCCCTACCGGCTGGCCGCCGACGTCTGGGGCATCGGGTTCCTCACCGCCGACCGCATCGCCCAGGCCGTGGGGATTCCGCACGACAGCCCCGACCGCGTCCAGGCCGGGCTGCGGTACGCGCTGTCCCAGTCGAGCGATCAGGGGCACTGCTTCCTCCCGGAGGAGCGGCTCATCGCGGACGCGGTGAAACTGCTCCAGGTCGACACCGGGCTGGTCATCGACTGCCTCGCCGCGCTGGCCGACGGGGACGAGGAGGAGGGCGGGGTCGTACGGGAGCGCGTGCCCGGTCCGGACGGTGAGCCGCTCACCGCCGTCTACCTGCTGCCGTTCCACCGCGCCGAGCGCTCCCTCGCAGGGCAGATGCTGCGGCTGCTGCGGGCCGAGGACGACCGGCTGGCCGCGTTCCGCGACGTGGCCTGGGACAAGGCGCTCGCCTGGCTCGCGGACCGCACGGAGGCCGAGCTGGCACCCGAGCAGGAGGCGGCCGTACGGCTGGCCCTCACCCGGAAGGTGGCCGTGCTGACGGGCGGGCCCGGGTGCGGCAAGTCGTTCACCGTGCGGTCCATCGTGGAGCTGGCGCGGGCCAAGCGGGCCAAGGTGGTCCTGGCCGCGCCCACCGGGCGGGCGGCCAAGCGGCTGGCCGAGCTGACCGGGGCCGAGGCGTCGACCGTGCACCGGCTACTGGAGCTGAAGCCCGGCGGGGACGCCGCATACGACCGGGACCGGCCGTTGGACGCGGACCTGGTGGTGGTGGACGAGGCCTCCATGCTGGACCTGCTGCTCGCCAACAAGCTGGTCAAGGCCGTCGCGCCGGGCGCGCACCTGCTGCTCGTGGGGGACGTGGACCAGTTGCCGAGCGTGGGCGCGGGTGAGGTGCTGAGCGACCTGCTCGCGCCGCACAGCCCCGTACCCTCCGTGCGTCTGACGCAGATCTTCCGGCAGGCGCAGAAGTCCGGGGTCGTCACGAACGCGCACCGGATCAACTCCGGGGACTTCCCCCTCACCTCCGGGCTGCCGGACTTCTTCCACTTCGTGGAGGAGGACACCGAGGAGGCCGGGCGTCTCACCGTCGACGTCGCAGCCCGCCGCGTCCCCGCGAAGTTCGGCCTCGACCCCCGCCGTGACGTGCAGGTGCTCGCCCCCATGCACCGGGGGCCGGCGGGTGCGGGCACCCTCAACGGGCTGCTCCAGCAGGCCGTCACCCCGGCCCGCCCCGACCTGCCGGAGAAGCGGTTCGGCGGCCGGGTCTTCCGTGTGGGCGACAAGGTCACCCAGATCCGTAACAATTACGAGAAAGGGAAGAACGGGGTCTTCAACGGCACAGTGGGTGTGGTGACCTCCCTCGACGTCGACGAGCAGCGGCTGACCGTGCTCACCGACGAGGACGAGGAGGTGGTGTACGACTTCGACGAGCTGGACGAGCTGGCCCACGCGTACGCGGTGACGATCCACCGTTCCCAGGGCAGCGAGTACCCGGCGGTGGTGATCCCGGTCACCACGGGTGCGTGGATGATGCTGCAGCGCAACCTGCTCTACACGGCCGTCACGCGCGCCCGGAGACTCGTCGTCCTCGTGGGCTCCCGGCGGGCGATCGGCCAGGCCGTGCGGACCGTTTCCGCTGGTCGGCGCTTTACCGCACTGGACCACCGACTGTCTGCGGCCCGCCCCGTGGGAAACATCACCCAGCGATGAGCAGGACTTTCGGAACCGGGGCGAAGGGGGCAGGATGAGCAGGTTGGCGGCACTCAGTGCCGCCAATTGGCCCAATGGTCGACCCCGAGTGCACTCTGCTGCGCCAAGTGGGGGATGGTAGAGACAGTCAGGGCACCTCGAAGAAGAGGCACTACGTCGGTGAGGGATGACGTGAGCGACAACTCTGTAGTACTGCGGTACGGCGACGGCGAGTACACCTACCCGGTGGTCGAGAGCACCGTGGGCGACACGGGCTTCGACATCGGGAAGCTTCGCGCGCAGACCGGTCTGGTGACACTGGACAGCGGCTACGGCAACACGGCCGCCTACAAATCCGCGATCACCTACCTGGACGGCGAGCAGGGCATCCTGCGCTACCGCGGCTACCCCATCGAGCAGCTCGCGGAACGCTCGACCTTCCTTGAGGTCGCGTACCTGCTGATCAACGGTGAGCTGCCGAAGGTCGACGAGCTGTCGGCGTTCAGCAGCGAGATCACGCAGCACACGCTGCTGCACGAGGACGTCAAGCGGTTCTTCCAGGGCTTCCCGCGTGACGCTCACCCGATGGCCATGCTGTCGTCCGTGGTCAGCGCGCTGTCCACGTTCTACCAGGACAGCCACAACCCGTTCGACGAGCAGCAGCGTCACCTGTCGACGATCCGGCTGCTCGCCAAGCTGCCGACGATCGCGGCGTACGCGTACAAGAAGTCGATCGGCCACCCGTTCGTCTACCCGCGCAACGACCTCTCGTACGTCGAGAACTTCCTGCGCATGACGTTCTCCGTGCCGGCGCAGGAGTACGAGCTGGACCCGGTCGTCGTGTCCGCGCTCGACAAGCTGCTGATCCTGCACGCGGACCACGAGCAGAACTGCTCGACCTCCACGGTCCGCCTGGTGGGCTCCTCGCAGGCGAACATGTTCGCCTCGATCTCCGCGGGCATCTCCGCGCTGTGGGGTCCGCTGCACGGCGGTGCCAACCAGTCGGTGCTGGAGATGCTGGAGGGCATCCAGGCCAACGGCGGCGACGTCGACGCCTTCATCCGCAAGGTGAAGAACAAGGAGGACGGCGTCCGCCTGATGGGCTTCGGCCACCGGGTGTACAAGTCCTTCGACCCGCGCGCGAAGATCATCAAGGCGGCGGCGCACGACGTGCTGTCGGCTCTCGGCAAGTCCGACGAGCTGCTGGACATCGCGCTCAAGCTGGAGGAGCACGCGCTGGCCGACGAGTACTTCGTCGCGCGCAACCTCTACCCGAACGTGGACTTCTACACGGGTCTGATCTACCGGGCCATGGGCTTCCCGACCGAGATGTTCACGGTTCTGTTCGCGCTGGGCCGGCTGCCGGGGTGGATCGCCCAGTGGCACGAGATGATCAAGGAGCCGGGCTCCCGCATCGGCCGCCCGCGGCAGATCTACACCGGTGAGGTCCTGCGCGACTTCGTGCCGGTGGAGTCCCGCTGACTCTTCGCGGAACCGGGGGCTCCGCCCTCGGACCCCCGTTCGCGTCTGAACGGCGCTCGTCCTCGGACGCCGTCGGACGGGCCTGAGCGGCACGAAGAAAGCGCCCCGCCTGCCGATCCCCCCACGGGTCGACGGGCGGGGCGCTTCCCATGTTCCCGACGGCGGATTCCCCCCACGGGATCCGGTCGGGCGTCCGGTGTGCGATCTGCCGGGGTACGTACGGGAGGGCCGCTCAAAGCTCCCCGGTGCACGTGCCCCGGCCAACGCTTGCCTGGGACGTCCCCCAAGACATCCCATGAACGTCCCCCAAGACGTTCCTGGCATCGCCCATTTAGACTCGCGAGCCGCCCAAATGGTTACCCCCAAATATCTGTGATCTAGGTCTCTTTGTGAAGGTCTGGTGAGTCACGTGAAGGTGAATTCACGCGTACGTTGATCTGCACGAAGAGGGCCGTATCGCACCAAATGGTGCGATACGGCCCTGGTGTGGCGCCGGACGCCGGAGGCTCTCAGGCGTCGGCGCGGCCGACCAGTTCGTACCCGGCCTCGTCGACCGCGGCGCGCACGGCCTCCTCGTCCAGCGGCGTGGCCGAGACGACTGTCACGCGGCCCGTCGCGGCCACCGCCTGGACCGATGTGACGCCCGCGAGAGCCGAGACCTCCTCGGAGACCGCGCCCTCGCAGTGGCCGCAGGTCATGCCCTTGACCTCGTACACCGCGGTGACGTCTCCGGCCCGGCCGGCCGGGGCCGCCTCGCCGTCGCACGAGCCGGCCGGTGAGCAGCAGGAGCCGCCGGCGGCCTGGGGCAGCTCGGTCCTGGTTTCGAGGGTCATGGCGTTCTCCTTCATGGCGTGCGGCTGTGCGGTGTCCTGTGGCATATGAGAGGCGGCGGGAGGTGGGCCGGTCGCCTCGCGTGTTCCATGCTATACCCCCTAGGGGTATGAATCCAGGAGGTTGGGTGCGCGGTCAGCTCCGCCGCCCCCGGTTGCCCGGCCGGTTCGCGACCCAGGCCCGGATCGTGTCCGCGCGCCAGTACGGTCTTCCGCCCTCCACGTGGTCGGGGTGCGGCAGCAGGCCGTGCTTGCGGTAGGAGCGGACCGTGTCCGGCTGGACCCGGATGTGCGCGGCGATCTCCTTGTAGGACCAGAGCCTTCTGTCGGTCATCTTCAGGCGCCTCCCTGGGCTGGCGATCACCAGCCCTGTGCCCCTTGACGACGCAGAGTGACCAGGTGGAAGCATGCTGTCGAGCGACTGTGACCGGAAAACCGCGTATTCGAGACACATGTGACGCGAGCGGGACAACAGGGCGCAGGAGGGTAGGGGTACGGGCGTACGCCGGGCGGTTCAGGTGTCTACGGGAAGCGCGGAACGCCCGACACTGTGTCGGCCGCGGACCCCGGAACCGGCGTGGTGGGATCGGCCCGATGCCGCCGCCAACCGTGGCCGCCGCTGGGAAGGAGAGACTGCGACATGACGAAGAGCGTCCACCACTGGATCGGTGGCAGCACTGTCGAGGGCACCTCGGGTGCATGGGGGCCGGTCACCGACCCCGCGACCGGCGAGGCCGGCACCCGTGTGGCCCTCGCCTCGGCCGCCGAGGTCGACGCGGCGGTCGCCGCCGCCAGGACGGCGTTCGAGACGTGGGGCACGTCCTCGCTGGCCCAGCGCACCGGCATCATGTTCCGGTTCCGCGCTCTCCTGGACGCGCACCGCGACGAGATCGCCGCGCTGATCACCGCCGAGCACGGCAAGGTCCACTCCGACGCGCTCGGCGAGGTGGCCCGGGGCCTGGAGATCGTCGACCTGGCGTGCGGGATCACCACCCAGCTGAAGGGTGAGCTGTCCACACAGGTGTCGAACCGCGTCGACGTGTCCGCGATCCGGCAGCCGCTGGGTGTGGTCGCCGGCATCACGCCCTTCAACTTCCCGGCGATGGTGCCGATGTGGATGTTCCCGCTGGCGATCGCGTGCGGCAACACGTTCGTGCTGAAGCCGAGCGAGAAGGACCCGTCGGCTTCGATGCGGCTGGCCGAACTGCTCACCGAGGCCGGGCTGCCGGACGGCGTCTTCAACGTGGTCCACGGCGACAAGGCCGCTGTCGACCGGCTGCTGGAGCACCCGGACGTCGCCGCCGTCTCCTTCGTCGGCTCCACGCCCATCGCCCGCTACGTCCACCGGAAGGCGAGCGAGCACGGCAAGCGCGTGCAGGCGCTCGGCGGAGCCAAGAACCACATGCTCGTCCTGCCCGACGCCGACCTGGACGCGGCGGCCGACGCGGCGGTCTCGGCGGCGTACGGCTCCGCGGGAGAGCGCTGCATGGCGATCTCGGCGGTCGTCGCGGTGGGCGCCATCGGTGACGAGCTGGTCGAGAAGATCCGCGAACGCGCCGAGAAGATCAAGGTCGGTCCGGGGAACGACCCCGACTCCGAGATGGGCCCGCTCATCACCGCCGCCCACCGCGACAAGGTGGCCTCGTACGTGACCGGCGCCGCCGCCGAGGGCTGCGAGGTCGTCCTCGACGGCACCGGCTACACGGTCGAGGGCCACGAGAACGGTCACTGGATCGGCCTGTCCCTCCTGGACAAGGTCCCGACCGGCGCCAGGGCCTACCAGGACGAGATCTTCGGCCCGGTCCTGTGCGTACTGCGCGCCGAGACGTACGAGGAAGGTGTCGCCCTGATCAACGCCTCCCCGTTCGGCAACGGCACCGCCGTCTTCACCCGCGACGGCGGCGCGGCCCGCCGCTTCCAGCTGGAGGTCCAGGCGGGCATGGTCGGCGTGAACGTCCCCATCCCGGTCCCCGTCGGCTACCACTCCTTCGGCGGCTGGAAGGACTCCCTCTTCGGGGACCACCACGTCTACGGCAACGACGGCGTCCACTTCTACACCCGCGGAAAGGTCGTCACGACCCGCTGGCCCGACCCGTCGGAGGCCCCCACCGGCGTCGACCTCGGCTTCCCGCGCAACCACTGACGGGCCGGAGAACGGCCCCGGCGTACCGCGTCCGCTGTACGCCGGGGCCGGCCGTACGCCTCGGGGAGGGCCTCCGGCTCCGACCCGGGGACGCCGAGCGTCACAGGTCCGGCGCTTAGGGTCGGGGGATGCAGATGCGATTCCCGCGGCGCTGGGCCGCGGTCACCGGGGCCGCCGCGGTGCTCGTGGGGGCCGGGACGTGGGGCGTCGGGGCCGCCTCCGGTGGGGAAGCCGCCGTGGAGCGCCAGGACCTGGTGATGGACATGCCGGGCGCGAGGATCGACACCTCGTTCTTCACCGCCGGGGGCGACGGCCGGCGGCCCGCCGTGCTGCTCGGACACGGGTTCGGGGGCAGCAAGGACGACGTACGGGAGCAGGCCGAGCGGCTCGCCCGGGACGGGTACGCCGTGCTGACCTGGTCCGCCCGGGGCTTCGGCCGGTCCACCGGCGAGATCGGGCTCAACGACCCCGAGCACGAGGTGCGTGACGTCCGGCGGCTCGTCGACTGGCTGGCCGAACGGCCCGAGGTGCAGTCGGACGGTGACGGGGACCCGCGCGTCGGGGTCACCGGCGCCTCGTACGGGGGCGCCGTCGCCCTGCTCGCCGCCGGGCACGATCCGCGCATCGACGCCATCGCCCCGCAGATCACCTACTGGAACCTGGCCGACGCGCTGTTCCCGGACGGGGTGTTCAAGAAGCTCTGGGCCGGGATCTTCTTCACCGCCGGTACGGGCGGGGACGACACCTCCGGCTCCTGCGGGCGGTTCCAGAAGCGGCTCTGCGCCATGTACGAGCGGGTCGCCGTCAGCGGCGTACCCGACGACGCCGCCCGCGCGCTGCTCGAAGCCCGCTCGCCGTCCGCCGTCGCGGACCGCATCAAGGTGCCCACGTTCATCGTGCAGGGCCAGTCCGACTCCCTGTTCCCGCTCTCCCACGCCGACGCCATGGCCCGGGCGGTGGAGGGGAACGGGGCGCCGGTGGCCGTCGACTGGATCGCCGGCGGGCACGACGGGGGCGATACGGAGGCCGGCCGGATCGAGGGACGGGTCTCCGCGTGGTTCGATCGCTATCTGAAGGACGACCGGGCCGTCGGCACCGGGCCCGCCTTCCGCGTCAGCCGTGCCGGGGGCGTCGACTCCACCGACGGGCAGGCCCGGTTGCGGGGCGCCACCGCCGACCGCTACCCGGGACTGCGGGCCGGGCAGCGGGACATTGCGCTCACCGGGGATTCCCAGACCTTCCGCAACCCCGCCGGAGCCTCACCGCCCGCCATCTCCGCCGTGCCCGGAGTGGGAGGGGGGCTCTCCCAGCTGTCCTCGCTGGGGGTGGGCGGACTCTCGCTGGACTTCCCGGGGCAGTACGCCCGCTTCGAGTCCGCGCCGTTGAAGGAGCCGGTACGGATCACCGGGGCCCCGACCGTCAGGGTGCGGGTCTCCTCCGGGAGCGGGGAGGCCGTGTTGTTCGGCAAGGTGTACGACGTCGGGCCCGACGGGCGGCAGCAGGTGCTGCCCGCGCAGCTCGTCGCGCCCGTGCGGGTGGGGGACGTGAAGGAGGGGCGGGACGTCGAACTGACGCTTCCCGCTGTGGACCACGAGGTCGACGCCGGGCACCGGCTGCGGCTGGTGCTCGCCGCCACGGACCTCGGCTACGCCTCTCCGGCCGCCCCCGTCTCGTACACCGTCGGTCCGGCCGAGGGCGGCGGCGCGCTGAGCGTGCCCACCGCGCCCGGGGTGCGGACCCAGGCCGGCGGGCTGCCCTGGTGGGTGTGGGGGATGCCCGCCGCCGGCGCCGCCGTCGCGGCCGCGCTGCTGCTGACCGCCCGCCGCCGGACCGCCGCGCCCGCGCCGGACCCCGCCCTCGGGGACGTACCGCTCACCATCGGCGGGCTGACCAAGCGGTACGCCGGGGCCTCTGACGCGTACGCCGTGCGGGATCTGTCCTTCCGGGTCGAGAAGGGGCAGGTGCTGGGGCTCCTCGGACCCAACGGCGCAGGGAAGACCACCACCCTGCGGATGCTGATGGGACTCATCACCCCCGACGGGGGTGAGATCCGGATCTTCGGGCAGGCCGTACGGCCCGGCGCGCCCGTGCTGTCGCGGGTCGGGGCCTTCGTGGAGGGGGCCGGTTTCCTGCCGCACCTCTCCGGGCGGGAGAACCTGGAGCTGTACTGGCGGGCCACCGGCCGCCCCGCCGAGGACGCGCACCTCGACGAGGCCCTGGAGATCGCCGGGCTCGGGGACGCCCTGGCCCGTGCCGTACGGACCTACTCGCAGGGCATGCGGCAGCGGCTGGCCATCGCCCAGGCCATGCTCGGCCTGCCCGACCTGCTGATCCTCGACGAGCCGACCAACGGGCTGGACCCGCCGCAGATCCGCGAGATGCGGGACGTGATGATCCGGTACGCGGCCGGGGGCCGGACCGTCATCGTCTCCAGCCACCTCCTCGCGGAGGTCGAGCAGTCCTGCACCCACCTGGTCGTCATGGACCGGGGGCGGCTCGTGCAGGCCGGTCCGGTGGCGGACATCGTCGGCAGCGGCGACACCCTGCTGGTGACCACGGAGGGTGGTGCGGTCTCGGACGCCGTCGTCGAGAAGGTCGGCGCGCTGGCCGGGGTCGGGTCCGCCGTACGGGTGGACGGTGGACTCCTCGTCCGGCTCGGGGACGGGGGCTCCGCCGCCGGGCTCGTCGGTGACCTGGTCCGGCTCGACGTGCCGGTGAGCGGGATCGGGCCGCATCGACGGCTGGAGGACGCGTTTCTCACCCTGATCGGAGGAGGTGACTCCGCATGACGCGGTTGCTCGACGCCGCTCCCGGATACCGGGCCCGGCACACCCTGCCCCTGCGCGTGGAGGCCGTCCGGCAGCTCAAACGGCGCCGTACCTACGTCATGGGGGCGATCCTCGCCGCCCTGCCGTTCGTGCTGATCGCGGCATTCGCCATCGGCGGCGACCCGGAGAGCCGGGGCAACCGGATCACCCTCATGGACACGGCCACCGCGTCCGGCGCCAACTTCGCGGCGACCTGCCTGTTCGTGTCGGCCGGGTTCCTGCTGGTGATCCCCGTGGCGCTGTTCTGCGGCGACACCGTGGCCTCCGAGGCCGGCTGGTCGTCTCTGCGGTACCTGCTGGCCGCGCCCGTGCCCCGGGCCCGGCTGCTGTGGTCGAAGCTCGTCGTGGCGCTCGGGTTCAGCGCCGCCGCGATGCTGCTGCTGCCGGTGGTGGCGCTGGCGGCGGGTACGGCCGCCTACGGGTGGGGCCCGCTGCGGCTGCCCACCGGCGGGGCGCTCGCGGAGGGGGAGGGCCTGGTACGGCTGGCGCTGGCCGTCGCGTTCGTCTTCGTCTCCCAACTCGTGACCGCCGGGCTCGCCTTCTGGCTGTCCACCAGGACCGACGCCCCGCTGGGCGCGGTCGGCGGCGCGGTCGGGCTGACCATCGTCGGCAACGTCCTCGACGCGGTCACCGCGCTCGGGGACTGGCGCGAACTGCTGCCCGCGCACTGGCAGTACGCCTGGATCGACGCGCTCCAGCCGCAGTTGGAGTGGAGCGGCATGGTGAAGGGGGCCGCCGTGTCGGTGGCGTACGCGCTGGTGCTGTTCGCGCTCGCGTTCCGGGGGTTCGCGCGGAAGGACGTGGTGTCGTAGGGGCGGCGAGGGGCGTCACAGCCACCCTCTGCGAGCCGCTTCCACGCCCGCGCGGAAGCGGCTCGTCGTGCCCAGTGCCGCCAGCAGTTCGCCCACCCTCCGGCTGTACGTGCGGCCCGATATGCCCAGGCGCGCCGCGGCCGTCTCGTCGGTGAGGCCCGCCACCATCGCGTCCAGCACCGGCCGCAGCCGGGGCGGCGGAGCGTCCGGGGGGCGGGCCAGGTCCCCGAGGTCCTGGCCCGCCTCCCACCACGCGCGGTGTGCCCGCACCAGCGCCTGGACGACCACCTGATCCCGGATCAGCAGCAGGCCGTTGTGGAGCAGTTCCAGGTCCAGTGGGACCGCCGCGACCGCCCGGTCCACCACGATCATCTTGAACGGGATGGCCTCCGTCAGCCGCGCTCTCCCGAACAGCAGGGGCACGACCCCGCTCAGGTCGGGCGCCGTGACCCTGCCCAGGGCGTGGCGCGGCACCACCTGCCGTACCGTGCGGACCCGCTCGGCCGCCGTCCGCACGCACGCCCCGGCCAGCTCCAGGAACGGCTCCGGGACCGGCTGGCGCAGGCCGGCCGTCGGGTCGTCGAAGGTCAGCAGCTCCCTGCGGGCCGACTCCGTCAGCGCGGCCAGCGCCGCGCAGATGTGCCGGGTGCCGAGCACCGGCTGGCCGGCCGGACGGGGGGTCTGCGGCGCCGGCCGCGCCTGCGGCGGGATCGCGGTGCCGCCGCGAGGCAGGCGCGCCGCCGGGGCGTCCCGTGCGGTTGCCACCTCTCGTACCGTCCCTGCTCGGCCGAGCAGGGCGCCCGGGACGTTCACCACGGCTGACCACCCCCGTCATCCCCCGTCGTTCCCTCGCTACGCATGCCACTCCATGTACTCATGCGACTTCATACGGTGACAAGGGTGCGTGGTGACGATGGCGAGTCCCAGCCAGTGCGGTGTCGGCGGATCGTGCGGCCGTCGGGGTGACGGCGCTCGCCGTTCGCACTACTGCGGATGGCGGACTCGTGGGTGCCGTGTCGCGATGGTGTGTGAGGCCTCTTTCTCGCCCTGTCCCGCCCCACACTCATGGATGGATGACCGCATCGTGACGCGAACGCACCGCTTCCGCCGTGCGGCTACCGCCGTGGCGGCTCTCGCCCTGACCGGTATAGCCCTGGCCCCAGTCCCCGCCCTCGCGATCCCCGCCCTCGCCGCCGACTCCGACGCCGGATTCGGCCTCCCGACCGACAACGCGTTCCTGCGCGCCGCCCATCAGGCCAACCTGACCGAGATCGCACTGAACCAGGACGCCCGCAAGCATGCCTCCGGTACGTGTGTGAAGGACGCGGCCGCCGTCCTGGAGCGGGACCACGGCAGGCTCGACGCCGATGTGCGGGCGCTGTCCGACCGGCTCGGGGTGGACCTGCCCATCGCGCCCACCGCCCACCAGCAGCAGGCCCTCGCGGACGTCATGGAGCGGAAGGGCACCAGCGGGTACGACGCGGCGTGGCTGCGCACCCAGGACGCGGCGCACCGGATGACCCTCAGGGCCATCGACCATCAGATCGCGCGGGGCGCGGACCGGGAGATCACGGCTGCCGCGCGGGCCGCGCGGCCGGTGATCGCCGGACATCTGGAGATGGTGCGGGGCGGGAAGTGCCGGGATGTGACCCCGCCGTCGGCCATCAAGGCGGGGAACGGAGGGCAGGCGGCGGGGCGGGTCCCGGGAGTGTCCGCGGCGGTCGCCCTTCCGGGTGTCGCGGCCGGCGGGGCCGTCGTGGCGGGGGCGGCGTTCTGGACGGCGACGCGGCTGCGGCGCCGGGACCTGCGGTGAGGGTGTGCGGTGAGACGGCGGTGCGGCCGGGCGGGGGGACCTGCGGCGGCTGTCTCCCCTGCCCCGCCCCTCCCCGGGGCAGGGGCCCCGCACCAGACCCCGGACGCGCCTGAACGGCACTCCTCCCCGAGCGCCGGAGCGGCTGACGCCCGGCCTCGGGGGCTTCCCGCTCACAGAGCCGGGGGGAGTCCGGGGGCCGGGGGCCCGGGGGCGCCGCCGGTCCGGGAGGGGGCGGGGTGGGGGAGCGACTGGCACGCGCGTGTGCTCGTCTGGGCCGCGGTCGCCGGGGCGGCCTCGCTGGGGCTCGCGCTGTGGCTGCCCGCCGCGCCCCGGGGCGCGGACGTCGGGGACGTGCCCCGGGGTGTCGCCTCGGTGCCCCCCGTGGCCTCGCACGGGGCGGCCGTCAGCGTGAGCGTGCCGGGGTACGTCGACCCGATGCCGGTCGACGCCGTCGGCGCGTCGCCGCAAGGGGAACTGGACGTGCCCGCGTCACCGTACCGGGTGGGGTGGTGGGCGCGCGGGGCGCGGCCCGGGGACCCGCGCGGGACCGTGCTGCTGGCCGGGCACATCGACTCGGCCGAGGAGGGGGCCGGGCCCTTCGAGGCGCTGCACGATCTGCCGGTCGGCGCGCGCGTGCAGGTCGGGGCCGCCGACGGGACCCGGCACACCTACCGGATCGTCGCGCGGCGCACGTACGAGGCGAGTGCCCTGCCTCAGGACCTGTTCAGCCCGGACGAAGGGCGGGGGCGGCTCGTGCTGGTCACCTGCGCCGGGGACTTCGACCCGCACGCGCGCGTGTACGCGCGGAACCTCGTCCTGTACGCGCTGCCCGCGTCTACGCCCCCATCGCCGCCGCCGGGAGGGTGACCTCGAACCGGCAGCCGCCCTCCACGTTCCGGACGTGCGCGTGCCCGGCGTGCGCCTCGACGATGCCGCGGACGATCGCGAGCCCCAGCCCCGCGCCCGCCGCGGCGGTCCCCGTGCCCGACGGAGGTGTACGGGCCTCGGTGCCGCGCCAGCCCGTGTCGAACACCCGCGGCAGGTCGTCGTCCGGGATGCCCCCGCAGCCGTCCGTCACCGACAGCACCACCGTGCCGTCCTCGTCCCGGCGCTCCGCCGTCACCGCGACCGTGCCGTCCGACGGGGTGTGCCGGATCGCGTTCACCAGCAGGTTCGCGAGCACCCGGGTCATCTCCTTGCCGTCCACCTCGACCGGCACCGCGTCCACCCGGTCCCCGACCAGCCGCACCCCGTGCTCCCGGGCCAGCGGGTCGGCGCCTGCCAGCGCGTCGCCCACCAGGTCGTACACCGACACCCGCGACGGGCTCAGCGCGAGCGCTCCCGCGTGGATCCGCGACAGCTCGAACAGGTCGCTCACCATGGAGTTCAGCCGGTCCACCTCCGTCCTGATCAGCCGGTGGTAGCGCGCCGGATCCTTGACGACCCCGTCCTCCAGCGCCTCCGACATGGCCCGCAGCCCGGCCAGCGGGGTCCGCAGGTCGTGCGAGATCCACGCCACCAGCTCCCGCCGGGACGCCTCCAGGGCCCGCTCCCGCTCCCGCGACGCAGCCAGCCGCGCGCTCGTCGCCGCCAGCTCCCGGCTCAGCGCGGCCAGCTCGGCCGGGGCCGGTCCGGGCGGCGGACGGAACATGCCCCCGTCCCCGAACTCCCTCGCCGCGAGCGCCAGTTCCCGGCTCCGGCGGACCACCTGGCGGCCCAGCAGCACCGCTGTCGCCAGCGACACGGCCGCCGCCATCGCCACGACCGTCGTCACCACGCTCAGGTCGTGCGAGGACAGGAACATCGCCCAGCACACCGCCAGCGTCCCGGCCAGCATCGCCGTCACGGTCACCGCCGGAACCACGGTCAGCGACACCGCCACCGAGCGGCGCCGCGTCAGCCGCAGCACCAGCCAGCCCAGCAGCCCGGCCGCCGCGGCGCCGAGGAACGCGTACAGGGCGATCAGGAGGAAGTCACGCACCGTCCCGCACCTCCGCGCCCGTCTCCTGCCGGGTCTCCTCCGGGTCGAAGCGGTAGCCCGCGCCCCACACCGTCTGGATCAGCCGGGGCCGCGCCGGATCGTCCTCGATCTTGCCGCGCAGCCGCCGCACGTGCACCGTGACCGTCGACAGGTCCCCGAAGTCCCAGCCCCACACCTCCCGCATCAGCCGCTCCCGGCCGCAGACCTGCCCCGGGTTCTGCAAGAAGTAGTGCAGCAGATCGAACTCGCGCAGCGTCAGTGCCAGTTCCCGGCCGTTCTTGGCGGCGCGCCGCCCCGCCGCGTCCACCTCCAGCCCCGCCGCCCGCAGCACCGGCACCGGCTCCCGGCGGGGCGCGGCGGCCAGCGCGCCGCGCCGCAGCACCGACGCGACGCGCAGCACCAGCTCCCGGGGGCTGAACGGCTTGGTCACGTAGTCGTCCGCGCCGATCTCCAGGCCCAGGATCCGGTCCTCCTCGTCGGCGCGGGCGGTGAGCATGACGACCGGCACCGGGCCCCGGGACCGCAGCTCCCGGCACACGGTCAGCCCGTCCATACCGGGCAGCATCAGGTCCAGGACCACCAGGTCGGGCCACCGCGCGTCGGCCGCCGCGAGCGCGCCCAGGCCGTCGGCGGCCCGCGTCACGGCGAACCCGGCCCGCTCCAGGTAGCCGGTCACGACCTCGGAGACCGTCGGGTCGTCGTCCACGACCAGGACGAGCTGCTGGCTGCTCTCCGTACTGTGCATGCCGCCAGCGTCGCACCCGTGCGGCCGCGGAGTCGCCCCCGGGGCGGGGAGCGACTGCGGACGTCCGCAATCCGTAAGGGTTCGCCCGGCCGGGGCGGGGGCCGACACCGTACGGTGGTCCCCGCCACCCGTGTCCACCGTCGGAGAGGTTCCCCATGCGCCGTCGTCAGCGTTCCACCCGTGTGCTCGCCGCCGCCGTGTCCGCCGTGGCCGCGCTGGCCCTCACGGGCTGTGGCTCCGGCGGCTCCGGCCAGGCCGGCAGCGATGCGCCCGGTGCTTCGTCCGTCGCGCCGGAGGCGCTCGCGACTGCGCCGAGCACGCCGGGAGGCACGTCCGGCGCCTCCGTCCCCGACGCCCTGCGCTTCACCGCCACCACCCTCGACGGCGAGGCCTTCGACGCCGCCACCCTCGCGGGCAGGCCGACCGTCCTCTGGTTCTGGGCCCCTTGGTGCCCCACCTGCAAGGGCCAGGCCCGGGAGACCGCGCGGGTCGCCGCCGCGTACGAGGGCCGGGCGAACGTCGTCGGTGTGGCCGGACTCGACAAGCAGGCCGCCATGAAGACCTTCGTCAGCGACAACGAGCTGGACGGATTCCCGCAGCTGTCGGACGAGGCGGGCGAGGTGTGGAAGAGGTTCCGGGTCACGCAGCAGAGTTCGTACGTCGTCCTCGACAGGGACGGCGAGGCCGTCCACAGCGGGGTCCTGCCCGGCGGCAAGGGGCTGGCGGACAAGCTGGACGCCCTCGTCGGCTGAGGAGGACGGCCGACGATGTCCGATCTGCCCTTCGCGCTCGCCCTCACCGCCGGGATGCTCGCCGCCGTCAACCCGTGCGGGTTCGCCCTGCTGCCCGCCTACCTGTCGCTGCTCGTGCTCGGCGAGGACGCGCCGAGCCGGGCCGCCGCCGTGGGCCGTGCCCTGGTCGCCACGGCGGCGATGACGGCCGGCTTCACCGTGGTGTTCGCCGTGTTCGGACTGGCCGTGGCCCCCGTCGCGGGCCAGGTCCAGGAGCATCTGCCCTGGTTCACCGTCGTGTTCGGGCTCGTCCTCGCCGGGCTCGGGGGCTGGCTGGCGGCGGGCCGCGCCCTGCCCGCCGCCCTGCTGCCGAAGCTGCGCCGCGCGCCGGAGGTCAGCCGCTCGCTGCCGTCCATGGCGCTGTTCGGCGCGGCGTACGCGGTGGCCTCGCTGGGCTGCACCATCGCGCCGTTCCTCGCCATCGTCGTCTCCGCGTTCCGGGGCGGCTCGCCCCTGGAGGGGACGCTGCTGTTCGTGGCGTACGCGGCGGGCATGGGCGTGATCGTCGGCGCCGCCGCCCTGACCGTGGCGCTCACCCGCACCGCCCGGGTGGGCGCGCTGCGCCGGGTGGGCGGGGTGGCCGCCCGGCTCGGGGGAGGGCTGCTGCTCCTGGCGGGGGCGTATGTGGCGTACTACGGCTGGTACGAGATCCGGGTGCTGCGCGGGGACGTGGGCGGCGACCCGGTGGTCGAGGCGGCGGGTGCCGTGCAGACCCGGCTCGCGGAGGCCCTGGGTGCGGTGGGCGTCCCGGCGGTGGCGGCCGTCGCCCTGGCGCTGCTCGCCCTCGGTGCGGCGCCGGTCGTGTGGCGGCGCCGGGCGGCCGCGGCCGTCACCCGGCGCCGGGACGCGGGGGCAGCGCGTCGAGAGCGGTGAGGACGTCGTCCGGCTCGGCCCGCCGCGTGTAGTCGGCGTCGACGAACGACCAGCGGATCGTGGCGTCCTGGCCGATGACGTACGTGGCGGTCATCGGCAGCGTGCGGGGGTGGCCGCCGTTGACCCGCGGCATGTCGAAGCGGAGCCGCTGGTAGACCGCCGCGACGTCCTCGGGCACATCGAAGGCCAGGCCGTACTGCTTGGCGACGTCCGAGCCGAGGTCGCTGAGCACGTCGAAGGACAGCCGGTTCTTCTCGGCCACCGACAGCGACTCGTCCGGGATCTGCGGCGACACCGCGACCAGCAGCGCCCCGCGCGCGGCGAAGTCGGCCTGCCGCTGCTGGAGGGCCCGCAGCGCGAGGTTGCAGAAGGGGCACCAGGCCCCGCGGTAGAAGGTGAGGACGACCGGCCCCTCGGCCAGCAGGCCGTCCAGCGTGACGGTCCGGCCGGTCGCCGACGGCAGGGCGAAGCGCGGCGCCCGCGCCCCCGCCCCCAGGGCCCGGTCGGCCTGTCCGGAGGCGGTCAGCTCGGCGGTGGCCCGGTCGAGGGTCTCCAGCATGGCGGCGGGTACGCGCGCGCCGCGCCGGTCGCGCACCGCGCGCAGCGCGTCGTTGAGGTTCATGGTGTTCCCGTCTGCCGGTGAGGCCGTAAGCCCTGGGGGCGGCGGCACAACAGCCGCCGCCCCCAAGGTACTTGACGCTCAGGCAGGCACCGGCGCCGCCAGTCGGCCCGTCCGGTGCAGGGCGTGCAGCGCCGCCGCGCAGCACAGCCCGACGGCCGGGAGGACCAGCCACGGCAGCGCGGACAGCCCGGCGGCCCGGGCCGCGTCGAGCAGTGCGCCGGTCAGCAGGTTCCCGAGGGTGATCCCGATCCCGCACACCGTGTTGTAGAGGCCGTAGTGCGTGGCCACCAGCCGGTCCCCGGACACCTGCACGATCGTGTCCATCTCGAACGGGTACGTGATCATCGTGCCGAACGCCAGCAGCAGGGCCGCCAGTGCGGGCGGGCCCGCCGCCAGCACCCACCGCAGCGGCCCGCCCTCCGGCACCGGTACCGCTGACGCCGCCAGCAGCGGCAGGAACGCCGCCCCCATGGCCGCCAGCCCCCACACCATGGCCCTCCCCGGCGCCATCCGTGCCGCGCACCAGGCGGTCACCCGGGTCTGGAACAGCACCGTGCTCAGGCCCGACACCACGAACAGCAGCGCCGTCGCCGCCGTCCCTCCGGTCCCCTCGCCGCCCAGCCGCCGGACCTCCAGCGGCAGCGCCAGGTACACCTGGAAGGTCAGCACATACGAGCCGATCATGGCCGTGGAGAACAGCAGGAACGGCCGGTTCGCCAGCACCGTCCGCCAGGGCGCCGCCGCGCCCGCCCGCCGCTCGCCGCCCCCGGCCGGAGGCAGCGCCCGGATCTGCACGACGCTCAGCCCCGCGAACACGGCCGCAGCCACCAGGCACGTCGCCCGGAAGTCCACCGCCGTCAGCGCCAGCCCCACCAGCGGCCCCAGCAGGATGCCGGCCTGATAGAACACGTTGAACAGGGCGAACGCGTCCACCCGACGCTCACCCGCGTCCCGCGCCACATACGCCCGCACCGCCGGGTTGAACAGCGCCCCGGCCAGCCCCGTCGCCGCCGACGCCACGATCAGCGCGGGCAGCGAGCCCGCCAGACCCAGCGCCGCGAAGGCCACCGTCCGCAGCACGCACCCCGCCACGATCAGCGGCTTGTACCCGAACCGGTCCGCCAGCGCGCCCCCCGCCAGGAACATGCCCTGCTGCGTGAAGTTCCGCACGCCCAGCACCAGTCCGACCACCCACGCGGTCAGGCCCAGCGTCCCCGACAGGTGCGCCGCCAGGTACGGCATCAGCATGTAGAACCCCAGATTGATGGTGAACTGGTTCACCATCAGCAGCCGGACGCTCCTGTCGTACGAGCGGAACCGGACGATCAGGTCCCTCATCGGTCCCCGCCCTCCCGGGCGGCCGGGACGCCCTCGGGCCCGGCCAGCGGGTCGACGACCCGGGTGCAGCGCGTCCAGCGCGACACCTCCTTGTCGCCGGGCGCCCCGATCTCGTCCGGTTCCGGGGCGGGAGCCTCGCAGCCGGCACCGGGCAGCCCGTGGCCGGCGCACCAGCCGTCGTCGTACACCGTGCCGAGGTAGCGCTGCGGGCCGTCCGGGAACACCGCCGCGATCCGGGCGTCGGCGGGCAGCGTCCGGGCAAGCCACCCGGCGACCAGCGCCACCGCGCCCACACTCCAGCCGCCCGTCGCGTAGTGCGAGGAGGCCAGGCGGCGGCAGGTCCACACCGCCTCGGCCGGCGCCACCCAGTGGACCTCGTCGAATGCCCCGTACGCGACATTGCGCGGGTAGATGCTCGACCCGAGGCCGCGCATCAGCCGCGGGCTGGCCGGCTGGCCGAAGATCGTCGAGCCGACGGTGTCCACACCCGCCACCCGCAGCTCGGGATAGAGCTGCCGCAGCACCCGGGACACCCCGGCGGAGTGCCCGCCCGTGCCGACGCTGCACACCAGCACGTCGATGTGGTGCAGCTGCGCGGCCAGTTCGAGGGCGAGCGGGGTGTACGCGGTGGTGTTGTCCGGGTTGTTGTACTGGTCCGGGCACCAGGCGCCCTCGCCGTGGCGGGCCAGCAGTTCACCGACGCGGTCGCGGCGGGCCTGCTGCCAGCCGCCGTCGGGGTGTGGCTCACGGACCACGTCCACCTCGGCGCCGTACGCGGTGAGCAGCCGTGTCATGGACGGCTCCAGGCCCGGGTCGGTGACCAGGGTGACGGGGTGGCCGTGGGCCATCCCGGCGAGTGCCAGGCCCAGGCCGAGGGTGCCGCTGGTCGACTCGACGATCCGGCCGCCCGGCCGCAGCGTGCCCCGCGCCCGCGCCCGCTCGACCATGTGGAGGCCCGGACGGTCCTTGATGCCGCCGGGGTTGAAGCCCTCCAGCTTCGCCCAGAAGCCCCGGTCCGGGGGAGTGAGCGGCTGGGAGACTCGCAGGACGGGGGTGTTGCCGACGAGCCCGGACAGCGTGGACCGGGCGGGGGTCGCATCAGTCGTGATCAGGGAGTGCATGGTGGGTGTCTCCGCTTTCCATGTCGGTGAGTTGGCGCATGCGGGTGGGGCCGGGCGGCCTATATGCGCCACCGACCGGTGGCGAGCAGCGGATTCCCCTCCGGGCGGGCCGGTACGTGCCCGGGGTTCAGGGAGCCGGTACGGGGGGACGGCGGTACGGGGACAGGGCCGCGCTCCGGCTCGTTCTGGCCCGGGGGGCGCGGCGTGCGCTGCCCGCCCGGAGTGGCCGCCTCGCCCTGCCGGGTGTCGCAGGACGGCGGCCCGTCGCCGTGGGCGGAGGCGGTCACATGATGGGTGCCGGAGGCGGGCTGCGCGGGCTCGGCGCAGCCGAGGAGCAGCAGCGACAGGGCGCTCAGCGCGAGCGCGGCGAGGGCGACGGCACGCCGGGCCAGGTGGTGGGGGAGACGGGGGGCGGGGTACGGCACGGGGCGGCTCCCGGCGTCCGTGCTCCGGGGACGGTCGGCCGGCAGGTCGAGCGTGCGGGGCGCCCCGTCCA
>NZ_JADWYO010000063.1 GCF_022414595.1 Streptomyces sp. MUM 203J | reverse complement strand
GGTCAGGCGGGGCACCCGCCAGGCCACGGTCACCCCGCGGCCCATGGCGCATCCGTCGCCGCGGCGGCCGGGGTGGCCGTGCCCCGGCCGCGGGGCACCGAGCGCGGGCCCGGCCAGCGGGTGACCGGCGGGGACATCGCCGCGCTGCGCTCCGTGGGCGAGCTGTTCCGGACTCTCGACCACGCGTACGGCGGCGGACACGCCCGCCAGGCCCTTGTCCGGTACCTGGAGCACGAGGCCGAGCCCATGCTGCGCGGCACCTACGGGGAGACCACCGGGCGCCGCCTCTTCGCCGCCGCCGCGGATCTGACCCGGCTCGCGGGGTGGACCTCGTACGACATCGCCGCGCACGGCCTGGCCCAGCGGTACTTCGTGCAGGCCCTGAGGCTGTCCCAGGCGGCCGGCGACCGGGCGTACGGCTCGTACGTCCTGCTCACCATGAGCCGCCAGGCCGTCTACCTCGGGCACGGGCGCGAGGCCGTACAACTCGCCCGGGTGGCACAGCAGGGCATCGGCCCCTCGGCCCCGCCCGCCGTACAGGCCCTGCTCCACGCGGTGGAGGCGCGCGGTCACGCGGTGCTCGCGGAGGTCCGGGCCTGCACCACCTCCCTCGTACGCGCCGAGCGGTCCCTCGACGCGGCCCGCCCCGCCGACGAGGTGCCGCACTGGGCGCGGGCCTTCGACGAGGCCCAGCTTGCCGACGAGTTCGCGCACTGCCACCGGGACCTCCAGCAGTACCGGGCCGCCGTGCAGCACTCCGAGCGGGCCCTGCGGCTGTACGCGCCCGGGTTCGCCCGCAGCCGCACGTTCTGCCGTGTCGTCCTGGCCGTCTCCCGCCTCGGTCTCGGCGAACTGGACCAGGCGTGCGCGCTCGGCGCGGAGGCCGCGCAGCAGGCGTCCGAGATGCGCTCGGCCCGTGCGGCCGAGTACGTACGGGACTTCGAGCGCAGGCTGGAGCCGTACCGCGAGGCCGCGGCGGTCCGGACCTACCGGGACAAGGTGTCCGTGCTCGGCTGACGCGGCGCCACGCGTGCGGGAAGGTCCCGGGCACACCCCCTGTGCCGTGCCCGGGACCCCCGCCCCCCCGGCGCCGGCCGGCCCCCTCCTCCGGCGGCGCGCTCGATGTGGTCCTGTGCGGTACGGAGACGGGGTCAGGCCGCCGCCTCCAGGCGGGTCGTCGGATGCGCGGGCGGGAGCCCGAGGTCCCGGAGGATCGCCTGCGCCGCGCGGTGACCCGAATGCAGCGCCCCCTGCGGGCTGCTCATGTCCCGGTGGTCCCCGCACACGTACAGCCCCGCGAGCAGCCGCACCGGGCGGCGCGGGTCGTGCGGGGGCGGCATGGCCGGGACCGCCTCCGGGTCGTGCCGTACCGCCAGCAGCTCCCAGTCGCCGGTGTCCGACCCGTACAGCGCGGCCAGGTGCCGCCGTACGCGCCGGTCCAGATCGTCCGGCGGGGCGCCCAGCACGGTGGACGTGACCAGGGTGCGGCCCCGGGGCGCGCGTGCCGGGTCGACCTCGCTCATCACCGCCGAGTGCGCCACCGGGCCCGCACGGTCCGCGTCCAGCACCAGCGAGGCGCCCGCGGGCGGCGGGGCGGGCGCGGTGTGGTGCAGCACCGTCACCGGATGGAACCCCGGCACCCTCAGCCCGGGCAGCAGCTCGGCCGCCGCCCGCGCCCCCGTCGCCACGATCAGCGAGCGGCAGGTGAACTCCCCGTGCTCCGCGGTCAGCACACGGCTGATCGACGCGTCCTTGACCCGCACTCCGGTCCGTACCGTGCCGTCGGGCAGCGCCGCCGCCATCCGCTGGGGGAGGGTCACCGCGCCGCCCGCCGGGACGCACAGCCGGCCCCGGGCGAAGCCCCGCAGCGCCAGGTCGGCGCAGCGGCTGGACGTGGTGAGGTCCGGGTCGCTCAGAAGGGCGCACAGGAGTGGGCGCAGGAAGGTTCCGACCGTGCGCGGCGGCAGTCCGCGAGCCAACAGGGCCTCCAGCGCCGGGCGTTCGCGCCGGGCCAGGAGCCGTTCGGTCGGCGTGCCCGCGAGCCGCGCCAGGGAGGCGCCGAGCCGGGCCTGGTCCAGTGGGCGCGGCGCCCCGGCCAGGGCCCGCGCGCGGGTCAGCGCCGACCGGGCTCCGCGGACCTCGCCGGTGCGGTGCAGCCTGCCGCCGCTGTGCACCAGCACCCCCGGAAGGAAGCGCCGCAGGGCGCCTGGGTCGACGCCCGGGGCCCGCTGGAGCTCGGGCGACGAGGTGGTGAGCAGCTGCGTGATCCGGTCGAGCCGGAAGCCGTCGACATGGTCGGTGGCCATGCGCCCGCCGACCTGTGGGGCGGCCTCCAGGACCCGGACGGCGAGGCCGGCATTGGTGAGGTGATGGGCGGCGGACAGCCCCGCGAGCCCGGCTCCGACGATGACGACGTCCGCGTGCTGGTCTGCGGCTGCGGCTGCGGTACTGAGCACGTGACCCTCCCCGGGTGACGGTTCGGTGCGTGGGTGGCTCATGCCCTGGACAGGCCCACGGAATGCGGGAGTTCGGGACCTGAGAGTCCCGAGCGGCACCAGAGCGTAGGGGGCTGCGACGGCGGCGGGCAGTCGCGCGTGCGGGGGGTCACCGAAGCACGGAGGTCGCACACGCGTGCAGCCGTACCGCGGGGGTGGCGGGCGGAGGCGGGGGCCCCGGCGGCCGCGGTGCCCCGCCCGCTGCCGCCGGGTCCGCTGGGGGTACGGCTCCGGGGGGTGCGGTTCGACTACGGTGCCGGGCGGCCGGTGCTGGACGGGCTGGATCTGGCCGTGCGAGCGGGCGAGACGCTGGCGCTCGTGGGGGCGTCGGGCGCGGGCAAGTCCACGTGCGCCCATCTGCTGGCCCGGTTCTGGGACCCGGCGGAGGGAGCGGTGGAGCTGGTGGGGGCCGACGGGTCGGTGGTCGATCTGAGGGAGGTCTCCGACGCCGAACTGCGGAGCTGTGTCTGCGTGGTCGGGCAGGACGCGCCGCTGTTCCACGGCACGCTCGCGGAGAACCTGCGGCTGGCCGCACCCGGAGCGACCGACCGGGAGCTGGACGCGGTGGCCCGGGTGTGCGGGGTGGACCGGATCGCCGCGGGGCTTCCCGAGGGGTACGCCACGGTGGTGGGGGAGCGGGGGGCGACCCTGTCGGGCGGGCAGCGGGCCCGGGTCGCGCTGGCGCGGGCGCTGCTGGTGGAGCCGCAGGTGCTGGTCCTCGACGAGACGACCGCGCATCTGGACGCGGCGGGGGACGCGGAGCTGGCCGCCGCCCTGGCGACGGCCTCCCGTGGTCGCACCACACTGGTGATCGCCCACCGGGCTGCGACGGTCCGGCGGGCCGACCGGGTGGCGGTGCTGGAGGCCGGGCGGGTGGCGGAGGAGGGAACGTGGGCGGAACTGGTCACGGGGCGGGGGGCGTTCAGCCGGGTGCTGGCCCGGTGACGTGCGGGCCGGGTGCCTTCGGCCCCTCGGGCGGTGAGCCCGCCCACGCCTCCAGCGCGTTCCGGCACGCGTGGTCCACGTGCCGCAGGCCCGACACGTCCAGTTCCACCGGCCGGTCCCGGGGGAGGGCCTCCAGCGCCTCCAGCAGCCGCGGGAGGCGCAGGAACGTCGCGTTGCCGGAGACGGCGACCACCAGGCAGTCCCCCTCGCGCCCGTGCCGTACCTCCACCTGCACATGGGAGGTGTCCCACGCGGTCTTCACCACCGCCACCAGCAGCCCCAGCAGCACGCCCTCGAACAGGTTCGTGGCCACGACCGCCCCCGCCGTCACCGCGAGGACCACCGCCTCGCCCCGGTGCTCCCGCCACAGCGGGCCCAGCTCCCGCACCGGCACCAGCTTGCAGCCCGCGTGCACCAGCACTCCTGCCAGCGCGGCCGGCGGCACCGCGCCGATCACCGCCGGGAGCAGCGCGGCGAACAGCAGCAGCCACAGCCCGTGCAGCACCCGGGAGAGCGAGGTACGGGCACCTGCCTGGACATTGGCGGCGCTCCGTACGACGACGGCGGTCATGGGCAGGGCGCCCAGCGCGCCGCACACGGCGTTGCCGGTGCCCTGGGCGATCAGTTCCTTGTCGTAGTCGGTGCGCGGCCCGTGGTGCAGCCGGTCCACGGCGGCCGCGCTGAAGAGGGTCTCCGCCGAGGCGATGAGCGCGAACGCGAGCACCGTGCCGAGTGCGGCGGGCGCCAGCAGCCCGGCGAACTGCTCCGTGCCCGGCGGGCGTACGACGCCGGCCAGCCCCCGTACCTCCAACCGGGCCACCGGCAACTCAGCCAGCCAGACCACCGCCGTGGCGAGGGTGACAGCCGCGAGCGCGGCCGGCACGGCCCGGACGGGCCGCCACGGCAGCCGGGGCCACAGCACGAGAACGGAGATCGTTCCGGCGCCGACGGCGAGGGCGGCGGAGGAGACCCCGCCGGTCAGCAGGCCGCCGGTGAGACCGGTCAGGCCCGCGATCTTCGCCGGGCCGCCCGCCGGAGCCGTGGCGTCAGCCATCGTGTACAGCTGGCTCAGGATGATGACCAGCCCGATTCCCGCGAGCATCCCCTGCACCACGGCGACCGAGACCGCGCGGAACCAGCGGCCCAGCCTCAGCAGGCCCATCGCCACCTGGAGCAGTCCGGCGGTCAGCACGAACGCGCCCAGCATGGCGGGCCCGTGTGTCCGCACCGCCTCGTACACGAGCACCGTCAGCCCCGCGGCCGGGCCGCTGACCTGGAAGGAACTGCCGGGCATCGCCCCGACGAGGAGTCCGCCGACGATGCCCGTGACCAGTCCCAGCTCGGCGGGCACGCCCGAGGCGACGGCGACGCCCACGCAGAGCGGGACGGCGACGAGGAAGACCACGAACGAGGCGAGCAGATCGTGCCGCAGCACGGCCGGATCCCTGTGCGCGGGGAGATCCTTCAGGGCAGAGAGCACGGTTTCCCCCGCGGTGCGATGGATGCGGCATGACCGCGACTGCGGTGCGGCCATCGCACTTTAGGAAGGCATGACCCTCCGCCGGGAGGGCGTGATCCTTTCAGTGGAGGCTTTCCGCAGGGGATCTCACGCCCCCGGCGCATGCCTCCGGGGCGCCTCGGAGCACCTCAGGACATCCGCAGCGCCAGGAAGAAGTCCAGCTTGTCCTCCAGCCGCGACAGGTCCCGGCCCGTCAGCTGTTCGATGCGCCCCACCCGGTACCGCAGGGTGTTCACATGCAGGTGCAGCCGGGAGGCGCACCGCGTCCACGAGCCGTCGCAGTCCAGGAACGCCTCCAGGGTCGGGATCAGCTCGGCGCGGTGCCGCCGGTCGTAGTCCCGCAGCGGGTCCAGGAGGCGGGCCGTGAAGGCACGCCGTACGTCGTCCGGGACGAACGGCAGCAGCAGCACGTGTGAGGCCAGCTCGTGGTGACCCGCCGCGCACACCCGCCCGGGCCGTGCCGCCGCCACCCGGCGGGCGTGCCGCGCCTCCTCCAGGGCGCCGCGCAGACCCTCCGCCGAGTGCACCGCCGCGCTCACGCCCAGGGTGAGCCGCCCGTCGCCGTCGAGGCCCGCCGACAGCGGGGCCCGCACGGAGGCCAGCAGCCGGTCCGCGTGCAGCCCGAGCCCGCCCTCACCGGCCGCGTCGTCCTGCCCGTCGTCGCTGTCACCTGCGGCCTCGCCTTCTCCGCCCGGTGCGGCCTCCGGCAGCGCGGGCAGCGGTACGAGGGCGATCGCCTCGTCCCCGGTGTGCGCGACCGCGATCCGGTCGGCCGAGTCGGCGCCCGTCGTCGCCGGGTCGACCAGCACCTCCTCCAGCAGCGCCTGCGCCACCGGGCCCGGCTCCACCGCCAGACCGTCCTCGCCCCACTCGACGCGGGCCACCACGACCTGCCAGTGCGGGGAGGTGCCGAGGCCGGGCAGCAGCACCGGCGCGGCCACCCGCAGCCGGGCCGCGATCTCCGCCGGGGCCGCCCCCGTCTGCACCAGTTCCAGGACCTCCTGTGCCAGCCGCCGCCGTACCGTGCGGGCCGCGTCCCGGCGGTCCCGCTCCACAGCGATCAGCTGCGTGACCCCCTGGACCAGGTCCAGCCGCGCCGCGGGCCAGTCACCCGCGTCCGCCTCGACCGCCAGCAGCCAGTCCGACAGCACCGTCTCCCGTACGTCCCGCACCTCCCGCACGGCGGGTGCGGTACCCCGCCCGGTGTTACGGATCGGGAAGAGCGAGTACGTCGTACCGCCGACGACGGACCGGTGCGGGCCCCGCCGCCCGGTCCTGGTCGCGGCCAGGTGCTCTCCGGCCAGGGCCGCGCCCGCCTCCGCCGGAAGCGTGGTGCCCGCGCCCGCGATCTGCCGCCCCGTCGGGGACAGCACCCAGGCACGCAGGTCCAGGTCGGAGCCCAGGAGGTCGAGCACCGCCTCGGGGCCGCCGCCGGCCGGGCCGGAGGTCATCAGCCTCCTGTGCCGATCGACGACAGCCGCCAGGTCCCCGGCGCGCTCCCCGGACACCTGTCGTACGACATGCTCCGTGATCGTTGCGAATGCGACGGATTCGTTCACTGCGAACAGCGGGAGGCGATGGCGCAAACACGCCTCGACCAGATCGTCCGGGACCGGCCCCAGCTCCGCCTCGCCCGCCGCGAGGCCCGCCACCCCGGCGGACGCCAGGATCCGGACGAAGGGCTCCGAGTCCGCCGGGCCGCGCCGCCAGGCCAGGCCCGTGAGCACCAGTTCGCCGCCGGACAGATACCGGCTGGGGTCCCTGAGGTCCGTCGTCATCACGCCGCGGACCGTGCGGTCCAGCTCGCCCTCGCCGCCGAGGAGCCGCAGGCCCAGCGCGTCGGTCTCCAGCAGTGCGCGCAGCCGCATGTCGTCGCCGCCGATCCTTCTCGTGGGTGTCTCGATGTGTCTCGTTGTGGCCGGTGGCCTGTGGCCAGCGTTTCCGGGGGGAAACAGAGAGGTTACCGACCCTCGTCTTTCGTTCGAATCTACAAGATGCCCTGCTCCGCCAGCCAACTCCTTCATGGTTTCGGTGACTGCCTCGGGTGGTGCACGGGTGGGTGTACTGAGTCCACAACGCGTAAACACGAGATGAACACCACGTCCAGGGCCGGCCGTCCCCGTCCCCCGGCGAGAACAGCCCCGATCGCATCGATCACGTCGTCCCCGCTTCACCCGACCACCGCCCCAGAGCCCGGGGCGGCGTTCCCGGGGTACCCGGAACGGCGGATCACGTCATCACAAGAAGAGAGCCACTCATGGACTTCCTTCGCCCCGCAAGCTGGGAGGAGGCGCTGGCCGCCAAGGCCGAGCACCCCACGGCTGTGCCCATCGCGGGTGGCACCGATGTCATGGTCGAGATCAACTTCGACCACCGGCGGCCCGAGTACCTCCTGGACCTGAACCGCATCGAGCTGCTCCGTGACTGGGAGGTGGGCGAGGAGAACGTCCGGCTGGGCGCCTCCGTCCCGTACACCCGGATCATGGAGCAGTTGCGGGCCGAACTCCCCGGCCTCGCGCTCGCCTCCCACACCGTCGCCTCGCCGCAGATCCGCAACCGCGGCGGCGTCGGCGGCAACCTCGGCACCGCCTCCCCGGCGGGCGACGCCCACCCGGCCCTGCTGGCCGCGGGCGCCGAGGTGGAGGCCGAGTCGGTGCGCGGCAGCCGCCTCATCCCCATCGACGAGTTCTACACCGGCGTCAAGCGCAACGCCCTGCAGCCCGACGAGCTGATCAAGGCCGTCCACATCAAGAAGGCGGACGGCCCGCAGCAGTACTCCAAGGTCGGCACCCGCAACGCGATGGTCATCGCGGTCTGCGCCTTCGGCATCGCTCTCCACCCGGAGACCCGCACGGTCCGCACCGGCATCGGTTCGGCCGCGCCCACCCCCATCCGGGCCAGGGAGGCCGAGGACTTCCTGAACGCCGCGCTGGAAGAGGGCGGCTTCTGGGACAACGGCAAGATCATCACCCCCTCGGTCGCGAAGCAGTTCGCGGACCTCGCCTCCGCCGCCTGCAACCCCATCGACGACGTCCGCGGCACCGCGAAGTACCGCCGCCACGCCGTCGGCATCATGGCCCGCCGCACGCTCGGCTGGACCTGGGAGCAGTACCGCGGCAGCGGCCGCACGCTGGAAGGAGCTGCATAACCATGCGCGTCAATTTCACGGTCAACGGACGCCCCCAGCAGGCCGACGACGTCTGGGAGGGCGAGTCCCTCCTCTACGTCCTGCGTGAGCGGCTGGGCCTGCCCGGTTCCAAGAACGCCTGCGAGCAGGGCGAGTGCGGCTCCTGCACAGTCCGCCTGGACGGCGTCCCCGTCTGCTCCTGCCTGGTCGCGGCAGGACAGGCCGAGGGCCGCGAGGTCGTCACCGTCGAGGGTCTCGCCGACTACGCCAGGCAGCGCACCGAGGGCGGTTCCTGCGCCACGGGGGCGTGCGGGACCTCGCTCCAGGACGCCCGGCAGTGGTCCGCCAAGGGCACCGACTCCCAGACCGGCGAGGGCACCGAGCTGTCGCCCGTCCAGCAGGCCTTCATCGACGCCGGCGCGGTCCAGTGCGGCTTCTGCACCCCCGGCCTGCTCGTCGCGGCCGACGAGATGCTGGAGCGCAACCCGTCCCCGACCGACGAGGACATCCGCGAGGCGCTCTCGGGCAACCTCTGCCGCTGCACCGGTTACGAGAAGATCCTGGACGCCGTCCGCCTCGCCGCGGCCCGCCAGGAACGTCAGGGAGAGGCGGTCTGACCGAGATGACGAACATCGCGCACGGCACCCGCGCCGCCACGGCCCCCGCCGGCACCCCCACCGACGTGACCCAGAGCGCCCAGGGCGCCGAGGGCGGCATCGGCGAGTCCACCCTCCGCCCCGACGGCACCCTCAAGGTCACCGGCGAGTTCGCGTACTCGTCCGACATGTGGCACGAGGACATGCTGTGGGGCCAGATCCTCCGCTCCCCGGTGGCCCACGCCGAGATCGTCTCGATCGACGTCTCGGAGGCCCTCGCCCAGTCCGGCGTCTACGCGGTCCTCACCTACGACGACCTGCCGACCGACGTGAAGAACTACGGCCTGGAGATCCAGGACACCCCCGTCCTGGCCCACGGCCGGGTACGCCACCACGGCGAGCCCGTCGCCCTGGTCGCGGCCGACCACCCGGAGACCGCCCGCCGCGCAGCCGCCAGGATCAAGGTCGAGTACCGCGAGCTGCCGGTCGTCACCGACGAGGCCTCCGCGCTCGCGGCGGACGCCCCGCTGCTGCACGAGGGCCGCGACGACCACCACGCCGGGCACGTCCCGCACCCGAACGTCGTGCACCGCCAGCCCATCGTCCGCGGTGACGTGGAGGAGGCCCGCAGGCGCGCCGACGTGATCGTCGAGGGCGAGTACACCTTCGGTATGCAGGACCAGGCATTCCTCGGCCCGGAGTCCGGCCTCGCCGTACCGTGCGAGGACGGCGGCGTCGACCTGTACGTCGCCACCCAGTGGCTGCACTCCGACCTCCGCCAGATCGCCCCCGTCCTCGGCCTGCCCGAGGAGAAGGTCCGCATGACGCTGTCCGGCGTCGGCGGCGCCTTCGGCGGCCGCGAGGACCTGTCCATGCAGATCCACGCCTGCCTGCTGGCGCTGCGCACCGGCAAGCCCGTCAAGATGGTCTACAACCGTTTCGAGTCCTTCTTCGGGCACGTCCACCGCCACCCGGCGAAGCTCCACTACGAGCACGGCGCCACCAAGGACGGCAAGCTCACCCACCTGAAGTGCCGCATCGTGCTGGACGGCGGCGCCTACGCCTCCGCCTCCCCGGCCGTCGTCGGCAACGCCTCCTCGCTGTCCGTCGGCCCGTACGTCGTCGACGACGTCGACATCGAGGCCATCGCCCTTTACACCAACAACCCGCCCTGCGGCGCCATGCGCGGCTTCGGCGCGGTCCAGGCGTGCTTCGCCTACGAGGCGCAGATGGACAAGCTCGCGGCGAAGCTCGGCATGGACCCGGTCGAGTTCCGTCAGCGCAACGCCATGGAACAGGGCACGATCATGCCGACCGGACAGCCGGTCGACTCCCCGGCCCCGGTCGCGGAACTGCTGCGCCGCATCAAGGCCCGCCCGCTGCCGCCCGAGCGCCAGTGGGAGTCCACCGAGGGCGCCGACGTGCGCGCCCTGCCCGGCGGCCTGTCCAACACCACCCACGGCGAGGGCGTCGTGCGGGGCGTCGGCTACGCGGTCGGCATCAAGAACGTCGGCTTCTCCGAGGGCTTCGACGACTACTCCACCGCCAAGGTGCGCATGGAGGTCATCAACGGCGAGCCCGTCGCCACCGTGCACACCGCGATGGCGGAGGTCGGCCAGGGCGGTGTCACCGTCCACGCCCAGATCGCCCGCACGGAGCTGGGCGTCACCCAGGTGACCATCCACCCCGCCGACACCCAGGTCGGCTCCGCGGGCTCCACCTCCGCCTCCCGCCAGACCTATGTCACCGGCGGCGCCGTCAAGAACTCCTGCGAGCTGGTCCGCGAGAAGGTCCTGGAGATCGGCCGCCGCAGGTTCGGCACCTACCACCCGGCCTGGGCCACCGCGGAACTGCTCCTGGAGGGCGGCAAGGTCGTCACCGACGGCGGCGAGGTCCTCGCGGACCTGGTGGACGTCCTGGAGAACGAGGCCGTGGAGATCGAGGCCGAGTGGCGGCACCGCCCCACCGAGGCCTTCGACCTGCGGACCGGCCAGGGCAACGGCCACGTCCAGTACTCCTTCGCCGCCCACCGCGCGGTCGTCGAGGTGGACACCGAGCTGGGCCTGGTCAAGGTCATCGAACTGGCCTGCGCCCAGGACGTCGGCAAGGCCCTCAACCCGCTGTCCGTCGTCGGCCAGATCCAGGGCGGCACCACCCAGGGCCTGGGCGTGGCGGTCATGGAGGAGATCGTCGTCGACCCGAAGACCGCGAAGGTCCGCAACCCGTCCTTCACGGACTACCTCATCCCCACGATCCTCGACACGCCGACCATCCCGGTCGACGTGCTGGAGCTCGCCGACGAGCACGCCCCCTACGGGCTGCGCGGCATCGGCGAGGCCCCGACCCTGTCGTCCACCCCGGCCGTCCTCGCGGCGATCCGGAACGCGACGGGCCTGGAGCTGAACCGGACGCCGGTCCGCCCGGAGCACCTCACCGGCACGGTGTAGCCGCCTGGGGGACCGGCGTCCCCCAGGCCCCCAGACCCTCCAGGCGGTGCGCGCCCCCCGGAACGTCACAAGTCCACGGCACGCACCGTCTGGAGTCCCCCACACAGTTCGTCTCGGGCCGTCCCCCGGGTCGTGCGCCAAGCAGCATCCCAAATCCCGCACACCAGACCCGGAACCGGAGTCCCCGCGGGTGCCCCTTTGAACCTTGGGAGTAGGCACCATGACCCAGTCGTCAGTAGAGCCGAGATCCGTCGCGGAAGACGCCGGCAACGGCTCGCACGTCCCCGCCGGACGGTCCTGGCTCGACCGGTACTTTCACATCACCCACAGAGGATCCACGCTCTCCCGCGAGGTGCGTGGCGGCATCACCACCTTCATGGCGATGGCGTACATCCTCCTGCTCAACCCGCTGCTCCTCGGGGGAGAGGACGTGCTGGGCGACAAGCTGAGCCAGCCCGCCCTCATCACCGCCACCGCCCTGGCAGCCGCGGTCACCACGCTGGCGATGGGCATCATCGGCAAGGTCCCGCTCGCGCTGGCGGCGGGCCTCAGTGTCGCGGGCGTCCTGTCCACGCAGGTCGCCCCCAACATGACCTGGCCGCAGGCCATGGGCATGTGTGTGATCTACGGTGCGGTGATCTGCCTCCTGGTGGTCACCGGCGTCCGTGAAGTGATCATGAACGCGATCCCGTTGGCGCTGAAGCACGGCATCACCATCGGCATCGGCCTGTTCATCGCGATGATCGGCTTCGTCAACGCCGGATTCGTCGGCAAGGGCGAGGGCGGCGGCCCCGTCACCCTCGGTGTCGGCGGGTCGCTCACCGGCTGGCCGGTCGTCCTGTTCGTCGTGACCCTGCTGGTCATCTTCATGCTCCAGGCCCGCAAGGTGCCCGGCGCCATCCTGCTCGGGATCATCGCGGGCACGGTCATCTCCGTGATCGCCACCGCCACGGGCTGGATCAAGGAGGACGCGTGGGGCGGGACCGCCCCGGTCCTGCACGGCAGCCCCATCTCCATGCCGGACTTCTCGCTGTTCGGCGCCGTCGAGTTCGGCGGCTGGGAACAGGTCGGCTACGCCTCGGTCAGCATGATCGTCTTCACCCTGGTGCTGGCCGGGTTCTTCGACGCGATGGCCACCATCATCGCCGTCGGCCAGGAGGCCAAGCTGGCGGACGCCACCGGCCGGATGCCGGGCCTCAACAAGGCGCTGTTCATCGACGGCGCGGGCGGCATGATCGGCGGCGCCAGCAGCGCCTCCGGCCAGACCGTCTTCATCGAGTCCGCCACCGGTGTGGGCGAGGGAGCCCGTACGGGCCTGTCGGCCACGGTCACCGGCCTGTTCTTCGCCGCCTGCCTGTTCTTCACGCCGCTCACCCAGCTGGTGCCCGGACAGGTCGCCTCCGCAGCCCTCGTGGTGATCGGCGCGATGATGCTGCAGAACGCCCGGCACGTCGACTGGGGCGACTGGTCGGTCGCCGTACCGGTCTTCCTGACGGTCGTGCTGATGCCGTTCACGTACACGATCACCACAGGTGTCGGCGCCGGTGTCATCGCCTTCTGCGCCATCAAGGCGGCACAGGGCAAGTGGCGGGAGCCGAGCATCCTCATGTGGGTCCTGTCGGCGGTGTTCGTCTTCTACTTCGCCACCGGAACCGGCCACTGACGCCACCACCCGCGTAACCCCCTCCATCCATCCGTCCGACCCGAAGCCCCGAGGAGGCCGACATGCTGGACATCGCTCACGAGCTGGACCGGTGGGCCGAGCAGGGGCGGGACTTCGCCGTGGCCACCGTCGTCGCGGTCAGCGGCAGCGCACCACGGGAGCCGGGCGCCGCGCTCGCCGTCGACGGCGACGGCACGGCGATCGGCTCGATCTCCGGGGGATGTGTGGAGGGGGCCGTGTACGAGCTGTGCCGACAGGCGATCGAGGACGGGCGGACCGTCGTCGAACGCTTCGGCTACAGCGACGAGGACGCCTTCGCCGTCGGCCTGACCTGCGGCGGCATCATCGACGTCCTCATCACCCCGGTGCGCGGCGGGGTCTGCCCCGCCGCGCTCCGGGCCGCCGCCGGAGGGGAGGCGGCGGCCCTCGCCCGGATCGCCGAGGGCCCGGCCGAGCTGCTCGGCACCGCGCTCCTCGTACGGCCCGACGGGTCGTACGAGGGCGGACTCGGCGGCCACCCCGAGCTGGACCGCACGGCGGCGGCCGAAGCCCGCGCGATGCTGGACGCCGGACGCACCGGCACCGTCGTCATCGGTGCGGACGGCTCGCGCTGCGGACAGCCCGTCACCCTGCTGGTCGAGGCCAGTGTCCCGCCGCCCCGCATGATCGTTTTCGGGGCCATCGACTTCGCCTCCGCGCTCGTCCGGGTCGGCAAGTTCCTCGGCTACCACGTGACGGTCTGCGACGCCCGGCCCGTCTTCGCCACCGCCACCCGTTTCCCGGACGCCGACGAGATCGTCGTCGGCTGGCCCCACGAGTACCTCGACGCCACACAGGTGGACGCCCGGACCGTCCTGTGCGTCCTCACCCACGACGCCAAGTTCGACGTCCCGCTCCTCCGGCGCGCCCTGCGCCTCCCCGTCGCCTACGTCGGCGCGATGGGCTCCCGCCGTACCCACCTGGACCGCGAGCGGAGACTGCGCGAGGTGGGCGTCACCGAGCCGGAACTCGCCCGCCTCCACTCGCCCATCGGCCTGGACCTGGGTGCCCGGACACCCGAGGAGACGGCCCTGTCGATCGCCGCCGAGATCGTCGCCGACCGCCGGGGCGGCAGCGGCAGCTCCCTCACCGGCGCCCACACCCCCATCCACCACGAGGGCCCCGGCACCCGCCAGAACGCGTAGGAGACCCCCGGGCCCCGGAGGCGGTCCCGAACGGGATCCCGTGGGCGACGGGAACTCGCCAGATCCTCACAACCCGGCTCCGGGACGGTGCGCCGCGGCGCCGTAGCCGGGATGATGGTGTGTCCAGCACGTCCGCAATCCAGCGTTTTCGCTTGGCAAGTCCGGCAGTTCCGTCAGTAGGCCCTCTCTGGGCGTGATCGGAAAGGCGGGTTCCGTTGCGCAGTGTCGGAGTGGAGGAGGAACTCCTCCTGGTGGATCCGCGGACGGGGGAGCCACAGGCGCTCTCCGGAGCGGTCCTGGCCATCGCGGCCGAGCAGAACCAGGGCCGGGCACACGCCTTCACCAAGGAGTTGCAGGGCCACCAGCTGGAGTTCGGGACGCACCCCCGGACCACCATGGCCGAACTGGCCGCCGAGATAGAGCGCTGCCGTGCCGAGGCCGCCCGCCACGCGGCCGAGGCGGGCGCCGCCGTCGCGGCCCTGGCGACCTCGCCGTTACCGGTGCGCCCCGCGCTCAACGACGACCGGCGCTACCGGTGGATCCAGGAACACTTCGGGCTCACCGCCCTCGAACAGCTCACCTGCGGCTGCCACGTCCATGTGTCGGTCACCTCCGACGAGGAGGGCGTCGCCGTCCTCGACCGGATCCGGCCCTGGCTGTCGGTGCTGCTCGGGCTGAGCGCCAATTCACCCTTCTGGCAAGGCCACGACAGCGGGTACGCCAGCTACCGCAGCCGCGTCTGGGGCCGCTGGCCCTCGACCGGTCCGGTGGAGCTGTTCGGCTCCGCGGACCACTATCACCGGCAGGTGCGGGACCTCGTCTCGACCGGGGTCCTCCAGGACGAGGGGATGATCTACTTCGACGCACGGCTGTCCAGCCGCTACCCGACCGTGGAGATCCGTGCCGCCGACGTCTGCCTGGACGCCTCCACGACCGTCCTGGTCGCCACCCTGGTGCGGGCCCTCGTCGACACCGCCGCCCGCGAGTGGCGGGCCGGCCGCCCCCCGGCCGGGCACGGCATCGGACTGCTGCGGGCCGCGTCCTGGCGGGCCGGGCGGTCGGGGCTGGACGGCGACCTGATCCACCCGCTCACCATGCGGCCGGCCCCGGCCGAACGGGTCGTGCAGGCCCTGCTCCACCACGTGGAGGAGGCCCTGGAGGACAACGGCGACCTGCCGCAGGCCCGCAAGGCCCTCGACGACCTGATGAGCCGCGGCACCGGGGCCCACGTCCAGCGGCGGCTGCTGCGCCGCCACGGAAGCCTCGGCGGCGTCGTACGGGAATGCGTACGGCGTACACAGGAGAGGGTGCGCTGACCGGAGGCGCACGTCCGGGCCCGTGCGGGCGGCGCACCCCGCCCGTACGGGCCCCGGCCGGAGCCCGGCGGAGTGCCCGGGACCGGTAGTGCCGCCACCGGCCGCGGTACGTGCCCGGGAGCGCGGGCCGGCCGGCTCCGTCGATGACGTTGATCGATGAGCAGCGTTTCCCGGGCGGTTCGGGAGGCGCCCCGCGTCGGAGGCCGACGGCTTCGGGCAGCGGTCCGGTGCGGACCGACAGGACGCCGTGTGCCGCTCGTCCGGGGCTCGGGACGAAGCACCGGCCACGGGTGCAGGCGGGTGCCTCCCTTTCCGGTCGGCATCGGGATCCGGGCCCGGTGAGTGCCTCCCGAAGCCGCCGACGACTGCTGTCGTGCGACGTCGCAAAGACCAGTCGGCCGGTCTTCGTGGTCGCGACCGGTCCGCGGGAAGCCACTCCGGCCACGACACCCCCTCTGCCGGTCCCGTGCCGGGACACGGCCCGACGGGGCGTTCCGCGCGAGCGCCCCGGGCCGGTTCGAGCGGTGCGGCCTCCCCCGTCCGGCGGGTCGGCCACGCGTTCCGGCCGGGGACGGCGGGACGCCGGTCCGGGTGCGTGCGGAGCGCGGCGCGGGGCCGGGGAGGCGCTGCGGTGGCGCCACCCCGGCCCGCGCCCGTGACCTCCGGCGGGGGCGTTCCGCGTGCCGGAATGTGTGACCTGGGACAGGCTGGATACGCGAGCAGGCGTAGCAGCCGGGGCGGACCGAGCAGCAGACCGGGAGCCAGCCATGGGAACCGAAGAGACGATGGGCGACGAGGTCTACCAGCCCGATCCCTCCACCGACCGCGAGGTCAGGGAGGACCATGGCCTCCTCGACAACGAGGACACCCTCATGGACCGGCCCGCCGACCCGTACGACGAGGGCTACTCGCCGCCCGAGCGGCCCTGGGGCGTCGACCACCACGGCACCACCGCCCGTGAGCAGCGGGAACGCGAGCCCCTTGACCAGCGACTCGGGGAGGAGGTGCCGGACCCCGCGCTGATCCCCGAGGACGGGGAGAACGTCCCCGACGGCATCGGGGACCTCCCCGGCGGCATGGGCGAGCCGTACGACCAGGAGGTCGGCAACCGGCGCGCCGGGCGGATCGTGGCCCTCGACGAGGGCGCCCACCCGAACACCGACTCCGACGTCGTCGCCCGGGACGTCGGCGTCAACGGCGGCGCCGCCTCCGCCGAGGAGGCCGCCATGCACGTGATCCTGGCGGACGGAGAGGAATGAGCGAGCAGCCCGTGCGGCGGGGCCCTTACGCCTCCCCGGTCACCGTCACCGTCAACGGCACCCGGCACACCCTCACCGTCGATCACCGAGCGACCCTCCTCGACGTGCTGAGGGAGCGGCTGGACCTCACCGGCAGCAAGAAGGGCTGCGACCACGGCCAGTGCGGCGCCTGCACGGTCCTCCTCGACGGCAGACGGGTGAACAGCTGCCTGCTGCCGGCCGTCGCCCAGGACGGGCGGAGCGTCACCACCGTCGAGGGCCTGTCCCACGACGGGAACCCGCACCCCCTCCAGCAGGCATTCCTGGACCGCGACGCCCTCCAGTGCGGCTACTGCACCCCCGGCCAGCTCTGCTCCGCCGTCGGCGTCCTCGCGGAGGCGGCGGCCGGACACCCGTCGTACGCGACCCGCCCCGACGCCCCGCCCGCGCAGGGGGCCGTGCCGCTCACCCCGGAGGAGATCCGCGAGCGGATGAGCGGCAACCTGTGCCGCTGCGGCGCCTACCCGCACATCGTCCAGGCCGTCGAGGACGTGGTCCGGTGAAGCCCTTCGCGTACGTCCGTGCGCACAGCGTCGACGAGGCCACCGCCGCCCACGCCGGGCGTCCCGGCGCCCGCTACCTTGCGGGCGGCACCAACCTCGTCGACCTGATGAAGCTCGGTGTCGAGACGCCGGACACCCTCGTGGACATCGGGGGGCTCCCCCTGGGGGACGTCCAGGAGCTGCCCGACGGCGGGCTGCGCGTCGGCGCCACCGTCCGCTCCAGCGACCTGGCCGCCCACCCCCTGGTCCGGGCCCGCTACGCCGCCGTGTCCCGGGCCCTCCTCGCCGGGGCCTCCGGGCAGCTCCGCAACGTCGCCACCACCGGCGGCAACCTCCTCCAGCGCACCCGGTGCCCGTACTTCCAGGACGTGACCAAGCCCTGCAACAAGCGGGACCCGGGCAGCGGCTGCGGCGCCGTCGACGGGGTCCACCGCGACCATGCCGTGCTCGGCCACTCCCTGCACTGCATCGCCACCCACCCCTCGGACCTCGCCGTCGCGCTCGCCGCCTGCGACGCCACCGTGGAACTGCGCGGGCCGGACGCGGAGCGGACTGTTCCGCTGGCCGAATTCCACCGCCTGCCCGGGGACCGGCCGGAACGGGACACCGTCATCGAGCCGGGCGAACTGATCACCGCCGTGCTGCTGCCCGCCGCCACCGGCGGTCTGCCCTCCGCCTACCGCAAGGCCCGCGACCGCGCCTCGTACGCCTTCGCCCTGGCCTCCGTCGCCGCGGTCCTCGACCTCGACGCGGCCGGGACCGTGCGGCATGTGGCGATCGCGTTCGGCGGTCTCGCCCACCGGCCCTGGCGCGCCCGCCGCGCCGAAGCCGCACTGCTCGGCGCGGAGCCCACGGCGGACGCGGTCCGGCGGGCCCTCACCGAGGAGCTGGACGCGGCGGAGCCGCTGCGGGACAACGCGTACAAGATCGGCCTCGCCAGGTCTCTGGGTACTGCGGTGGTCACCGGCCTGGCGGAGCCCGGGGGCGGCCCGGAAGGCCCGGCCGGCACCCCGCCACCCGGCGGCTCCGAAGACCGCACGGACCCCTGACGGCACGCCCCCCGACGCCGGCGCCTCAGAGCCCCTGACCAGCGAACAGGACCATGCCCATGACCGCCCAGCCCCCGCACCGGTCCGTCCTCGGCGCCCCCGCCGAGCGCCTGGAAGGCCGGGACAAGGTCACCGGCGCCGCCCGCTACGCGGCCGAGCACACCCCTCCCGGCTGCGCCTACGCGTGGCCCGTTCCCGCCGGGATCACCTGCGGGCGGCTCACCGCCGTCGACACCGCCGAGGCGCTCGCCCTGCCCGGGGTCGTCACCGTCCTCACCCCGTTCGACGCGCCCCGCTTCGCCGCCCCGCCCGACGACCCGGAACTCGACGTCCTCCAGTACGACAGCGTCCCGCACCGCGGCTGGTACGCGGCCCTCGCCGTCGCGGACACCCTGGAGCAGGCCCGCGCCGCGGCCGCCGCCGTCCGGGTGACCTGCGCCGAGCACGGCGACGAGCCCGAACCGCACGACGTCGTCCTCGCTGAGGACCACCCCGAGACGTACACCCCGCTCGAAGTGAACGGGGGCTACCCCGCCCACC
The DNA here is from genome assembly GCF_022414595.1 of Streptomyces sp. MUM 203J. Classification (GTDB taxonomy): domain Bacteria; phylum Actinomycetota; class Actinomycetes; order Streptomycetales; family Streptomycetaceae; genus Streptomyces. Next base: position 15,764 of record NZ_JADWYO010000063.1, on the reverse strand, counting down.
GTGAGCGCGGCGACGCCGAGGACGCCTTCGCCGCCGCCCCCGTGCGCGTCGACGCCGCCTACTCGGTGCCGCCCCTGCACAACCACCCCATGGAGCCGCACGCCGCCACCGCCCACTTCGCCGGCGGGCGCCTCACCGTCTACGACTCCTGCCAGGGCACCAACGTCGTGCGGTCCGTGCTGGCGGCGCTGTTCGGCCTCCCCGAGGACCGGGTCACCGTCGTCGCGGAACACGTCGGCGGCGGATTCGGCGGCAAGGGCACCGCCCGCCCGCACGTCGTCCTCGCCGCCATGGCGGCCATCCACACCGGCCGCCCGGTCAAACTCGCCCTGCCCCGCCGCCACCTGCCGTCCGTCACCGGCCACCGCGCCCCCACCCTGCACCGGCTGCGCCTCGGCGCCGAGCGCGACGGCACGCTCCTCTCCGTGAGCCACGAAGTGCTCACCCACACCTCCCGCATCACCGAGTTCGTCGAGCAGGCGGCGGTCCCCGCCCGCGTCATGTACGGCTCGCCGCACAGCCTCACGACCCACCGCGTCGTTCCTCTCGACGTGCCCAGCCCCTCCTGGATGCGCGCCCCCGGCGAGACCCCCGGCATGTACGCCCTGGAGTCCGCCATGGACGAACTGGCTGAGGCCCTCGGCATGGACCCGATCGAACTCCGGGTCCGCAACGAACCCGCCACCGACCCCGACAGCGGCCGCCCCTTCAGCAGCCGCCACCTCGTCGACTGCCTGCGCGAGGGCGCCCGCCGCTTCGGCTGGCACCGGCGCGACCCCCGCCCCGCCTCCCACCGCGAGGGCCCCCTCCTCGTCGGCACCGGCGTCGCCGCCGCCACCTACCCCGCTTACGCCGGCCCGTCCACCGCCTCCGTCACGGCCCACCCTGACGGCACCTTCACCGTCCGCACCAACGCCACCGACATCGGCACGGGCGCCCGCACCGTCCTCGCCCAGATCGCCGCGCAGGCGCTGGGCGTCGGCCTGGACGCCGTACGCATCGAGATCGGCAGCACCCGGCTGCCCCGCGCCCCGCTCGCCGGAGGCTCCGCCGGCACCGCCTCCTGGGGCTGGGCCGTCCACAAGGCCGCGAACGAACTCGCCGCCCTGGCAGCCGGACACGAGGGCCCGTTCCCCGAGGAGGGGCTCACCGTCACGGCCGACACCGGCGAGGAGGCCCGCCGCAGACCCCCTTACGCGCGGCACGCGTTCGGCGCCCAGTTCGCGGAGGTCCAGGTCGACACGGTGACCGGTGAGGTCCGGGCGCGGCGGATGCTCGGGGTGTTCGCCGCCGGGCGGATCCTCAATCCGCGCACCGCCCGTTCCCAGCTCGTCGGAGGCATGATCATGGGCCTCGGTATGGCGCTCACCGAGCACTCCACCATGGACGCCGCGCACGCCGACTTCACCGAGAGCGACCTCGCCGCCTACCACGTGCCCGTCCACGCCGACGTCCCGGACATCGAGGCACACTGGATCGACGAGGACGACAGCCTCCTCAACCCCATGGGCAGCAAGGGCATCGGTGAGATCGGCACCGTCGGCGCCGCCGCCGCGCTCGGCAACGCCGTCCGCCACGCGACCGGCATCCGCTTCCGCGAACTGCCCCTCACTCCCGACCGGATCCTCCCGGCCTGGGAGGAGAGCGCGCTCGGCTGAGCGGCCCCCCGCACAGGGGGCACCCGGCGAACATGCACAATGGGGGCCGATCGAACGACCCGTCGCACACGCCGGAGTGAGCACGCCCGTGGCCCCGAGCACCTTCCTGCCCGTCCTCGAACAGATCGCGGCCGACATCGCCGCCACTCCGGGCCGGGGCCGCCCCGCCGACTACATCCCGGCGCTCGCCGCCGCCGATCCCCGCCGGTTCGGCATGGCCGTCGCGGAACTCGACGGCACGGTGTACGGGGTGGGGGAGTGGCGCCACCCCTTCTCCGCGCAGTCCATCACCAAGGCCTTCACCCTCGCTCTGGCCCTCTCCCTGGACGGCGACGCCCTGTGGGAGCACGTCGGCCGCGAACCCTCGGGCAACCCGTTCAACTCCCTGGTGCAGCTCGAGTACGAGAACGGCATCCCCCGCAACCCCTTCATCAACGCGGGCGCGCTGGTCGTCACCGACCTCCTCCACACGGTGACCGGCGACGCCGCCGGGACCCTCCGCGACTTCCTCCGCACCGAAAGCGGAAACCCGCACCTCGACTTCGACGAGAGCGTCGCCGCGTCCGAGGCCGCCCACGGTGACCGCAACGCCGCCCTGGCCCATTTCATGGCCTCGTACCGCAACATCGGCAACCCCGTGCCGGAGCTGCTGGACCAGTACTTCCGCCAGTGCTCCCTGGAGGCGTCCTGCGCGGACCTCGCCCTGGCCGCGTCCTTCCTGGCCCGGCACGGCACCCGGGCCGACGGCACCTCCCTGCTCACCCGCAGCCAGGCCAAGCAGGTCAACGCCGTCATGCTGACCTGCGGCACCTACGACGCCGCCGGCGACTTCGCGTACCGCGTCGGCCTCCCCGGCAAGAGCGGGGTGGGCGGCGGCATCATCGCGGTCGTCCCCGGCCGCTGCACGCTGTGCGTCTGGAGCCCGGGGCTGGACGAGCGCGGCAACTCGGTCGCCGGAGTCGCCGCGCTCGACCGGTTCACGACGCTGACGGGCCTGTCGGTTTTCTGAGGCCGGCAGCGAGGGCGCTCGGCCACCACGACAGCGGCCCGATGTCCCGGATCAGGGCCGGCACCAGCAGGGACCGTACGACCAGGGTGTCGAGCAGCACGCCGAAGGCGACGATGAAGGCGATCTGCAGCAGGAACGCCAGCGGGATCACGGCGAGCGCGGCGAAGGTCGCGGCCAGCACGACGCCCGCCGAGGTGATCACGCCGCCCGTGGCGGTCAGGCCGCGCCGCACACCCTCCCGGGTGCCGTGCAGAAGTGCCTCCTCGCGCACGCGCGACACGAGGAAGATGTTGTAGTCGACCCCCAGGGCCACCAGGAACACGAAGCCGTACAGCGGGACCGAGGCGTCCGTGCCGCTGAACCCCAGGAGCCACTGGAAGACGACGGTGGAGATGCCCAGAGTCGCGAGGAAGTTGAGGGCGACGGTGGCCACCAGGAGCACCGGCAGGACGAGCGAGCGCAGCAGTCCGATCAGGATGAGCAGGATGATCGCCAGCACCACGGGGACGATGACCGCGCGGTCCCGCTGCGCGGTGGTCTGCGTGTCGTACCGCTGCGCGGTGTAGCCGCCGACCAGCGCGTCCGCGTCCGGCACGGCGTGCACCGCTTCGCGCAGCCGCACCAGGGTCTCCTTGGCGGCGTCGCTGTCCGGGGCCGCCTCCAGCGTGGCGTACAGCCGGACGCGTCCGTCGGCCGTCAGTGGCGGTCCGCCGCCCGGCCGCCCCGAGGCGTCGACCGGAGCCGCCGAGGCCACTCCCTGCGTGCCGCGCGCCGCCGCGGTCACCGCGGGCAGAGCGTCGGCCTCCGCCACGATGACGGCCGGGTTGCCGGACCCGCCGGGGAAGTGCTCGTCCAGCACCTGCCCCGCGGCCACGGACGGCGCGTCCGCCACGAAGATCTCGTCCAGCGGGACGCCTCTCGCACTGAGGCCGGGAGCGAAGGCCGCGCACGCCAGCAGCGCGGCCAGGGTGACCGCCCAGACCCTGCGCGGCGCCCGGTCGACCAGGGCGGCCACCCTCGGCCACACGCCGCGGTCACTCCGCTCGGTGCCGTGGGCGGGTGACGCGGGCCAGTAGGCCGCCCGGCCGAGCAGCACCAGGACGGCGGGCAGGAAGGTCAGCGCGCTCAGCACGGCGCAGACGATGCCGATGGCCCCGACCGGGCCGAGCGCGCGGTTGTTGGTGAGGTCGCTGAGGAGCAGCGCCAGCAGTCCGAGGGCGACCGTCGCGGCGCTGGCCACGATCGGCCCGGCCGACTGCCGCAGTGCCGCCCGCATCGCCACGAGGCGGTCGTCGTCGTGCCGCAGCTCCTCGCGGTAGCGTGCGATCAGCAGCAGTGCGTAGTCGGTGGCCGCGCCGATGACCAGGATGAACAGGATGCCCTGCACCTGCCCGTCGACCCGCAGGACGTCGCGGTCCGCGAGGGCGTACACCACGGCGCTCGCCAGCCCCAGGGCCAGGACCGCCCCCGTGATCACCAGCAGCGGCAGCAGCACGCTCCGGTACACCAGCAGGAGGATGAGCAGGACGGCCGTCAGTGCCACGCCGAGCAGCAGCCCGTCGATGCCCGCGAAGGCGTCGGACAGGTCGGCCTGTGTCGCCGCCGGGCCGGCGACGAAGACCCGGGAGTCCGGCACCTCTTCGGCCGCCGCGCGGATGCGGTCGAGGGTGCCGGCCAGCTCGTCGCCCCGGTCCGGCCGCAGCCGCAGCACCCCCTGGAGGGCCTCACCGTCCTCGGAGACCACGGCGGGGGAGGGGCGGCCCGCCACCCCGTCCGCGTCGGCCAGCGAGGCCAGGGCGTCCGTCGCGGCCTCCCGCTGGGCGTCCGATACCGAGCCGTCGCCCGCGGTCCACACCACGATCGCGGGCAGTGCCTCCTCCTGGCGGAAGGCCTCCTGCTCCTCCAGGACTCGGGTCGACTCGGCGTTGCGCGGCAGGAAGGCGGCCTGGTCGTTCGTGGCGACCTCGCCGAGCTTTCCGGCATACGAGCCGAGCCCGCCGCCCACGGCGAGCCAGACCGCGATGAGGAGCACCGGCAGCAGCCGGCGTACGACAACGGGGAAGGGAGGCATGACGCTCCTGGAAGACAGCAGGGGACGACGGGAGAAATCTCAACAGAAAACTATCTCAATGATTGAACTATATGGAGTCCGGGTGCGCGGAAGCGGCATTCTCAGCGGCGCGGTGCGTCCCGGTGGCCCCCGGGGGCCTCCTGCGCGCCCAGCCTCTCGTTGAGCACCGTCAGGAACCGCAGCACCGCCTCCAGTTCCTCGGCGGTGAACCCCGCCCGCGCGGCGTCGGTGGCGAGGGCCAGCGGACGGAAGAACGTCCGGGCGGCGGCCTTGGCCTCCGGCACGTAGTGCAGGTGGACCACCCGCCGGTCGGCGCTCTCCCGGGACCGGCGTACGTGCCCCGCCCGCACCAGCCGGTCCACGCACGCCGTGACCGCCCCCGACGTCAGGCCGAGATGCTCCCGGAGCCGGGTCGGGGTCATGGGCTCGGACGAGTCGAGGATCGCGGCCAGCGCCTGCACGTCCGTCGCGTGCAGGCCCTGCTCGGAGGCGAACGTGTGCACCAGGCGGTTGATCTCGCCGTTCATCCGGCGCAGCTGCACGGCGAACGCCAGGAGGTCCGCAGGGGACCGCCGCCGCCCGCCCGGCGTGTCTTCGTCCGCCCGGTCGTCCTTTGTCACCACCTGGTCAGCCTATAGGCGGGTCCGGTCGTCACCCGGTGCGGGAGACCGCCTGTGGCGCGGGCGGCCGCTCGTCGCCCGGCCGTCCCGTGCGGCGCGCCGCACGTGTTCGCGGCATACCGGACCGGTCCTGGCGAAGATGGCACGAGGAGACCGAAGGCGTACGGGAGGAGCGGTCATGGACGACACCGGCCCGGCACCCGGGCGGGGCGCGCTCTGCCTGGTCACCGGCGCGACCGGCTACATCGGTGGCCGACTGGTGCCCGAACTGCTCGACGCGGGCTACCGGGTCCGCTGCGTGGCGCGGTCTCCCGGGAGGCTGCGCGACCACCCCTGGGCGCACCGGGTGGAGATCGTGCGGGGTGACGTCACCGACGAGGTGTCGCTTCGCGACGCCATGGCGGGCGTCCAGGTCGCGTACTACCTGGTGCACGCCCTCGGCGGCGGCCCGGGGTTCGAGGAGACCGACCGCCGGGCCGCGACCCTGTTCGGTGAGCTGGCCCGGGCCGCGGAGGTCCGGCGCATCGTCTACCTGGGCGGTCTCACCCCGGCGGGTGTGCCCCCGCGGCGGCTGTCCCCGCACCTGAGGTCGCGGAACGAGGTGGGGCGGATCCTGCTCGACTCGGGCGTCCCGACCACGGTCCTGCGGGCCGCCGTCATCCTCGGCTCCGGCTCCGCCTCCTTCGAGATGCTCCGCTACCTCACCGAACGCCTCCCGGTCATGGTCACCCCCAGCTGGGTGCGGACCCGCATCCAGCCCATCGCCATCCGGGACGTCCTGCGCTACCTGGTCGGCAGCGCGGACATGCCCTCCGACGTCCACCGCACCTTCGACATCGGCGGCGCGGACGTGCTGACCTACCGCGATCTGATGCAGCGCTATGCCGCCGTCGCCGGGCTGCCGCCGCGGCTCATCCTCCCGGTGCCGGTGCTGACCCTCCGTCTGTCCAGCCTGTGGATCGGCCTCGTCACCCCCGTGCCCGCCTCCATCGCCCGCCCCCTGGCCGAGTCGCTGCGCCACGAGGTGGTCTGCCGGGAGCACGACATCGCCCGGTACGTGCCCGACGCCCCCGGACAGCCCATCAGCAGCGACGAGGCGCTCGTGCTCGCCCTGCGCCGGGTCCGCGAGGCCCGGGTCACCACCCGCTGGTCGTCCGCGTCCGTCCCCGGCGCCCCCAGCGACCCGCTGCCCACCGATCCCGACTGGGCCGGCGGCAGTCTCTACACGGACGAGCGGGAGGAGGCGGTCGATGCCACCCCCCAGCAGCTGTGGCGGGTCGTCGAGGGGATCGGCGGCGACAACGGCTGGTACTCCCTCCCGCTCGCCTGGGCGGTCCGTGGATGGCTGGACCGGCTCGTGGGCGGTGTGGGGCTGCGTCGCGGCCGGCGTGACGCGGCGCGGCTGCGCGCCGGGGACTCGCTGGACTTCTGGCGCGTGGAGGAGGTCGAGCCCGGTCGCCTGCTGCGGCTGCGTGCCGAGATGCGCCTCCCCGGCCTGGCCTGGCTGGAGATGCGTGTCGAAGCGGACGGGCCGGGGCGTGCCCGCTACCGGCAGCGTGCCCTGTTCCACCCGCACGGGCTGCTCGGACACGCGTACTGGTGGAGTGTGTCCCCCTTCCACACCGTGGTGTTCGGCGGCATGGCCCGTAACATCGCCCGCGCCGCAGCAAGGAATCCCCCGGGAGCCGCTCAGTGACCGTCGCCGTCGTCCTGTTCACCGCCGATCTGCGGGTGCACGACCACCCGCCGCTGCGGGCGGCCCTGCGGACCGCCGAGACCGTCGTGCCGCTCTTCGTACGGGACGGGACCATCGCCGCCGCCGGGTTCACCGCACCCAACCGCGAGGCCTTCCTCGCGGACTGCCTCACCGACCTGCACGAGTCGCTCCGCGAGCGTGGCGGACGGCTGGTGGTCCGGTCCGGCGACGTCACGCGGACCGTGTGCGCCGTGGCGGCGGAGGCCGGGGCGGACGAGGTGCACCTCGCCGCCGACCACAGCGGCTACGCCCGGCACAGGGAGGACCGGCTGCGCGCCGCCCTGACCGCCGAGCGGCGCACCCTGCACGTCCACGAAGCGGTGGGCACCGCGCTGCCGCCCGGGTCGGTCACCCCGCAGGGCTCCGACCACTACGCCGTGTTCACCCCTTACTTCCGGCGCTGGAGCCGGGAGCGGCTGCGCGAGCCGCTGGCCGCGCCGCGCCGGGTGCCGGTGCCCGCGCACATCCGCTCCGAGGGCCCGCCGTTCCCCGCACCCACGGCCGGTCTCTCACCCGCTCTCCCGCCCGGCGGCGAACGCGAGGCCCGCCGACGGCTCACCGCCTGGCTGCGCGACGGCCTCGGCGCGTACGAGGACCGGCACGACGACCTGGCGGGCGACGCCACCTCGCGCCTCTCCCCGTACCTGCACTTCGGCGCCGTCTCCGCCGCCGAGGTCGTCCACCGGGCGCGCGCCCGAGGCGGACCGGGCGCCGAGGCCTTCGTGCGGCAGCTGTGCTGGCGGGACTTCCACCGCCAGGTGCTCGCCGCCCGTCCGTCCGCGGCCCACCACGAGTACCGGCCCCACGGTGACCGCTGGCGTACGGAGCGGTCGGCGGCGGACGACGTCGAGGCGTGGCGGCAGGGGCGCACCGGCTACCCGATCGTGGACGCCGCCCTCCGGCAACTCGCCCACGAGGGCTGGATGCACAACCGGGGCCGGCTGCTCGCCGCCTCCCTCCTCACCAAGACCCTGTACGTCGACTGGCGTGTCGGCGCACGCCACTTCCTGCACCTGCTGGTCGACGGAGACCTCGCCAACAACCAGCTGAACTGGCAGTGGGTCGCGGGAACCGGCACGGACACCCGCCCGAACCGGGTCCTCAACCCGGTCCTCCAGGGCCGCCGGTACGACCCCGAGGGCGACTACGTGCGCCGCTGGGTGCCCGAACTCGCGGAGGTTCCCGGTGCGGCCGTGCACGAGCCGTGGAAGCCGCGCACCGCCGCGCTCGTACGGGGCGGCTACCCGCAGCCCATCGTGGACCTGTCCGACGGGCTCGCCCGGTTCCGGCGGGCCCGGGGCCGGGAGGACTGAGCCGCGGACGGGGGCGGTCCGTTCCTCCCCGGGCTCAGCCCGCCCGGCCGCCCCGCCGCAGCTGCCACACGAAGTACGGAGTGCCGATCAGCGCTGCCAGCAGGCCCGAGGGGATCTCCGCCGGGGCGATCACCGTACGTCCCACCGTGTCCGCGGTGATCATCAGCGCGGCGCCCAGCAACCCCGCCACCGGCAGCAGGCGGTGCGCCCGGGATCCCACCAGCATGCGGGCCGCGTGCGGGGCCACCAGGCCCACGAACGCCACCGTGCCCACCACGGCCACCGCGCCCGCGGCGAGCGCCACGGCCAGTCCCAGTACCGCCAGGCGGGTCCGCTCCAGCGGCAGGCCCAGGGTGCGGGGGGTGTCCTCGCCCAGGGCCAGCAGGTCCAGGCGGCGGAAGGCGAGCAGCAGGAGGGGAAGGCCCACAGCCGACGCCACCGCCAGGACCGACAGGTCCGTCGTGTCCCGCGCGTAGGTCGAGCCCGACAGCCATGTCAGGGCCTGGGCTACCTGGAAACGGGCCCCCGTCACCAGGTAGTTGGTCGCCGCCGTCGTCAGCGCGAACGTGCCGATGCCGACCAGCACCAGCCGCTCCGGCGCCACCGAACCCCGCCGCAGCGACAGCCCGTAGGTCAGTGCGAACGCCGCCGCCCCGCCCAGCAGCGCCGCGAACGGCAGCGCTCCGTACGGCACCGACGGCAGCGCCACCAGCACGAGCGCGGCCCCGAACCCGGCGCCCCCGCTCACGCCCATCACCGTCAGGTCCGCGAGCGGGTTGCGCGACACGGTCTGCACGATCCCGCCCGCCACCGCCAGCAGCGCCCCCGCCACCGCGGCCACCAGCAGCCGCGGCAGCCGGTAGTCCAGCACCACCCCCCGCAGCAGCGCGTCGCCCCCGCCCAGCAGCAGCCGGGGCAGTTCGCCCACCGGTACCCCGATGTCGCCCAGCACCAGGCCCGCCGCCAGCAGCGCGCACACCGCCACCGCCCCGCCCGCCAGCAGCGGCCCGTACGGATACCGCCGCCGCCCCGGCACGGCCGTGCCCGGAGACGCCGGATCCGAGGGCAGCCGCCGCGCCAGCCACAGGAACAGCGGCGCCCCGAACAGCGCCGTCACCACCCCCGCCGGGACCTCGTTGCCGGTCGGCGACGTCACCCGCGCCAGCAGGTCCGCGGCCAGCAGCAGCGTCGCCCCCCACAGCGCCGCGCCGGGCAGGAGCGCCGCATGCCGCCGTACCCCCGCCAGCCGTACGAGGTGCGGCGCGGCCAGACCGACGAACCCGATGGGGCCGGTCACCGACACCGCGCACGCGGTCAGCAGCACCGAGAGCACCACCGCCGTCAGCCGCACCCGGCCCACGTTCACCCCGAGGCCCCGCGCCGTCTCGTCGCCGGTGCCGAGGATGTCCAGGGAGCGGGCCAGCAGCAGCCCGCCCAGCAGTCCCGCCGCCAGCAGCGGCACCGCGGCCAGGGACCGGCCGCTGTCGGCCACCACCAGCGAGCCGTGCCCCCAGAAGAACACCGCGCCGGTCTCCTCCTGGAACAGCACCACGAGCACGGCCGTCGCACTCGACAGCGCGAGCATCACCGACATCCCGGCCAGCACCAGATGCGCCGGACGCCCCCGGGCCCCGCCCGCCACCGCGTGCACCAGCGCCGCCGCCAGCAGCCCGCCCGTGAACGCCAGTGCCCCGCGTGGCAGATCACCCGTCGACAGCCCCGTGATCGCGCCGACCGTCACCGCCAGATATCCGCCCGCCGTCACCCCGAGGGTGTCCGGGGAGGCCAGCGCGTTGCGGACGGAGGACTGAAGCAGGCATCCGGCCGTCGCCAGCGCCGCCCCCGACACCAGGCCCGCCAGTGTGCGCGGCAGCCGTCCGCCCAGCAGCACCGACCGGGCGTCCGCGTCGGCGGCGCCCCCGAGCAGGCCCAGCAGCTCGCCCGGCCCGACGTCACTGCGCCCGTACGACAGGTGTGCCGCCGTCACCAGGAGCAGTGCCGCCGCCCCGCCGAGCAGCACGGCGACCGGGCCGGGCCGCACACGGTGAGCCGTCATTCGGTCAGCGCGCCCGCGATCTCGTCAGCGACCCGCGCGGTCGAGAACGGTCCGCCGAAGAACCAGGTGCCCGGGTCCAGGGCGTGCACCCGCCCGGCCTTCGCGAAGTCCAGACTCCGCCACAGCGCGTTCTTGGGCAGCGAGGCCGCGAACACGTCGTCGTCCTTCGCCGCCACATAGACGAGCGTGGACTTCTCGGCCGGCTTCAGGCCCTCGATGTCGACCTTGCTCATGCCGTACGCGTCGGCCTTCCCCGTCCAGGCGTTCCGCAGGCCCAGCTGCGGCAGCAGCCCGCCCGGGATGGTGGAGCCGGTCAGTACCTCGACCACGGCGGCCCCGTCGGTGGTGTAGCCGCGGGCGACGGTCACCTCGGCCCCGTCCTTCCCGGCCCCGGCGACCTTCTTCCGAGCCGCGGCGATCTTGAGGTCCAGCTCCTCGAGCGCCTCGTCGGCGGCCTTGGGCCTGCCCACCGCGATGCCGATCTGCCGGAGCGTGGACCGCATCTCGTCGTACTCGCTCGCCGTCGCGTACGGGTCGAACATCAGTGTCGGCGCGATCCTGTTCAGCTGGTCGTAGTTGGCCTCGGAGCGCACCTTGGAGGTGATGATCAGGTCGGGTTTCAGGGCCTTGACCGTCTCCAGACTCGGTGCCTGACGCGTGCCCACGTCCTTGACCGACCCGTCGAGGCGCGGGCCGCCGGTCACCCACTGGCCGTAGCCCTCGATGTCGGCGACACCGGCCGGGGACACGCCGAGGGCCAGCAGGTCCTCGGCATACGTCCACTCCAGGGCGACGACCCGGGTGGCGGGCCGGTCGAGGGTGGTGCTGCCCTTGAGATGGGTGACGGTGAGGGCGCCGGGGGCCGGGTCGGCGCCCTCGCCGGAGTCCTGAGCGGCGCAGGCCGTGGCGGTGACGGTGAGCAGGGCCAGGACGGCACAGGTCCTGAGGGGAATGCGCATGGTGGCGTGTTCCTCCGGTCGTCTTACCGGTCTCGGATGGCGGATCGCGGCGCGGGGGCCGGTTCCCGCCAGGTCGGCAGGCAGGTCGGCGCACCCGTGCGGGGGTCGGGGGTGACGGTCGTGTCGATGCCGAAGGCCGTGCGGACGGTGTCCTCCGTCAGCGCCTCGGCGGGCGTCCCGGCGGCCACGATCCGGCCCCCGGCCAGCACGGCCATCGCGTCGGAGAACGCGGCGGCCTGGTTCAGGTCGTGCAGCACCACCGCCACGGTGATGCCGTGCGTGTCGGCCAGCCTCCGCACCAGCCGCAGCACCTCGATCTGGTAGCGGATGTCCAGATACGTGGTCGGCTCGTCGAGCAGCAGCAGCCCCGTGCGCTGGGCCAGCGCCATCGCGATCCACGCCCGCTGCCGCTCGCCGCCCGACAGCCGGTCCAGGGTCCGACCGGCCAGCGGGCGCAGGCCGGTCGCGTCCAGCGCCCAGCCGACCGCAGCCCGGTCCTCGTCACCTGCACCACGCGCCAGCAGCCCCTGGTGCGGATGGCGGCCGTACGCCACCAGCTCCTCCACGGTCACCCCGGCCGGGACGATCGGTGACTGGGTCAGGAAGCTGAGCCTCCGGGCCAGTTCGCGCGGACGGTAGGAGGCCAGGTCACGGCCGTCCAGCACGATCCGCCCGGCATCCGGGGCGTGCAGCCGGGCGAGCGCCCGCAGCAGGGTGGACTTGCCGGAGCCGTTGGGGCCGACGAGCGCGGTGACCCGTCCCGGCCGCAGGGTGACGCTGATGCCGGACACGACGGGCTCACCCCCGTGGCCGAGGGTGAGGCCGTGCGCGCTGATCTCGACGGGGCGCGAGGTGCCGGGCGTCATGGGTGCAGCGGGTTGGGGACGGTGCCGTTCGGGCGCAGTGCGTGCCGCAGGGCCCGGTCGACATAGCGGGTGACGACGAGCCGGTCGGTGTTGAAGGGGTAGCGGGGGAACTCGGGTGCGAGCATGTCGTACTCCGCGAACCTCTCCTTCTTGTCGGGGAACCGCTTCTGGTACGAGAGGACCGCCTGCCGCACCAGGCGCCAGAAGCGCCGCTCCGGTACGCCCAGGTGCTCGGCGGCCAACGGGGCCAGGTAGCGGAAGTGGCCCAGCAGGAGCTGGTCGACGACGTGCTGGCGGATGACCGTCGGGTGTTTGCGGGGCAGTACGTGGTCGTGGCCGTCCGGTTCGGGGCCGCGCTCCGGCACGGGGGCGTGCGACACCGACACGTCGTCCACGAAGTCCTTCAGGAACAGTCTGCGGGGCACGTCGTTCCCGTCGTAGCCGACGAGCGTGTTCTGGCCGTGCGGGTTGAAGGTGATGCCGTACGTGTACATCACGTGCAGCACCGGATGGGTCACCGTCTCGAAGAGCCGCGACAGCCACTCCTCGGCGGGCAGGCCCGAGGCGCGCGCCAGTTCGGCCGCGAAGGACGTGCCGCGCTCGTCGACGTGCAGCAGCGAGGCGAAGGTGCGCACCCGCTCGCCCTCGTCCTGCCGCGAGTACACCGACTCGCGCCAGATGCAGCCCAGCGTCTCCAGGTGCTGGTACGGCATGTCCGGCACACGGTCCAGATAGGGGTGACGGACCGTCACGGAGGCGATCTCGCCCAGGAACACGGTCCGCAGCTCGTCCCGCAGCAGCGGGTCACGGCCCAGCAGCCCGGTCAGCCACCGCGTGGTGAGCGGGGCACCCTGGGTGCAGTGCGGCGGAATGCCGCGCCAGATCAGCGTGTTGACGATCCTGAGGGGCAGCTTGACGTCGTACCGGTGCTGTTCGCTGATGTTCGTCATGGTCCGGACGGACTGCTGCGGCAGATGGAGGTCCGGACCGTTGCCGAGCGGGATGATGCGGCGCTGCGCCACCTCGCCGGCGAACAGCACCTGCACGGCGTGGTCCCACTGCCAGGGGTGGACCGGCAGCCACACATACGCGTCCGGGTCACCGCCGCCCGCCTCGATCCGGGCCCGGAACGCGGCCACCGTGGCGTCACCCAGCTCATGCCGCAGCACACCCTGTTCGCTGAGCTCGGGAGTGGCCCGGAACTCCGCGAGGCCGCGGTGCACGGCCACCCACTGGAGGGCGACCGGCTGCCGCGACTCGGGGGCGTAGGCCCGCACATCGGTCGCGGAGAAGCCGACCCGGCCCTTGTTGGCGACCAGAGTGGGGTGTCCGGTCATCGCGCACTCCAGCTCGGCGTGGCCGAGCCGCCGCAACTCTGCCGCGGTGGGCCCGCCGTGCTCGATGCGGGCCGCGTCGGCGGCGAGGGTCGCGGACAGCTCGGTGAGGTAGATGCCGAGGGTGGGCGCGTCCGTGCCTATCGTGCCGGCGCAGTCGACGAGGAACCGCTGGGCGTCCCAGGCCGGGGTCTCGATCTCGTTGCCGAGCAGCCCGGCCGCGCCCCGGGTGACGGAATCCTTGCCGACCCGCCACGAGCCGAGCGCGCCGCGGGTCGCGGAGAAGGCGTAGGACACGCCGCTGTCGAGGTCGACCCGGTAGCGCCCGTCGTCCGCCGGGCCGAGCGGCTCAGGTGCCAGCAGTTCCTCGAAGGCGAACTCGGACAGTGCCTTGGCGAGCACCCGGCGGTTGGCCTCCCGCCAGGACTCGGGGGACACGTCGGGGAGGGCGGGCACGGGGTGACCGTCAGTCATACGGGAGACACCTTCCTCGTGGAGGGGACTTGCTCCGGCCCTTACGCTGCTCACTCGCGCGGTGCTTCATGCGGGGCCCTGGCGGGGCCCTCCGCCTCCTCCGCCCGCCCGGCCCGTACGACGGCGTCGAGCAGTCCGCGCACCTCGGCCCGCGTGGTCCGCGGGTTCAGCAGGGTCAGCTTCAGGTGGACGGCGCCGCGCCCGTCCTCCCCGGTCACCGTGGTACGGCCGACGAGGGCCGTGCCGCGGCGCAGCAGGCGGCGCCGCAGAGCGCCGTTGACGCGGTCGGAGGCGGCCGGGTCCCGGGTGACGTACCGGAACACGACCGTGGACAGCGCCGCTCCGGCGGTGAGCGCCAGCCGCGGGTGCGCGGCGACGGCCGCCTCCGCCTGCCGTGCCAGGTCGTGGCAGGCGTCCAGCAGCGCGCCGAGGCCGTCGGTGCCGAGCGCCAGGAAGGCGGCGGCGACCTTCAGGGCGTCGGCCCGGCGGGTGGTCTGCAGGGACAGTCCGAGCAGTCCGTCGTACCCGGCCTCGCCGTCGTCGTCGGGGTTCAGGTAGGCGACCCGCAGCCCGGTGGAAGGAACGAAGTCCGCCGCGTCCCGGGCCAGCAGCACACTGGCGGAGGCGGGCTGCCAGCCCGTCTTGTGCAGGTCCAGGGTCACCGTGTCGGCCTCCTCGATCCCGGCCAGCAGGGGCCGCAGCCGGGCCGAGAACAGCGCGCCGCACCCATAGGCGGCGTCCACGTGCAGCCGGACACCGTGCGCGCGGGCGACGGCGGCGACCTCGGGCAGCGGGTCGAAGGAGCCGTAGTCGGTGGTCCCGGCGGTGGCGACGACCGCGACCGGCAGCCGGGTGTCCCGGTCGCCGCCGCGTAACAGCGCGTCGAGCGCGTCCGGCCGCATCCGCTGCCGCCGGTCGACCGGGACGGTCCGTACGGCGTCCTCTCCGAGGCCCAGGACGGCGCAGGCACGGGCGACCGAGAAGTGAGCCAGCTCGGAGCAGAACACCATCGGTTCGGCGGCCAGCCCGGCCATTCCCGCGCCGCGCACGTCCCGCAGCTTGGCGGTGGCGGCGTCACGGGCGACGAGCAGGGCGTGCAGGTTGGAGGCGCTGCCGCCGGAGGTGAACACGCCGCCGGAGTCCGGCCCGTAGCCGACGGCTCCGGCGAGTCCGCGCACGACGCGGCGCTCGATCTCGACGGCGTACGGGCCGGAGTCCCAGGTGTCGGGGGACGCGTTGAGGACGGCGGTCAGCGCGTCGGCCGCGGCGGCGACGGACAGCGGCGGCGGCTGGAGGTGCGCGGCGGCCCGGGGATCCGTGAGGTCCACGGCCGCCTCGGCGCACGCCCGCACCAGGGCCAGCACCGCCTCCTGCCCGCCACCCGCCCGGGGCACGACCCCGCCCGGCAGCCGCTCGTCCAGCAGCCGCGTCAACTCCCCAGGGCTCATGGCGGGCGCGGGCCCGGAACGCCCCCGCAGCCCGGTGCCGGCCTCCCGGGCGAACTCGGCCACCAGCCGCGCCACTTCGGCGAGCCCCTCCGGAGTCCCCGCCAGCAACCCGCCCGCCGACGGAGGCGGGGCCGCGGGCCCGGCCGGGCGGACGGTCCGTGCCGCGGTCACGCCGGACGGCCCCGGCACACGTGCGGCGT
>NZ_JADWYO010000062.1 GCF_022414595.1 Streptomyces sp. MUM 203J | reverse complement strand
TTTTCCGTTCCGTTTCCGGTTCGGATTCCGTTTCCGGTGGCCGTTGGAGGGCCTTTGCCTTTCGGCTGCCTTTCGGCGTTTCCGACTTTATCAGAGTTCCTGAGCCGGGATTTCCGTTCCCTCCGGATCGGCTCCTGACGCACTGAGCGTCGGGGCTTCCCCGCTGGGCGGAGCCGTAAACGTACTGGAGCGGGGCGCCCCGATGCAAATCGAGGTGCCCCGCTCCGGTGCGCGAGCTGGCGGAGCGTCAGACCTCGACCACCACAGGCAGGATCATCGGGCGCCGGCGGTAGTTGTCCGAGACCCACTTGCCGATGCTGCGCCGGATCAGCTGCTGGAGCTGGTGCGGCTCGACGACCCCGTCCTGGGCCGATCGGTTCAGGGCGTCCTGGATCTTCGGGATGACGTCGTCGAACGCTCCGTCATCGATACCGGATCCCCTGGCCTGGATGTGCGGGCCGCCGACGATCTTGCCGGTCGTCGAGTCGACCACGACGAAGACCGAGACGATGCCCTCCTCGCCCAGGATGCGGCGGTCCTTGAGGTGGACCTCGGTGACGTCGCCGACCGACAGGCCGTCCACGTACACGTATCCGGCCTGGACCTTGCCGGTGATCTTGGCCCGGCCGTCGACGAGGTCGACCACGACGCCGTCCTCCGCGATGACGATGCGGTCCATGGGGACGCCGGTGAGCGCGCCCAGCTCGGCGTTGGCACGCAGATGGCGCCACTCGCCGTGGACCGGCATGAGGTTGCGGGGCTTGCAGATGTTGTAGAAGTACAGCAGCTCGCCGGCCGAGGCGTGGCCGGAGACGTGCACCTTGGCGTTGCCCTTGTGGACGACGTTGGCGCCCCAGCGGGTCAGGCCGTTGATCACGCGGTAGACCGCGTTCTCGTTGCCGGGGATCAACGACGAGGCCAGGATGACCGTGTCGCCCTGGACGATGCGGATCTGGTGGTCGCGGTTGGCCATCCGGGACAGGGCCGCCATCGGCTCGCCCTGCGAGCCCGTACAGACCAGCACCACCTCGTGTTCCGGCAGGTCGTCGAGGGTCTTGACGTCGACGACCAGACCCGGCGGAACGCGCAGGTAGCCGAGGTCGCGGGCGATGCCCATGTTGCGGACCATCGAGCGGCCGACGAACGCGACCTTCCTGCCGTACTCGTACGCGGCGTCCAGGACCTGCTGGATCCGGTGGACGTGGCTGGCGAAGCTGGCCACGATGATCCGGCGGCGGGCGCCCGCGAAGACCGATCGCATCACGTTGGAGATGTCGCGCTCGTGCGGGGTGAAGCCGGGGACCTCGGCGTTCGTGGAGTCGCTCAGCAGCAGGTCGATGCCCTCTTCGCTGAGCCGTGCGAAGGCGTTCAGGTCCGTGAGGCGGCTGTCCAGCGGGAGCTGGTCCATCTTGAAGTCACCGGTGTGCACCACCAGGCCCGCCGGGGTGCGGATGGCGACGGCCAGCGCGTCCGGGATGGAGTGGTTGACCGCGATGAACTCGCAGTCGAAGGCGCCGAGCTGCTCCCGGTCGCCCTCCGCGACCTCCAGCGTGTACGGCCGGATGCGGTGTTCCTGGAGCTTCGCCTCGATCAGGCCGAGGGTCAGCTTGGAGCCGATCAGCGGAATGTCGGGCTTGAGGCGGAGCAGGTAGGGGACGCCGCCGATGTGGTCCTCGTGGCCGTGCGTGAGGACGATCGCCTCGATGTCGTCGAGCCGGTCCCGGAGAGTGGTGAAGTCCGGCAGGATCAGGTCGACGCCGGGCTGCTCCTCCTCGGGGAAGAGGACGCCGCAGTCGACGATGAGCAGGCGGCCGTCGTACTCGAAGACCGTCATGTTGCGGCCGATCTCGCCGAGGCCGCCGAGCGGGGTGACACGCAGGCCGCCCGGGGCCAGCTTGGGCGGGGCGCCGAGTTCGGGGTGCGGATGGCTCAAAAGTCTCTCCTCACCACACACGCCACGTGCCGCGGGGGCACGTGGCGCGCATGACTTCCTGGGGGTTCGTGGATGGTTGTGCATGTGCTGTTTCGCTGCGGTATTCAGTTGTGAAGTCGGTGGTCAGAGCTCGACGCCGCCCGCGGTGAGGTCGGCCCTGAGCTGGGCTGTCTGCTCCGCGGTCAGCTCCACGAGGGGCAGGCGCAGCGGTCCGGCGGGGAGGTCCTGGAGGGCGAGCGCGGCCTTGGTGGTGATGACGCCCTGGGTGCGGAACATGCCGGTGTAGACGGGCAGCAGCTTCTGGTGGATCTCGGTGGCCTTCTGGACGTCGCCGTTGAGATGGGCCTCCAGAAGAGCGCGCAGGTCGGGGGTGACGACATGGCCGACGACGGAGACGAAGCCGACGGCGCCGACCGAGAGCAGCGGCAGGTTGAGCATGTCGTCGCCGGAGTACCAGGCGAGACCGGAGCGGGCGATGGCCCAGCTGGCTCGGCCCAGGTCGCCCTTGGCGTCCTTGTTGGCGACGATCCGCGGGTGCTCCGCGAGCCGGACGATGGTCTCGGTGTCGATGGGGACACCGGTCCGCCCGGGGATGTCGTAGAGCATGACGGGCAGCTCGGTGGCGTCCGCGATGGCCGTGAAGTGCCGGTACAGGCCCTCCTGAGGGGGCTTGTTGTAGTACGGCGTGACGGCGAGCAGGCCGTGTGCGCCGGCGCGCTCGGCGGCGTGGGCCAGTTCGAGTGTGTGCCGGGTGTCGTTGGTGCCGATGCCGGCGACGACATGGGCACGGTCTCCCACTGCCTCCAGGACCGCCCGTACGAGCTGGTCTTTCTCCGCGTCGCTGGTGGTCGGGGACTCGCCGGTGGTGCCGTTGATGATCAGGCCGTCGTTGCCTGCGTCCACCAGGTGGCCGGCGAGCCGCTGTGCGCCGTCGAGGTCGAGCGCGCCGTCCGCCGTGAAGGGCGTGACCATAGCGGTGAGGACCCGTCCGAAGGGGGTCTGCGGAGTGGAGATCGGAGCCATGGGTAACACGCTACTCGCTGCTCAGCGCGCGGGGTCCCCTCGGGGACGTACGGAAGAGGAGCCCGGCACTGCCTGCTCGGGGGTTCAAGCAGTGCCGGGTCCGTATTGATCAGGCTAGATGAACTTCTCAGAAGACCGCAATGCGGACACTTCGGACGGTTGAACCGTACATCTGTGCCGGTTTGCGCTTGTGGGTCTGCACGGTTGTACCAGGTTGGTCACGTCACGGGGCGACACGGCCGTTGTCGTTGAACGCGGCGTACGTGAGCGGCATCAGCTTCGCCCACTGCGCCTCCATCTTCTCGCCCACCATCTCGATCTCCCGCTGCGGGAAGGACGGCACCCTGGCCAGCTCGTGCTGCGTGCGCAGGCCCAGGAAGTGCATCAGCGAGCGCGCGTTGCACGTGGCGTACATGGAGGAGTACAGGCCCACGGGGAGCACCGAGCGGGCCACCTCGCGGGCGATCCCGGCGGCCAGCATCTCCTGGTAGGCCTCGTACGCCCGGACGTAGGACTGCTCCATGGTGCGGGACGCCAGCTCGTGCTGCTCCCCGCTGCCCTCCACGAAGACGTACTTGCCTGGGCGGCCCTCCTGAACCAGCTTGCGCGAGGCGTCCGGGACGTAGAAGACGGGCTGGAGCTCCCGGTAGCGGCCGGACTCCTCGTTGTACGACCAGCCCACGCGGTGCCGCATGAACTCGCGGAACACGAAGATCGGGGCGCTGATGAAGAACGTCATCGAGTTGTGCTCGAAGGGGCTGCCGTGCCGGTCCCGCATCAGGTAGTTGATCAGACCCTTGGAGCGCTCCGGGTCCTTGGACAGCTCTTCCAGGGACTGCTCCCCGAGGGTGGAGACGCGGGCCGCCCAGAGCACGTCGGAGTCGCCGGCGCTGCTTCTGACCAGGTCGACGGTCACATCGCTGCGGAAGTCGGGCTTGGCGCTCTCAGCCGGGGTGGTGGGCACAGGGGTCCTTCCGAGGGGGCACGGTGTGGGTGGCGTCCACTCTAGCCACTCGCGGTTCGAGGTCCCTCGCCCACACTCCTCGGCGGACAAGGGCACCAAAACGCTCGTTCATGCGTCTGTATGGGTGAGAATCAGGAGCCACCCTTCCTTCACCCTTCGCAGAGGAGACCCACCCCATGTCCGGCCGGCGAGAAGCAGTCCCGTTCGCGTTCGTCGCGGAGCCCGACCGCTTCCGCAGTAACGTCACTCCTCCGCCGCGTCCGCGTCCGACCGTCGGACAGCTCGCCGGCCGTACATTGATCGGGCTGACTGTGGTGGCCGGTCTCGTGGGGTCGCTGCTGTTCGGGATGCCGGCGTTGCAGGCCGGCCCCGCGGCCGGGCACCCGCAGCAGTCCGAGGCCTCAGACGGCCGCTGACGCATACGGCCCCCTGCTGTGGCCGCGCGCGGAGGCGCTGGGTAGCCTCACCGGGCACAGCCCGAACGAGCGTGCGTAAGAGTGAAGGATCAGTCGTGCCCCTGCCCTTTCTGACGGCCGACCCTGCTTTCGAAGCGAACGGCGACGACCTGGCCCTGCCGTTCGACGATCACGACCAGTGGCGCCGCCCCTACCGCCCGGGGCCGTGGCGGGTCGCGACGGCCGCGCTGGCGCTGCTGGTCGCCGCGTTCATGCTGCTGGCCACCATGATGATCGCGCTGGCCGGGGACCTGCGGTCCGCCGGGGTGTGCGCGGGCGCCGCGGCCGTGGTCATCCTCGCGGCCCTGCGGATGCTGCGGGCGGGTACCTGGGTGAGCCGGACCGGCGTACGCCGGGTGCGGTTCCTCCGTACCGTCACGCTGCCGTGGGCGCGGGTCGCGTCCCTCCGGACGGTGCAGCAGCCGGTGCGGTGGCTGGGGCTGCCGCGGACGGTCCAGGGCCAGGCACTGGTCCTCACCCGGCAGGGCGGCGGTGAGCCGATGGCCTTGCTCACCGATCACAACGCGGACTTCCTCGCGCGCGTGGAGGCCTTCGACCGCGCGGCGGACGGCGTGGAGGCGTGGTACGCCGAGTACGGCACGCGCGCGTGACGTGACCCCGGGGACACCGGCCCCGGGGACACGTCGTGTCTCAGCCCCTGCCGTGCAGGGCGATGGCCCGCTGCATGGCCTTGCGGGCGCGTGGGGTGTCCCGGGCGTCGTGGTACGCGACGGCGAGGCGGAACCAGCAGCGCCAGTCGTCCGGGGTGTCCTCGGTCTCCGCGCGGCGTTTCGCGAAGACCTCGTCGGCCGAGTCGCGGTCGATCCGGCCGTCCGGGGTGCGCCGCAGTTCGTCGACGGGCAGGCCGCCCTCCGCCTCCAGCTCGGCCGCCAGGCGGTTGGCCCGGGTGACGAAGCGGGTGTTCTTCCACAGGAACCAGACCCCGATGCAGGGCAGCACCAGCGCCGACACCCCGAGGGTGACGGTGACCGCGGTGCCCTGCTGGATGAGGGCCACGCCTCGGCCGCCGACCAGGACGAAGTAGACCACCAGGAAGGCGGCCATGACGAAGTACGTGATCTTCGCGCCCATGCCGGTCAGCCGAGGTCGAGGAAGTGCTCCAGGCCGAAGGTGAGGCCCGGGGCGGTGACGACACGGCGGCAGCCGAGCAGGATGCCCGGCATGAAGCTGCTGTGATGGAGGGAGTCGTGGCGGACGGTGAGCGTCTCGCCCTCGCCGCCGAGCAGGACCTCCTGGTGGGCCAGCAGTCCGCGGAGCCGTACCGCGTGGACGGGGACACCGTCCACGTCGGCACCGCGCGCGCCCGGCAGAGCCGTGGCCGTGGCGTCTGGCTGGGGCGCACAGCCGGCCTCGGCGCGGGCGGCGGCGATGAGCTGGGCGGTGCGGGTGGCGGTGCCGGAGGGAGCGTCGACCTTCCTCGGGTGGTGCAGTTCCACGACCTCGACGGACTCGAAGTACGGGGCCGCGATCTGGGCGAACTTCATGGTCAGCACGGCGCCGATGGAGAAGTTCGGGGCGATCAGGACACCGGTCTGCGGGCTCGCGTCGAGCCATCCGCGCAGCCGCGTGAGGCGCTCGTCGGTCCAGCCGGTGGTACCGACGACGGCGTGGATGCCG
This sequence comes from Streptomyces sp. MUM 203J, assembly GCF_022414595.1. Classification (GTDB taxonomy): domain Bacteria; phylum Actinomycetota; class Actinomycetes; order Streptomycetales; family Streptomycetaceae; genus Streptomyces. The sequence continues at coordinate 28,530 of NZ_JADWYO010000062.1, read as the reverse complement.
TTGCGCACGCAGAAGCCGAGGTTGTCCATCACCGAGTCGGGCGTGGTCAGCTCGACGGCGACCTGGGCACCGCTCCCGGTGAGCGCCTCCAGGCCGTCGCCACGGCCCAGCGCCGCGACGAGTTCCATGTCGTCGGCGGCCTCGACGGCTCGTACGGCCTCGGAGCCGATGCGGCCCTTGGCGCCGAGGACGGCCACACGCAGCTTGCTCATGCTTGCTTCCTTACGGAGATGCGGATTGCGGCGGATCAGGCTGGTCAGGAGACGGCTTGTTCGAGGCGGTCCGCCTGCTTGTCCTTCAGCGGGCCGATCACTGCCAGCGAGGGCCGCTGGCCCAGCAGCTCCGCGGCGAGGCCGCGGACGTCGTCGGGGGTGACGGCGGCGATCCGGGCGAGCATGTCGTCGACGGACATCTGGTCGCCCCAGCACAGCTCGCTCTTGCCGATGCGGTTCATCAGGGCGCCGGTGTCCTCCAGGCCGAGGACGGTGGAGCCCTTGAGCTGGCCGATGGCCCGCCGGATCTCGTCGTCGGTGAGACCCTCGTGGGCGACCCGGTCGAGTTCGTCGCGGCAGATGCGGAGCACGTCGTGGACCTGGCTCGGGCGGCAGCCCGCGTACACGCCGAACAGGCCGCAGTCCGCGAAGCCCGAGGTGTACGAGTAGACGCTGTAGGCCAGGCCGCGTTTCTCGCGGACCTCCTGGAAGAGCCGGGAGGACATGCCGCCGCCGAGGGCGGTGTTCAGCACGCCGAGTGTCCAGCGCCGGTCGTCGGTGCGGGCGTAGCCGGGCATGCCGAGGACGACGTGGGCCTGTTCGGTCCTGCGGTTCAGCAGATCGACGCGGCCCGCCGCACGGATGGCGCGGTGGCCGTCGCGGGGGACGACCGGCACGGCGTCCGTGCGGGCGAGGGCGCCGGCCTTATCGAAGGCGCGGCGGACCAGGCGTACGACGGTGGCGTGGTCGATGTTGCCCGCGGCGGAGACGACCAGGTGGGTGGGGTCGTAGTGCTTCTTGTAGAAGCGGGCGACCTGGTCCCGGGTGAGGGCGTTGATGGTGTCGACGGTGCCGAGGACGGGGCGGCCCAGCGGGGTGTCCCCGAACATGGTCTTCGCGAAGAGGTCGTGGACGACGTCTCCGGGGTCGTCCTCGGTCATCGCGATCTCTTCGAGGATGACACCGCGTTCCGCGTCGACGTCCTCGTCGAGGATGAGCGAGCCGGTCAGCATGTCGCAGACCACGTCGATGGCGAGCGGCAGGTCGGTGTCCAGCACGCGCGCGTAGTAGCAGGTGTACTCCTTCGCCGTGAAGGCGTTCATCTCGCCGCCGACCGCGTCGATCGCGGCGGAGATGTCGAGGGCGCTGCGCCGGCGGGTGCCCTTGAAGAGGAGGTGCTCCAGGTAGTGGGTGGCGCCGTTGAGGGCGGGCGTCTCGTCCCGGGAGCCGACATGCGCCCAGATGCCGAAGGTGGCGGAGCGTACGGAGGGCAGGGTCTCGGTGACGACGCGGAGGCCCCCGGGGAGGGTGGTCCGCCGGACCGTGCCGATGCCGTCCTTGCCCTTGAGAAGCGTTTGGGTACGGGCGACGGCCCGCGCCTCCGAGGAGGTGCGGGCCGTCGGCCGGGAGGTGCGGGACGTCACTTGTCGGCGTCGTCCTTCTTGTCGGCCTCGGTGCCCTCGTCGTCCGCGAGGACGGGGATGAGGGAGAGCTTGCCGCGCTGGTCGATCTCCGCGATCTCGACCTGGACCTTGGCGCCGACCTGGAGCACGTCCTCGACGTTCTCCACACGCTTGCCGCCGGCCAGCTTGCGGATCTGCGAGATGTGCAGCAGGCCGTCCTTGCCGGGCAGGAGCGAGACGAACGCGCCGAAGGTGGTCGTCTTGACGACCGTGCCCAGGTAGCGCTCACCGACCTCCGGCATGGTCGGGTTGGCGATGCCGTTGATCGTGGCGCGGGCGGCCTCGGCGGACGGGCCGTCGGCGGCACCGATGTAGATGGTGCCGTCGTCCTCGATCGTGATCTCGGCGCCGGTGTCCTCCTGGATCTGGTTGATCATCTTGCCCTTGGGGCCGATGACCTCACCGATCTTGTCCACCGGGATCTTGACGGTGATGATCCGCGGGGCGTTCGGGGACATCTCGTCCGGGCGGTCGATCGCCTCCATCATCACGTCGAGGATGTGGAGACGGGCGTCGCGGGCCTGCTTGAGGGCCGCGGCCAGGACGGAGGCCGGGATGCCGTCCAGCTTCGTGTCGAGCTGGAGAGCGGTCACGAAGTCCTTCGTACCGGCGACCTTGAAGTCCATGTCGCCGAAGGCGTCCTCCGCACCGAGGATGTCGGTGAGGGTGACGTAGTGGGTCTTGCCCTCGATCTCCTGGGAGATCAGGCCCATGGCGATACCGGCGACCGGCGCCTTCAGCGGCACACCGGCGTTCAGCAGCGACATGGTGGAGGCGCAGACCGAGCCCATGGACGTCGAGCCGTTGGAGCCGAGGGCCTCGGACACCTGGCGGATCGCGTACGGGAACTCCTCGCGGGTCGGCAGGACCGGGACGAGGGCACGCTCCGCGAGGGCGCCGTGGCCGATCTCGCGGCGCTTCGGGGAGCCGACGCGGCCGGTCTCGCCGACGGAGAACGGCGGGAAGTTGTAGTTGTGCATGTAGCGCTTGCGGGTCACCGGGGAGAGGGTGTCCAGCATCTGCTCCATGCGGAGCATGTTCAGCGTGGTGACGCCGAGGATCTGGGTCTCGCCGCGCTCGAAGAGGGCGGAGCCGTGGACCCGCGGGATCGCCTCGACCTCGGCGGCCAGCGTGCGGATGTCGGTGAGGCCGCGGCCGTCGATGCGGACCTTGTCCTTGATGACGCGCTCGCGGACCAGGCTCTTGGTCAGGGAGCGGTAGGCGGCGGAGATCTCCTTCTCGCGGCCCTCGAACTGCGGGAGCAGCTTCTCGGCGGCGAGCGCCTTGACGCGGTCCAGCTCGGCCTCGCGGTCCTGCTTGCCGGCGATGGTGAGCGCCTGGCCCAGCTCCTGCTTGACGGCGGCGGTCAGCGCCTCCAGCACGTCGTCCTGGTACTCCAGGAAGACCGGGAACTCGGCGGTCGGCTTGGCGGCCTTGGCGGCGAGGTCCGACTGGGCCTTGCACAGGACCTTGATGAAGGGCTTCGCGGCCTCCAGGCCGGCGGCCACGATCTCCTCGGTGGGCGCCTCGGCACCGCCGTCGACCAGCTTGACGGTCTGGTCGGTGGCCTCGGCCTCGACCATCATGATCGCGACGTCGCCGTCCTCCAGGGCACGGCCGGCGACGACCATGTCGAAGACGGCGTCCTCAAGCTCGGTGTGGGTCGGGAACGCCACCCACTGACCGCGGATCAGCGCGACGCGGACGCCGCCGATCGGGCCCGAGAAGGGCAGGCCGGCGAGCTGGGTGGAGGCGGAGGCGGCGTTGATGGCGACCACGTCGTACAGGTGGTCGGGGTTCAGCGCCATGACCGTGGCGACGATCTGGATCTCGTTGCGCAGGCCCTTCTTGAAGGACGGGCGCAGCGGGCGGTCGATCAGGCGGCAGGTGAGGATCGCGTCCTCGGAGGGCCGCCCCTCGCGGCGGAAGAACGAGCCGGGGATCTTCCCGGCGGCGTACATCCGCTCCTCGACGTCCACCGTGAGGGGGAAGAAGTCGAGCTGGTCCTTGGGGTTCTTGGAGGCGGTGGTGGCCGACAGCACCATGGTGTCGTCGTCCAGGTACGCGACGGCGGAGCCGGCGGCCTGCTTGGCCAGGCGGCCCGTCTCGAAGCGGATGGTGCGGGTGCCGAAGGAGCCGTTGTCGATGACGGCCTCGGCGTAGTGGGTCTCGTTCTCCACTAGCGATATCTCCGTTACGTGGTGTCTACGTGTCGTCTTTGCGGCCGGGCGCCCGTCTGGCGGCGGCCGGGGCGGAGAGTCGCGCCTCGGGTGCGGGCCGGTCTTCGATCGAAGCACCCGGATGCACACATGAGCGGTGTTTCCCGGGGGCCACTACCGAGGACCGGCGAGGCGACGCGGCCTCTCCTGGATGTGTGGCTGATATGGCGTTGTGCGACCAGATTACTGAGCTTCGGCCCAGGATCGCATGTTCGTGTACGGCGCGCGTGCGTGCGCACCGGCGGCGTGTGCGGCCGGTACCCGCCGCCCTTCGCCGTACGTCACGTGCCGTGCGTACGGCGAAGGGAGCGGCTCCCGGTCGGTCGGGAACCGCTCCCTTCACGGCGTCTTACTTGGCGCCCGCAGCACCGCGGCGGATGCCGAGGCGCTCGACCAGCGCACGGAAGCGCTGGATGTCCTTCTTGGCCAGGTACTGCAGCAGCCGGCGGCGCTGACCGACCAGGATCAGCAGACCACGACGGGAGTGGTGGTCGTGCTTGTGGGTCTTGAGGTGCTCGGTCAGGTCCGAGATGCGGCGGGACAGCAGCGCGACCTGGACCTCGGGGGAGCCGGTGTCGCCCTCCTTGGTGCCGAACTCGGCCATGATCTGCTTCTTCGTAGCGGCGTCGAGAGACACGCGTACTCCTCAGTAGTGTGTTCAAGCGTCCGTGAGTGCCCCTGGTCTGCTACTCAGGGGAGCTTCCATGACTCGACGGACGAGGGCGCGATGGGCGCTGCTCCCAGAGGATCCGGGGGCGCGTACACAAACGGCCGTCACACAGCGTACCAGGGGGCGGAGGGGGGCCCTCCCCCGGGTGACCGGGCCGGGTCGCGGTCACCCGGGTGGGCCGGTTCACCGGTCCGGGGCCGGAGCGGGGGTCAGCTCGTGAGGGAACGGGCGGCGCTGTACACGTCGAGGACGGCGAGACAGAGGGGGACCAGGGAGAGCAGGACAGCGCCCTCGACGATGTCGAGGAGGCGTCCCCAGAACGGGGACAGGCCCTTCTTCGGGATGATCAGGCCGATGGCCGTGATCAGCGCGGCTCCGGCGGTGAGAGTGGCGGTCAGCCACACCGTACGGATGTTGAGGCCACCCTGGTCGCCGTACTGAAGCAGCTGCCTGACCAGATCCGCGGGAGGGTTGAGGGCTAGTCCCAGGACCAGCAGCCCGATCGCGGCGAGCCCGGCGGCCAGGGCGCAGACTACCTGGGACGTGTAACGGAAGAGGCGGGCCCGCAGCAGCATGGCGAGGCCCGAAGCCAGGGCCAGCAGCTGCCCCCACGTGTTCCCGGCGAAGCCCAGCACGGCGGCGGAGCAGACGACGAGCGCGGCGCAGCCGCCGACCAGGCCGAGCAGCATCTCGTGACCCCGGCGGGCCTGGAGCGCGATCCGTTCGGCCTCCAGGGGCTGGGCGTCCGGACCGCGCTCGGGTTCGGCGTCGAAGTCGGCGGAGGCGGAGTGCGGCGCGGCGTACCCGATGGGCAGCCGCGCGAAGCGGGCGGACAGCCCCGGCAGGAACGCGACGAGGCCGACGGCGAACGGAGCGCAGACGGAGGCGGTGGCCGTCGCGGACGCCTCGGTGAGGATCGCGGCGAACGTGGCGAGCGTCCCGACCACGGCGAGGAACGTGGCCGCCACGAAGGGAGCATCGCCTCCGGGCGACAGCACGACGAGGACCACGGCCGCGACCAGTACGGCCACGCAGCCGAGCAGGAACTGCAGCCGGCCTGGCCCCTGCCCCGCCTCGGGACCGATGACGCCGGTACCGGCGATGAGCAGCAGAGGCAGGGCGCCCAGCCCGAACGCGGCGGCTCCGGCCCTGTCCTCGTACACCCGCGCCCGTACACCGGCGAAGGCGGTGAGCAGCACACCGACGGCGCCCGCGACGACAGCGGGCAGACCGTGCATGTCGTGGCGGACCGGGTCCCCGTACCAGAGGATCAGCCCCAGCAGGAGAAGCAGCGTGACGGCGCCGACGAGGCCGGCGCCGCGGAGCATGTCGTCGCGCCACAGTCGGCGGTCGCGGGTGACGGCCGAGGCCACGGCGTCGGCCACGTCGTCGTACACCGCCGGGGGCAGAGACTCCGCGAACGGGCGCAGCAGCAGCACGTCGCCGTCGAGGACGCGCTGGGCGACGAGGGTGCGTGAGCTGTCGAGGACGGTGCCGTCTCGGCGTACGAGGTGGTAGCCGGTCGGGGTGCCCGTCGGCTGGGTCTGGCCGGTGAGCCGCAGGATCTCGGGGTAGATGTGGGCGACGGCGATGTCCTCGGGGAGGGCCACGTCGATGCGGCTGTCCGGAGCGACGACGGTGACACGGCAGAAGCCGGTCGTGGCGCTCGTACTCACGTGTGTGGTCCCCCTGTTGGTCCCGTGTTCCCTGGTTCACGGTCGCGTACGGTGCGCGCGCCACCCTACCGGGCGATCTTCGGACGAGCTGCAAGTAGGATCACCGTCGTGCGGGCGACGCCCGTGGCGTTCGGCCCATCCGGCCGGGGCCTCGGGGGAAGTCCGCGATCGCGGTGGATGCGGCGCCGTACGTTTCCGGCTCCGTCGTACGCGGACCGCCCCGATGCGCACGGCGAATCCGCGGACGGGAATTCCGGCGGGGCAGCCGCGCACGGGGCCGGGGGTCACGGCGGGCTGCGTGAGCGACGGATCATGTCGTGGAAAGCCACCGCGAGTCGGACCTGTCGCGCGGGGGCGCCGGTACGGAAGTCCGCCGTCCGTCTTCCGTCCGTAACGAGGGATTGATACTCGGGTGAGCCAGATCGTCGTCAAGCGCCCGCCGAGGTCGCTTCCGCCAGAAGTCCCCACGGAGGAACTCGAGCTGGAGTCCCCTCCAGAACTGCCGCGTGGGCAGCAGGAGGGCATGCTGATGCAACTCCTGCCCATGCTGGGCATGGGATCGTCCGTCGTCTTCTTCTTCATGCCGAACATGCCGCCGTTCATGCGGATCATGGGCATGCTGATGCTCGTCTCGACGGTCGCCATGGTCGTCGCGCAGCTGGTACGTCACCGCCGCGGAACGCAGGGACAGATGGCGGACACACGGCGGGACTACCTCAGGTATCTCGCCCAGACACGCCGTCAGGTGCGAAAGACCGCGCGCGCACAGCGGGACGCGCAGCTGTATCTGCACCCGTCCCCCGAGCAGTTGTGGGCGGTGGCGGCCGAGGGTTCGCGGCTGTGGGAGCGGCGGGTCGGTGACGACGACTTCGGCCAGGTCCGGGTGGGACTCGGCGTACAGGGCCTGGCGACGCCGCTGGTGGCTCCCGACACGGCGCCGGTCGACGAGCTGGAGCCGTTGTGCGCAGGAGCGATGCAGCGCTTCCTGGCGGTGCACGGCTCGCTGGACGGGCTGCCGATGGCCGTGTCCATACGGTCGTTCTACCACGTGACGGTGTCGGGTGACCCCGAGTCGGTGCGGGCCACGGCGCGGGCGATGGTCGCTCAGCTCGTGACGCTGCAGTCCCCGCAGGACCTGGTCGTGGCGGTGGTGGCGGCGCCGGGCGCAGCGGAGGACTGGGACTGGACGAAGTGGCTGCCGCACACCCAGGTTCCGGGGGCGATCGACGGGGCGGGCACGAAGCGGCTGTTCGGGGACGGCATCGGGGAGCTGGAGCTGCTGCTGGCGAGCAGGCTGGAGGGCCGTCCCCGTTTCAGCCGGGACGGGGGGCCGGTGCTGGACCAGCCGCACATCGTTCTGGTGCTGGACGGCGGGACCGTGCCGCCGGACTCGTTGTTCGCGGCGCCGGAGGGGCTGCAGGGGGTCACCGTCGTCGAGGTGGTGAACGGCGAGCTGGACGAGCAGCGCGGCGGGCTGTCCGTGGTGGTGGGCCCGGACCGGCTGCGGCTGGAATCGGGTACGGGGTACGCGTACGAGGGGCTGCCCGACGCTCTGTCGCCGGAGGCGGCCGAGGCGCTGGCGCGGCAGTTGGCGCCGCTGCGGATGAGCGGGGGCGACGATGACGAACCCCTGCTGGCGAATCTGGACTTCACAGACCTGCTGAACCTGGGCGACGCGACGGCGGTGGACGTGACGCGGACCTGGCGGCCGCGGGCGACCGCGGAACGGCTGCGGGTGCCGATCGGCGTCGGTGAGGACGGCTCACCGGTCATGCTGGATCTGAAGGAGGCCGCACAGGAGGGCATGGGCCCGCACGGGCTGTGCGTGGGCGCGACCGGCTCCGGCAAGTCGGAGCTGCTGCGGACGCTGGTACTGGGCCTGGCGGTCACGCACTCGTCCGAGACGCTGAACTTCGTGCTCGCGGACTTCAAGGGCGGCGCGACCTTCACGGGCATGTCCCACATGCCGCATGTGGCCGCCGTCATCACGAACCTGGCGGACGACCTGACGCTGGTCGACCGCATGGGCGACGCGATCCGCGGTGAGCTGCAGCGGCGGCAGGAACTGCTGCGGGCGGCGGGCAACTTCGCGAACATCCACGACTACGAGAAGGCACGGGCAGCCGGCCAGGCTCTGGAGCCGCTCGCGTCGCTGGTGCTGGTCATCGACGAGTTCTCGGAACTCCTCACGGCGAAGCCGGACTTCATCGACATGTTCATCCAGATCGGCCGCATCGGCCGTTCGCTGGGTGTGCATCTGCTGCTGGCCTCGCAGCGCCTGGAGGAAGGCCGGCTGCGCGGCCTGGACACGTATCTGTCGTACCGGATCGGTCTGCGGACGTTCTCGGCGTCCGAGTCGCGCACGGCCCTGGGCGTGCCCGACGCCTACCACCTGCCGTCGGTGCCCGGCTCCGGCTATCTGAAGTTCAGTACGGACGAGATGGTCCGCTTCAAGGCGGCGTACGTGTCGGGGCCGTACCGCTCGGGCGGACCACGGCTCTCGGTGGACCGGCTCCCCATCGAGCGGCGCCCGGCGGTGTTCACGGCGGCACCGGTGCCGGTGGTGTACGCGGCGCCGGATCCGGCGGCACTGGCCGACGCGGCGGCCCCCGAGGAGGACGAGGCGCTGGCGGACACGGTGCTCGATGTGATCGTGCGCCGTCTGGAGGGGCAGGGTGTGCCGGCCCATCAGGTGTGGCTGCCGCCGCTGGACCAGGCGCCGCCGATGGACCAGCTGCTGCCCGGGCTGGCACCGACGGCGGAGCGGGGCTTCACGTCGACGGAGTACAAGTGGCCGGGCAGTCTGGTCGCGCCTCTGGGTTTGATCGACAAGCCGTTCGAGCAGCGACGGGAGGTGCTGTACCAGGACTTCTCGGGTGCGGCGGGCCATCTGCTGGTGGTGGGCGGCCCACAGTCCGGCAAGTCCACGCTGGTCCGGTCACTGATGGCGTCGTTCGCGCTGACGCACACACCGCACGAGGTCCAGTTCTACGGACTGGACTTCGGCGGTGGAGGCATGTCGGCGCTGGCCGACCTGCCGCATGTGGGCGGGGTGGCGTCCCGTCTCGACCCGGAGCGGGTGCGGCGAACCGTCGCCGAGGTCATGGGCGTACTGAACCGCCGTGAGGAGTTCTTCCGCGCGCACAACATCGACTCGATCACCACCTATCGGCGCAAGCGGGCGGCCGGTGAGCTGCCGGGCGAGGCCTGGGGCGACGTCTTCCTGGTCATCGACGGCTGGGGCACCTTCCGCAACGACCACGAGGGCCTGGACGAGGTGGTCACGGACATCGTGACGCGGGGCCTCGGCTACGGCGTCCATGTCGTGATCACCGCGACCCGCTACATGGAGGTCCGGGCATCGGTGAAGGACCTGGTCCTGGGGCGGCTGGAGCTGCGCCTGGGCGACACGATGGACTCGGAGTTCGACCGGCGGGTGGCGGCGAACGTGCCGACCGGCGTGCCGGGCCGGGGCCAGGTACCCCAGAAACTGCACTTCATGGGGGCGCTGCCGCGCATCGACGGGTCCAGCAGCGCGGGCGACCTGTCGGAGGCCACGGCCGGTTTCGTCGAGACCGTACGGTCCGCCTGGTCCGGGCCAGGTGCGCCGGCGGTCCGGCTGCTGCCGCGCTCGGTGCCCGCGGACCGACTGCCGCGGGGCTGGGACTTCCCCCGTCAGGGTGTGGCGTTCGGCATCAACGAGACGAACCTGGAGCCGGTGTTCGTCGACTTCGAGACGGACCCGTTCTTCCTGGTCTTCGGTGAGAGCGAGTCCGGCAAGACGAACATGCTGCGGCTGCTCGCACAGCAGATCGCGGAGCGGTACACACCGGAGGAGGCGAAGCTGGTCGTGGGCGACTACCGACGCTCACTGCTCGGCTCACTGCCGGAGTCGCATCTGCTGGAGTACGCACCCATGTCGAGCTCCATGGAGATGCACATGGAGGCCTTGGTCGGCGTGTTCCAGCGCCGCCAGCCCCCCACCGACGTCACTCCGCAGCAACTGCGCGACCGCAGCTGGTGGTCGGGCGCGCAGATCTTCGTCATCGTGGACGACTACGACCTGGTGTCGTCCAGCGCCGGCAACCCTCTGGCGCAGTTGGAGGAGTACCTCCCGTTCGCCCGCGACACGGGCATCCGCTTCATCATCGCCCGTACGACGGCGGGCGCCTCGCGCGCGATGTACGAGAGCTTCATCCAGCGCATCAAGGAACTGGGCGCCCAGGGTGTGGTCATGTCGGGCGACCCCCAGGAAGGCGACCTCCTCGGTATGGTCCGTCCCCGCCCGCTGCCCCCGGGTCGCGGCTTCTACGTGTCCCGCAAGAGCGGGACGTCCCTCGTGCAGCTGGGACAGATGCCGGACGCGTAGGAGCAGGTCGGCTCGCGCTTCCGCTTGATACAACAGACGCCGACACGAACATCCGACAGCGACTCGGCCACCCATGAGACTGGTAACGGGGGAAGTATCGATGGGATTCGACGAGGAATGGGCACAGTTGCGCGGTGAGGCCGCGACGCGCCTGAACCAGCTGACCGACCCGTCGGGCGGCGGCACCGGTGGCATCGGCACGGACAGCTTCGGCTCCGACCCGAAGATGACCGCGGCCGGGAACAAGATCGCCACCGACGTCACGAAACAGACGAAGAACGCGTCCAAGCACGCGAACGAGGCGACGGACGGTGCAGCGAGCGCCTTCGCCGACTGGGACATAGCCGCCGGCCTCAAGAAGGTCCGGAAGACCTGGGAGGACCAGAGCCGGACGCTACTGGGCCGCCTGACCACGGAAGCGGGAGGCCTCCGCACTGCACGGACCTGGCAACGGAGCACGGACATCGGCGTGCGCAACGACCTCGTCGGACGCTCCAAGATCAACGGCCTGTAACCGGGGGAAGCAAGTCCCATGGGACTGACGTACAAGAAGATCATGGCGACCGACTTCGGCAAGCTCACCGCCGCGGCGAAGGCGTGGGACGACATGGCGGACGAGTTCAAGAAGGCCGGCTCCCACCACGCCACCACCACCCGGGGCCTCAAGGGCACGCTCTGGAACGGCGTCAGCCACCTCCAGGCACAGCAGCACTTCGAGGGCACGCAGTTCGAGTACGCGGCAGCCGAGAAGCAGGCGAAGGCCACGGCGGACCTGATCCGCGACGCGCACCGGCAGTTCACCGAGCTCAAGAAGCGCCTGGAGTCACTCGTCGCGGATGCGACCAAGAACAAGATGATCGTCGACGCCGATGGCAACGTACGCCCGAACCTGTCGGCTTCGGAGCGGAGTGCGTACCTCCACGACCCCGACGGCGTCGGCCAGAAGCACCTCGCCCAGTATGAGAAGGCTGCGGAAGGCTGGGCAGCGCAGATCAAGAAGTACGTCCAGGCGATCTCCGACGCCGACGCCGGAGCGAAGCTCGCCCTCGAAGGCGTCGTGGTGGACGGAAAGATCGGCGGAAATGACCAGACGTTCAACGGCTTCAACGGCGATGCCCAGGGCGACATAGAGATGTACGAGCAGAAGGACGCCCAGGACATCGCCACCCGTCTCAACAACGGCGAGAAGGTCACGGAAGCCGAAGTCAACCGCCTCGCCCGCACCCTCCGCGACAACAACAACGAGGCCTTCGAGCACCGCACGAAGTGGAACCAGACCTTCTTGTCAGCTCTGGGCGCGGACGGCACTTTGAGTCTCACCAACGGACTCAACGATCTCGCATACTTCAATGACAAGAAGGGCAAGGGATCCTACCTAGCGGTGCAGGAGGGTCTGGCCAACAGCATCGCTACGGCCTCCCACGTTCCTGACTTCAAGAGGGATGGAAAAGTACTGACGGTCGGGTCACGCGCCTACGTCGAGGAGTTCACGAAGTGGCGCAAGACCCCACAGGGCGAGTTCTATAACTACTGGCTCGAAGACATCAGGAAGACCGGAGCAAAGGAGTTCGACTCCTTGGCCACGAAGGTGTACCGGGCCTCTGGCACCGATCAGAAAGCCTTGGGATACCAGAGCCTGATCACCCTGATGCAACACGGAGAAGGCTATAGCAGCCCCTTCCTACTCGACCTGGCAAACGGAATCCGCGCGGTCGAGGACCCCACTCGTGGCGGCGACAAGAATATCTGGGACCTGGACCACAAGTTCGACTCCCAGAAGCCTGAAAAGGGAGCTGGATGGTTCGCCAACGATCCACTCGACGGCCTGCTCGGAATCATGAGCAACAACCCGGATGCCGCGACGAGCTACTTCGACCCGCAGAGCTACTGGTATTCCGAGGAGGACAAAAATATCCACAAGGCTGGCAGCGACAACCTCGAGTACCTCCAGACGAAGCGCGACTGGGAGATCGTCAACGAACACAGGACATCCCACAAGGATGGTGCATCGGTCTACAAGGGTGACACCTCCGACACCGACAGCCATATAGGCTTCGGCGCCGCCCTGGAGGCTGCCACCACTGGAAATGTTCCTGGCACCCCGGCGCCAGAAGCATTCACCGAACACACGGCAGCCGAGACTCGGGTAATGGAAAGCGTCATCAGGTCGTACGCGGAGATCGCGAAGATCGACCAGGCCGCCATGCCGGAGAATATTCGGGTGAACATGGCCAATTCCTTGGCCTACTATCCGAGTGACGTCCATCAAATCTTGGCCAATCAGATCAATTACGCCGAGAGTGACGAATCCACACACCCCAACGGCATCGATGTCAGCACAGAAGACATGCAGCACTTCATCCGTGCCGCTTCCGAAGACGGCGGCGCCTTCCGAATGATCCATGACTCACAGATGGGCCATATCGCGGAGCAGATCGGTTCGCTGGACAGGCAGGATCTGACACAGAGGCCGACCGGAAATAGTGATCGAGCCATGGGAGTCGTAGTGGACGCCGGGACGATCATGGGGACATTGGACGAAGTTCGCGCTGACGCACTCACCGACGAGCGCGATCGCAAGACCGGGGAAAACAACTGGGACAAGACTTACAAGTACCACACGTACGGCGCCCCGGTAACTGGCATTCCTGTCATTGGCGACTCCATCCAGAGAATGATCGACATCGCCACCGGAAGGCAGGCTGAGGAGCTTAACAACGCACTAGCGGACAAGACGAAGGAGCAGCTGATTGAGCATTACAATAAGCATGGATATCCCAGACTGAGGGATATGATCAACCGGCAGGCGGAGACCCTCCTGATCCCTAAGGACGAAATGACACCTACGGGGAGTCGAGCGGGTTCCTTGCGCACTGCGGCCAGCAATTCGTACACCACTGGAATCGAGCTCACCCAGGGCGCAGCCGGAGAGTAGTCATATGCGGGAAATTAGTATGCGCCGTACCGGCATCATCGTGGCCCTTGCGACTGCGACAGCCGCGGCGGCGGTCCTATTCTGGCCTGGGGAAGACGCCCCGTCGCAGGGATCAGAGGCGTGTTGGTCGGTCCTGTCGAAGCTCGATATAGAAGCTTCCCGCACTATCAGGGATTGTGGTGACGCCCTGGAGACGGCAATGACCGGTGAAGCTCCCGGCCACAAGCCCCAGGAGGGGACACCTCGGAAGCTCTCCAAGAGGAACGGCGAGGCTCTTGAGCTGGTTATCACGACTTACACCGATGGGGCAGCGTCGGCACAGGTGATACCTGTCCCAGACGAGATCAAGAGGAATCTTGCCAATGCGCTGGCCCACTACGCCAGTGACACGTACCAGATACTTGCAGGGCAAGTTGATTACTCAGACCCGGCGTACTCGACAAGCCCCAACGGCATCGATATCGACGCGTCCGTGATGAGCGACTTCCTGGACGCCTTGGCCGACGATGAGGATTCCTTCGGACTCGTCCGCAATGCCATCCTCAGCCAGATCGAGAATGAGCTTGAAGACTTGGAGAAGCCGGACTTCCTAAGTGAGCCGAGAGATGAACCAGGAAAGCCGTACCTCGATGCCGCTCTGGGCACTGCCATATCGTCCGGGACGACGGTGGGAGAACTCCGTCGAGCGCGTCTCAATGCCCTGACAAGACAGCATGAGAACAACGATGAGACGGCCAAAGAAGCACTGTCGGAAGATTACGAAACCTTCGGGTTCCCGAGACTCCGAAAGCTCTTCCAGGATCGCTCCAATGAGCTGGGCACAGCAGAGACGAACATGGGGAGGGAGCGACTCGAAAACCTCCTCTCGGAAGCTGCAGAAGCCTACTCCAGGAGCACTGGGTTCAAAGACAAGGTGGCTGGCGCCGGACCGGCCCCGCAGCTGGGAGCCCGCCGGGGCGTGAGGACCGGCGTGGCCCCGTACGACTCGTTCGGCGAAGGCTGAGGCGGCTGCGGAACTCTGGGGAGCACGTTCGCTGCTTCCGCTGTCGTACCAGCTGACGCCTGCGGATAATTGATCCGCAAGCCGCCTCACGGCACTGCCAGCACTGCGAAGGGAACGGGCCTGATGGGCACTCAGCAGGAGAAGGACGAGCTGTACGCGCTCGACATCAGTGGGGTGGAGTGGCACGGCGCCCCCGGGACCAGTCCCGACGAGGAGCGGGTCGAGATCGCCTACCTGCCGGGCGGCTGCGTCGCCATGCGCTCTTCGCTGGAGCCGGACACCGTGCTCCGCTACACGGAGGCGGAGTGGCGTGCCTTCGTGCTGGGCGCGAGGGATGGGGAGTTCGACCTGAAGTGAGCTGAAGGGGGCGCGCTTCAGTCGGAGCGTGCCCCCGCTCTCCCTCCCCGGGTGGGGAGGTGATTCATCAGCCTTCCTGGAACAGTCCAGCCGCCTTGTGGTCGGTCTTCTTGTAGCCCGTGCCGCTGGTCTGCATGATGGTGGCAACGCCCCTCAGGCTCGCCTCGACACCCGCGGCCTTATCCAGATACTTCTTCGAGAGCTTCATGTACTCGGCCTTTGCCTCACCGTCCCAGGACTTGGTGACCGTCGAGATCGACCCCTCCATCTTCTTCAGGTCGGCCTGGACGGCCTTGGCGAGGGCGATGAGGTCCCCTGCCATGGATTCGAGGCTGCTGTACTTTACCCGCGTCCCGATGTCGTCAGCCATGTCTACTCCTCAGTTCTTAGTCGTTGATGTCCAGCAGGGCGTGAACGTCTGATCAGACGTCCATCAGCCCCGACCTGTTGGCCCTGGCCGCGGCGTCCTTGTTGGCCTTCTCGAACGCCTCCTTGACCTCGATGTCCTTGGCACTGGTGAGGTTCTTAGTCTGACCCACTGCGTTGTGCAGAATTCCGAGGAGTCGACGGATCTCCAAGTTGTCCTGCATCAGGCCCTTCTGAGCAGTCTTGAACCCGGCGGCGCCCTCACCGGTCCAGCTCGCAGCGCAGGTTTCGAGAATGGTCTGCATCTTGCGAAGATGCGAGCTGACCTGGTTGGAGGTGTTCTCGATGGCCAACTGAGCCTTCTTGACCTCTGACTGTACGAGCTTGAAATCATCCATCGTGTTGGGCTCCTTCTGTGAGATGTGGTGGTGAACGACCGAGGTTGATGCGGAAGCTGATATGGCTGCCTGTAAGGCCGTTCTGCTGGCGTCTGGTTACGCCTTCCTGCGGCGTACGCTCACAGCGATGCCGAGTCCGGAGACGAAGGCCGCTGCCGCGGCAGACTGGGGCCGACTGGAGAGGGTGTCCTCGCGGCTGGGCCCGGGGCGCCCTCCAGGAGCCTCTGGGCGATGCGGCTGGAGCCGCAGTTGATGTGCTTGCCGTGTACCGGGCCGTGGGCTTGGCACCGTCGGCCCCAGAGTCCACGCCGGTGTGGCCCATGTCCGCGACCCGTACGGTGATTCTCAGGACCTCGATGTGGTCCGTGCTGATGCGAGTGGGCCGTTACCTTCGGCTCCCTGGTTCGCCTGTGTTCGGCGTACGACTCCGTCAGCGAGCTCCGGCATTCGTCCACACGACTCTCGGACGTCTGGAGAATGACGACCTTGACATCCCGTTCACCGCCGCCGCCCCCGATCGGCGCCCACATCCCCGTGCCCCCTCGTCACACTCGTGAAGTGGATTGCCACTCTAGCCATCAGGTCGGCTCGACCCAACATCAGTTCGTACTCATCAGGGTGAGTACACGTACTCAGGAGCGTCGGCTCAAGGGCCGGCGCCTGCTGTCACGGATCACTGTCGCCGTTCCCGCGACCACGGCGACCAGGACCGCCGCGCTGCCGACCACGTAGGTCGCCAGGCGTTCCGACCGTTCCTGTGTGGTCTCCGCCAAGGCCACGAACGCCGGTTCCGGCGCCGGTGGTCTGGGCGGAGCCGGGTCCGGGATCGGGGACTCGATCGGCTTCATGTCCGGTTCGCCGGTCAGGGCACGGACCGGGTCCACGACCCCCCAGCCTACGTAGTTGTCATGGCCCTTCACCGACCTTTCGGCCGTCTGCTCGATTCTGGCCGTGATCTGACGGGGCGTCCACTTCGGATACTTCGCGCGTAGCAGTGCCGCCACTCCCGCGACGTAGGGGGCGGAGAAGCTGGTGCCGTTGTCGACGCACTGGCCTCCGCCCGGGACGGTCGACACCACGTCCACGCCCGGAGCCGCTACGCCCAGGAACTCGCCTGCCTGGGAGAAGGCCGCACGCTCGTTGTTCCTGTCGGAGGCGCCCACTGCGAGGACGCCGGGGAATGCCGCCGGGTACGTGTTCTTCAGCTTGCCGTCCAGGCCGTCGTTGCCGGCCGAGGCGACGACCACGATCTGCCGGTCCAGGGCCTCCCGTACCGCCTGCGCGAGGCTCGAGTCCGGGCGCAGGGGCTGTGTGGTGTCCTGGGAGATGTTGATCACGTGGGCGTCCTTGGCGATCGCGTGTCTGATCGCCGCGGCCATCGTGTTCGCCGTACCGCTGTTCCTCTCGTCGTTCTGGCGGATCGGGATGATCGTCGCCTCGGGTGCCAGGCCCACGAACCCCGTTCCCGGGCGTGGGCGGGCCGCGATGATTCCGGCCACCTTCGTGCCGTGGCCGACCTCGTCGACCGTGCCGTTGGTCTTGCCTCTCCTGCTCTCTCCGGAGGCACCCTTCTCCGGCTTGAGGAGGTCCAGGCCCGCGCTCGCGTCGACCGCCGTCCTCAGCTGCGGGTTGGCGGTGTCGACACCCGTGTCGATGACCGCCACGCGCACCCCCTCGCCCTTCGTGTCCTCCCACAGTTCGTCGAGCAGGACCCGCTGGAGTGTCCACGGAGTCCCCTCGATCTGCTTCTTCATCGGGAAGGTGCATTCGCCGCTGCCGTCCAGCTCCAGGGGTGCCGGACTCGCCGCCGTCGCGGGTCGAGCGACGGGACCGGCCAGCAGAGCGGCGGTGGCGGTGAGCAGTGTGGCGGCGTAGCAGCACCGCCTTCTCGTTTCACTCATCTCGCGGCGCCCCTACGAACCCTGAGGCTGACGGGCACTGTTGGTGTCGAGTCTCGGTCCCTTGGACAGGAAGGACGACCATGTGATGGGCACGAGGGACGGCGTGACCCTCTCGTATCCGAGCCGCTTCTGGGCCTCGCTCGGCTGAGGACGGCTGTCGGTGGTCGGCTGTTCCTCGGACCCGGCACCGATCTCCGACCGCTTCTTGTCGCTGTCGCCGTTCGCCTGGACCGCGTAGCGCAGGCCGGTGTCCGTGACCAGGAAGAGGGAGCCGTCGGGCTGGGTCTGGCTGCCCTGGACCTGGGTGTACAGCAGCCCGGTTCCCGGAGTGACGTACGTACTGCTGCCGCCTGCCGTGATCTCTGCCGGGTAGCGCTTACCCGCCCATGTCGAAAGCGTCGTCCGGCCCTTGTCGTCGACCTTGCGCAGCACGCTGCACACCGTGTCCCGGGCGGCCTCTCCGCCGGTGGAGTTGACCTGGGCCGCCCGTTCGGTCGGCCAGCGGCGATCGCCCGCGAAGGGGGTGGGATCGGGCTGGAAGGAGGCGTTGTCGACCTCGGACGCCTTGCCCGCCATGTCCAGCAGGTCGGTCTGTGGTGCGTTGATCAGCAGCCAGGCCGTGAAGGCCGAGACCGGCCGGACGCTGCCCTGGAGGACGATGTAGTGCTGCGGGCCGGAGCCCGTCTCGGCGCGGAGGACCATGCCGACGCGGTCCTGTCTGTCGCTGAGGCCACCGCCCACACCTGCGGCCTCGCCCACGGTGCCGGGAAGGGCCGGGAACTCGACGGGGCTGCCGTCGTGGAGGGTACCCAGCCAGTCCTCGGTGACCGGCTGCGGTTCTCTGTCCCCCACGAGCGCCCGGGTCAGCACAGCGGCTTCCGTCCCGGGACCGCGTATCTCGTACTTCACGCCGTCCGCGTCCACCAGATAGCGGGTGCCCTTCTGCCCCTGTACGTAGAGGACTTCGCCGCCGTCGAGGCGCTCCTTGCCGTCAGTGCGCCCGAAGTCGCGCTCCGCCAGGACGAACGTAGCCTTCTGGACGCTCGAACCCTTGCCACCGCCCGGTTGGACGCACACCGCCCAGCGCTTGGCCTTCGCCGCCTCCGCCTCGGTGGGCAGGCGGTCGGGAGCGTACGGGATGCCGAGAATCGGACCGCGAGGCGGCTTGCCCGCGTCAAGGATGTCGTCGCTGACCTGGATGACGTCGAACGCGTCCGGGTTGAGCAGCAGTCGAGCCGACGCCAGGTTCAGGACCGGGTGCAGCAGCGTCTTCTTGTCCTTGCCCTTGCCCGTCGTCAGCACCACGTACCGGGTCGTGGACTGCTTACCGACAATGACCTTGCTGCCCGGCTTGTCCCAGTCCTTGGGAGCCTTGGGTTTGAACATGCCCCAGGCGCCGAACCCCGCCAGGACCAAGGCGCCGACGATCAGGCTGGGCAGTACGGCACGCAGTGGCCGTGGCGCTCCCTCCTCCGTTCCGGAGGGCGAGGGTTGCAGAAAAGCCGCCACCGTGCGCTTCTTTGCGAAGGTGTACGCGTTGAGCTCGTCCCGCCGTGATGCCATGAATCCCCGTCTTCGACGTCTGACGTCCGGCTCCTACTATGCCTGGCGTCGGGAAGCCGACAGGGGGCGGGTAGGGTGATGCCGCGC
Organism: Streptomyces sp. MUM 203J; assembly: GCF_022414595.1. Taxonomy (GTDB): domain Bacteria; phylum Actinomycetota; class Actinomycetes; order Streptomycetales; family Streptomycetaceae; genus Streptomyces. The sequence continues at coordinate 9,311 of NZ_JADWYO010000062.1, read as the reverse complement.
CAACGCCCGGGCGGGCCTGGCTGATCGGGATGAATCGGGGGGCACCATCATGGCTTCCGTCACGCGTACACGGCGTGCCGCGGCAGCGGCGCCTCCGGTGACCCCTCCCGAACCGTCCGGCTCATCCGCCGCGGGCGAGGCGCGGCGCGCCTCCTCGACGACGGTGACCGCACCGCGTCTCAGGAGCCGCCGGGGCCCTTCGGGCTCGTCCCGAATGCAACAGCTGCTGCTCGTCGAACTCGCCGCCGCTCTGCTGCTGGTGGCGTGGGTTACCGAACCGCTCCTGCTGGTTCCGGCGGGTGTGCTGGCCGCGCTCCTCGTACTGCTGGCGGTTGTGCGCAGGCGTCGCCGCTCCCTGCCGGACTGGCTGACCACCGTGTTCGCGCTGCGCGCCCGCCGACGCAGGGCCGGCTCGCTGTCCGTGCCTGCCGGGACGGATCCGGGACTGGCACCGGTCTTCGAGTGCGACCCGTCCCTCCGGACGTACACCTTTCAGGCGACCAAGGGGCGCGACCGTCGCACGATCGGCATGGTCGGTGACGGCACGTTCCTGACAGCGGTCCTCCAAGTGGAGTCGCATGACACGGCGTTGCGTCGAGACCGTACCCAACGGCCCCTGCCGCTGGGCTTGATACGGGACGCGCTGGACGTCGACGGGATCCGTCTGGAGTCGGCGCAGATCGTGCAGCACACCCGGCCCGCACCTGCTCCGCACCTGCCCGCCGAGTCGTTGGTCGTCCGCAACTACGGCCCGTTGCAGGAGCGTACCGGTGCCCCCGCCGCACGCATCACCTGGATCGCGTTGAAGCTGGACCCCGAGCTGTGCCCGCAGGCGGTGGCCGCTCGGGGCGGTGGGCTGCTGGGTGCACAGAAGTGTGTGGTGCGGGCCGCCGACCAGTTGGCGAGTCGACTCACCGGAGCCGGTTTCCGGGCCACCGTGCTCAGCGAACAGGGACTCGTCTCGGCACTGGCCACCTCCGTGTGCGCCAGCACCCCGGCTCGCGTCCAGAACGGCGGTCAGCAGGCATCCGGCCGCCGCACGAAGGAGACCTCCCGTACCTGGCAGTGCGACGACCGCCGCCATACGACCTACTGGGTGGGACGCTGGCCTCAGTTCGGGCCGAGCGGCGCGTCCATGCCGCAGTTGGTTGCGCTCCTCACCTCGCTTCCGGCCTTCGCCACGACGTTCAGTCTCACCTTGAGCGGCGGCGAACGGCAGGACGTGACCGTGTCCGGATACATACGTGTCACCGGACGCGGCGACGACGAGCTGGTCGCGTCACGCCATCAACTGGAGCGAGCGGCGCGGGGCGTGCGGACCGGCCTCGTCCGGCTCGACCATGAGCAGCTGCCGGCGATGCTCGCCACTCTTCCACTGGGGGGTGCTCGCTGATGGCACGGTCCCGCATCGGTTTCGGTCTGCTCGGCCCTCGCCGGGAGCGGCATGCCGTATCCCTGGATGATCTGGAGACCCTGGGCGTCCCGGTCGGGGATGACGGAGTGGTCATCGGGGTGGATGCCGATGAACGTCCCGCCGTCCTGGGCGTCAACCAGCCCACGCCCTACGAGATCACGCTGATCGGTGGTCTGTGGACCGCTCAGGTGCTGGCGCTGCGTGCCGCCGCGACCGGTACGCGGGTGGCCGTGGAGACCGGTCGTGCGGCGGCCTGGACCGCGCTCGTCCAGGCCGCCGGAGCGGGCCTGCCCTGCGTGACGCTGCACGATGTCGGACGCGTACCGCCGCAGGGTGCGTCACCGGGCAGCCCCGTGCTGGTCGTACGGGACTGCGGGATGCGTCCGCCCCGCGGCCGGGTGGTGTCCGCACCCTGGCAGTCGGTCATCACCCTGCTGCCGTATCTGAGTCCGGCGGCGCCCCGACTGGTGGAGAAGTCGTCGGTGGTGGGGGTGCAGCGTCTGGCGCCGGACGAGGCCAGGCAGATCGGCCGCTTCCTGCGCCTCCCGCCGAGTGAGGCCGAGGTGCTCTCCACGCTCGCGGACGGGGTGACGCTCTGGTGCTCAGGACGGGACCGCACGTTCGTGATGACTCAGGCGACCGATGCGGAGACGGGACTGCTGGGCACGGCCCGACGCATGGACTGAGCGGTCACGGCTGCCGCGGTCTGATCCGGGCCGGGCGAACACCGCGCCGTATGTCCTGGTTTGACGGAGCAGCCGGTGACGCTCCGGAGCGGTGTCCGCGACCACGGGGACACATGTGGTCAGGAGACGGCCGGTGGCGGCCGGACGGGCCTGACAAGCGGGCACCGATGGCTATTAGTGTGGAGAGAAGCCGGGCGTCGGTCCGCACGGATCCGTGAGCACCAGGGGACGGCGCGGGACGGTCCGCCGGGCAGACGGAACGGAACGACGACAGGAACGGTCGCCCCACGCCGCCCAGGACCGGACAGGGTGCTCGACCACACCAGGAGGCAAAGTGAACGGCGATCGGGACGAGATCCGCGAGGGGTGGCAGGTGCCTACCGTCGATGATCAGTCCGACGCGGATGCCGCCGAGATGACGGGTGAGTTCACCATCGACTACACCCCGCCCGCCTGGTACACGGAGAACGCCGGGGGTGCCGGGGCGGGCTCCGGTACAGGTACCGGAAGCGGGTCCGGTGCGGGGGGCTCGGTGCCGGGTCCTCCTGCTCCGCCGCCGCCCACCGGGCAGCCGATCGCTGTTCCCGGGCTGCCGGGGGACGGCGGGTTCCAGGCTGCGGAAGTTACGGGGGCCGGCGGAGGCCCTGCGGCAGGGGCCGAAGCCGAGCCTGTCGCGCCGGGGCCTGTGCCCGGTGGGGAGGGTGCTGTCGGTGGGGCCACGATGCGCTTCTCCGTCGGGGACATGAAGCGGGAGATAGCCGAACTGGCCGAGGCCGCGGAGCGTTCGGATGACGCGAAGAACGAAGGGGCCTCCCGTACTTCTGTGCCTTCGGACGAGCCCGTGGGTGAGCCCGCCGTGGTGGCCGACGCCTCGGACGAGGGTGGGGCGCATCCGGCGGCTGAGGGCGGGCCTGGTGGTACGCCCGCTGACGCGGAGGCTGAGGACGTCGCCCCCGCGCCGGAGGCGGTGGCCCAGGACGCTGCGGGGGCGCACGTGCCGCCCGCGGCCGTGCCACCGGCCGGGCTGCCGCCGTTGCCGCCCGCGTTCCAGCCCGCCGCCCCCGCGGGTGCCCCGGCCGACGGGGCGCAGTGGCCCATACAGGAGCCCGCGCCGGGACAGGACCAGTCGCCCATGCCGACGCCGCCCGCGCCTCCGGGAGGGTACGGGTTTCCTCAGCCGGGCCCCGCCGTGCCGTCGGCTCAGACCGCGCAACCCGGGCAGAGTGCCGGGAGTTACGAGATCCAGCAGCCCGCGCAGCCTCAGGGCGGGTACGGGTTCCCGCAGCCGGGGCAGGCCCAGCCTCAGCCCCAGGGCGGCTACGGCTTCCCGCAGGCCGGTGCCGGTCAGCCCGGGCCGCCCGCTCAGGCCGCGTCACCCGCCCAAGGAGGCCTGCCCCAGGGGGGTTACGGCTTCCCGCAGCCGAACCCCGCCGGTCAGCCCGCGCAGCCCCAGGACGGCTACGGGTTCCCGCACCAGGGGCAGCCTCAGGCCCAGCAACAGGCCAGGCAGGCCCAGCCGCAGCCCGCGCAGCCGCAGGACGGCTACGGCTTCCCGCACCCCGGGCAGGCCCAGCCGCATCCCGCTCAGCCGCCCGCACAGGCCCAGCCGCAGGCCCAGCCTCCGGCGCAGGCACGGCCAGCGCACCCGCAGCAGCACACTCAGCCCCCGCAGCCCGGTGGGCCCGCTGTCGATCCCCGGGTCGGCGGGGCCTGGCCCGCGGCCGTGACGCACGATCAGCGGGAGCGTTCCGTGCCGGGCGCGCCGCTCGGCTACACCGCGGCCGTCGAACTGTCCTCCGACCGGCTGCTCCGCAACAACAAGCAGAAGGCCAAGAGCAGCCGCGTCCCGTCCGCGTCCCGTTTCAAACTGGGCGGCAAGAAGGAGGAACAGGAGCGGCAGCGCAAGCTCCAGCTGATCCGTACGCCGGTCCTGTCCTGCTACCGGATCGCCGTCATCTCCCTCAAGGGCGGTGTCGGCAAGACCACGACGACCACCGCGCTCGGGGCGACCCTGGCCATCGAACGGCAGGACAAGATCCTGGCCATCGACGCCAACCCCGACGCCGGTACGCTCGGCCGCCGCGTACGGCGGGAGACCGGCGCCACCATCCGGGACCTCGTCCAGGCCATCCCGTACCTCAACTCGTACATGGACATCCGCCGGTTCACCTCGCAGGCGCCCTCCGGTCTGGAGATCATCGCCAACGACGTGGACCCGGCGGTCTCCACGACCTTCAACGACGAGGACTACCGGCGCGCGATCGACGTGCTCGGCAAGCAGTACCCGGTCATCCTGACCGACTCGGGCACCGGCCTGCTGTACAGCGCGATGCGCGGGGTGCTGGACCTCGCGGACCAGCTGATCATCATCTCCACCCCGTCCGTGGACGGCGCCTCCAGCGCCTCGACGACGCTGGACTGGCTGCACGCCCACGGCTACGCGGACCTGGTGCAGCGTTCCATCACGGTCATCTCCGGGGTCCGCGAGACCGGCAAGATGATCAAGGTGGAGGACATCGTCGCGCACTTCAGGACCCGCTGCCGGGAGGTGCTGGTCGTGCCGTTCGACGAGCACCTGGCGGCCGGTGCCGAGGTGGACCTCGACATGATGCGGCCGAAGACCCGCGAGGCGTACTTCAACCTCGCGGCGATGGTGGCGGAGGACTTCGCGCGGGCGCAGCAGGCGCAGGGACTGTGGACCGGTGACGGGCAGGGCGCGCTGCCGCCGCAGGTTGCTCCGCCGATGCCGGGGCAGCAGGCGGCGCCGGGCCGGCCCGTGCCCGGCCAGCCGCCCGTTGCCGGGCAGGCCCCCGCCCACGGGCCGCAGCCCGTGCCGGGGCAGCCCGGCATGCCAGGGCCGCAGCCCGTGCCGGGGCAGCCCGGCATGCCAGGTCAGCCGGGGTACGGCACGGCCCAGGGTCCCGGTCAGCCGCCTGTGCCGGGGCAGCCCGCCATGCCGGGACAGCCGGTGCACGGTCAGCCGCCCGTGCCCGGTCAGGCCGGGGCCCCTGCCGGGCAGCCCCACCTCGCGCAGCCGTACGGCGCCCAGCCGCCCGTGCCGGGACAGCCCGGCGCACCGGGACAGCCGGTACCCGGCCAGCCGTACGCACCCCAGCCTCCTGCCCAGGGCCAGGCCGACCGGCCTGGCGTGCCCCCGCAGGGCTGGCAGCAGCCGGGGCAGCAGCCCGACCCGAACGCCCCGGTGCCGCCCGCGCCTCCCGCCGGGTGGCCCCAGCAGCCGGGCTGGCCGGGACAGCAGGCACAGCAGCCCCCTCAGGCACCGCCGCAGCAGGATCCGCAGCAGCCGGGCGCCCAGTAGCCGGGCGCGGCTGCCGGAAACGAGGGGAGGGCCCGCACCAGGAACGGTGCGGGCCCTCCCCTCTTCGCGTGCCGGGCCGGGCGGTCTCCGACGCCTCTTCCCCCGCACACACCGAAACCGGGGGGCTGCCCCCGGGCCCGGCGTACGGCGGCTCAGCCGCCCGGCCTCAGACGCCGGACACACCCGCCCTCCGGCTAGCGTCCTGCGTCGAACGCCCCCGTCAGCTCCCGGCACCGCTTCACATCCGCCCCGATCGCGTCCAGCAGCTCCTCGATCGACGCGAACTTCTGCTGGCCGCGGACGAACGCGAGGAAGTCCACGGCCACGTGCAGCCCGTACAGGTCAAGGCCGACGCGGTCAATGGCGTAGGCCTCCACCGTTCGCTCCGTGCCGTCGAACTGCGGGTTGGTGCCGACGGAGACGGCCGCGGGCATCCGCTCGCCGTTCGCGGTGAGCCAGCCGGCGTAGACGCCGTCGGCCGGGATGGCGGTGTGCGGCAGGGTCTCCACGTTCGCCGTCGGGTAGCCCAGCTCGCGGCCACGCTGCGCGCCCCGGACGACCACGCCCTCGACGCGGTGCGGGCGGCCCAGGATCTCGGCGGCGCCCTCGACGTCCCCCTCGGCGACCAGGCGCCGGGTCAGGGTGGACGAGAAGGGCCTGCCGCCGCCTGCCTCGCCGGTCACGAACAGGTCCACGACCTCGACCTCGTAGTCGTAGGTTTCGCCCAGCTCCCGCAGGTAGTCGACGTTTCCGGCGGCCTTGTGGCCGAAACGGAAGTTGGGGCCCTCGACCACCACGCGCGCGCGGAGTTTGTCGACGAGCACCTTCACGATGAAGTCCGCGGGGGACAGCTTCGAGAACTCGGACGTGAACGGCAGCACCAGCACCGCGTCGACGCCCAGCTCCCCCATCAGCTCGGCCCGCCGGTGGTGCGGGGCCAGCAGCGGCGGGTGGCTGCCGGGCCGTACGACCTCCGAGGGGTGCGGGTCGAAGGTGACGACCACCGCCGGGACGCCCAGCTCCCGGGCACGCTCCACGGCCCGGCCGATGATCAGCTGGTGCCCGCGGTGGACACCGTCGTAGGAACCGATGGTGACGACGCTGCGCCCCCAGTCCTGGGGGATCTCCTCCAAGCCTCGCCAGCGCTGCACTGTGACCGCTCCTCGCCCGAACCGTATATGTCATGGCCTGTTACGCAGGTCTAAGGGTGCCATGCCCACGACGTTCGGCTTGCATCGGCATCGCAGTCAGTGCCGGTACGGGCACGGGCGACAGCGCGCGGGCCGCCCCGGGTCCGGGTCCCGGCGCGGCGAGACGCTCGATCGCGCCGCGGGCGTCCCGGCCGACGAGGGCCGCCCAGCGGCGCGGCTCCCTTGCGGTCCAGCCGCTCAGGAGAACGGCGAAGCCGGGCACCTCACGGGCGAGCGCGGTCAGCCGCCGGTCGAAGCGGGGCGCGCCCTCCGCGGTGCGGAGCAGCAGCAGCCCGGCCCGCAGGACGAGTTCACGCGTCCGCTCCTCCGGGCGCCCGCAGGCCCCCAGGGCCGCCGCCCGAAGCAGCGCCTCCGCCAGGGCCGCGTCCCCGTCGGCGGGGTGCTCGCGGTCGAGGAGTACGTCGAGCAGCTCGGCCCGGAGCCCATGGGCCGGTTCCGGATCGGTGAGCACCCGGGCCAGGGCGTCCCGCACTTCGTCGGCGCCGCCCCTCATCAGTTCGGCCACCAGCGGGAACAGGACCGCGCGCGCCGCCGGGCCCTGTGCCAGGCGCTGGACGACGTACGCGGCGACGTGCGGCGCGCCGGCCGGGTGCCGGGCGGAGTAGGCCCGGACCAGTGCGGCGGCCCGCCGGGCCAGTGCAGGGGACCGTACGGCGGCCAGGGCGTCCAGCACCTCGGCGGCACCGCGGTCGTCCCGCAGCCGGGCGCCGAACGCCGCGAGGACCTCCTCGGGGTGGGTCGCCAGGGCGGGCGTGAGGACTCCGGCGGGCACGCTGCCGGGCTCGCCGTCCCGGAACTCCGCCAGGGCGCGCGGCAGATGGTCCGCCCGGGCCCGCGGGTCCCCGAGCAGCAGGCTCAGCGCCGTACCGTGCAGCGCCCGGTCCCCGGGGCGGGCCAGCAACGCGAGCGCGGCATAGCGCAGCGGCTCCCGGTCGGCCTCGGCCGTCACCCGGGCGGCGAGCATCCTGCCGTACGCGGCGGCGGCCGCGCGACGGCAGGGCCGGGTGTCGTCGTGTGCCCAGCGGTCGACGGCGCGGCACAGCGCGGCGGGCTCGTCGTCGACGAGGCGGGCGAGCAGTTCGCGGGCCTGGGGGTGGGCGGTGCTGACGAGGGCCTCGCAGAGGTCGTCGACAGCCAGGTCGCGGTGCGTGTGCAGCAGCGCCCTGGCGACGCCGCCGACGGTGGGCCGCGCGGTCGCGCCCGCCTCCGCGTGCAGGGGGCGGCCGTCCCCGAACCACCGGCACAGCAGAGGCTGGACGCTCCGGGGGTCGGCCCCCAGCCGCAGCGCGACGGCTTCCAGGAACCCGCCTCCGTCGGCGGGGAGCAGTCGGCGGAACAGCTCCATCCGCTCGTCCTCCCCCACCCGCAGCCGCTCCCAGAACCACGCGCCGAACTCGCGCGCCGCCCGCGGATGTGCGGCGGTACGCCCGGCCAGCAGCCGCAGCACCCCGCCGTACGGACGGGCGTCCCGCAGCCGCAGCAGCACCCCCCGCAGCAGCCGCGCGGCCCACCAGCCGACGTCACCGTCACGCGTGGTGGCCGGGTTCACGAGGCGTTCCAGGCGGCGGGCGAGCGCCGCCCGGCCCTCGGCCGTCTCCTGGCGGAGCAGGGCCTGGAGGACGACACCGAGCCGGTGGCGGGGCGGGCTCTCGGGCTCGGGACGGTCGAGGAGGGCGTCCAGCAGGGCGTCCACGTCGACGTGGGCGCCCTGGATCCACTCCCCCAGCTCCTCGTGACCGAACCGGTAGCCGGGGCCCGCGGGCTCCATCAGCCCCTCGGCCAGCACAGCGGCGGCCCAGCCGGTCGCCCAGGGGAACAGCTCCTCGAACGTCTCCCGGTCCAGCTCGGCGCTCCCTGCGGTCAGGCAGTGCCGCGCGGCCCGGTGCAGCCGCCCGGCGACCCGCGCCGCGAGGTCCCGTACGACTCCGTCCTCCGCCCCGTCCGTCATCCGCACCGCCGTGCGCAGGCAGGCCAGGTCCGTGTGGGCGGCGAAGATCTCGGCGCGGCACGGCTGCCCGGGGAGCGCGTCGGGGAGGGCGGCCCGGACCTCCCCGAGCAGCCGCAGGGCCAGCGGATGGCGGGCGTCCTCGGGGGCTACGGCGGCCTCCGTCAGGCCGTACCGCTCCCGCACGCGCACCGCCTCCGCGGCGGTCAGCGCGCCGATCGGTACGGCGTCGGGGAGCAGCTCCGCCGGCGCCTCCGGGCGGTGCAGCGCGCCGTCCGGGAACAGTGCGCCCGCCGTCTCCCAGTACTCGGGGCGGCAGGTGAGGACGAGCCGCGCGTCGTGAGCGCGCAGCCAGTCCAGGGTGCCGTCCGTCCACTCGGGCAGTCGCCGGGCGAGGGCCTGCGGCATCTCGTCGGCCCCGTCAAGGAGGATCACCAGGGGGCGCCCCGCCTCCGCCGCGAGTCGCGCGACGCGCGCGGGCAGGGTGTCACCGGCGGTGTCCCGCAACCCGGGGTAGGCGCTCCAGTCCCCCCGCGACGCGGCGACGACCCGCCCGGCCTGCCGCAGCGCCCGCTGGACGGCATCGCCGACCGACCCGTCGTCCCCCCGCAGCTCGGCTCCCCGCATCCACACGGTGGGCGCCCCCGCACACCCGCGCTCCCGCCGCACGGCCAGCCCCACCAGGAACGCCACGTTCAGGTCCTGGGCCAGCAGCCCGAGCCCGATCGCGGCGGCG
>NZ_JADWYO010000061.1 GCF_022414595.1 Streptomyces sp. MUM 203J | reverse complement strand
CTGGACTGCCCGACGAGCGGCCGACGTCCGCCGTGTCCCCGGCCGTGCGGCCGTGCGGACGCCCGTCGCCCGCCGGGGCTCGCCCGGCTCCGGAGGCCTGTGGGCCGTCGTGACCGCGCTCGCCCTCCGCGGGCTGTGGGCCTGCCGGGTCTCCGGCCGCCTCCCCGTGCCCGGGGCTCCGCGGGCCGCCCCGGGCGTGCTCGTCGCCCGGGGCCGTCGCGTCGTCGGAGCCCCGGGGGCCGTCCTCCGGCCGCCGCTCGTCCGCCGAGGCGCGTACGTCTCCGTGCGCCGTCCGGCCGCGCTCGGCCGGCCGCACGGCATCCTCCGGGGGTGCCGCGTCGCCGGTGGCCTCGGGGCCGGGGGCCTCGTGCTGCTCAGACAACGGTCGAGCTCCCCTCCTCCGCCGTGTTCGGGGTGAGGCGGCCGATGAAGGCGTGACTCTCCTCGAAGATCCGATCCGCGTCGTGGTCCAGCGTCGCCACGTGATAGCTGCGCTCCAGCAGGATCTCCGTGACGTCCGTCGAGGAGATCCGTCCCAGGATGCGGGCCGAGTCGGCGGGCGGCACCACATGGTCCTGCGGGCTGTGCAGCAGCAGCACCGGCTGCGTCACCTGCGGCAGCTCACCGTCCACCAGCTTGAAGAACTCGCGCAGCGAGTGCGCCGCGTGCAGCGGAACCCGGTCGTAGCCGACCTCCGCCACGCCCTCCTTCGCGATATCGCTCGCGATCCCTTCCGTGGACGCCATCAGATGCCGCACCAGGGGCAGTGCGTGCGCCATCACCCCGTGCACCTTGTTGCCCGGGTTGACCAGCACGATGCCCGAGATCGCGTCGCCGTGCCGGGCCGCCAGCCGGAGAGTGAGGGCCCCGCCCATGGACAGCCCGAAGACGAACACCCGCTCGCACCGGTCCCTCAGCAGCCGCAGCTCGCGGTCCACCTCGGCGTACCAGTCCTGCCAGCTGGTGACCTGCATGTCCTGCCAGCGCGTCCCGTGCCCGGGCAGCAGCGGCAGCGACACGGTCAGACCGCGCTCCGCCAGATACTCGGCCCAGGGCCGCAGGGACTGCGGCGAGCCGGTGAAGCCGTGACAGAGGAGTACGCCGATGTCTCCGCCCTCGTGGCGGTACGGCTCAGCTCCGGGGAGGACCGGCACGGGGGTCTCCTGTTCGGGTTCGACGGACTGGGAGGGTACGGACGGGGAACACCTGCGAACGTACGGGTATTTCGGGACCGCCGCGCTACAGGGAATCCGTGTGGTTCACCGTACGCGACCGCGCTGACACCGACCAGGTCCGTCGCGCCTCGCAGACGGGCGCGCGCCCTTGGAAGAGTTATGGTCTGATCGACGGACCAGAGGACGAAGAGGAACCCGAGTTGATCTACGGCGCTATGAAGTTCTCCATCGGAGGGCCGCTGAAGCTCGCCTTCAGGCCCTGGGTGGAGGGCCTGGAGAACATCCCCGCCGAGGGCCCGGCGATCCTCGCGAGCAACCACCTCTCCTTCTCCGACTCGTTCTTCCTGCCGGCGGTCCTGGACCGCAAGGTCACCTTCATCGCCAAGGCGGAGTACTTCACGACGCCCGGCGTGAAGGGCAAACTCACCGCCGCCTTCTTCAAGGGCGTCGGTCAGCTCCCCGTGGACCGCTCCGGCGCGCGTGGCGCGGGCGAGGCGGCGGTCCGCAGCGGCATCGAGGTCATCGAGCGCGGCGAGCTGTTCGGCATCTACCCGGAGGGCACCCGCTCCCCGGACGGCAGGCTCTACCGCGGCAAGCCCGGCGGCCTGGCCCGCGTGGCGCTGGCCACCGGCGCGCCCGTCATCCCGATCGCCATGATCGACACGGAGAAGATCCAGCCGCCCGGCAAGATCGTCCCCAAGCTGATGCGCCCCGGCATCCGGATCGGCAAGCCCCTCGACTTCAGCCGCTACCAGGGCATGGACAGCGACCGCTTCATCCTGCGCTCGGTCACCGACGAGGTGATGTACGAGATCATGAAGCTGTCCGGCCAGGAGTACGTCGACATCTACGCGACCGTCGCCAAGCGGCAGATCGCGGAGGCGGAGAAGGCCGCGAAGGAGGCGGCCAGAGAAGCCGCGAAGGAGGCGGCGGCCAAGGCCAGGAGCGGCGGCGACCGCACGCCCGCCGACGAGGCCTGACCACGTCCCGGGACGGAATGGGGCACGGGGGGACATGGCCGGGCGGGAGCGGGTCGTACGCATGTCGGTGGAGCAGCCGCTGTGGCGTGCGCTCAGGGGGTACCGGGTCCTCACCCTGGGCTACGCGGCTCTGATCCACACCCTCCGCCGGGACGAGTTCGAACGGCCCTGGGTGGCCTTCGCGTACCTCGCGGTGCTGGGCGTGTGGACGCTGGCCACGCTTCCGCAGGTGTCCGGCGCGGTCCGCTGCACCAAGCGGTTCCTCATGGCCGATCTGGGCATCGCGCTCACCGGCATCCTGCTGACCCCGCTCGCGGACACGCACGCCCAGATGTCCGACCGGGCCACACTGCCGAGCATCTGGACGGCCGGCGCGGTCCTCGCGTACGCCCTCCGGGGCGGCTGGCGCTGGGCCGGGTTCGCGTCCGCGCTGGTCGCCGCGGCGAACCTGGTGGAGCGCGGCACGCCCTCCCGGGACGTCGTGCACAACGTGATCCTGGTGTGCGTGGCGTCCATCGCCATCGGTTACGTCGTCGAGGTCGCCCGCGCCTCCGAACGCACCCTCGCGCGGGCCCTGGAGATCGAGGCGGCCACCCGGGAACGGGAGCGGCTGGCCCGAGACATCCACGACTCGGTCCTCCAGGTGCTGGCCATGGTCCAGCGCCGGGGTACCGCCCTGGGCGGAGAGGCCGCGGAACTGGGCCGCATGGCGGGGGAGCAGGAGGCCGCGCTGCGCGCCCTGGTGGCGGGCGGTCTGGACCGCCGGTCGCATGCCAGCGAGGACGAGTCGCAGGGCGCGCTGGTCCGCGTGACGGACACGCCCGGGGAGGCGTCCGGATCCCCGGACCTCGACCTCCGGACGCTCCTGGCCCCCCACGCGGGAGCCAGGGTGAGCTTCGCGGAGCCGGGCACTCCGGTCCCGCTGCCGCGGCCCGCGGCGCGGGAGCTGGCGGCGGCCGTCGGTGCCGCCCTGGACAATGTCCGTACCCACGCGGGGCAGGACGCCCGGGCGTGGATCCTGGTCGAGGACTGGGGCGACGAGGTGATCGTGACGGTACGGGACGACGGGCCCGGCATACCGGAGGGGCGGCTCGCGCAGGCGGAGGGCGAGGGACGCCTCGGGGTCGCCCAGTCCATCCGGGGCAGGCTCCACGACCTGGGCGGCACGGCCGAGTGGGTCTCGGTCCCCGGGCAGGGCACGGAGGTCGAGTTGAAGGTCCCACGGGGGAAGGCGGCGCAGCGATGACGGAACAGCCGATCAAGGTGATGGTGGTCGACGACCACCCCATGTGGCGGGACGCCGTCGCCCGCGATCTGGGCGAGGCGGGGTTCGACGTGGTGGCCACCGCCGGCGACGGCGAGCAGGCGGTACGGCGGGCCCGCGCCGCGCGGCCCGACGTCCTCGTGCTGGACCTGAACCTGCCGGCCAAGCCGGGCGTCCAGGTCTGCAAGGAGCTGGTCGGGCCGGGCGCCGGGCCACGGGTCCTCGTCCTGTCCGCGAGCGGGGAGCACGCGGACGTACTGGAGGCGGTGAAGTCCGGGGCGACGGGGTACCTCGTCAAGTCCGCGAGCACGGAGGAGCTCCAGGACGCGGTACGGCGCACGGCGGCGGGCGACCCGGTGTTCACGCCCGGACTGGCGGGCCTGGTCCTGGGCGAGTACCGGCGTCTGGCCGCCGAGCCCGCGGACGACGGTTGGCCGGGCTCGTCAAAGCCCGAACGCCCCGAGGCCCCGCGTCTCACGGAGCGTGAGACGGAGGTGCTGAGGCTGGTCGCCAAGGGCCTCAGCTACAAACAGATCGCGGAGCGCCTGGTCATCTCCCACCGGACGGTCCAGAACCACGTCCAGAACACGCTGGGCAAGCTCCAGCTCCACAACCGCGTGGAGCTGGTCCGCTACGCCATAGAAACGGGCCTGGACCACATGTGACCCCCACCCGGCGGAGCGGATCAGGGCACAGCGTGTCCGGGCCGCCGGGCTGGTTCCGCCGTGCCCACCCGTCCCGGCCCCCACCGACGTGCGGTCGCGGCACCGGCGGGAGGGGCACGGCGGGGTGGCCCCGCAGCGGCGGGGCCCCTGTTCGGGCGAAGCCGGGAGGCGAGGCTGCCCGCCGTGAACGCGGGCCCCGGGCGAGCCGTCATGAGAAGACGACCCCACGGAACGCCCCGGCCCGTCCACCCCGGACAGGGCACGGCGGCCAGCCCGTGGCGGGACGCCGCACACGACGGGAGGAAGGCCGCTCGGACCGCCGTCCCACGCGACGCCACGGGTGCCCGCCCGCAGGGTGGACGACCGGTGACGGGCGTATCGTCGGGGGCGGTTGACCGAGGAGGGTGCGGCATGGACGTTCTCGCGTTCGGGGTGCAGACCGACGAGCGCCCGCTCGTGGAGGCGGCGTTCGCGGAGGCCGGCCACCGGGTGCGGTGCCTGGGGGTGTTCCTCGACAAGGACACCGCGCCCATCGCGCGCGGCCACGAGGCCGTGTCCAGCAGTGTCAACGCCGACCTCAGCGCCCCGGTCCTGCGGACCCTCGCCGAGGGCGGTACGCGGCTGGTCGCCCAGAGGTCGACCGGGTTCAACAACATCGACCTGGACGTGGCCCGTGCCCTGGGCCTCACCGTGGCAAGGGTGGAGTTCTACTCCCCTTATTCCGTGGCCGAGTTCGCATGGACGCTCGCGATGGCCGTGAACCGCCGCATCGTCCGTGCCGCCACCCGCACCCGCGACTTCGACTTCCGCCTCGACGGCCTGCTCGGTCGTGACCTGCGGGGCCGCACGGCCGGGGTGGTCGGCACCGGCCGGATCGGCACCGCGTTCACCCGTATCGCCCATGGCTTCGGCATGCGACTGCTCGGCTGGGACATCACCCCGAACCCGGAGTGCCGGGAACTCGGCATGACGTACGTCGACAAGGAGACCCTCCTCGCGGAGGCGGATCTCGTCAGCCTGCACGTGCCGCTCATGCCCGCGACCCATCACCTCCTCGACGCCGACGCGCTGAAGTCCATGAAGGACGACGCCCTCCTGGTGAACTCCAGCCGCGGCGGCCTCGTGGACACCGACGCCCTGGTCACGGAGCTGCGCGCCGGCCGGTTCCGGGGCGTCGGGCTCGACGTGTACGAGGCGGAGGCCGGGCTGTTCTTCCTGGACAGGTCCCTGCAGGGCGTCGACGACGACACCCTGGCCCGGCTGATGACCTTCCCGAACGTCCTTGTCACCTCCCACCAGGCGTACTACACCGCCGAGGCGGTGACCGAGATCATCGCCACGACGGTGCGGAACGTCACCGACTACGCGGAGGGCCGCCGCAGCGAGAACATCCTCGCCGCGCCGCCACTCATCTGACCCGCGCCCGCCGTCACCGCGCCATCTGACCCGCGCCGGCCGTCACCGCGCGCACCAGCTCCTTCACGATCTCCGCGCCGTTCAGCGTCAGTACCGACTCCGGGTGGAACTGGACCGACGCGAAGCCCGGCCCGCGCAGCGCGTGCACCTCGCCGGTCGCCGCGCTGCGGCCGACCTCCACCCCGCGCCCCGCCAGTGCCCGCGCCGCCTCGTCGTCGCAGCGGGCCACGAAGCTGTTGTAGAAGCCGACCGTCTCGGACCGGCCGAACAGGTCGACGGCCGTCTGCGCCCCCTGGTACGGCACGGCTTTCCGCACGATGCCCAGGCCCAGTTCCGCCGCGATCAGCTCATGGCCGAGGCACACCCCCAGCACCCCGTGCCGGTGCCCGGCCAGCACCTCGGCGGTCAGCCCGCGCAGGAACCGCATCCTCGGGTCGCCGCCGTCCCCGGGGTCCCCCGGCCCGGGGCCCAGTACCACCGGGCCCGCGTGCTCCGCGACCGCGTCCCGCAGCCCGGGCGCGTCGTACCGCCGTACCGTGACCTCCAGTCCCGCCGCGCGCAGCACGTGCGCCAGCATTGAGGTGAACGTGTCCTCGCAGTCCAC
This sequence comes from Streptomyces sp. MUM 203J, assembly GCF_022414595.1. Taxonomy (GTDB): domain Bacteria; phylum Actinomycetota; class Actinomycetes; order Streptomycetales; family Streptomycetaceae; genus Streptomyces. Next base: position 30,617 of record NZ_JADWYO010000061.1, on the reverse strand, counting down.
CACCAGCGCGTGCCCGCCCAGCGGCCCGCGCGCGTCCGGTTCCCGCATCCGCAGCCAGAACGGCGCCAGGCCCGCCCGCCGTGCGTCCAGCGCCGCCTGTACCCGGGGGTCGTCCGCCAGCCGGGGCGGAGCCGCCGCCTCCGGGCGCGGCCGGCCGGGCCGTACCCCGAGCGCCGCCAGCACTCCCGCCGCCTTCGCGTGGGTCTCCGCGACCTCGCCGTCCGGGTCGGAGTGCCGCACCAGCGTGGCCCCGACCGGGACCCGCAGCCCGCCCTGCGCGTCGATGTCGGCCGTACGGATCAGGATGGGGGAGTCCAGGGTCTGGGCGCCGCCGGCGTCAGTCCCCAGCAGGGCCAGGGCCCCGGCGTAGTAGGCACGCCCGCCCTGCTCGTGGCGCTGGATGACCCGGCAGGCGTTCTCCACGGGCGACCCGGTCACGGTCGCCGCGAACATGGTCTCCCGCAGCACCTCCCGCACGTCGAGCGTGGACCGGCCGCGCAGCTCGTACTCCGTGTGCGCGAGGTGCGCCATCTCCTTCAGCCGAGGCCCGACCACGACCCCGCCCATGTCCCCGACGGTGCACATCATCTTGAGCTCCTCGTCCACGACCATGGAGAGCTCGTCGGTCTCCTTCCGGTCGGAGAGAAAGCCCAGCAGCTCCTCCACACCCGGACGGCGCCCCGCCGGGTAGCGATAGGTGCCGCTGATCGGGTTCATGACGACGGTGCCTCCCGTCCGCGTCCCACCGCCGTCCTCGGCCGGGAGCGCTTCCTGCTCGCCGGGCCCTCCCGACATCCGCACGTGCACCTCCGGGCTGGCCCCCACCAGCGTCCGCTGCCCGGTGTGCACGACGTACGTCCAGTACGCACCCCGCTCACCGGCCAGCAGCCGCCGGAACAGGGCCAGCGCGTCGGCCCGCCCGAAGCCGGGGATCCGGCCCCGGTAGGTGCGCCGGATGACGAAGTTGGCACCCTCGCCGTTCCCGATCTCGTCCTCCACCACCCGCCGCACGGTCCGGGCGTACTCCTCGTCCGGCACGTCGAAGCCGCCGTCCTCGACCCGCACGCCGTGCGCGGGAAGCTGCTCCAGTGCCTCGGCCAGCGGCAGCTCGTACGACTCCTGCGCGACGAGCACCGACAGCGGGGTGCCGTCGTCGCGGACGTCGAAGCCGCGTTCCCCGAGCTGCCGGAACGGGACGAGCGCCAGGGCCGGCCGCCCGGCGGGGCCCACCGGCAGCTCGGCCAGTCGCTCCACCTCCCGTACGGGACCGGTCAGGACCTCGACGACGCCGTGGTCACGGCCGGGCGTGCGGCGGCGCAGCAGGGCGAAGGGCGGGGCGTCGGGGTGGAGCAGATCGCTGAGGTGCATCCGGTGGTGTTCCTTCCGGGGAGGGGAGGAACGGCCCGTGAGAACGAGAGAAGGCCGCCCCTCGGGCGGCCTTCGCGTGATGTGGTGTACGCGCAGTCAGTGGGCCGCCGGATGAGCGGTCCACCACCAGTTCCGGACGGGCTGAGCCGTCTGCTGCGCGGTCATGACGGTGACCCTAGCGCATGTGCGGGGGCCATGGGGGAGGGGTGGGCGCGAAGCGTTCTCGGTCGAGGGCGGTGGTGGGAGACGGGCGGCTGTGGGAGGGGTGGGCGCGAAGCGTTCTCGGTCGAGGGCGGTGGTGGGAGACGGGCGGGCCGCCGTGTCTCACTTTCTGAACCGGTACGTGGACATCTGTCCGCACCGCGTAAGGTTGTCAAGGTGACCGTGAACGCTGATTCCCACGCCGTCGCCGCCAAGGCGACCTGGCGAGACCTGCCCGCGGCGCAGCAGCCCGAGTACCCGGATGCCGAGGCTCTGCGCGATGTGATCGCGGACCTCGAGTCCTATCCGCCGCTCGTCTTCGCCGGCGAGTGCGACCAGCTGCGCGCCAGGATGGCGGCCGTCGCCCGGGGTGAGGCGTTCCTCCTCCAGGGCGGCGACTGCGCCGAGTCCTTCGAGGCCGTCGGCGCCGACGACATCCGCGCCAAGCTGAAGACGCTCCTCCAGATGGGTGCCGTCCTGACCTACGCCGCGTCCGTGCCCGTCGTGAAGGTGGGCCGGATCGCCGGGCAGTACTCCAAGCCGCGCTCCAAGCCCACCGAGACCCGCGACGGGGTGACGCTGCCGACGTACCGCGGCGACTCCGTCAACGGCTTCGACTTCACCGAGGCGGCCCGTGTCCCGGACCCGCAGCGGCTGAAGCGCATGTACCAGGCGTCCGCGTCGACGCTGAACCTGGTGCGCGCCTTCACCACCGGCGGTTACGCGGACCTGCGCCAGGTGCACGCCTGGAACCAGGACTTCGTGAAGTCCTCCCCGTCCGGGCAGCGCTACGAGCAGCTGGCCCGCGAGATCGACAACGCCCTCAGCTTCATGAAGGCCTGCGGCACCGACCCGGCCGAGTTCCGCACGGTCGAGTTCTTCGCCTCGCACGAGGCGCTGCTGCTCGACTACGAGTCGGCGCTCACCCGTGTCGACTCCCGTACCGGTGAGCTGTACGCGACCTCCGGCCACATGGTGTGGATCGGTGAGCGCACCCGCCAGCTCGACCACGCGCACATCGAGTACGTGTCGAAGATCAGCAACCCGGTCGGCATCAAGCTGGGCCCGACGACCACGGTCGACGAGGCGCTGACGTACATCGACCGGCTGGACCCGGAGCGCGAGCCCGGCCGGCTGACCTTCATCGTCCGTATGGGCGCCGACAAGGTCCGTGACCGGCTCCCCGAGCTGGTGGAGAAGGTCACCGCCTCCGGTGCGACCGTCGCCTGGGTCACCGACCCGATGCACGGCAACACCTTCGAGGCGGCCTCCGGCCACAAGACGCGGCGCTTCGACGACGTGCTGGACGAGGTCAAGGGCTTCTTCGAGGTCCACAAGGCTCTGGGCACCCACCCGGGCGGCATCCATGTCGAGCTGACCGGTGACGATGTCACGGAGTGCGTGGGCGGCGGCGACGAGATCTTCGTCGACGACCTGCACCAGCGCTATGAGACGGCCTGCGACCCGCGGTTGAACCGCAGCCAGTCGCTGGACCTGGCGTTCCTGGTGGCGGAGATGTACCGCGACCAGTGATCGTGGCTTGAATCAGCCTTGACGTATCGATGGGGCGCGGATCCGTGTGATCCGCGCCCCATCGTCGTCTTCGCGGGCGCTCCGGTCTTTTGCGTCTCCCGGGCGGCGGGTAAGGTTAGGTTAGCCTCACCGATCAAGGGAGGCATGGGACGCCCAGGGACCTGGCAGGAGGTGAGCCGCGTGTACGTCTGCTCGTGTTTCGGTGTCACCGAGAAGCAGGTCAAGGAACATGCGGACGCCGGAGCCTGCACGCCCCGCCAGATCGCGTCCGCATGCAAGGCCGGGACCGACTGCGGCTCGTGCGTACGGCGTATCCAGGCCATCCTGGGGCGGGGCTCCTGTCCGCGTCGTGAGCTGGTGGACCAGGGGGAGCCCGCGCTGACGGCCCTCGGGGAGGCCCCCGAGCCCCTCGCTGCGTCCGGTGCGCTGCCGAAGCCGCAGGTGCTGTCCGGACCGCAGGCCGCTGCGGCCTGAGCCGGCGGGGTCCGGGCTCAGCTCTCCGGCTGTTCGATCAGCTGGGCGATGTACAGCGCCTCGCCGAGCTTCTCGACCAGTTCCAGCTGGGTGTCCAGGTAGTCGATGTGATGCTCCTCGTCCGCGAGGATCGACTCGAAGATGTTCGCGGACGTGATGTCGCCCTTGCCGCGCATCAGCTCGATGCCCCGCTTGAGGCGGTCGATCGCCTCCACCTCGATCTGCCGGTCGGCCTGGAACATCTCGGTGAGCGTCTGGCCGATGCGGACGTGGAACAGCCGCTGGTAGTTCGGCAGCCCGTCCAGGAAGAGGATCCGGTCGGTGAGCACCTCGGCGTGCTTCATCTCGTCGAAGGACTCTGCGCGGGTGTATTTCGCGAGCTTCGTCCAGCCGAGGTTCTCCTGCATCTTCGCGTGGAGGAAGTACTGGTTGATCGCCGTCAGCTCGGCCGTCAGCTGCTCGTTCAGGAACTCGATGACCTCGGGGTCGCCCTGCATCGCAGAGGCTCCTTCCACATGTCGTGAAGGGGGGCGGATGCGCGCATCCTCGCACCGTCGGCGAAGATCGTCCAGTAAGTGCAGGCTTAGTGGGAGTTGCCCGAAATGGCGTTCGTGTCGACGGGCCCCGGTCGTGACCACCGCTCCCGGTCTGTCACCATTGAGCCATGGGTCAGCCGGACAGCGAGGAACACCGGGCAGCAAGGGAGTCCACGCTTCCGCCGGGACAGCGGCTACAGCGGGGCTGGCCGGTCACCCACTACGGGCCGGTCCCGAAGTTCCGGGCCGAGCGCTGGGAGTTCCGGGTCTTCGGTGCCACGGCGGACGGCGACAAGCACTGCTGGAACCATGACGAGTTCTCGGCGCTGCCGTTCGCGGCGGTCGTGGCCGACCTGCACTGCGTCACGAAGTTCAGCATGGTCGGGGCCGAATGGGGCGGGGTCCTCGCCCGGACCGTCCTCGAACTCGCACCCCCGGCGTCCGAGGCGACGCATGTGATGGTGTGGGCCGAGTACGGCTTCAGCGCCAACATGCGGCTCTCCGACTTCGCCTCCGACCGCACGGTCTTCGCCACGCACAAGGACGGTGAACTGCTCACCGCCGAGCACGGCTTCCCCCTGCGGCTGATCGTGCCCCACCTGTATGCCTGGAAGGGCCCCAAGTGGGTCCGGGGCGTGGAGTACATGACGGCCGACCGCCGCGGCTTCTGGGAGGAGCGGGGCTACCACAACGTCGGTGACCCGTGGGCGGAGCAGCGCTACTCGTACCAGGAGGAGCCCGGGGACGGCCCGGAGCTCTGAGCGGACGGACAGGCTCCGCAAGGGTTACGCCGAACGCGCGGGGAGCCCGTGACGGCCGTGCGCCACGTCCCCTTCAGGGAAGCCGCCCGCATCCGCGACACCGCGCCGGAGCAGCGCCGAGGTGCTCGGACGCGGGCCTGCGCACCCGGTCCGTGGCGCCGCACCGTCCCCAGCCGTCGGCCGCGCCACCGGCGACCGGCCCCGGACCGTGCTCGTCGTGCGTGGGGCCGGTACGTCCCACGTCACCCTCGAAGACGCGGACCGGGGTTCCGCCCCGCGGTTCAGGCGTCCCGCAGGGCCTTCAGCCGGGCCACGTCCGCCGCGTGGCCCTCCTTGCCGCCGGGCGTCTCGATGACCAGGGGGACGTCCTCCGCAGCCGGGTGGCGCATCAGCGCGGCGAACGGCGCCTCACCGATGTGACCCGCCCCGATGTTCGCGTGGCGGTCCTTGTGCGCGCCCGCCACGTCCTTGGAGTCGTTGGCGTGGATCAGCTTCAGCCGGCCCTCACCGACCGTCTCCACCAGCTCGTCCAGTGTGTCACGCACACCGTCCGGCCCCGCCAGATCGTGCCCCGCGGCGAAGACGTGGCAGGTGTCCAGGCAGACACCGAGTTTCGGATGCGCGTCGAGCGCCTCGAAGTACGGCCCGAAGTCCTCCGCCAGGGAGCAGAGCGACGCGCCCTGCCCCGCCGTGGACTCCAGCAGCAGACACGGGTCGTCGTCGTGCGTCAACTCGTCCAGGAGCGGCAGCATGTGCTGCCGCACCTGCGCCAGAGCCGTCTCGCGCGGGCGCCCTCCGGTCGCGGAGCCGGTGTGCACGACCACACCGAGCGCGCCGATCTCCCGCCCCCGGCGCAGCGAGTGCCGCAGCGAATCCACCGACCGCTCGACCGTCGCCTCGGTGTGCGAGCCGAAGTTGATCAGATAGGGGGCGTGGACGTACGCCGGGATCCCCGCCGCCGCGCACTCGGTGCGGAACAGGTCGTCCTGAGCGGGGTTCCCGGCGGGCGTGGCCCAGCCGCGCGGGTTCGCGACGAAGACCTGCACGGTCTCGGCGCCGATCTCACGGGCGTACGACAGGCCGGTCTTGGCGAGGCCGCCGGCCACCGGGACATGACTCCCGACGAGGTGCGACATGGGGCTAGAGTCCCTTGGTCTTGATGGTGACGGTGCTGCCCTCGGGCGCCGACTCCCCGCCCGCGACGGACTGGCTGCCGACGGTGTCGCTGAGGAACGGGAAGCCCTTGCGGACCTCCACCTCGAACCCGGCGGCCTCCAGATCGCGCGTCGCGTCGTCGACGCTCTTGCCCGTCACGTCCGGCACCCGCACCATGCGCGGGCCGCTGGAGACGGTGAGCGTGATCGTGTCGCCCCGCGCCGCAGTGTCGCCCTCGGCCAGGGACTGCGCGGCGACGGAACCCGCGGGGTGCCGGGAGTCGGTGCGCTCCTGGGCCACCTCGACGGTCAGTCCCGCCTCGGACAGCGTGCCGCGGGCGGCGTCCAGCGACTGCCCGACGACCCCGGGGACCTCGATCGGGGCGCCCTTGCTGACGACCAGCGCCACGGCGGCGTCCGGGCGGCGCTCGGTCCCGGCGCGCGGGTCGCTGCTGACGACCGCGCCCCGCTCGACGTCCTCGCTGAACTCCTCGGTGACGACGCCCGCCGCCAGACCCGCCTCGCGCAGCTCGGCCTTGGCCGCCGCGAGCGACTTGCCCTTCAGCTCCGGGACCTTGACCACCTGCGGGCCTCGGGAGACGACCAGCTTCACCTCGCCGTGGTCCCGGATGCGCTCACCGGCCGCCGGGTCGGTGGCCATGATGGTGCCGCGCTCGTAGGCGCTGCTGAATTCCTCACTCGTGGTGCCCACTTCGAGCCCGGCCGCGGAGAGCCTGCGCTCCGCGTCCGCCTGCGTCTTGCCGAGCAGCCCGCTGGGAACCTGCGTGAACTGGCCTGAGTTGATGTACCAGACGCCCGCGCCGAGCCCGAGTACCAGCAGGACCGCGGCGACCGCCGCGAGTACTCCGCGCTGCCCCGGTACGGCGAACCGCCGCCAGGGCGGCGACGGCGGGGACACGGACTGCGGGCGGGTGTCCGGCGGGACCTCGAACCGGCTGGTGCGCTGCACGCCTCCGTCCGCCGGGGCCTCGGGGCCGACGGGCCGCGCGATGACGCTGGTGGCGTCCTCGGAGCCGGCGGTGAGCGGCGCCCCGCCGTCCTCGGTACGCGTCGCCCGCGGTGGTACGAGGTCGAGGTCGTCGTCCGTGAGCCCGGCCCGTGCCTCACGGGCCAGCGCCAGCAGCGCCACCGCGTCGTGCGGACGCGCCTCGGCGTCCCTCGCGGTGGCGGCGGCGACGAGCCGGTCCAGCCCGTCGGCGAGGCCCGGCACGGCCTCGGACGGCGCGGGCACATCCGTGTTGATGTGCCGGAACAGCACTTGGGCGGGTGTGTCCCCGGTGTGCGGCTTGGCGCCGGTCAGCATCTCGTACAGGACCACACCGCACGCGTACACGTCGGTGCGGGTGTCGGCCGTGCCGTGCTCGATCTGCTCGGGCGCGAGGTACGAGGCGGTGCCGAGCAGCGAGCCGGTGGTGGCGGTGGCGGTGCCGACGGCCCGTACGAGCCCGAAGTCCGCGACCTTGACCCGGCCGTCGTCTCCTATCAGCACGTTCTCGGGCTTCATGTCCCGGTGCACGAAACCGGCGCGGTGCGCGGCCCCGAGCGCGGCCAGCACCGGCTCCAGCACGTCCAGCGCGGCACGCGGCGACAGCGCCACGCGCTCGGTCAGTACGTCCCGGAGCGTGCAGCCCGGGACGTACTCCATGGCGAGGAACACATAACCGCCGTCGGTGCCCTGGTCGAAGACGCCCACCACGTTGGGGTGGGCGAGCCGCGCCACGGACTTGGCCTCCCGGATGAACCGCTCCACGAACGTCACGTCGGTCGCGAGCGACGGGTGCATCACCTTCAGGGCGACCACCCGGTCGAGCCGGGTGTCGAGCGCACGGTAGACGGTGGCCATGCCCCCGACGGCGATCCGCGCGTCGACGCGGTAACGGCCGTCGAGCACCTGACCGACGAGCGGGTCCTGAAGGGTCGTATCCACGCGCCCGAGTCTACGAGCCCGCTCATCGGCCCTGGTCGCCCTGTACATGACCGGAAGCCAGGTGCATCCAACTTGTGACACCGCGCGTCTCGGCCCGCCCGGCGTCCGGTGCTCGGAGACGTACCCCCGCTCGAAGGACCTGAGGGAGCGGCGACGGGGTCCGGGGCGGAGCCCCGGTTCCGGGAAGGGGCGGGGTGGGGAGGAGCGACGCGCCGGGCCGGTGCAGCCCCCGCACCCGTCAGAACGCCGGCCGCTCCGGGTCCAGGACCGCCTGGCCCTCGACGGGGGAGGACGCGTGCGCGTGGTGCCGTCGAGGAATGCGCCCCGCGCGGAACGCGAGCCGCCCCGCCTCGACCGCGTGACGCATGGCGTGCGCCATCAGTTCCGGCTCCTGCGCCCGCGTAACCGCCGACGCCAGCATCACCGCCCCGCAGCCCAGCTCCATCGCCAGCGCCGCATCCGACGCCGTCCCCGCCCCCGCGTCCAGGATCACCGGCACGCGCGCGTGCTCGACGATCAGCTGGAAGTTGTGCGGGTTCCTGATGCCGAGCCCGGATCCGATGGGCGAACCCAGCGGCATGATCGCCGCGCAGCCCACGTCCTCCAGCCTCCGAGCCAGGATCGGGTCGTCGTTCGTGTAGGGCAGCACCGTGAACCCGTCGTCGACCAGTGTCTCCGCCGCGTCCAGCAGCTCCACGGGGTCCGGCAGCAGCGTCCGCTCGTCCGCCACGACCTCCAGCTTCACCCAGTCCGTGCCCAGCGCCTCGCGCGCGAGGCGGGCGGTCAGCACGGCCTCGCCCGCGGTGAAGCAGCCCGCCGTGTTCGGCAGGACCCGGATGCCCAGCCGGTTCAGGACCGACAGCACGGACCCCTGCACGGTCGGGTCGAGACGCCGCATCGCGACCGTCGTCAGCTCGGTGCCGCTCGCCACGAGGGCGCGCTCCAGCACGTCGAGGCTGGGCGCACCGCCCGTTCCCATGATCAGCCGGGAGCCGAACGTGGTCCCGGCGATGGTGAGCCGGTCGTCTGCCATGGTCAGCCTCCCTGTACGGCGGTCAGGACCTCGACCCGGTCACCGTCGGCCAGCACCGTCGCCGCCCACTGCGCGCGCGGGACGACTGTCTCGTTGACGGCGGCGGCCACCCCGGACGGCGCCGTGGTGAGCGTGGCGACCAGGGTGTCCAGCGCCGTCGGGGCGGGGATCTCGCGGGGCTCACCGTTCACGGAGACGGTGACCCGCGCGCGTACCTCGTTCGTCATGCCGAAACTCCTACGGACGCTTCCACGGACGTTTCTGCCTGCGTTCCCACGGAGGTGCCGCCGGGCATTCCTCCGGACGTGTCACCGGGCACTGGGCCGGACGTTCCCGCGGTGGCGAACCGGGCAGGCGTGAACGCACGGGCCTCCTCGGGGACCTCCCCGCCCGTGAGCACCGCCGCCATCACGTCACCGGTGACCGGCGTCAGCAGCACACCGTTCCGGTAGTGTCCGGTCGCCAGTACCAGCCCCGGGAGTGCCGAGGGCCCCAGCAACGGCGCGTTGTCGGGTGAGCCGGGCCGCAGCCCCGCCCGGGTCTCCGTGAGCGGCAGCTCGGTGATGCCGGGTACCAGTTCGTGCGCGTCCCGCAGCAGCTCGTACACGCCCCCGGCCGTCACCGTGGTGTCCCAGCCCAGCTCCTCGCTCGTCGCGCCCACCACCAGCTCGCCGTTCTCGCGCGGCACCAGGTACACATGGCTGCCCCGCACCACGGCCCGCACCGTACGGCTGAGGAACGGCGCGTACGCCTCGGGCACGGCCAGCCGGACGATCTGCCCCTTCACCGGCCGTACGGGAGGAAGCGCGTCCCCCGGGACACCGGCCAGGCGCCCGCTGTGACTGCCCCCGGCCAGCACGGTCAGCCCGGCGGCCAGCTCGGTGCCGTCGCCCAGCACGACCCCCTGTGCGCGGTCCCGTACCACCGACAGCCGGTCCGCCCAGGCACGGTGGAACACCACTCCGGCGCGTCCGCAGGCCGCCACCAGTGCCGCCGCGAGCCGCCGCGGGTCCACCTGGTGGTCGCCGTCCGCCCGCAGCCCGCCGCGCACGCCCGGGGCCAGCATCGGCTCCAGACGGCGGCACTCGCGGCCGGACAGCCACTCCGACTCCAGTCCGCAGCGCTGCTGGAGCGCGTGCAGCTCCCGCAGGTGCGCCCGGTCGTCGGCGTCCAGCGCCACGGCCAGCGTGCCGCACGCCCGGTAGCCGACGTCACGCCCGGTGGCGTCCTCCAGCTCCGCGACGAAGTCCGGATAGCGCTCTGCCGAGGCCAGATTGAGACCGAGAAGCGTCTCCTCCCCGTAGTGCAGCTCGCTGACCGCGGCCAGCATCCCCGCCGCCACCTGGGCGGCGCCGCCCCCGGGCTCGGGGTCCACCACGGCGGTGCGCAGCCCCCGCTGCGCGGCCCGCCAGGCCGTGACCAGGCCGATGATCCCGCCTCCGATGACGAGGACGTCGGCGGCCGTACCGCTCGTACTGCTGCGCGACGCGCTGCTTCGCGACATGGGTGTCCAGCCCCTCCCTTCGCCGGCATGACCCGGATCAGGTTCGTACGGTCGGAGGCGGCTGCAGCCTCCCTCTCAGCCCGGTGCCCCGGGCTCCCGCGAGTGCGTATGGCGGGCCCAGACTAACCCCACGCGACGGCGGGCAGTAGGGCCGCCCGTCACGGCCGCGCCCACCCCGGGCGCCTTCCGTCCCTGTGCTGACGGTGCATCAGGTGCGTAAGGTGACGGTGTGACTGAGCAGCGGACCAGAGAGAGCGCCGGGCGGCGGGCCGTCATCGTCGGCGCGGGCATGGCGGGCGTCCAGACCGCCGTGGCCCTGCGCGAGCGCGGGTTCACCGGACCCGTGCTGCTGATCGGGGCGGAGCCCCACCAGCCGTACGACCGGCCGCCGCTGTCCAAGGCGTATCTGCTCGGCAAGGCCGAGGGCTCCGCCTTCGAGGTGGACTTCGAGGCGCTCGGCATCGAACTCCGGCTGGGTGTGGAGGTCTCCGCGCTGCGGCCCGAGGACCGGGTGGTCGACACCGAGGCCGGACCCGTGCCGTACGACGCGCTCGTGATCGCCACCGGTGCGGTACCCGTGAGCCTGCCCGGAGCCGAGGGTGTGCCGGGGGTGCATCTGCTGCGGACCCTGGACGACGCGGAGCGGCTCAGGCCGGTGCTCGCGGAGCAGTGCGACGTCGTGGTCGTGGGCGCGGGCTGGATCGGCGCCGAGTTCGCCACGGCCGCGCGTGAGGCGGGCTGCGCGGTCACCGTGGTGGAGGCCGCCGAGCACCCGCTGGCCGGGGCGCTGCCCGCCGAGGTGGCCGCTCCGATGGCCGCCTGGTACGAGGAGAGCGGCGCCCGGCTGGTGACCCACGCGCGCGTGGCACGGATCGAGCCCGGGCAGGTGCTGCTGGACGACGGCCGGGCGCTGCCCGCCGGGGCGGTGGTCGTCGGGGTCGGCGCGCGGCCCGCCACCGGCTGGCTGACCGGATCCGGTGTCGCCCTGGACCCGGACGGCTCGGTCACCGCCGACGACCGTCTGCGCACCTCGCTGCCGGACGTGTACGCGGTCGGTGACTGCGCCTCCTTCCCGTCCGCGCGCTACGGCAGGCGGCTGCTGGTCCACCACTGGGACAACGCGCTCCAGGGGCCGCGCACGGTCGCCGCCGACATCCTGGGCGAGGAGCCGCCCCCGTACGACCCGGTGCCGTACTTCTGGTCCGAGCAGTTCGGCCGGTTCGTCCAGTACGCGGGCCACCACGAGGGCGCCGACACCATGGTCCGGCGGGGTGACCCCGCGGACGCCGCCTGGTCGGCGGCCTGGCTGCGCGAGGGCGCCCTGGTGGGGCTGCTCGCGGTGGGACGGCCGCGCGACCTGGCGCAGGGGCGGCGCCTCATCGAGTCGGGCGCACCGCTGGACCCGGCCCGCGTCGCGGACCCGGCGGTGCCGCTGAAGGCAGCGGTACGGGGCTGAGGGCACCCCCCGTACGGGGCCCGGCCCCGCCCGTACGGCCCGGCCCCGGTACCGGCTGTCAGCGCGGGATGGCAGGCTTGGGGTGTGACCGAGATTGACGCGAAGACCGATGCGCTCGTCCCCGCCTGGCTCCACCTCCCCGACATCGCCGAGATGCTCGACGTCGAGGTGACGAGGGTGCGGCAGCTCGTCAAAGAGGGCCAGCTGATCGCGGTGCGCCGCGGTGAGAACCGCACGCTCCAGGTGCCCGCCGCCTTCATCAAGGACGACAGGGTCGTCAAGGGCCTGTCCGGGACTCTGACGCTCCTCAGGGACGACGGCTTCACCGACGAAGAGATGCTGGAGTGGCTCTTCACTCCCGACGCCTCGCTGCCGGGCACGCCCGCGCAGGCTCTGGCGGAGAATCGCGGCACGGAGGTGAAGCGCCGCGCCCAGGCGCTCGCCGTCTGAACCAGCACTGCCCAGCACGACCCGTACGCCATCGACACCGGCGGCACCCGGGGCGGGGCCACAGGCCCCGCCCCGGGTGCCGCCGCTCAACGGGGGGAACACCGCCCATGCCCAGCACCGCCCGCGCCCGCCTGGCCGACGCCCGTCTCTACCTCTGCACCGACGCGCGCACCCGGCAGAAGGACCTCCCCGAGTTCCTCGACGCCGTTCTGGGCGCCGGCGTGGACATCGTGCAGCTCCGCGACAAGGGCATGGAGGCGGGGCAGGAGCTGGAGCACCTCGCGGTGTTCGCGGACGCCTGCCGACGGCACGGCAAGCTGCTCGCGGTGAACGACCGCGCCGACGTGGCGCACGCCGCGGGTTCCGACGTGCTGCACCTCGGCCAGGGCGACCTGCCCGTGCCCGCGGCCCGCGCCATCCTGGGCGACGGGGTGCTGATCGGCCGCTCCACGCACGCCGAGGCGGAGGTGGCCGCGGCGGTCGCGGAGCCGGGCGTGGACTACTTCTGCACCGGACCCTGCTGGCCCACCCCCACCAAACCGGGGCGGCACGCCCCCGGTCTGGACCTGGTGCGGTACGCGGCCTCGCTGGGCCAGGAGCGGCCCTGGTTCGCCATCGGCGGCATCGACGCGGCCAACCTGGACCAGGTCCTGGACGCGGGCGCCCGCCGGATCGTGGTCGTCCGCGCCGTCACCGAGGCCGACGACCCGGCCGCGGCCACCGCCGACCTGGCCCGCCGGATACGGGAGCGCACGGCCGGATAGCCGCGCTCCACCGACGTCGCTGTCCGCTTGGTGAGACAGAACTGCGCCCCAACAGGCATTTTCGGGCGCCGAGTGTCCGAAGCGTGGACAAGATTCTGGCAAACCGCTCAAACCACCCCTGGTCCGGTTGGGTGACCGGGCAGGGGTGACTAACCTGCCGGTATGGCCCATGGCACACCCTCCACCAGGACAGATCGCGCCCGCACCGTGCGCGACCTGCTCGCGAACGGCACCACGTACTCCTTCGAGTTCTGGGCGCCCAAGACCGAGAAGGGCGAGCGGAACCTCTGGAACGCGCTGCGCCGCGTCGAGGCGGTGGCGCCCAGCTTCGTCTCCGTGACGTACGGAGCGGGCGGTTCCACCCGTGCCGGGACCGTCAAGGCCACCCAGGAGATCGCCGCCGACACCACGCTCACCCCGGTCGCCCACCTGACCGCCGTCGGCCATTCGGTCGCGGAGCTGCGCAACATGGTCGGCCAGTTCGCCGACGCCGGGATCCGCAACATGCTCGCGCTGCGCGGCGACCCGCCCGGCGACCCCATGGGTGAATGGGTCCCGCACCCGGAGGGTGTCCACTACGCGGCCGACCTGGTGCACCTCATCAAGGAGGCAGGCGACTTCTGCGTGGGTGTCGCCGCCTTCCCCGAGATGCACCCGCGGTCCACGGACTGGGACACCGACGTCCGCCATTTCGTCGACAAGTGCCGTGCGGGCGCCGACTACGCGATCACCCAGATGTTCTTCGACCCGGACACCTACCTGCGGCTCCGCGACCGGGTCGCCGCCGCCGGGTGCGACACCCCGATCATTCCCGAGGTCATGCCGGTGACCGCGGTCAGGCAGCTTGACAGGCTGCCACAGCTCAGTAACGCCGCGTTCCCCCCGGCCGTGAAAGAGCGGATCCTCGCGGTCAAGGACGACGCGGCGGCTGTACGCTCCGTAGGTCTAGAGTTCGCAACCGAGTTTTGCGCACGATTGCTGTCCGAAGGTGTGCCCGGGCTGCACTTCATCACGCTCAACAACTCCACGGCGACGCTCGAGATCTACGAAAACCTCGGACTGCACCCGCAGTCCTGACCGGCCGTACCCGTCACGTCCCGAGGCGGCGGCCGAAGGAAAGGGGCGGGTATGGGCTGGTGGACGGTCCTCTACATCGCGTTCGGTGTCGTCGCGCTGTGGCTGCTCGGTGAAGTGCTCCTCCAGTACAAGGCACGGCTGCGCTGGCGGCTGGTCGCCTTCTTCGGCTTCCTCGGTGTGCCCGTCGGCGTCCTGCTGTCCTCCGTCCCGCTGATCGTCGCCGGAGCGGTCACCTTCCTCTTCGGCCAGGCCCTGGTCACGCTGTCCTTCATGCGTGGCTTCTCCACCGGATGGGCGCTCGGCGGACGCCCCGGCTCAAGCCGCCGCCGCAGAACCGCGACCAGGGACGCCGCTCCGACCCTGGAGGTCTCCGGGCTGGAGTACGGGGAGGGGGACGGGCACCCCGCGCAGGACGCAGCCCCGTCGGACACCGCTCTGCCGGACCCCGCCACGGACCCGTACCCGGTACCCGGCACGGAGGACGCGGACCTGTCCGCCACCGCGTACGCCCCGCACCCCGGCACCGCGTACGGGGACACCTCCGCGTACGGGGACACCACCGTGTACGGGGACACCACCGCGTACGGGGACACCACCGCGTACGGATATGGCTACGGCTACGGGTACGGCACCGACGACCAGCAGCAGTACGCCGCCTACTCCGACCCGTACATCGGCGGCGGCTATTCCGGCCAGGACGCCCCCCAGTACGGCATGGACACCCCGCCCGGCGGCGTGTGGGTGCCCCCGCAGCGCGACCTCCCGCAGGACCAGCAGCCCGCCCACGGCTACGACCAGAACGGCCGGCCGTACCCGTACTGAGAGGTACTCCGGCGGGGAGCCCGACGGGGCGCGGCAGCACCCCGGTCCGGGACTACCGCGAGCCGCGGAACCCCGCGCCCTCCACGATCCGCCCCGCCACCAGCGCCCCTGCCATCCCCGCGTGCGCCAGCCCGCCTCCCGGGTGCGCCCAGCCGCCCGCCAGGTACAGCCCCGGCAGCCGCGCGGCGTTGCCCGCGGGCAGGAGCGCTCCGCCCGCACCCGCCAGAGCCGGCGCGGGCACCTCGTACATCCCGGTCTCGCGGAACGTGTCCGCCGGCGTGCGCACCGCCCGCCACAGCACCCGCTCCCGCAGCCCCGGCACCGCCGCCCCCGCCGCCTCCACCATGCGATCCGCGAACGCCTCGGCAGCCTCCGCCGCGTCCCACGGTTCCTCCCACGAAGCCGGAACCGTCGCCGTCAGGGTCACCGCCTCGTGCTCCCCGTCCGGCCGCGACACCTCGTCGTCCGGCCGCAGCACCGTCACCGTCGGCCGCGCGCACAGCCGCCCGCCGCCCGCCAGAGCGGCCGACTCGCCGTCCGGGTCGGAGGAGTGCACCACCGTCCGGTGCACCGCTCCCGCCTCCCGCGCCCCGCGCAGCGCCAGGCACACCACGACACGCCCGGTCCGCACCCCGGACGCGAAGCGCGGCGCCCCGCCCTCCCGCCCGTCCGGGTCCACCACACCGTGCCGGTACAGCGCGGGCACCGGCGCCCCGGCGACCACCTGGTCCGCCTCGACGCACCGTCCGCCCGCCAGCTCCAGCCCGGCGGCGTGCCCGTCCTTCTCCACCACCCGCGTCACGTCCGCCCCGAAGACGAACTCCACCCTGCGCGCCAGACACCGCTCGTACACCGCGTCCGCGAGCGCCCGCAGGCCTCCGCGCACGTACCAGGTGCCGAAGGTCTGCTCCATGTACGGCAGCACCGCGGCCGAGGGGGGAGCCGCGGCCGGATCCAGCCCGTACGCCAGCGCGTAGCCGTCCAGCAGCGCCGCCAGCCGCACGTCACCCAGCTCGCGCCGCCCTACCTGGGCGAGCGACGCGGCCGTACGCCGCAGCAGCCCGGTCCTCGGAGCGGGATACGGGTCCCGGGAGAACGGCGACACGTCCTCGGGGAGCGGCTCCTCCAGCAGAGGGCGGCGCGACCGGTCCCAGGCCTCCCGCGCCCGGTTGAGGAAGGCCCCCCACCGCTCCCCGGCGCCTGCTCCGAGCGCCTCGTCCAGCGCCGAGACCACCCCGGCCCGCGAGGCGTTCGGCAGGGACACCGCCGTACCGTCCGCGAACACATGGCGGCTCGCCGGATCCACCTGCGTCAGCCCGACACACCGCTCGAGCGGCTCCTTGCCGGTCTTGACGAACAGATCGCGGTAGACGGCGGGAAGGTGCAGCAGACCCGGACCGGTGTCGAACGCGAAGCCGTCCCGCTCGAACCGGCCGACCGAGCCGCCGTGCGTCCCCGCCCGCTCGTACACCGTCACCCGGTGGCCTGCCACGGCCAGCCGGGCGGCAGCCGCCATGGCGCCCATCCCGGCGCCGATCACCGCAATCCGTGCCATGCCAGGACTCTATAGCGCGGGTGTCAGCCGCCCGTCGGCGGCGGGGGCGCCCCGCCACCCGCCGTGGCCAGGCGTTTCTGCGCCCGCCGCTCGGCCCTTCGGCGCAGGAACCGCCGGATCCGGCTGACCAGGAACACCACTGTGACGATGCCGAGAACCAGCAGGGTGCCCGCGATGACCGCCGCGGCCACCGGGTTGAAGATCGCGAAGGTGATCAGTCCGGCGACGCCGAGGTCTTCCGCGACGCTGATGGCGATGTTGCTGACCGGCTCGGGGGAGGTGTTGACGGCCATGCGCGTACCGGCCTTCACCAGATGACTGAGCAGCGCGGTCGTACCGCCGATCGCTCCCGCCGCCAGCTCCGGCAGCGAGCCGTTCTGGCCGGCCAGGAGGGCGGCCACCACCGCGCCGGCGAGCGGCCGGACCACGGTGTGGACGGAATCCCAGGCGCTGTCGACGTACGGGATCTTGTCGGCCACCGCCTCGATGAGGAACAGGACACCGGCGGCGATCAGGACGTCCGGGCGCTGGAGCGCCTCCGGGACGTCGTCCGCGACGCCGGTCGCGCCGAATATGCCGAGGAGCAGGACCACCGCGTAGGCGTTGATCCCGCTTGCCCAGCCGCTTGTGAAGACCAGAGGGAGTACGGACACGATCGTCGATAGTAGCCACGCCCGAAGGGCCCCGGTCCCGGCCGGACCTGAGTATCCGTACTCAGTCGGCGGTTTGAGTACGCGGACGGATGGGCTCCGGCCCGTCCGGACGGAAGAGTGGGGGCCGTGGCAAGGGCGCGGCCCCGGGCACCGCCGACACGGGGCGGCGGAACCGGCGCCGCGCACCCGGCCACGAGGGGGGAACGGGGGTGGACGAACCGTGGGGCCCGCTGCGCGCGCAGCGGGCCCCACGGCGTGCGTCCGCGCCTCAGTGCCCGCTCACCCGTCCGTGCAGCAGCAGGGACAGAGCGGAGTGGACGTCGTCCAGGGACCGCTCCCGCTGGAACGCCTGCCAGTCGAGCGCCGCGACGAGCACCATGCCGACGAGCGCGGCGGCGGTCAGCGGGACATCGATCTCCTCGCTCAGCTCACCGCCCTCGACACCTTCCCGCAGCACGGTCTCGACCACCGCGACCGCCTCTCGGCGCACCACCATGAGCGTGGACTGCCAGGCCCGGTTGGTGCGCCACAGCTCCGCCACGTACAGCTGGGTGAAGGCCGGGTAGCGGTCGATGAAGACCAGACCCGCCCTGATCATCGCGTCCAGGGCCTCGACCCGGGTCCCGCCGCGCTCCGCCGTCTCGTCGGCGGCGGAGCGCAGCGAGGCGGTGAGCAGCCCGACACCGTGCCGCAGCAGCTCCTCGAACAGCTCGGTCTTGCTCTTGAAGTTGTAGTAGACCGTCCCCTTGGCGACCCCCGCACGCTCCGCGATCTCGTCCACCGTGGTGGCCGAGAAGCCCTGCTCCGCGATGAGGGTCACGGCCGCCTCGTACAGCTTGGTGCGGGTGGCCTGCCGTCGGGTGCTGTGCGTGTCCATGGCCCCGATTCTCACAGGTGTTCCGGTTCCTTCCTGCCCAAGGCCGGGGCCTACAGGCTCAGCTCCGGGTGCAGTCGGTCGAAGGTCCACACCTGCTTGCGGCGGGCCGACAGGGCGGTCAGCGCGAGCGCGCCCGCGGTGAACGCGGCCAGCACCGCGACGGCCTGCCAGACCGGGGCGATGTCGCCGCCCGTGATCAGCTTGCGCAGCGCCTCGACCACGTACGTCATCGGCAGGTACGGGTGGATCGCGTTGAAGAAGCCCGGGCTCGTCTGGACGGGGTACGTGCCGCCCGCCGAGGTGAGCTGAAGCATCAGCAGCGCCAGCACCAAGATCCGGCCGGCCGCGCCGAAGCGGGCGTTCAGCCACTGGATGATCGCGGCGAAGCAGCAGGTCACCAGAGCCAGGAAGCCCACCGTCCCGGCGGCCCGGACCATCTCCAGGCCCAGCCCCCAGTGCAGCACCGACATCAGCGCGGCCACCTGGAGCAGTCCGATCGCGGCGACCGGCAGCCAGCCCGCGAGCGCGATCCGCCAGGCGGAGGCGCCCGCCGCGAGTGCGCGCCTGTTCATCGGCTGGATCAGCATGTACGCCACCATCGCGCCCACCCAGAGGGACAACGGGATGAAGTACGGGGCGAAACCGGTGCCGTAGTTGTCGGCCTTGTGCAGGGACTGCGAGGCCAGCTGGACGGGGTCGGCCATGACCTCCGTGCGGCGCTCCCGGTCCTGCTTGTCGTAGTCCGGGATCTGCTCCACGCCCTTGTCCAGGCCGCTGGCCAGCTCGGTGGAGCCGTCCTTGATCTTGAACAGGCCGCCGTTGAGGTCGGTGGCGCCCTTCTTGATCTTCCCGACCGCGGAGTCCAGGCTGATCGCGCCGTTCTTGCTCTTGGTGATGCCCTTGTGCAGGTCGGACATGCCCTTGGCGACCTTGTGGGCGCCGGTGTTCAGCTCGTTGATCTTGGCGAGGGCGTAGTCCAGGTCCTGGGACAGGGTCGGGGCGCGGGCGGCGAGGTCCTTGGCCTTCTGCTCGACGTCCTTGAGCTGGGCGTCCAGCGACTTGAGGTCGCCGTCGCCGTCCTCGGCGAGCTGCGCCATGTCGTCGGCGATGACGGCGATGTCCGCCGCGCCGACCTTGGCGTCCTTGAGTCCCTCGCACGCGTCGGCCGTGAACCGAGTCGTCTCGTCACCCTCCACGCAGTGCTTCGTGTGCAGTTCGGTGAGCTTCTCCGCCGACTTGTGCGCTCCGGTCCGGAAACCGGGCGCGGCCTTGACGATGTGGTCCAGGTTGTTCCGGGCACCCTTGGAGAAGTCCGCGACCAGCTTCGCGCTGTCCGCGACCTTCTGGCCGTTGTCCCGCAGGTACGGGCGGGCCTTCTCGGCCGGGCCGGTGACCCGGTCGACGAGCTGCTGCGTGCCGTTGGCCACGTCGCGGCTGCCGGTGACCAGCTTGGCCGCGCCGGAGTCGAGCTGCTTCAGCCCGCTCGCCAGGTCACCGCTGCCCTTCTTGGTCTTGCCCGCGCCGTCGACGAGGCTGTCCGAGCCCTTCTTGGCCTCCCCCACCCCGTCCTTCAGGTCGTTGGCGCCCTTGGCGGCCTTCTCCGTCGCGTCGTGGATGTCGGAGAAGGAGATGAAGATCTTGTCGAGGAAGGAGCGGGACGACTTGGTCGAGGCCGCGGTGCGCACCTCGGAGAACACCGAGCGGGAGATCTGCCCGACGATGTAGTTGTTGGAGTCGTTCGTCCGCACCTCGAGGGCGCCGGTCTCGGGGGCGTCGCCGGAGCTGGAGGCGATGCGCTCGCTGAAGTCGGCGGGCATCGTGAGCGACAGGTAGTAGGTGCCGTCCTCGACGCCCTCGCGGGCCTCGGCGTCGCTCACCTCGTGCCACTCGAAGACCGCGCTCTCCCGCAGGCCCTTGGTGATGTCGTCGCCGGCGTTGACCTCCTTGCCGTCGGCGGTGGCGCCCTTGTCCTCGTTGACCAGCGCGACCGGGATGCGGTCGAGCCTGCCGTACGGGTCCCAGAAGGACCACAGGTACAACGCGCCGTACAGCAGCGGCAGCAGCAGGATCGCCACGAGCGCGGCGCGCGGCAGCTTGCCGCGGCCGAACCGCCTCAGCTCAAGCGCGGCCAGTTTCGGCGAGCGCATGGACCGCCCCCTCCTTCACATCGGTACGGATGACGACATCGGCCTGCACGGGGGCCTCGTTGCAGACGGCCAGCACGGTCACACCGCTGTCCGCGACGGCGCGCAGCGTCGACCAGACGGCGGTCTCGTCGGCCTCGCCGAGCTTCAGGTCCGTGTCGTCCACGGCGAGGATCCGGGGCTCGGCGATGAGCGCGAGCGCGAGGGACAGCCGCAGGGCCTCCAGCCGGTCCAGGTCCCGTACGGCGGTGCGGTCGTCCTTCGGCAGGGTCGTCGGGTCCAGTCCGGCCAGCTTCAGGGCGGCGTCGATGCGGCGCCGGTTCTCGGCGGCCCGCTCGGAGCGGGAGCGCAGCAGGCCGAGCGGCGAGCCGTCGAAGCGGCGCCGCAGCAGGGCCCGCTCCAGCAGGTGCTCCGCGACGGTGAACGCCGGGTCGAGGTCGGAGACGCCCGGCACGTGCGCGAGCGCGCTGATCCGGCGTACGGCGGCCATCTTGCGGGGCAGCCGCAGCCCGGCGACGTCGGCGTGCCCCTCCTTGATCTTCATGCGCCCGGTGAGGGCGAGCAGCAGGCAGGTCCGCCCGCTGCCGGACGCTCCGGCCAGTGCGACCAGCGCGCCGGCCGCCACGTCCGCGCTCACCCCGCGGAACGCCCACCCCCGGGGTCCCTTGACGCCGAGCCCCCGCACTCTGATGCCCTCGGCCCCGTGCGGGGCGTCTTGGGCCGGGCTCGGCCGGTCGTCCTTCCGCCGGCCGCGCTTCCGCGGGCCGCTCGGCGCCGCCGTCCCGGCTGCGGATCCCCGACGGCCCCCCGCGCCCGTGGACGCTTCGCCCCGGGCCCGCCCGGGGCCCGGGCCGACGGCAGCGTCGTCGCGTCCGGTGCCGGGTTCTTCCCCGGCCGTCTTCCGCGGGCCGGCTGTCGCCGGGGCCTCGGCGGCAGCCTCGGCCGCCGCGGTCGAGAGCTGTGCGTCCACGGGCTGTGTGCCGACTGCCGCCGTCGGCTTCTCGGCGCGCTCCCGGGGGGAGGCGCCCGGGCTGGTCCTGCTCGCAGCGGGCCCGACGGAGCCCGTGTTCTCCTGCTCGGCGCTCGAACCGGCCGTGCCCGCCGTGCCCGCTGCTTCGGCCTTGCCGGTCTTCTCGGCCTCGGCCGCTCCGCCGGCTCTCGCGGCGAGGCGCTTGCCGAGGCGGCTCACAGGGGCCTTGACGCGCTTGCCGGTCGGGCCGTCCGGGCTGTCTATGTCCGGGCTCTCCACGGACCTCCCCCACTCCTTTTGAACTGACCAGTCAGTTCAAAAGCTACAGGTCGTCGAGGATCATGGCAAAACCGCAGGTCAGTCCCGCCACGCCCGAGGTCCGCCGCCGAGGCCATAGGCTGGGGCCCGTCCGTAGTACGTCACCGAGGAGTCAACTGCCGTGTCGGACCCGCAGCGCCCCCGTGCCTCCCTTCGTACCGCCGTGGTGTGGGACGTTCTGGAGGAGGCCCTCGACCGCAGGGTCAAGGCCACCGGCCGAGAGAGTCTCGACGTCCTCGACACCGGCGGCGGCAGTGGCCACTTCGCCGTGCCTGTCGCCCGCCTCGGCCATCGCGTCACCGTCGTCGACCCCAGCCCCAACGCCCTGTTCGCCCTGGAGCGCCGCGCCGCCGAAGCGGGCGTGGCCGACCGGGTCCGCGGTGTGCAGGGCGACATCCACGGCCTCTTCGACGTGGCCGAGCGCGGAGCCTACGACGCGGTCCTCCTGCACGGCGTCCTGGAGTACGTCGACGACCCAGCCGAGGGCGTCCGGCACGCGGTCGAGGCGCTGCGCCCCGGCGGCGCCCTCAGCCTTCTCGCCGCCGGACTCGGCGGGGCCGTGCTGGCCCGGGCCCTGGCCGGGCACTTCACCGAGGCCCACCGCACCCTGACCGACCCGGCCGGGCGCTGGGGCGACGGTGACCCCGTGCCGCGCCGCTTCACCGCCGAGCAGCTCACCGAGGCCGTCACGGGCGCCGGACTGGAGGTCGGGCCGGTGCACGGTGTGCGGGTCTTCTCCGACCTGGTCCCCGGAGTCCTCGTGGACACCGAGCCCGGTGCCCTGGACGCCCTGCTCAGGCTGGAGGCCGCCGCCGCCGAGCTGCCCGCCTTCCACTCGGTCGCCACCCAGCTGCACGTGCTGGGTGAAAAGCGCGGCTGACCCGGGAGGGTGCCTGAGCAGCGCCGCAGCCGCAGATGGAGTACGCCACAGGCGCCCCGAACGCGTCAGGATCCCCGTATGATCGGGGGACAGCATCCGGCATGACGGTTCGGACGGCGGGGAATCAACGCCTCACCAGCCGAACCGGCATCGCGGTCCAATCGGCAATTGGCACCCGGGCGGGTTTCACGGGGGCGATTCCCTGCCTATCCTGAAAGGGCCGCATACCGGTCGCCCCCCGCGACCGACGATGAGGAGGACTCCGTGCCGCTCTCGGAGCACGAGCAGCGAATGCTCGAGCAGATGGAGCGAGCGCTGTACGCCGAAGATCCCAAGTTCGCGACAGCGCTTGAGGGAACCGGGCTGCGTACATACACCAGGCGACGGGTCTACCAGGCCATCGCAGGTTTCCTGGTGGGTATCGCGCTCCTCATGGCCGGAATGGTCGCTCAGCTGATCTGGATCAGCGTCGTCGGCTTCCTCGTCATGCTGGGCTGCGCGGTTCTCGCGGTCACCGGCTGGCGCCGGGCGCCGAAGCCCGGTGAGCAGCCTCCTTCAGGAGGTACCGCCACCGGCCGCGCGCACCGGCAGCGCCGCTCGGTGATGGACCGGATCGAGCAGCGGTGGCAGCGCCGCCGCGACGAGCAGGGACACTGACCGAAAACCTTCCGTGTGAGGGGTGACCGCCTGGCGGTCACCCCTCACACGTATGCGCACACCGGGCCGGCCCCCGGCCACCCCTCAGCCCCGCTTGGGGGAGGGGCGGCGCAGCAGCGCAGAACGGGCCCGCGTCCACCGGTCCGCGACAGCGGTACGGCGCTGGGCCAGGGCCCAGCCCAGGCGGGCCGCCGACCGGGGTGCCAGGGCGGCCCGCAGCCGGCTGCCGCGGCTCCGGCCCGCCCGCAGCCCGTCCCGTATCCGTGCCGCGTCGTCCGCCAGTCCCGGCACCGCACGCGGCACCGGCGCGTACAGCACCTGCTCCACCGCGTCCGCCACCCGGTGCGCCGCAGCAGCAGCGGCGCCCTCCAGCTCACCGAGCCGTACCAGCCGCTCGGCCGTAGCGCGCGGGGTCAGGGACTCGTCCGGACGGATCCCGTGGTCCCAGGCCGTGTCGACGACCTCCTCCCACACCGCCAGCGTCCGGGCCACCACATCCTCGGCCGTGCGCCCGTGGGCACCCAGCCGCCGGGCCCGTCGGCGCCGCCGCCACAGCATTGGGGACAGCAGCAGCAGTACCACCGCCAGACCACCGGCCGCCCGCAGCAGCAACGGCCCCACCGCGGCGTCCGCGTCCGCCGCGGTCTGCGTCTCCTGCGGACCGGTCCCGGCACAGCCGCCCGTACCGCCCTGCGCGGTCGCGTCGTCCGCGGGCGTCGCGCAGCTGTCCGAGGGAGACGGCTCGGCCGACGGGGCCGCCGGAGTGCCGGGCGTGGCGGCCCCCGGCGACGGGGACTCCTCCACCGGGGCCTGCGGCAGGCTGTACCCGGGCCTCAAGCCCCGTGAAGGGGTCGGCTCGAAGCGGGTCCAGCCCACGCCCTCGAAGTACAACTCGGGCCAGGCATGGGCGTCCCTGATGCCCACCGACACCGTGCCGTCCGCCGTCGCGCGGCCCGGCATGAAGCCGACGGCGACCCGCGCCGGGATGTTCAGTGTCCTCGCCATCGACGCCATCGCGAAGGAGAAGTGGACGCAGAAGCCCTCCCGGTCGACCAGGAACCGGGATATCGCTCCCGTGCCCGTGCCCGAGTTCGCCTTGACGTTGTAGCGGAAGCCTCCCTTGTCCGTGAACCACTCCTGCAGCCGGACGGCCCGCTCGTAGTCGTTCCCGGCACCCGCCGTGACCTCCAGCGCGGTGGCCTTCACATCGGAGGGCAGCGCGTCCGGCACCCGGGTGTACTCGCGCAGCAGCGTTCCCGGCGCCGACGGGGCCGTGGCCAGCTGCTCGGCCGTCGGGTTCACCTCCAGGCTGCTCACCGAGTAGCGGACCCCGCTCGTGGTCTGCCCGTCGTCCCCGACGAGCATCCGGCCCGCCGGTTCGTACCGCCAGCGGCCCTCGATGTCCACCTCGGTCGCCGGGTAGGGCATCGGCAGCCACTTCTGCTTGTAGCCGCCGGCGGCCGAGATGTTCGTCCTGACCTCCGTCGTGCTGATCCGGCCGCCCAGCCCGTCCGGCGTGGGCAGCCGAGGCGGCACGTCCTGGACGGCCCGCACCGAGGTCTTCCACGACGTTCCGTCGAACTGGTCGAGGGCCACCAGCCGCAGGTACATCCCGGACGGGTCCGAGGCGTTGGTCCGGTAGCGCAGCACCTCCCGGTCCTCCGGCTGCTTCAGGTTGTCCTGGAGGGAGACCAGCGGGTTGACCGCGGAGATCGTGCCCCCGCTGCCGTCGCCCCGCCCGGTGCCCCCGGGGTCCAGCAGCCCGCCGTCCAGCGACGGCAGCGCGGCAGGGACGGCCAGGGCGATGCCGAGTGCCACCGCACCGATCCGCCGTCCGGTGCGCAGCGGTGCCGGTGAGCCGCCGGACGGCCGCCCGGCGCCGCCGAACACCCGGCCCCACTGGCCGAGCCGGTCATGGCCCTCCGCCAGCAGCAGCACCAGGTACCCCGCCGCGGCCAGCAGGAACCACAGCCAGCCCCGCCCCTCGCCGCCGGACAGCCCGGCCGCCACCGAGTAGAGGGCCAGCAGCGGCAGACCCGCCGGGGCGGCACTGCGGAACGTCACCGCCAGGGTGTCCACGGCCAGCCCGATCGCCAGCACCCCGCCCACCAGCATCAGCCGGATGCCCTCGGTGGCCGGCGCCGGGGTCGCGTACTGCGCGACGTCCTCGGAGCCCAGCGTCAGCAGCGTCCCGAACCACTCAAGGGTCTCCGGTACGGGCAGCAGACCCGCCACCGCGTGGTCACGCGCGAAGACGAAGGTCAGCAGCATCAGCGCGACCGCCGTCTGGATCAGCACCGTCACCGGACGTGCCAGCGGCACCCGGCGCGCCAGCGCGCCCGTCGCGCTCACCACCGCCAGCAGGACCGTGGCCTGCACCAGCCAGGCCCCGTCCGCGACCAGCGGCAGCAGCGCGCACGCCGATGCCAGCGTCGCGAACAGGGCGGACAGCGTGAGGCGCACGTTCGCGCTCATGACCAACCCCCCGAGTGCCCGGACCGCAAACCCGCCCCCGTCCCCTCGTACGCCGCGCCGTCGGCCGTGACGTGCCCGCTCACGTTCCGGCCGGCCTGCCGCCACAGCACGGCGAGCGTGTCACCCGGACGAACCGGGACGGCCGTCCAGCCGGTTTCCCGAAGGCCCCGGACCGTCCCCGGCGCCGCCTCGCCCTGCACGAACGCGACCGCCGCGCCCGCACGCCCGGCGCACGCGCCGGCGAGCGCCACCTGCTCCTCGTCCAGGTCTCCGAGGAAGGCGACGAGCAGCCCCTGCCCGCCGCCCCGCACCACCTCGTACGCGCCGGACAGGCCGTCCTCGTCGGAGTGGTCCACCTCCGAGAGGAGGTCCATCATCAGGCCCACCGCCTCCGCCGCGTCCTGCCCCGAGCCGGTGAACCCGTCGGAGGCGGCCGCCGCGTCGCCGGGCAGCACATCCCCGGTGTCCGTCAGCAGCCGGACCGCGTAGCCGCGCTCCATCATGTGCGTGACCACCGAGGCCGCGCCCGAGACCGCCCACTCGAACGCCGAGCCCGGACCGCCGCCCGTGTACCCGGCCGCCCGGGTGTCCAGCAGCACCGTGCACCGGGCCTGCTGCGGCTGCTCCTCGCGCCGTACCATCAGCTCCCCGTACCGGGCGGTGGACCGCCAGTGCACCCGGCGCAGATCGTCGCCGTGCCGGTAGCCGCGCGGAATCACGTCGTCGTCGCCGGCCTGCGCCAGCGAACGCTGCCGCCCGTCGCCGTACCCCGGCGTCTCACCGGCCAGCCGCACCGGCGGCAGCGCCTCGGTCCGCGGCACCACCGTCAGCAGGTCCCGGGAGCTGAACGAGCGGGTCAGTTCGCACATCCCGAACGGGTCGCTCAGCCGCAGCTGGAGCGGCCCCAGCGGGTAGCGGCCCCGCAGATCGGACCGCACCCGGTACGACACCTCACGCTTGCCGCCCGGTTCCACCCGGTCCAGCACGAAGCGGGGCCGGGGCCCCAGCACGTACGGCACCTGGTCCTGGAGCATCAGCAGTCCCGTGGGCAGCCGCGACACGTTGTCCATCCGCAGCCGCACCCGTGCCTCAGCGCCCGCGGGCACCCGCTGCGGGGACAGCAGACGGCTCGCCGTCACCCGGTAGCGGGTGCGGTACAGGGTCAGCACGGCCACCAGCGGGAGCACCGCCAGCAGCAGCCCCACCCGCAGCAGGTCGGCCTGGCCGAGCGCGTAGGCGCACACCGCGGCGGCCACCCCAGCCGCCAGGAAGGACCGGCCGCGGGTGGTCAGCCCGCCGAGGGCACCCCGCACCCCGCCCCTGACCGGTCCGTCCGGCCCGGCGGCAGGTCCCCCGGCCGTCATCACAGCCGCCGCAGGCCGGGCTGCCGCTGGCCGTAGTAGGCGTCGGCCGGGCGCCGGTTCGCGGCGACCGCCGGGACCGGCGTGCGCTGGAGGATGTCGACGATGATCTCCTCGGACGTCCGCCGGTTCAGCTGGGCCTGCGCCGTCGGAAGCAGCCGGTGCGCCAGCACGGGTACGGTGAGCGCCTGCACGTCGTCCGGCAGCACGAACTCCCGGCCGCTGAGCGCGGCGGACGCCTTCGCGGCGCGCAGCAGGTGCAGCGTCGCGCGCGGGGAGGCGCCGAGCCGCAGCTCCGGATGGCTGCGGGTGCCCGACACCAGGTCCACCGCGTACCGCTGCACCGGCTCCGCGACATGCACGGCCCGGACCGTGTCGATCAGCTTGACGATGTCATGGGCGCCCGCCACCGGCTGCAGGTCGTCCAGCGGCGACACCGCACCGTGCGTCCCCAGCATCCGGAGCTCCGCCTCGGGGCTCGGGTAGCCGATGGACACCCGCGCCATGAAGCGGTCCCGCTGCGCCTCGGGCAGCGGGTACGTCCCCTCCATCTCGACCGGGTTCTGCGTGGCCACCACCATGAACGGCTCCGGCAGCTCGTACGTCCGCCCGTCCACCGTGACCTGGCGCTCCTCCAACGACTCCAGCAGCGCGGACTGGGTCTTGGGGGAGGCCCGGTTGATCTCGTCGCCGATCACGATCTGGGAGAAGACGGCGCCCGGCTTGAACTCGAACTCGTGCCGCTGCTGGTCGTAGATCGAGACGCCGGTGACATCGGACGGCA
This sequence comes from Streptomyces sp. MUM 203J, assembly GCF_022414595.1. Taxonomy (GTDB): domain Bacteria; phylum Actinomycetota; class Actinomycetes; order Streptomycetales; family Streptomycetaceae; genus Streptomyces. The sequence continues at coordinate 2,862 of NZ_JADWYO010000061.1, read as the reverse complement.
GCAGGTCCGGTGTGAACTGGATCCTGCGCACCGAGCAGTCGATGGACCGGGCGAGCGCCTTCGCCAGCATCGTCTTGCCGACCCCCGGCACGTCCTCGATGAGGAGGTGCCCCTCGGCCAGCAGCACGGTCAGCGCGAGCCGTACGATCTCGGGCTTGCCCTCGATCACGCTCTCCACCGACCGGTGGACGCGCTCCGCGGTAGCGGTCAGTTCGTCCCCTGCGTGCGTTTCCGCTCGTACAGGGGGACCCCCATGGTTCGCCCGGTCCTCATAGGTCGTCACCCCGGCCCTCCTCGGCCCCGTTGCTCGTGGGCCCGGCGCGCACGACACCGCGCGCGGCCCACCTCGGAAACACGGACACCACTCCGGACCTGCGGAGGTCCTGGACGAGGTGTCACCCCCGCATTGTTGTCAGCCTTCAGCGTGGTGTCACTCGCCTGTGGATAACCCCGGGCGGTCTGTCGGTATTCGAGGTGAATTGTCCGGTGGGTTCGGTCAGGGGGCGGGTTCGACCTCGGTGAGCAGACCCGTCGTCACGTCGAACACGAAACCCCGTACGTCGTCGGTGTGCTGCATGAACGGAGAGGTCCGCACCCGCTGCATCGACTGCCGTACGTCCTGCTCGACGTTCCGGAACGCCTCCACCGCCCAGGTCGGACGCTGGCCGACCTCCTCCTCCAGCTCGTCGCGGAAGCCCTCGGTGATCTGCTCCAGACCGCACCCGGTGTGATGCACCAGCACGATGCTGCGGGTGCCGAGGGCGCGCTGGCTGATGGTGAGCGAGCGGATCACGTCGTCCGTGACCACGCCGCCCGCGTTGCGGATGGTGTGACAGTCGCCGAGGTTCAGCCCGAGGGCGGCGTGCAGGTCGAGGCGGGCGTCCATGCAGGCCACCACGGCGACCTTCAGTACGGGCCGGGCGTCCATTCCGGGGTCGCTGAAGGCCGAGGCGTAGTGCCGGTTCGCCTCGACGAGACGGTCGGTGACCGTCTCGCCGGAGCGCTCGGAACCGGCCGAGAGGTGCGCGGAAGTCGACATGGCTACGACGTTAGTGGTCACCTGTCCGCCAGGCGCGCTGTGAGAGGGGACAAAGAGCGGCATTGGGGGCCGCTGTGAGGTAACCCACAGGGGCTTGCGTCCCGCCGCCGCGCGGGAGATACCTCCCGGTTTCTCCTCTCACCGTCACCCCCGGGCGACGCGCTGCCCGGTTGATTGACCGCGCGGGGGAGTGGACTAGAGTGGCGCGAAGTTCACGGAGACCTGGTTCACGGAGACATCGAACGGTTTCCGGCAGTTTCTCCTCCGCGTGTGCGGGCGGTACGTACCGGCGCGGACCCGTCAGTACGTACGCCGCGCCGGACCTGAGAGGGCAGATGAAAGGGCGCGATGGGGGTGCCGCCGGGACCGGTCCCGCGGAGCTCCCCGACAACGGCGGCGGCACCGACGGCGGTCGTGAGGACCGCGAGGACCGCCACGTCCCCGTGATGCTCCAGGAGTGCCTGGACCTACTCGCCCCGGCGCTGACCGGGCCCGGCTCCGTCGTCGTCGACTGCACCCTGGGCCTCGGCGGCCACAGCGAGGCGCTGCTCACCCGGTTCCCCGAGGCCCGGCTCGTCGCCCTGGACCGGGATACCGAGGCCCTGCGGCTCTCCGGTGAGCGCCTCGCCCGCTTCGGGGAGCGCGCCACCCTCGTCCACGCCGTGTACGACGAGCTGCCCGAGGTCCTCGACCGGCTCGGCGTCCCGCGCGTCCAGGGCGTCCTGTTCGACCTCGGCGTCTCCTCCATGCAGCTCGACGAGGCCGACCGCGGTTTCGCCTACGCGCAGGACGCGCCGCTCGACATGCGCATGGACCAGACGACCGGCATCAGCGCCGCCGAGGTCCTCAACACCTACCCGCCCGGCGAACTCGTCCGGATCCTGCGTGCCTACGGCGAGGAGAAGCAGGCCAAGCGGATCGTGGCGGCCGTCGTGCGCGAGCGGGCCAGGGAACCGTTCAGCCGCAGCGCCCGCCTGGTCGAACTGATCCGCGACGCCCTGCCCCAGGCCGCCATGCGCACCGGCGGGAACCCCGCGAAGCGGACCTTCCAGGCCCTGCGCATCGAGGTCAACGGCGAGCTGTCCGTCCTCGAACGGGCCGTTCCGGCCGCAGTGAAGTCGCTGGCCGTCGGCGGGCGCATCGCGGTCCTCTCGTACCACTCGCTGGAGGACCGCCTCGTCAAACACGTCCTGGCGGCCGGAGCCGAGAACACCGCGCCGCCCGGACTGCCCGTCGTCCCCGAGCGCTACCAGCCGCGGCTCAAGCTCCTGACCCGGGGCGCCGAACTCCCCAGCGAGGAGGAGATCGCCCACAACCGGCGTGCGGCCTCGGCCCGACTGCGCGGCGCGGAACGGATCAGGGAGGACGTGTGACGAAGGCAGGACCCCTGAAGGGGCGTGCGGCCCGGCTCGCCGGGCTCGTCCCGTCCGGGCCCAGCACCGCGGCCCGCACCCCCTTCGTCCTGCTCGTCGTCCTGCTGCTCGGCGGCGGCCTGATCGGCCTGCTGCTGCTCAACACCTCGCTCAGCCAGGGGTCCTTCCGGCTGAGCGAGCTGCGCAAGAAGAACACCGAACTCACCGACGAGGAACAGGCGCTCCAGCGGGACGTTGACGACCGCTCCGCGCCCGACGCGCTGGAGCGCCGCGCGCGTGAACTCGGCATGGTCCCCGGCGGCGCCCCCGCGTTCCTGGAACCCGACGGCAGCGTCCACGGCCTCCCCACCCCGGCGCCCACCCCGCCCCCGCCCCCGACGCCGTCCCCGGCCGCCCAGACCGCGGAGCCGTCCCCGGCCGGCCGGACCGGCGCCCCGGCCTCCGGCACGG
>NZ_JADWYO010000060.1 GCF_022414595.1 Streptomyces sp. MUM 203J | reverse complement strand
GCCGCGGGCCGCGCGGACGGCGGCTGCGCGGGGACAGGGGGCGGGGCGGGCGGGGCCGGAGGAGTGGCCGGGCGTGGCACGGGGTCCGCGTGGGCGCCCCGTGCCTCGTACGACGTACCGTCCCTGTCCATTCCCTGCCCCCTGACCAGCCAGGCCCGCGCGTCTGTGCACCCGTCAATCTAGTGCCCCGGGCGGGGGTTGGCGCGGGAGACGCGGGGCGCGGGCGGGCTCGCCGGTGCGGTGACCGGCGGGGCCGTCAGGGGCGGCGGAACTTCACATGGCCGCCGTTCCGGTCGAACCAGCCCTTGAAACCCCAGTTGATCCAGCCGCCGTCGCCCTCGTTGGTGAACTCGCCGGACTCCGCGATCCACAGGCCGTAGTAGATGTTGCCCCACTGGACGTTCGCGTAGAGGCGCTTGCCGCGGAGGCGTTCCTTGTAGCCCTGGCTGAGGTTCATCAGCATCACGTTGTGACGGCCGCCCGCCGCGCTGAACGCCCTGTTGACGGCTTCGCGGACGAAGTGTCCGCGGTCTCCGGTCTTGATGCCCTTCAGGGCGTCCGCGATGCGGTTGCCGGCGCCGAGCTGGTCCATGGCGACCTTGACGCTGACCTTCTTGTCACCCGCCTCGGCGGCCTCGACGGCCGGGGCGGAGACGCCCTCGGGGGCGGGCGCCTCGACGGCGGGCCGGGGCGCGGGGGTCTGTGCCGCCTGGGCGGGCAGGGCGGCCGCGCCGACGAGGGCGGCCGAGGTGAGGGTGATGGCGGCGAGGGTGGAGCTGCGTCGCATGCTGGTGCGGTTCCTTCCGAAGCGTGAGCGCGTGCCGGTACGGGAGCGGAGTGGGGGCGTCAGGGGCGGCGGAACTTCACATGGCTGCCGTTGCGGTCGAACCAGCCGCGGAAGGCCCAGTTGATCCAGCCGCCGTCGCCGTGGTTGGTGAACTCGCCGGACTCGAACACGAGCACGCGGTACGTGCCGTAGTGGCCGCTGATCCTGGCGTCGTACTTGACGCCCCTGAGGTGGGCGGTGTGCCGGTTGGAGTTGTTGATGACCATCACGTTGTAACGCTGCCCGGCCTCGTAGAAGGCGCCCTCCATGAGGCTCTTCACATAGCCGCTGCGGTTCTGCTTGCGCTCGATGGCGTTGTTGACGATGCCGATGAGCCGCTTGGTGATGTCGAGGATGGCGACGGCCACGTCCGCCTTGCCCGCCTGGGCGCCCGCCTCGCTGTTGACGACGCCCCGGACGGGCGACGGCACGGTCGGCGCGGACATCCCGGAGGGGGCCTGGGGGGCCGCCGGTGCCGGGGAGGGGGCGGCGGGCGCCTGATTCGCGGCGAGGGCGGTGGCGGGCAGGACGAGCCCGGTCAGGACGGCCGAGCTGACGGCCACGGTGGCGATACGCCGACGGCGATGGTTCATGACGGTTCTCTCCTCATTCCGTTCTCTCGATGTGCCCCGCCGACGACGGCATGCGGACATTTCCCGGGTGGCGGAAAAACGTGCGTCCAAGAAACGCCAACGTGTCCGGAAAACATCGTCAGGCAACCATTGAGAGCGTTCTCAACTCACAATGGGTGGGCACGGTGACACCAACGTGAATTCGGCTCCGGAAAAGCGTTCCGCCGCTTTTCCGGACGCCTCAAGAATCCTCGGTCCGCTCCGCCGGGTCCAGGGATCGCCCCGTACAGGAAGAGGTCTGGCAGGAAGGTGAAGGGGAGACCGTGAACGCATCCATGGATCTTGGCGAGACGGCCCGGCGCGCCTACGCGCATCTGCTGGCGGAGGGCGCCACGACGCTGGAGTCGGTCGGGACCGCACTGGGGCTGTCGGCACGTCAGCTGGAGGAGGCGGTGGGCGAGTTGCTGGACCATCGGCTCGCCACGCGGGAGCCCGGCCCCTCCTGGGAGCCGGGGCCGGACCGGGAGCCGCAGATCGCGCGGGCCTGGACCTCCGGCACGCTCCGGGCGGTCAGCCCGTCCACGGCCGCGGCCGAGCTGATCGGGCCCGAGGAGGGCCGGCTGCGCCGCCGCCTGGACACACTGGCCCGCGCCCGGGCCCGGCTGGAGGCGCTGCGCCCACTGTACGAGCAGGCGAACGTCGGGCGGCGGGCGGCGGACGCCGTCGAGGTGGTCGGCCCCAGGGAACGGGTGGACCTCCTGGTGGCGCACGCGGCGGCGCTCTGCGCCGAGGAGGTGCTGGCCGTCCGGCTCCGCGGCGGGCACCGGACCGGACCGGCCGCTGAGGACGAGCAGGCCCGGGACCTGGAACTGCTGGAACGGGGCGTACGGCTGCGGGTGCTGTACCAGCACACCGCCCGGCACAGCCGGGACGCCCAGCGGTACGCCCAGGTCGTGGGCGACGCCGGGGGCGAGGTCCGCACGCTGGGCGGGCTGTTCGGCGGGCTGCTGGTCTTCGACCGGTCGGCGGCCTTCCTGCCTGTGCCCGACGACCCCGGGTCGGCCGCGGTCGTGCGGGAGCCGTCGGTGGTGGCGTACATGGCGGCGGTGTTCGGCCATGCGTGGCATGTGGCCGAGCCCTTCGCGCCGGGGTACACGGAGGTGACGGAGACCTGCCTGCGCGACGCGATCGTCCGGCTGCTGGCCTCCGGGGCGAAGGACGAGGTGATCGCCCGGCGGCTCGGCATGTCGCTGCGCACCTGCCGACGGCGGGTCTCCCAGCTGATGGACGAGCTGGGCGCGAGCAGCCGTTTCCAGGCCGGGTATCTGCTGGCCAGCCGGGCGACGTCACGCGAGGCGGCGGGGCGGTGAGTCCGGCCTGCGATCCCGGCGACGTGGGGGCGAAGGCCCTGCCGCTATGTCCGCCGCGGACAACGGCACCCGCCGCACCACTCCCGAACGGCGCATGCCCGGGTGCGGTGCCCGGGCCTAGCCTGCGGGAGAAAGTAGAGACAAGAGCGTCCACGGACCCCGCGTCCGCAGCACCCCAGGAGCCCCGCATGACCGAAATCCCGCAGGAGCGCCGCGTCGTCACCGCTATCCCCGGCCCGAAGTCGCAGGAGCTTCAGGCCCGCCGCGTCGCCGCGGTCGCCGCCGGCGTCGGCTCGGTGCTGCCGGTGTTCACCTCCCGCGCGGGCGGCGGCATCATCGAGGACGTCGACGGCAACCGTCTGATCGACTTCGGCTCCGGCATCGCCGTGACCTCCGTGGGCGCCTCCGCCGAAGCCGTCGTCCGCCGCGCGTCGGCGCAGCTCGCGGACTTCACCCACACCTGCTTCATGGTGACTCCGTACGAGGGCTACGTGGAGGTCGCGGAGGCGCTGGCCGAGCTGACCCCGGGTGACCACGCCAAGAAGTCCGCGCTGTTCAACAGCGGCGCCGAGGCCGTCGAGAACGCGGTCAAGATCGCCCGCGCGTACACCAAGCGCCAGGCGGTCGTCGTGTTCGATCACGGCTACCACGGCCGTACGAACCTGACGATGGCGCTGACCGCGAAGAACATGCCGTACAAGCACGGCTTCGGCCCGTTCGCGCCGGAGGTCTACCGCGTCCCGGTGGCCTACGGCTACCGGTGGCCGACCGGCCCGGAGAACTGCGGCCCCGAGGCCGCCGCGCAGGCCGTCGACCAGATCACCAAGCAGGTCGGCGCCGAGAACGTGGCGGCGATCATCATCGAGCCGGTGCTCGGCGAGGGCGGCTTCATCGAGCCGGCCAAGGGCTTCCTGCCCGCGATCCGCAAGTTCGCCTCCGACAACGGCATCGTGTTCGTCGCGGACGAGATCCAGTCGGGCTTCTGCCGTACCGGCCAGTGGTTCGCCTGCGAGGACGAGGGCGTCGTCCCCGACCTGATCACCACCGCGAAGGGCATCGCCGGCGGTCTGCCGCTGGCCGCCGTGACCGGCCGTGCCGAGATCATGGACGCCGCCCACGCGGGCGGCCTCGGCGGCACCTACGGCGGCAACCCGGTGGCGTGCGCCGGTGCGCTGGGCGCCATCGAGACGATGAAGGAGCTGGACCTCAACGGCAGGGCGAAGCGCATCGAGGAGGTCATGAAGGCCCGCCTCTCCGCCATGCAGGAGAAGTTCGCCGACAAGAAGGACTGCGTCATCGGTGACATCCGCGGCCGTGGCGCGATGATCGCGATCGAGCTGGTGAAGGACCCGGCGACCAAGGAGCCGGACCCGGAGGCCGCCGGCGCGCTGGCCAAGGCCTGCCACGCCGAGGGTCTGCTGGTGCTGACCTGCGGCACGTACGGGAACGTGCTGCGCTTCCTGCCGCCGCTGGTCATCGGTGAGGACCTGCTCCACGAGGGCCTCGATATCATCGAGGACGCGTTCGGCCGGATCTGACAGCCCACCTGGGCCGGGGTCCCGGGGGCTGCCCCCGGGACCCCGGCCGGACAGGTGAAGAAGCTGTGGGGGGCCGATGGCGGGTTCGGGTTCCGCCTGTCGGCCCCCTTCCCGCTGGCATACCGTTGTCACGGATGAGAGAAGAACCCCGCTCGTGGGGGACTGCGAGCGGTTCCGGGCCGGGACTTCCCCAGTCCTGTCCCGGGCGTGCGTCCGCGCACTCCGCCGGAGTCCCCAGCTCCGGCACTCCTCACCGATCGGACCGCCGCCCGCCCCACACCCCCCGGGGCGCGCGGCCGTACACCGGTCCAGCCGGTCGGCCAGGAACCATCCCCCCGGTTCCTGGCCGACCGGCTTCCGTGTCTCCCCCGCTCCTGCTGCTGTGCGGCTTCCTGCTGGCGACCTGGCAGGTCGCTGTCCGGGGCCCGCTGCTGCGACTGGACGAGCGGGCCGGGCGGGCGCTCGCCGGGCGCGGCCCGGCCTGGCTCACCGAGCTCGGCGCGGACCTGGGCAGCATGCACGTCGCCCTGCCCGTGCTGCTGGCGGCCATGGCCTACGCGGGGTGGCGCGGCCACCGGCGACGGGCGCTCCACGCGGGGCTCGCGATGCTCCTCGTACCGCTGCTGGTCGTCCCGCTGAAGCTGCTGCTGGCCCGGCCGGGGCCGCTCACCGACGCGACCGGGTACTACCCGTCCGGGCACACCGCGACCGCCCTCGTCGCGTACTGCTGCGCCGCGCTGCTGGTGCACCGGCGGACCCTGCTGCCCGTAGCGGTGGTGCTGACGGCGGCGACGGGCGCGGGGCTGGTGCTGCGCGGCTACCACTGGCCGCTGGACGTGGCGGCGAGCGTGCTGCTGTTCGGCGCGGTGCTGTCGGCCTTCGGCGCGGTGCGCGCCGTGGTCGAGCGGCGGCGCTGTTCCTGACCTGTGCCCGTCAGGCCGGACCGCCTCCCCCGCTGCTCGCGATGTGTCCGGCCGCCTCGTGCAGGGCCAGCTCCAGCAGCGCCGGGTCCGTGAGGGTGCCCGCTCCGTCCGGGAGGACCAGCCAACGTACGCCGCCGGTGGTCCGGCCCGGGTACGGCACCACGATCCAGGTGCCGCTGCCCGCGCTGCGGACACCCGTGCCCACCCAGTTGGCGGCGGTGCCGGGCGGCACGAAGAAGCCCATCCGTCCGTCCCCGAAGTCGGCGAGGACCGGGCCCGGGCGGTCGACGAGCCGCTGGAGCACGTCGAGTGTCGGGTATCCGAGCCGCCCCGGGATGATCAGCACGTCCCAGCGCCGCCCGGCGGGCAGCAGGGCCACGCCCTCCGGGTTGCGCTCCCACTCCCACCGGCAGGCGTCGGGGTCCGGCGCCACCGACGCCAGCCACTCCACCGCGGCCCTGGCCCCTGGTGTCATCGCGTGTTGCCTCCATGTCCGTGTGTGCCTGCCCGGACGGGCAGTGCGTTCACACGGGGAGACGGCGGGGTGGGTGGATCATTACGCGGGTTCCTGTGACTCGAAGGGGTGAACCGGCGCGGGAAGGTGTGCGGAGGCACGTTGTGGGGCGCGTCGGGGGCGCCCGCGGCGGGCCGCTCCTCGGCCCTCCCCTTCCCCGGAACCGGGAGCCGGTGTCAGCTGTCGAAGCCCAGGCCCATCCGGTCCAGCGCCCGCAGCCACAGATTCCGGCGGCCTCCGTTCGCGTCGGCACGGGCCAGGGACCACTGGGTGACGCCGATGCCCGCCCAGGCGAACGGCTCGGGCGGGAACGGCAGGGGTCTGGAGCTGACCATCTCCAGCGCCGTGCGCTCCGTCCGCTCCCCCGCCAGCAGGTCCAGCATCACGTCCGCGCCGAACCGGGACGCGCCGACGCCGAGGCCCGTGTAGCCGAGGGCATAGGAGACCCGGCCGCGGTGCGACGTTCCGAAGAAGGCCGAGAAGCGCGAGCAGGTGTCGATGGCGCCGCCCCAGGCGTGGCTGAAGCGGACGCCCTCCAGCTGCGGGAAGCAGCGGAAGAAGTGTTCGGCCAGCTTCAGATAGGTCTCCGGCCGCTGGTCGTGCTCGGCGCGGACCCGTCCGCCGAACGCGTACACCGCGTCGTAGCCGCCCCACAGGATGCGGCCGTCGGCGCTGAGCCGGAAGTAGTGGAACTGGTTGGCGGTGTCCGCGAGGCCCTGGCGGTTCTTCCAGCCGATGGACGCGAGCTGCTCGTCCGTCAGGGGCTCGGTCATCAGCGCGTAGTCGTACACCGGGACGGTGTAGTGGCGCAGCCGCCGGACCAGGGACGGGAACACGTTGGTTCCGAGGGCGACCCGGCGCGCGAGGACCTGCCCGTACGGGGTGCGCACCGCCATGGACGCGCCCGAGGTGTCCAGGGACAGGCCCCGGGTGTTCTCGTAGATGCGGACGCCCTGGTCGAGGCAGGCCTGCTTGAGGCCCCAGGCGAGCTTCGCGGGGTGGACGAGGGCGACGCCTCTCCGGTCGTACAGGCCGCCGAGGAAGGTCGGGGAGTGGACCTCGGCGCGCAGGGCGTCCTGGTCCATGAGTTCCAGTCCGCCGGCCAGGCCGAGCCGTTCGGCCGTCTCGTGCATCTCGCGCAGCTCCGCGAGCTGGTGCGGCTCGGTGGCGACGTCGATCTCGCCGGTCCGCTCGAAGTCGCAGTCGATGCCGTAGGAGGAGACCGCCGCCTCGATGGCGTCGAGGTTGCGCAGGCCCAGCTCCTCCAGCTTCGGCAGCTCGCCGGGCCAGCGGGCCAGGCCGTTGCCGAGGCCGTGGGTGAGGGAGGCGGCGCAGAAGCCGCCGTTGCGGCCGGAGGCGGCCCAGCCCGCCTCCCGGCCCTCGATGAGCACGACATCCGTGCGCGGGTCGCGCTCCTTGGCGAGGAGCGCGGTCCACAGTCCGCTGTAGCCGCCGCCGACGACGAGCAGGTCGCAGTGCTCGGTCGCGGTGAGGGCGGGCAGCGCGGCGGGCTTGCCGGGGTCTTCCAGCCAGAAGGGGACGGGCTGGGCGTCCGAGAGTGATCGTGCAGCGGTACGCATGGCGACTGGGGCCATGACTTCCATCTCCCTCAGGGATGTCAGTGGTGGTGAGTGGCGGTTACTTGAGGCTGTCGGCTCGCTTGCGGCGGGCCGTGAGGAGCTGTCCGGCGACGACCACCAGGACCGCGAGGGCGAACATGGCCGTGCCGATGACGTTGATCTGCACGGGCGTGCCGCGCTGCGCCGAGCCCCACACGTACATGGGGAAGGTCACGGTGGAGCCGGAGTTGAAGTTGGTGATGATGAAGTCGTCGAACGACAGCGCGAAGGCCAGCAGCGCGCCGGCCGCGATGCCGGGCGCGGCGATCGGCAGGGTGACCCGCAGGAAGGTCTGCACCGGACCCGCGTAGAGGTCCCGCGCGGCCTCCTCCAGCCGCGGGTCCATGGACATGACCCGGGCCTTGACCGCGACCACCACGAAGCTGAGGCAGAACATGATGTGGGCGATCAGGATCGTCCAGAATCCCAGCTCGGCACCCATGTTGAGGAACAGCGTCAGCAGCGAGGCGGCCATGACGACCTCGGGCATCGACATCGGCAGGAAGATCAGCGAGTTGATCGCGCCGCGTGCCCGGAACCGGTAGCGGACCAGCGCGAAGGCGATCATCGTGCCGAGGGCGGTCGCGCCGAGGGTGGCCCAGGCGGCGATCTGGAGGGACAGTCCGAGCGCGCCGCACAGCTCGGGCGCGCCGCAGGGGTCCTTCCAGGCGTTGAGGGAGAACTCCTGCCAGCTGTAGTTGAAGCGTCCCTTGGGCTGGTTGAAGGAGAACACCATCACGACGATGTTCGGCAGCACGAGGTAGGCGAGCGTGAACAGGCCCGCGAGGACGACGAGGTGGCGTCGGATCCAGCGCAGTGGCGTCAGCAGCATCGGCATCAGACCAGGTCCTCCGTTCCGGCCCGGCGGATGTAGACCGAGACCATGATCAGCACGATCGCCATCAGGATGAACGACAGCGCGGCGGCCGTCGGGTAGTCGAGCACCCGGAGGAACTGCGTCTGGATGACGTTGCCGATCATCTTGGTGTCGGTGGAGCCGAGCAGTTCGGCGTTGACGTAGTCGCCGCTCGCCGGGATGAAGGTGAGCAGGGTGCCGGAGACGACGCCCGGCATGGACAGCGGGAAGGTGACCTTGCGGAAGGTCGTCACCGGGGAGGCGTACAGGTCGTGGGCGGCTTCGTGCAGCCGGGGGTCGATGCGCTCCAGCGAGGTGTAGAGCGGCAGGATCATGAACGGCAGGAAGTTGTACGTCAGACCGCACACGACCGCGAGCGGGGTGGCCAGCACCCGGTTGCCTTCGGTCAGGCCGAGCCAGCTCGTGACGTCCAGGACATGCAGCGCGTCGAGGGTCCCGACGAGGGCGCCGCCGTCCGCGAGGATCGTCTTCCACGCCAGCGTGCGGATGAGGAAGCTGGTGAAGAAGGGCGCGATGACCAGCACCAGCAGGACGTGGCGCCAGCGTCCGGCGCGGAACGCGATGAGATAGGCGAGCGGGTAGCCGAGCAGCAGGCACAGCAGGGTCGCGGTCCCGGCGTACAGGAGCGATTTCGCGAACTGCGGGTAGTAGTCGCCGAGCGCCTCCCAGTACGTCTGGAAGTGCCAGGTGACCTGGAAGCCCTCCTCCAGGGAGCCGGTCTGGACGGAGGTGGAGGCCTGGTAGACGAGCGGCAGGGCGAAGAAGACCAGCAGCCACAGGATGCCGGGCAGCAGCAGCCAGTACGGGACGAGCCGCTTGCGCGTGGACCGCTTCCGTACGGCCGGCGCGGTCGGCTCCGTGACGGGCGGCGGGGTGTCGGTGACGGCGGTCGTCATACGGCGCCCTCCACCGTCTCGACACCCGCGGAGGCGTCCTGGGCGGCGTCGAGGCCGAAGGTGTGGGCCGGGTTCCAGTGCAGGACGACCTCGGCACCGGGAGCGAGGCGGGAGTCGCGCTCGACGTTCTGCTCGTACACCTGGAGGCCGCTTCCGGCGGGGCCGTCGATGACGTACTGGGTGGACACGCCGATGAAGGAGGTGTCCGCGATCCGGCCGGTGACCTTGTTGCGCCCGGCGGGGATGCCGTCGGCGTCGTCGGCGTGGCTGAGGGCGATCTTCTCGGGGCGGATGCCGACGAGGATTCTCCCGCCGCCGGTGGCGGGGGCGGAGCAGCGGTCGGCGGGCAGCCTCAGCTTGCCGCCGCCGGCCGCGACGACGAGGTCGTCGGAGGCGGCGTCGACGACCTCGGCCTCGATGAGGTTCGAGGTGCCGAGGAAGTTGGCGACGAAGGTGGTGCGCGGGTTGTCGTAGAGGTCGGCGGGGGCGCCGAGCTGCTCGACCCGGCCGCCGTTCATCACCGCGACCGTGTCGGCCATGGTCATGGCCTCCTCCTGGTCGTGGGTGACATGGACGAAGGTGATGCCGACGTCGGTCTGGATGCGCTTGAGCTCCAGCTGCATCTGGCGGCGCAGCTTCAGGTCGAGGGCGCCGAGCGGCTCGTCGAGGAGGAGCACCTGGGGGTGGTTGATGAGCGCGCGGGCGACGGCGACGCGCTGCTGCTGGCCGCCGGAGAGCTGGTGCGGCTTGTGCTTGGCCTTGTCTCCGAGCTGCACCAGTTCCAGCATCTCGTCGACCTGTGTCTTCACGGACCTGATGCCGCGGCGGCGCAGCCCGAAGGCGACGTTCTCCCGGATGTCGAGGTGCGGGAAGAGCGCGTACGACTGGAAGACGGTGTTGACGGGCCGCCTGTGCGGGGGCAGGTCGGTGACGTCGCGGTCCCCGAGGTGGACGGTGCCGGTGGTGGGGTCCTCCAGGCCGGCGATCATGCGCAGGGTGGTGGTCTTCCCGCAGCCGGAGGCGCCGAGCAGGGCGAAGAAGGAGCCCTGGGGGACGGTCAGGTCGAGCGGCTGGACGGCGGTGAAGGAGCCGTAGGTCTTGCTGATCCCGGAGAGGCGGACGTCGCCGCCGGTGTGCGTGTCAGTCGTCATGAATCGTGGTCCCAGGTGTCGGGGCGTGAAGCCCGTGAGGGCGTCCCCTGCTCGTCGAGCTCGGGGGAGGCTGAGGACAAGCGCCCTTCAGGCGCGAGGGGGGCCAGGGGGCGAGACCCCCGGGCGGGGGCCGCTCACGCGCCGATGAGCTTGCCGAACTTCTCCTCGTACGCGGTCTCCTCCTCGCTGGACAGCGAGCGGAACGCGTGCGACTTCGCGGCCATGGCCTTGTCCGGGAGGATCAGCGTGTTGGACGCCAGCTCCGGGTCGATCGCGGCGAGTTCGTCGCGGACCCCGTCCACGGGGCAGACGTAGTTGATGTACGCGGCGAGTTCCGCGGCGTTGGGAAGCTCGTAGTAGTAGTCGATGAGCTTCTCGGCGTTGGTCTTGTGCCGGGCCTGGGCCGGCACCAGGAGGTTGTCGGTGGAGGTCATGTAGCCGGCCGACGGGATGGCGAAGCGGATGTCCGGGTTGTCGACCTGGAGCTGGATGAGGTCGCCGGCCCAGGCGAGGCACGCGGCGATGTCGCCCTTGCTGAGGTCGGCGGTGTAGTCGTTGCCGGTGAAGCGGCGGATCTGCTTCCTGTCGACGGCCTTCTGGAGGCGCCCGAGCGCCGCGTCGAAGTCGGCGTCGGTCACGGTGGCCGGGTCCTTGCCCATGTCGAGCAGGGTCATGCCGACGGAGTCCCGCATCTCGGACAGGAACGCGACCCGGCCCTTCAGCCTGGGGTCGTCGAGCAGCTGGGTCACCGAGTCGACCTTGCGCCCGCCGGTCGCCTTGACGTTGTAGGCGATGACGGTGGAGATGCCGGTCCAGGGGTACGAGTAGGCCCGGCCCGGGTCCCAGTCGGGTCGGCGGAACTGCGGGGCGAGGTTGGCGTACGCGTGGGGCAGGTTGGCCGGGTCGAGCTTCTGGGCCCAGCCGAGGCGGATGATGCGGGCGGCGAGCCAGTCGGTGACACAGATCAGGTCGCGGCCGGTGTCCTGGCCGGCGGCGAGCTGCGGCTTGATCTTGCCGAAGAACTCGACGTTGTCGTTGATGTCCTCGGTGTACTTGACCTTGATGCCGGTGCGCTTGGTGAACGCCTCCAGGGTGGGCCGGTGCTTCTCGTCGTCGCTGATGTCGATGTACTGGGTCCAGTTGGAGAAGCTGAGCGTCTTCTCCTGCTCGGAGCGGTCGGTGGAGGCCGGCCCCTGGCCCTCCCGCTTGGCCGGCGGGATGCCGCAGGCGCTCAGCCCGGCGAGCCCGCCGAGGGTGAGGGCTCCGGCACCCGAGGCGCGCAGCACGGAACGGCGGGTGAGGGATCCCCTGCCGTTCGTCAGGCTGCGCCGCATCGCGGCGAGCTGTGCCGCGGAGAGGCTGTCGGGCTCGTACTGCTCCATGCGCTGTGCCTTTCGGGAGGATGGGTGCGGGCGCCTGGTCGGAGGGCGCCGGGCGGGTGCGGGCTCTCGGGTCCCCGTTTCGTCGTGGTCCGGCGGTCACCGATCTCCGAAGACCGTCCGGTGCCAGTCCTTCCGCGCGATCGCCGTGTTGTCGAACATCACGTGCTTGACCTGGGTGTACTCCTCGAAGGAGTACGTTGACATGTCTTTTCCGAAGCCGGAGGCGCGGTACCCGCCGTGCGGCATCTCGCTGATGATCGGGATGTGGTCGTTGACCCACACACAGCCCGCCTGGATCTCCCGGGTGGCGCGCCCGGCGCGGTAGACGTCCCGGGTCCAGGCGGAGGCGGCGAGCCCGTACGGCGTGTCGTCGGCCAGCGCGAGTCCCTCGTCGTCGCCGTCGAAGGGCAGGACGACCAGGACCGGCCCGAAGATCTCGTGCTGGACGATCTCGCTGTCCTGGGCGGCGCCGGTGACGAGGGTGGGCGGGTAGTAGGCGCCGTCCCCGAGGCCGCCCTTGGGGATCTCGCCGCCGGTGACGACGGTGGCGTAAGAGCGGGCCCGGTCGACGAAGGCGGCCACCCGGTCCCGCTGGGCGTGGCTGATGAGCGGCCCCAGGTCGGTGCCGTCCCGGTAGGGGTCCCCGAGGCGTACGGTCTCCATCAGCTCCGCGACCCGGGCGACGAACGCCTCGTACAGGGGCCGCTGGACGTACGCGCGCGTGGCGGCGGTGCAGTCCTGGCCGGTGTTGATGAGCGCGCCGGCGGCCGCGCCCTGGGCGGCGGCCTCGACGTCGGCGTCGTCGAAGACGACGAAGGGGGCCTTGCCGCCGAGTTCGAGGTGGAGTCGTTTGACGGTGGCGGTGGCCAGTTCCGCGACCCGCTTGCCCACGGCGGTGGAGCCGGTGAACGAGGTCATGGCGACGTCCGGGTGGCCGACCAGGTGCTCGCCCGCTTCCCGTCCGGCACCCGAGACGATGTTGATCACGCCGTCGGGGAGGCCGGCGTCGGTGGCCGCCTGGGCGAACATCAGCGAGGTGAGCGGGGTGTTCTCGGCGGGCTTGAGGACGATGGTGTTGCCCGCCGCGACGGCCGGGAGGATCTTCCAGGCGGCCATCTGGAGGGGGTAGTTCCAGGGCGCGATGGAGCCCACGACCCCGACCGGCTCCCGGCGGATGTACGAGGTGTGGTCACCGCTGTACTCACCCGCGGCCTGGCCCTGGAGGTGGCGGGCGGCGCCCGCGAAGAAGGAGGTGTTGTCGACCGTGCCCGGCACGTCGAACTCACGGGTCAGCTTCAGCGGCTTGCCGCACTGCAGCGACTCGGCGCGGGCGAGGTCCTCGGCCCGCTCGTCCAGGACCGCGGCGAAGCGGTGCAGGACCTCGGAGCGCTCACCGGGCGTGGCCCGGGCCCATCCCGGGAAGGCGTCGCGGGCCGCGGCCACCGCGGCGTCCACGTCGGCGGGGCCGGCCAGCCGGTAGGTGAGGACCTCCCGGCCGGTGGCCGGGTCGGTCACGGTGTGGGTGCGGCCGGACGTGCCGGGCCGCAGGCGCCCCCCGATGAACTGCGCGCCCGCGGCGAAGCGCTCCCGTACGGCGGCGGTGTCCTCCGCCTTGTCGGGTGTCCGTGCTGTCTGGAAGCCCATGACGCTCTCCGTTGTCCCGGCCTGAATTGAGTGCTGATCCTGACAGAGGAGTGCCGGTCCAACAAGGGATTCCGTTGTTGCCTTTTGGTTACGCGACGGATTCGGTCGACCATGTGTCGCACCCGGTGGAAAATCTCCGTACGGAGTGTCAGTGGCGGGTGCGATGCTGGCGTGCATGAACACGGTGAGTGAGCTGATCGACCGGGTCAGCAGGGGAAAGAGGGTGAAGTACCTGCACTTCTGGGGGCACCGGGCGCAGCGTGACGGGACGCCGGGGGCGGGGTGCCTCAGCCAGTGGTGGCCGTCGCCGTTCACGGTCGACGGGGTGGGGTACGGGACGGCCGAGCACTGGATGATGGCCGAGAAGGCGCGCCTCTTCAGTGATCCGGAGGCCGAGCGGCGGGCCCTGGAGGCGCCGAACCCGGCGCTGGCCAAGAAGGCCGGGCGGCTGGTGCGCGGCTTCGACGAGGAGGTGTGGCGGCGCGAGCGGTTCGGGATCGTGGTGTCGGGCAGTGTCCACAAGTTCGGCCGGCACGAGGACCTGCGGGACTATCTGCTGAGCACGGGCGACCGCGTCCTGGTGGAGGCCAGCCCCATGGACCGCGTCTGGGGCATCGGTCTGACCGCCGACGACCCCCGGGCCTCGGACCCGTCACGGTGGCGGGGGCTGAACCTGCTGGGCTTCGCGCTGATGGAAGCCAGGGAGCGGCTTCGGGGTGAGGGGCGGTCAGCCGGGTGACGGGGAGGCGCGGTGGCCCGCCGTGCCACGGCCGCCGGTGGCTCCGTGCCGTGCCCCCACCACCCCGGCTGCGCTGCGGAACGCGGTGTCAGCGGGTCCGTTCCTCCAGGACCAGCACCACTCCGTAGGACTCCTCGGAGTCGTACCGCGACCCCAGCTCGTCCGCCTTCATGGCCGTCACGATCAGCCCGACCACCGCGGCCAGGCCCAGCACGATCCCGACCGCCCCCGTGGCGATCCCCGCCACGGCCATGCCGCCGTTCGTGGCCTCGCCCCGCTTCGCCCGCCTCTGCCCGATGATCCCGAAGATCAGCGCCAGCACGCCGAGGACGACACCCAGGCCCCAGGCCCAGCAGGTCACCACGGCGATGATGCCGAGCACCATCGAGGCGATGCCGAGCCCGTTGTTGGGCTGGGCGGGCGCGCCCCAGCCGCCGGGCCCGTACGGCGCCGGGTAGCCGGAGGTGTCGGGGTAGCCGGCGGGCCCCGGATACCCGTACCCGGTGCCCGGCTGCCCCGCCGCGGGCGCCGCCGGGTAGCCGTACGGCCCGGGCGCCGGCTGCGCGGGGCCGCCCGGCGCCACCGGGGGCGGCGGCACGTCGCCGGGGCCCTGAGGAGCACCGAAGCCGGCGGCGGGCATGGACGTCACCGTCGGCTGCTGGGAAGGCGGCGTGGCCTCGGGCCTCTTGCCCAGGTTCACCGGCCCCGTGCCTTCGGGTCCCTGCGGGGTGCCCGGGAACGGACCGGCCGGGTCCTGCGGCGCGGTCCGTTGCTCCGGCGGCGCCCAGGGGTCGTTGCGGTCGCTGTTGTCTGCCATGGCCTCCCCCATCGTGTCCGGCCATGCTAACGACCCGCTTACGATGACCGGTGACCAGGGACGGCTCACCCGTACGGAGGACCCCCGATGACCGACCTGCACCCCTTCATCGCGGGGCTGCCCAAGGCCGAGCTGCACGTCCACCACGTCGGCTCCGCCTCCCCCCGCATCGTGTCCGAACTGGCCGCACGCCACCCGGACTCGAAGGTGCCGACGGACCCGGAGGCGCTCGCGGACTACTTCACGTTCACCGACTTCGCGCACTTCATCGAGGTGTACCTCTCGGTCGTCGACCTGGTGCGCACCCCGGAGGACGTCCGGCTGCTGACGTACGAGGTGGCCCGCGACATGGCCCGGCAGAGCATCCGCTACGCCGAGCTGACCATCACCCCGTTCAGCTCGACCCGGCGCGGTATCGACGAGAAGGCCTTCATGGAGGCCATCGAGGACGCCCGCCGGGCCGCCGAGACCGAACTCGGAGTCATTCTGCGCTGGTGCTTCGACATCCCGGGCGAGGCCGGCCTGGAGGCCGCCGCCGAGACCACGCGCCTCGCCGTGGATCTGCACCCCGAGGGCCTGGTGTCCTTCGGCCTGGGAGGCCCGGAGATCGGTGTGCCGCGCCCGCAGTTCAAGCCGTACTTCGACCGTGCCCGTGCGGCCGGGCTGCACTCGGTGCCGCACGCGGGCGAGACGACGGGCCCGCAGACCGTCTGGGACGCGCTGAACGAGCTGGGCGCCGAGCGCATCGGCCACGGCACCAGTGCCTCGCAGGACCCGGAGCTGCTCGCTTACCTGGCGGAGCACCGGATCCCGCTGGAGGTGTGCCCCACCTCCAACATCGCCACCCGGGCCGTCACCGACCTCGGCAAGCATCCGATCAGGGAGATGGTGGCCGCCGGAGTGCTGGTGACGGTCAACTCCGACGACCCGCCCATGTTCGGCACGGACCTGAACAACGAGTACGCGGTCGCCGCCCGGCTCCTCGGCCTGGACGAGCGGGGGATGGCCGCGCTCGCGAAGGACGCGGTGGAGGCGTCCTTCCTGGACCCGGCGGGCAAGTCCCGTATCACCGCGGAGATCGACGCCTACACGGAGCAGTGGCTGATCCGCTGACCTCACCGGCCTCGCGCCGCGGCGGCCCGGGCCGCGAGAATGGGTCCATGACCACGCGCACCGTCACCGCCGTCGGTCACCGGGGTGACCCGTACCGGGTCCGCGAGAACACCCTGGCGTCCATCCGCTCGGCCCTGGCCCGGGGCGCGGACGCCGTGGAGGTCGACGTACGGCTCACGCGGGACGGCGTCCCGGTCCTCCTCCACGACGACACGCTGAAGCGGCTGTGGCGGATCGACCGTCCGCTGGCCGCGCTGACGGTGGCCGATGTCCGCGAGCTGACCGGCCCGGAGGGCGTACCGACGCTGCGCGAGGCGCTGGAGGCGGCCGGGCCGCACCGGGTGATGCTCGACCTGCCGGGCGCCACCGAGCAGTCCGTACCGGCCGTCGTCGGCACCGTCCACGACTGCGCCGCAGCCGACCGCGTCTACTACTGCTCGGGCGCGGCCGCGATGCTGCTGGTACGGGCGGCGGATCCGGCCGCCGAACTGGCCCTGACCTGGACGACGCTGGCCCCGGCCCGCCCGGCGCTCGTAGACGTGCTGCGCCCCCGCTGGCTGAACTACCGCTTCGGGCTGGTCAGCCGGGCCCTCGCGGACCGCGTCCACCGGGACGGGCTGCTGGTGTCCGCCTGGACCGCCGACACCCGGCGGAGCATGCGGCGGCTGGTCGCCCACGGTGCGGACTCCATCACCACGAACCGCGTGGACGCGCTCAGGTCCGTGCTGTCGAACGGACCGGACCGGTCGGTCCCGACTGCGCCGCGGCCCGGAGCGCCCCGAGGCCGCCGACCGGTTCGGTCAGGGCCTCCAGCCGCTTGATGTGACGGCGCACGAGGAGCAGCGGGATCACGCCGAAGACCCCGAAGGCCATGTCGATGACCGACCACCAGAAGGGGATGCCCCGGATCGGGCCGCAGATGAGGGCCAGCGGGACGATGCCGGCGCAGGCGATGATCCCGAAGTCGATGACCCAGATGTTGCGGACGGGGTCCCGGTACGGGCCGTAGAACGCGACCGCGATCACCAGGTGCGCGAAGGCCAGCCAGTCCGTGCCGTACAGGAGGAACGGGTGCTCGGCCGAGGCGCTGTCGAGGCCCGCACGCACCCGCCCGATCCACTCCGCGAGGCCGGGGAGGGCGTCGGCGACGGGCGAGGCCCACCCGGCCAGCGCGTCGTCCATCAACCGCAGTTCGGTGACCAGCGGGAAAGCGGTCGCCCCACTCAGCACCAGGCACACGATGAAGAACACCAACCACACACGGATCCGCCGCAGGAGGGCGCTCGGCTCTGTCATGTCCGCAGCGTACGCCCGGGTTTGCGGCCCTCCGGCCGGGCCCCGGTGATCCTGCGGGCGACCGTGTGCGAGAGGATGGTCGCGCCCGCGGCCAGTGCCAGACCGGCTGCCGCGTCACGCGCCCGCGTGGGCTTCAGCACCCCGGCCCGCCGCAGCCTCCCGCGCGCCCACAGGGTGAACGGGACCACGACGAGCGGGGACGTCACCGACCCCGGCGTGTAGCCGCGTACGACGGCCGCCTGCGCCATGTGGACCAGACCGTGCAGCCCGAAGCCGGTCAGTGCTCCCTGGTAGAAGCCGGACCGCCCGCCGGTGCGGGCGCCCGCGACGGCCGCTCCCGCGACGACCGCCCCCATCACCCCGACCGCGGCGGTGAACTCCCGCTGGTCGACGCTCTCCATGGCCCGCCACACCCGCTCCGGCACGGACGGGAACCGGTCGCGCAGTCCGGGGAGGCGGGTACGTGTCCAGCGCGGCCCGAAGGCGATCTCCTCTGCGTCGTGCAGGGCCCAGGCGGCGAACAGTCCCACCGTGGCGCCGAGATTCACATCATCGTTCCTCATATCTCCATACTGCGTGCGGAGTTGACGATTCCGGTGCCGTGACACCGGTACACGTCCGTCAACAACGTGAAGGCGGGTCACCTGCGCGGGTGCTTTTGGCACGGGGAGGCCGCCGATCGGTGCCGCGGCGGGCAGATGGCGGGCCGGGCCGCCCGTAGGGTGGCGCCTCTCCTCTTTCCTCGTAGAACCTCCGTCCCGTCAGCTCGCCTGTCTGGAGTCGACCTTGCGCGTCCACGTCCCTGATGGAGTACGCCGGCCCACCGATGTCGCGGTCACCGGGATCGGCCTGGTCACCCCGGCCGGTCCCGACACGGAGACCAGCTGGGACGGGCTGCTGGACGGCCGGTCGACGGCGGCCCGGGACGAACTGCTGGCCGGGCTGCCGGTGGACTTCTCCTGCCGGGTCTCCGGGTTCGGCGCCGCCGGGGCGGACCGGGCACTGCGCATGGGCGTGGCGGCGGCCCGGCAGGCGGTCGCGGACGCGGGCCTCACGGCGGGCGGCGCCCTCTGGGCGGGGGCGCGGGTGGCAGTGGTCGTCGGCCACAGCGGCGGCGGGGGCGGCGACGGACTGGCCGACGTGATCGGTACGGCGCTGGGGGCGTCCGGCCCCGCGTTCGTGACGTCCGCGGGCTGCGCCTCCGGGGCGACGGCGCTCGGGGTGGCCCGGGACCTGCTCCGGGCCGGTGCGTGCGACGTGGCGGTGGCGGGCGGCAGCGAGAGCGCGCGGGAGCGGGCGGCGGTGGCGGCGTACGGGAGCGGGGCGGCCGGCGGGGCACTGTCGTCCCGTGGGCACGACCCGGCGGGGGCGTCCCGCCCGTTCGACGCGGACCGGGACGGTTTCGTGCTGGGCGAGGCGGCGGGCGTACTGGTGCTGGAGCGATGCGCGGACGCCCGGGCGCGGCGGGCTCCGGTGCGTGCCGTGCTGGCCGGGTACGGGGCCTCGGCGCGGCCTCAGGGCGGGGGCGGCCCCGACCTGGAGGGGCGGGGCGTGGAGCGTGCGCTGCGGGCGGCGCTGGCGGACGCGGGGCTGGGCCCGGAGGACGTCGACCATGTGAACGCGCACGGCAGCGGGGTGCCGCTGGAGGACCTGGTGGAGGCACGGGTGCTGCGCCGGGTGTTCGGCTGGACGCCGCCGCCGGTGACCGCGGTGAAGAGCGTGATCGGCCACTCGGTCGGCGGGGCGGGCGCGGTGGAGGCGGTGTGCACGGTGCTGACCCTGCGGGACCAGGCGATCCCGCCGACCGCGAACCTGGACCGGCTGGACCCGGAGATCGAGCTGGACGTGGTGACCAAGTCGCCGCGTCGCCGCCCGGTGGGGGCGGCGCTGAGCACGGTGTGCGCGCTGCGGGGCCAGAACGCGGTGCTGGCGTTCCGCACGCCGTAGCCCGCCCCCCGGATGCGGCGAAGGGCGGGCCTCGGGGCCCGCCCTTCATCCGTGCGCCCGGGCGTCAGCCCAGGGAGGTCATCACGTGCTTGATGCGCGTGTAGTCCTCGAAGCCGTACGCGGAGAGGTCCTTGCCGTAGCCGGACTTCTTGAAGCCGCCGTGCGGCATCTCCGCGACCAGCGGAATGTGGGTGTTGATCCACACGCAGCCGAAGTCGAGGGCCTTGGACAGGCGCATCGCGCGCGCGTGGTCCTTGGTCCAGACGGAGGAGGCCAGGGCGTACTCGACGCCGTTGGCGTACTCGACGGCCTGCTCCTCGTCGCGGAACGACTGGACCGTGATGACGGGGCCGAAGACCTCGTTCTGGATGATCTCGTCGTCCTGCTGGAGGCCGGAGACGACGGTCGGGGCGTAGAAGTAGCCCTTGTCACCGACGCGGTGACCGCCCGCCTCGACCTTGGCGTGGGCGGGGAGCCGGTCGACGAAGCCGGTGACCTGCTTGAGCTGGTTGGCGTTGTTGAGCGGGCCGTACAGCACGTCCTCGTCGTCCGGCTGCCCGGTCTTCGTCTCGGCGGCGGCCTTGGCGAGGGCGGCGACGAACTCGTCGTGGATGGACTCGTGGACGAGGACGCGGGTGGCGGCGGTGCAGTCCTGACCGGCGTTGAAGAACCCGGCGACGGAGATGTCCTCGACGGCCTTGTCGATGTCGGTGTCCTCGAAGACGACGACCGGCGCCTTGCCGCCCAGCTCCAGGTGGACGCGCTTGACGTCCTTGGACGCGGACTCCGCGACCTGCATGCCGGCGCGCACGGAGCCGGTGATGGAGGCCATGGCGGGGGTGGAGTGCTCGACCATCGCGCGGCCGGTCTCGCGGTCGCCGCAGATGACGTTGAAGACGCCCTTGGGGAGGATCGAGCCGATGATCTCCGCCATGAGGACGGTGGACGCCGGGGTGGTGTCCGACGGCTTCAGCACGACGGTGTTACCGGCGGCGATGGCCGGGGCGAACTTCCAGACGGCCATCATCATCGGGTAGTTCCAGGGCGCGACCTGGGCGCAGACGCCGACCGGCTCGCGGCGGATGATGGAGGTCATGCCCTCCATGTACTCGCCGGCGGAGCGGCCCTCCAGCAGGCGGGCGGCACCGGCGAAGAAGCGGATCTGGTCCACCATCGGGGGGACCTCTTCGCTGCGGGTCAGCCCGACCGGCTTGCCGGTGTTCTCGCACTCGGCGGCGATCAGGTCCTCGGCCCGCTCCTCGAAGGCGTCCGCGATCTTCAGCAGGGCCTTCTGCCGCTCCGCCGGGATGGTGTCCCGCCAGGCGGGGAAGGCGGCAGCGGCGGCCTCCATGGCGGCGTCGACATCCGCCTGTCCGGAGAGCGGCGAGGTGGCGTAGACCTCCCCGGTGGCGGGGTTGACGACGTCGATGGTCCGCCCGTCGGCGGCGTCGCGGAACTCGCCGTTGATGTAGTTGCGCAGACGACGCAGCTCGGTGGTCACGTGGCCACCCCTCCTAGTCGATCTCGGTGTCGTGGTCACTGGCGACCGGTCACCGATCACCGGTCACCGTTGTCCGGTTGATGAGACACCCAGCCTAGTCGTTTCCACCACGCTTTCGACAGGCCCGACCCCCCACAACTTCGGATTCAGTGAGATCACGACCCTGCAACAACGAATTTCATCAATCTGGGGTTGCCAGATTGACGAGACTCGGTGCACAGTGAAGTCGTGGCCAGTCGAAGCGCAGAGTCCAGCCCCAGGGGCAGCAACGGATCGAACCCCTCGGTCGACGCCGTGTCCCTGGCGATCATCGAACAGCTCCAGGAGGACGGACGCCGTCCGTACGCCGCGATCGGCAAGGCCGTGGGCCTGTCGGAGGCGGCCGTGCGGCAGCGGGTCCAGAAGCTCCTGGACCAGGGCGTGATGCAGATCGTCGCCGTGACGGACCCGCTCACCGTGGGCTTCCGCCGCCAGGCGATGCTCGGCATCAACGTCGAGGGCGACGTGGACCCGGTGGCGGACGCGCTGACGGCCATGCCCGAGTGCGAGTACGTGGTGCTGACCGCGGGCTCGTTCGACCTCATGGTGGAGATCGTCTGCGAGGACGACGACCACCTGCTGGATGTGATCAACAAGCGCGTCCGCACCCTCCCCGGCGTGCGCTCCACCGAGAGCTTCGTCTACCTCAAGCTCAAGAAGCAGACCTATATGTGGGGAACCCGATAGCCGTGAGCAACTCCCGCAGCGACCTGTCAAAGTCCGCCTACGACCACCTGTGGATGCACTTCACCCGCATGTCGTCGTACGAGAACAGCCCCGTCCCGACCATCGTCCGCGGTGAGGGCACCTACATCTACGACGACCGGGGCAAGCGCTACCTCGACGGGCTCGCCGGCCTGTTCGTGGTCCAGGCGGGCCACGGGCGTCACGAGCTGGCCGAGACCGCGTCCAAGCAGGCGCAGGAGCTGGCGTTCTTCCCGGTGTGGTCGTACGCCCACCCGAAGGCCGTCGAGCTGGCCGAGCGGCTCGCGAACGAGGCCCCGGGCGACCTGAACAAGGTGTTCTTCACGACGGGTGGCGGCGAGGCCGTCGAGACCGCGTGGAAGCTGGCCAAGCAGTACTTCAAGCTGGTCGGCAAGCCCACCAAGCACAAGGTGATCTCGCGGGCCGTCGCCTACCACGGCACCCCGCAGGGCGCCCTGTCCATCACCGGCCTGCCCGGCCTGAAGGCCCCCTTCGAGCCGCTGGTGCCCGGCGCGCACAAGGTGCCTAACACCAACATCTACCGCGCCCCGCTCTTCGGTGACGACCCGGAGGCCTTCGGCCGCTGGGCCGCCGACCAGATCGAGCAGCAGATCCTCTTCGAGGGCCCGGACACCGTCGCCGCGGTGTTCCTGGAGCCGGTGCAGAACGCCGGCGGCTGCTTCCCGCCGCCGCCCGGCTACTTCCAGCGGGTCCGCGAGATCTGCGACAGGTACGACGTGCTGCTCGTCTCCGACGAGGTCATCTGTGCCTTCGGCCGCCTCGGGACCACCTTCGCGTGCGACAAGTTCGGCTATGTGCCGGACATGATCACCTGCGCGAAGGGCATGACGTCCGGGTACTCCCCGATCGGCGCGTGCATCGTCTCCGACCGCCTCGCAGAGCCGTTCTACAAGGGCGACAACACCTTCCTGCACGGCTACACCTTCGGCGGCCACCCGGTCTCCGCGGCCGTGGGCCTCGCCAACCTCGACCTGTTCGAGCGCGAGAACCTCAACCAGCACGTCCTCGACAACGAGGGCGCCTTCCGGGCCACCCTGGAGAAGCTGCACGACCTTCCGATCGTCGGCGACGTCCGCGGCAACGGCTTCTTCTACGGGATCGAGCTGGTCAAGGACAAGGCCACCAAGGAGTCCTTCAACGAGGAGGAGACCGAGCGCGTCCTGTACGGCTTCCTCTCCAAGGCGCTCTTCGACAACGGTCTGTACTGCCGGGCAGACGACCGCGGCGACCCGGTCATCCAGCTGGCCCCGCCGCTGATCTCCGACCAGTCGACGTTCGACGAGATCGAGCAGATCCTCCGCGCGACCCTGACGGAGGCGTGGACCAAGCTCTGATCTCCCGACGGGACCCGCGCCGGAACCCTCCCTCACCGCCGGCTCGGCCCCGCCCGACGTCGCACGTCGGTCTGGCCGTGGCCCGGACTCACCCGTACGGGTGCATCCGGGCCACGGCCGTTTCCTGTTGCCGTACAACCGCGTTGGGCGCCGATGAGCCGCGTGTTATGTTCCGACTGGTTCGGGGGGGTTCGTGGAATATGGGGGGACATGGCACGCTCTGATCTGATCTGAGGTGTTTTCTGCGATGGTGGCCCCGCCGGACAACGACGTACTGTGGGCGCGCTCGCTGCACCACACACACCACGGCTCCCCGGCGCTCAGCGGCGTCTCCGTCGGCGTGCGAGAGGGCGAGGTCCTCGCCGTGCACGGCCCGCGCGGCAGCGGCAAGACGACGCTGCTGCACTGCCTGTCCGGCCAGCTCGCCCCCCAGGACGGCGAGGTCTGGTTCAACAGCGCGCCCGTCCACACCATGGGCCCCCTCCAGCGCGAGCGGCTGCGCCGCGACCGGTTCGGCTGGATCGATCCCGAGCCCACCCTGCTGCCCGAGCTGACCGCCTGGGAGAACGCCGCCCTGCCCCTGCTGCTGCGCGGCTGCTCGCACCGGGCGGCCAAGTCCACCGCCCTGGAGTGGCTGGAGCGGCTCGACGCAGGTCCCTGCGCCACCCGCCGCCCGCACGCGCTGCTCCAGTCCGAGCGGCAGCGCGTCGCCGTCGCCCGCGCGCTGGTGGCGGATCCGACCGTGCTGTTCGCGGACGAGCCCACCGCGTGCCTCCACCAGGCCGACCGGTCGCTGGTGCTGCGCACCCTGACCGCGGCGGCCCGCTCTCACCGCATCACCGTCGTACTCGCGACCCACGACGAGGCGGTGGCAGGGATCGCAGACCGGGTGATCGCGCTGGTCGACGGGCGGCGCGTGGGTTCCATGGACGCGTACGTCCACCAGGCGGCGGGCCTCCTCGCCGCCGAGGACGGCGGAGCAGCGGCCGACGCGGGCCCGGAAACCGATGCCGCCGCCGACAGGCTCGGGGGGCTGGACGGAGCGGAGGGCCGCGACGCGTGCTCGCTCTCCGTCTAGCCCGCGCCGCCCACCCCCTGGTCCTGGCCCGGCGGCTGCTGGTCACCGCCGCGTCGGCGGGCGTGGGATTCCTGCTGCTGTGCGCGCTGGGGTACGCGGTGGCGCACCCCGACCGGTCCACCGGCTCCGTGGTACGGCTGGCCTGGTGTGCCCTGCCGCTGGCCGCGACCGTGTACCTGGCGGTCGCGGTGGCCCGTACGGACCCGAGCACCCGGCCCAGGCCCGGTCTGTCGTCCCTCGGCCTCGGGCCCGGTCGGCTGGCCGCGATCGCCGCCGCGTCCACCGCGGTCTCCTCGGTCCTCGGCTCCGCCCTGGCGCTGCTGGTGTACCTGCATCTGCGGGGCGACCTGACGGGACTGCCCTTCGACAACGCGGCGGCCGAACTGCTGGCCGCCGGACAGGCGTTGCCGGTGCCGGCCGCGCTCACGCTGCTGGCCGTCACACCAGTGGCCGCCTCGGCGGCGGTGGCGCTGACGCTCCGCCCGCGCGGGACGGGACGGCGGCGCGGACGGCCACGGGCCGGGAGCCCGGCCGAGGCGGAGGCCGGCACGTCACCCGGCAGCGGGGCGTCCGTCGGCGGCGTTCCTTCGGCCTGGGCCGGGCGCGCGCCCGGCGGTCCCAGGACTTCCGGTGGAGCCGGGGATGCCGGCGGCGCCGCGACTCCGGATGCCGCGGGTGCGGTTGCCGAGAGCCGGAGTCCCGCGCGGTTCCGGCGGGGCGGCGGGGGACGTACCGGCGCCGGGACCGGGCGTGACGGGGGGCCCGCGGAGGCGGAGGTCCGGGACCCCTTCGCTCCGGCGCCCGCACCGGCCGGCCTGCCCTGGGGTGTCGCGCTCATCGCCATGGGGCTGGCCGTCGAGGTGTACGGGGCACGGGAGGCCGAGGCCGTGCTGCTGCCGCTGCCCGGGGGCGTGCCCGGCATCCCGGTGGGCGTGGTCGTCGGCTGGGCGCTCACGGCAGTCGGGCTGGCCGTCGCCGGGCCGGGCCTCGCCCATCTCTGCGGGCGGCTCGTCCAGGCGTACCGTCCCGGCGCGACCCGGCTCCTGGCCGGCCGCGCCCTGATGGACGAGGCACGGCGCATCGGCCGTCCGCTCGGGGTGCTGTGCGGGGTCGTGGCGCTGGGACTCACGGCGGCCACCCTGTACGCGCGGGCCGACACCCGCCCGTACGGGCCACTGACCTCGCTGGGCGCCTGTCTGGTGCTGGCCTGTACCGCCGCGACCGTACTGACCGCCGCCCTGGAGACCCGCCAGGTCCGCTCGAGCACACGGGCCGCGCTGATCCGGCTGGGCGCGCCCGCAGGACTGCTGCGCTCCGCGGCTCTGCTCCGCACCGGCGTGCTGCTGGCCGTGTTCGCCCCGCTCACCTGGGCGGTCGCGGGCCTGGCCGCGCTGCCCCTCACCGGCTGACCGGGGCGACGGCACGGTTGTCGCGGCGGCGTGGAGCGCGTCCACCGGCGAGCGGGACACCGGAGGCGTTCGGCCGGACCGCCGACGACGCCCCCCGTGGACGGTCCGGAGGCCCGGCGCACGGGGGGCTGCACTGTCCGCCTGGCGTGGTGGGCGCCGTACAGGACGTCTTCGAGAGCGTGCCCCGGTTGCCACGCGCCGCGGGGTGAGCCCGTGCCGATGGCGCCGGGCGAACTGCGTCCGCCGGACGGGGCGCGGGGCCTGAAGTCCCGGGCCGCACTGCTGGACTCGGCGGAACAGGCGCCGGAGCCCCTGCCGCGACCGGGCTCCGCCGCCTCCTGACCGGTCCGGCGACGGGTCAGAAGCTGGCGCGCTTCAGCCAGAACTCCAGCAGCTCCCGGTCGCCCAGCACCTCGACAAGCCCGGAGTCGAGCGGACGGCGACGGTAGATCGCGAGCAGCACCTCGGTGAGCGGCCCGCGCAGGGCGGCATCGGCCTTCTCATGGCCGCGGCGCCAGGCGACACCGTCCTCGGTCAGCTCGATGAACCACTCGGCGTCCAGTCCGGACGGGGTGTCGGTGGCGTGCAGGTGGAGAGTGCGGACCGGCCCACCGGGCGCGGCGCGCAGTTCTGCCATGCCGTCGTCCGGCCGCATCCGCTGCGCGTAGCGGACGATCTGCAGCCACTCGTCGACCGCGTCGGCGGCGATCCCGGGCTCGACCTCGTAGGGCAGTCCGGCGGCCAGGGCGGCATCGGCGCGGTGGACGGCGACCTCCATGGTCATGCGACGGGCCCAGAAGTCGGTGCTCCGGTCCCAGCCCCAGGTCCACACGCCTGTGCCGGACCCGGCCTCGCGGAGCGCGGCGACCAGGCTCTCGCCCGCCTCGGCCAGCCAGGCGTCGAGAGCCTCCCGGTCCCCCTCGTGGCCGGGGCCGTCCGCGTCCGGGATCTCCTCGTTGGGGGGCCGCTCCTGGGCGCGGGTACGCGTGATGTGCCCGGACCAGCGCAGGGCGCCGCCGGTGTGCCGTATCAGCTGCTCGACCGTCCAGTCGGGGCAGGTGGGAACGCGCGCAGCGAGGTCGGCCCCGGAGGCCAGTACGGCCCTGAGCTGGGCGACCTGGCGGCTGATGTGGTCCAGGTACCGCTCGTAGGTGATCACCATGCGGGGAACTGTAGGCGGGCCGGTGCACGGATGCCATGAGGTTTCCCCCGCTCCCGCCCCGCACGGAGCAGGCGGGACCTCAACCGCCGTTCCCCTCCTCGTCCAGCACCACCACCTCGTCCGCCAGGAACGTCACGCCCACCGCCGCCCCCACCGCCGGGGCCTCCCGCAACCCGCACTCGGCCTCCAGCGGCGGCGCCGCCGGGTCCTCCGGCCGCAGCAGCACGGCCACGTGGTGCCCCCGGAACGTCCGGGCCTCCACCACACAGCGCACGCCCTCGGCCGCGTCCCCGAGCCGCACCCCCGCGGGCCGCACCAGCAGCCGGGCCGCGCCCCCCGCCGTCCCCGCGGGTACCGGCACCTTCCCCCACACCGTGTCCGCGGCCTCACCGCTCACCGTCGCGGCCACCACGTTGTCGAAGCCCAGGAACCTCGCCACGAACTCGGACGCGGGCCGCCGCCACACCTCCAGCGGCGTTCCGGCCTGGGCGATCCGCCCGTCCCGCATCACCACGACCCGGTCGGCCAGCGCGAACGCCTCGCCCTGGTCGTGGGTGACGGCCAGAACGGTCGTGCCCAGCCGCCCGAACAACGACCGCAGCTCGGTGACCAGCCGCTCCCGCAGCCCCCGGTCGAGCTGCCCCAGCGGCTCGTCCAGCATCAGCAGCCGGGGGCTCGGCGCCAGGGCCCGGGCCAGCGCGACCCGCTGCTGCTCGCCGCCGGACAGCGCGGCGACCGCCCTCCGCTCGGCGTCCGGCAGGCCGACCAGCTCCAGCAGTTCCGCGACCCGCGCGGCACGTTCGGCGCGCGGCACGCCCCGCATGCGCAGCCCGAACGCGACGTTGTCGCCGACATCGCGCTGCGGGAACAGCTGGTGGTCCTGGAACATGAGCCCGACGCCCCTCCGGTGCACGGGCACCCCGGCCTGGTCGGCACCGCCCAGCCGGACACGGCCCGTGTCGGCGTGCTGGAGCCCGGCCACGACGCGCAGCAGGGTCGACTTGCCGCTGCCGCTGGGCCCGAGGACGCACACGATCTCGTGGTCGGTCACGGTCAGGTCCACCGCGTCCAGGGCGGCCCGCTCCCCGAACCGTACGGTCACGGCGTCCAGCTGCAGCATCGGCTGAGGCATCGTCAGAACTCCCCCGAACCGGCCGCCGTGCGACCGGTCCGTACGCGTTCGAGCAGCAGCAGCGCCACCGCGCACACCGCCATCAGGATCGTGGACAGGGCCATCGCCTGCCCGTAGTTGAGTTCGCCGGGCCGCCCCAGCAGCCGGGCCACGGCCACCGGCAGGGTGGGGGCGTCGGCCCGGGCGATGAACACGGTCGCGCCGAACTCGCCCAGCGACACCGCGAACGCGAACCCGGCCGCGACCAGCAGGGCTCTCCGTACCATCGGCAGGTCCACCTCCCGCCAGGCGCGCAGCGGCGACGCGCCCAGCACCGCGGCGGCCTCCCGCAGCCGCTCGTCGACCGCGCGCAGCACGGGCAGCATGGTCCGCACCACGAAGGGCACCCCGACCAGGGCCTGGGCGAGCGGCACCAGGATCCACTCCTGGCGGAGGTCGAGCGGCGGCTCGTCGAGCGCGATGAGGAAGCCGAAGCCGACAGTCACGGCGGACACGCCCAGCGGCAGCATGAGCAGCGCGTCGAAGCCCCGCACGAACCGGCCCGCCCGCCGTGTGAGCGCCGCCGCGGCCAGCCCGCCGACGAGTACGGCGATGGCGGTCGCGGCCAGCGCGTACCGCAGGGAGTTCCCGACAGCCTCCAGCGGCGGGACCACGAAGGTGCCGCCCGCGTCGACGGACATCAGCGCCCGGTAGTAGCCGAGCCCGCCGCCCGCGTCGAGGGAGCGGGCGACCAGCACGCCGAGCGGCAGCAGAAGCAGCAGCACGATGGATGCGAGGACCCCGCCGAACAGTGCCCACTGCCCCGCTCCTCGCGGCCGGCGCGCGGTGCTCGCCGGGTCGACGAGCCGCAGCGCCGACTCCCGGCGCCGCACGGTCCAGGCGTGCACGGCGAGGATTGCGGCGACGGCCGCGAACTGGACGAGCGTGAGGACGGCGGCGGTCGGCAGGTCGAGGAGCTGCGCGGTCTGCCGGTAGATCTCCGCTTCCAGTGTGCGGTAGCCGGGCCCGCCGAGGATCACGATCACACCGAACGAGGTGTACGTGAAGAGGAACACCATCAGTCCGGCCGCCGCGACGGCGGGGCCGAGCGCGGGCAGGGTGACCCGCCGCCACGCCGCGAACCGGGAGGCTCCCAGGACCCGTGCGGCCTCCTCCTGGCGGGGGTCGAGCTGCGCCCACAGTCCGCCGACGGTACGGACGACGACGGCGTAGTTGAAGAAGACGTGGGCGAGGAGGATGGCCCACACGGTCGTGTCGAGCCGGATGCCGCCCAGCTCGTCGAGGAGCCCGCCGCGCCCGACGAGGGCCAGGAAGGCGGTGCCGACGACGACGGTCGGCAGGACGAACGGCACGGTGACGACCGCCCGCAGCACCTGTTTGCCGGGGAAGTCGTAGCGGGCGAACACATACGCTCCGGGGAGCGCCACGAGCAGGGTGAGCACGGTGGAGGCCATGGCCTGCCAGGTGGTGAACCACAGCACGTCGAGGATCTCGGGCCGGGCCAGCACCTCGCCGAACCGGCCGAACTGCCAGCCTCCTTCGCCGGTCTTCAGCCCGCGGCCGACGATGGCGGCGACGGGGTACGCGAAGAAGACGGCGAAGAAGACGGCGGGCAGCAGGACGAGCGCCACGCGCACGGCGCCTCCCCGGCGCCGTGCGCGGACGTCCCGCGGGGTTACCTCAGAACGAGCGAGGACCACGACTGGATCCACTGGTCCCGGTTCGCGGCGATCTTCTCGGGGGCCATGGTCTGCGGCTTGTCGATCACCACACCGTGCTTGGTGAACAGCTCGGGCAGCTCGGCATCCCCGACGACGGGGTGCACGAACATGTTGAGCGGCATGTCCTCCTGGAACTCCTTGCTGATCAGGAAGTCGATGAGGGCCTTGCCGCCGTCGGTGTTCTTCGCGCCCTTGAGCAGGCCGGCGAACTCGACCTGGCGGAAGCAGGTGCCCGTGGAGACCCCGGTCGGGGCCTCGGCCGGCTGGGGGTCGCTGTAGAGGACCTCAGCGGGCGGGCTGGAGGCGTAGGAGACGACGAGCGGCCGGTCCGCCTTGGCCTGCTTGCCGCCGGAGGAGCCGGAGAACTCCTGGTTGTAGGCGATCTCCCAGCTGTCGACGACCTTGACGCCGTTCGCCTTCAGCTTCTTCCAGTAGTCCTGCCAGCCCTCGTCGCCGGACGCGGCGGCCGTGCCGAGCAGGAAGCCGAGGCCGGGTGACGAGCGCTCGGGGTTCTCCACGACGAGGAGGTCCTTGTACGCGGGCCTGGTCAGGTCCTCGAAGCTCTGCGGCGGGGCGAGCTTCTTGTCCGCGAAGTACTTCTTGTCGTAATTGACGCAGATGTCACCGAAATCGACGGGCGTGACCCGGTGCCCGCCCCGGTCGAGCTGGACGGCGTCGTCGACCCGGTCCAGCCCCTTCGCCTCGTACGGCTCGAAGACCCCGTTGTCGAGGGCGCGGGAGAGCAGGGTG
Organism: Streptomyces sp. MUM 203J; assembly: GCF_022414595.1. Taxonomy (GTDB): domain Bacteria; phylum Actinomycetota; class Actinomycetes; order Streptomycetales; family Streptomycetaceae; genus Streptomyces. Next base: position 7,412 of record NZ_JADWYO010000060.1, on the reverse strand, counting down.
TTGTCAACGCCGAAGAAGACGTCGCCCTGCGGGGCGCCCTTGGTGAGGACGGCCTTGTTGACGGCCTCACCGGCGTCGCCGCTCTTGAGGACCTTGACGGTGTAGCCGGTCCGGCGGGTGAACTCCTTCAGGACGTCGTCGGAGGCGACGAAGGAGTCGTGGCTGACGAGGGTGACGGTCTTGGAGCCCGTCCCGCCGTCCTCGGTGCCGGTTCCCGCGCCGGAGCCGGAGTCCTTGCCGCCGCAGGCGGCCAGGGTGGTGACACCGAGAGCGGCGGCGACCGCGGCCACGGTGATCTTCTTGGTGGTGCTCACTGAGATTCCTCCTGGGGTGACCAGGAAGAGACGCGGCCCCGCCCGCAGCCGCCGACGGGGCGGCTGCGGGCGGGGCGCAACAGCTCGAGTAACGACCGAACTCCCTACCCAGAATGACCTGGGCGAGGTTCAGAGGGTCTGCGGTCTGACGGCACCGCACTCTCAGCGCTGTGGCGCTCCCCTGTCGGAACAATGCATATGCGGTTGTACGGATGTACGGCGCACAGGTTACCGCTCGGCGGCGGCGAGCTGTCCGCAGGCCCCGTCGATCTCCTGGCCGCGGGTGTCGCGGACGGTCACGGGGACACCATGCGCGGCGATGGCCTCGATGAACGCCTTCTCGTCCTCAGGCCGGGAAGCCGTCCACTTGGAGCCGGGCGTCGGGTTCAGCGGGATCAGGTTGACGTGCACCCGGCGGCCCTTGAGGAGGCGGCCGAGGAGGTCGCCGCGCCAGGCCTGGTCGTTGATGTCGCGGATCAGCGCGTACTCGATGGAGATGCGGCGACCGGACTTCTCTCCGTACTCCCAGGCGGCGTCGAGGACCTCGCGGACCTTCCAGCGCGTGTTGACCGGGACGAGGGTGTCGCGCAGCTCGTCGTCCGGGGCGTGCAGGGACACCGCGAGGCGGCATTTGAAGCCCTCGTCCGCGAACCGCAGCATGGCGGGGACCAGGCCGACGGTGGAGACGGTGATGCCGCGCTGCGAGAGGCCGAGGCCGTCGGGCTCGGGGTCGGTGAGCCGGCGGATGGCGCCGACCACACGGTTGTAGTTGGCGAGCGGCTCGCCCATGCCCATGAAGACGATGTTCGACAGCCGGGCCGGGCCGCCGGGACCGTCCGCTCCCTCGGGCGACGGCCCCGCGGACCCTCCGAAGGCCCCGTCGCGGAGGTCACGCATGCCCTCGACGATCTGGTGCACGATCTCGGCGGTCGAGAGGTTCCGGTCGAGCCCGGCCTGGCCGGTCGCACAGAACGGGCAGTTCATGCCGCAGCCGGCCTGTGAGGAGATGCACATGGTGACCCGGTCGGGGTAGCGCATCAGCACGGACTCGACGAGCGTGCCGTCGTGGAGCCGCCACAGGGTCTTACGGGTGGTGTCGTCGTCGCAGGAGATGTGCCGGACGACGGTCATCAGCTCCGGGAGCAGTTCACCGGCGAGCCGCTCGCGGGACGCGGCGGGGATGTCGGTCCACTCGGCGGGATCGTGGGCGAACCGCGCGAAGTAGTGCTGGGACAGCTGCTTGGCGCGGAACGGCTTCTCACCGATCGCCGCGACGGCGTCCTTGCGCTCGGCGGGCGTGAGGTCAGCGAGGTGCCGCGGGGGCTTCTTGGCTCCGCGGGGGGCGACAAAAGTGAGTTCTCCGGGCTTGGGCATGGTGGTACCAGTGTCGCAGACGTACGGGGAAGGGCCCGCCGCCCTGTGGACAACGAGCCCTTCACCTACGGGACAGCAGGTCAGCCGCCTATCCGGCTCCGACGAACAGCACCAGCAGCAGCCACACCACCGGCGCCGTCGGCAGCAGCGAGTCCAGCCGGTCCATGATGCCGCCGTGCCCGGGGAGCAGGGTGCCCATGTCCTTGATGCCGAGATCGCGCTTGATCATCGACTCCCCGAGGTCTCCGAGGGTCGCACTGACCGCGACGGCGAGACCGACGAGGAGGCCCTGCCACCACGTGCCGCCGTCGATGAGGAACTGCAGGCACAGCGCCCCGGCCACCATGGCGAACGCGACCGCGCCGAACAGTCCCTCGCGGGTCTTGCCGGGGCTGATCCGCGGGGCCAGCTTGTTCCTGCCGAGCCTCCAGCCCACCGCGTACGCGCCGGTGTCGCTGACGATGGTCAGCACCAGGAAGGTGAGGACCCGCCACGGCCCGTCGTCGGCGGCGAGCAGCAGCGCCACGAACGTCGCGAGGAACGGCACGTAGAACGCGGCGAACACTCCGGCGGTGACGTCCCGCAGATAGTCCTGGGGCGGCTCGGTCATCCGCCAGACGAGGACGGCCAGCGCCGTCAGCGCCATCGCGACCCAGGCGCCCTCCGCTCCCCCCACGTACCCGGCGACGACCATGGCGGCACCGCCGACGGCGAGCGGGACGAGGGGCGCCTTGATGCCCTTGCGCTCCTTGAGCCGGGAGGTCAGCTCCCACAGGCCGACGACGACGGCGACCGCGATCACCCCGACGAAAGCGGCCTTCCAGATGAACAGCGAGGCGATGATGACCGCGCCGAGGCCGATCCCGACCCCTATGGCGGCACGCAGGTCCCGTCCGGCCTGTTTCCTCTCCCTCTGCTGCTTCCTCGACGCGCGGGGCTGCGGGGCGGAGGGCTCCGGTGGTTCCGAGGGCGGCATGGGCTCCTGCGGCGTTTCGTCATGGAACAGGGGACCGCTCAGGCGAGCGGCCCCCCGGTCACTGTCGTAGGTGGGGCCCGCCGGGACCGCCGAGGCGAGCCCCTGGTCGGGCAGGCCCCCGTATCCGCCTGCCGGCGGGGCCCCCCGGGAAGCGTCGTTCATCAGACCTCGAGCAGCTCGGCTTCCTTGTGCTTGAGCAGCTCGTCCACCTGCGCGACGTACTTCGCGGTGGTGTCGTCGAGCTCCTTCTCCGCGCGGCGGCCCTCGTCCTCCCCGACCTCGCCGTCCTTGACGAGCTTGTCGATCGAGTCCTTGGCCTTACGGCGCACGGCGCGGATGGACACCTTGGCGTCCTCGCCCTTGCCCTTGGCGACCTTGATGTACTCGCGGCGGCGCTCCTCGGTCAGCTCGGGGAAGACCACCCGGATGATGCTGCCGTCGTTCGTCGGGTTGACGCCGAGGTCGGAGTCGCGGATCGCCTGCTCGATGTTGCGGAGCGCGGTCTTGTCGAACGGGGTCACCACGGCCATGCGCGGCTCCGGTACCGAGAAGGAGGCCAGCTGGTTGATCGGCGTGGGCGCGCCGTAGTACTCGGCCACGATCTTGTTGAACATGGCCGGGTGTGCACGCCCCGTACGGATCGCGGCGAAGTCCTCCTTGGCGACCAGGACGGCCTTCTCCATCTTCTCCTCGGCTTCGAGGAGGGTCTCTTCGATCACCACTTGCTCCTGCGTGTCGTGTGGTCAGTCCCCGGCGTGCTCGACGGCCGCGGAACCTGCGTCGCGTCTGGTACCCCTGCACGGTGTCCGACCGGCAGGGCTTTGTCCATCCCCGGGCGGGGCGACCCGGATGTCAGTGCCGGGTGCCCTGGTCGCTCACGAGCGTGCCGATCTTCTCACCCTTCACGGCGCGCGCGATATTGCCCTCCGCGAGCAGTTCGAAGACGAGGATCGGCAGCTTGTTGTCGCGGCAGAGGGTGATGGCCGTGGCGTCCGCGACCTTCAGGTCGCGGGCGATCACCTCGCCGTAGCCGAGGGCGTCGAACTTCACCGCGTCCGGGTTGGTCTTCGGGTCGGAGTCGTAGACCCCGTCGACCCCGTTCTTGCCCATGAGGAGGGCTTCGGCATCGATCTCCAGGGCACGCTGGGCGGCCGTGGTGTCGGTGGAGAAGTACGGCATGCCCATGCCCGCACCGAAGATCACGACGCGGCCCTTCTCGAGGTGCCTCACCGCGCGCAGCGGGATGTACGGCTCCGCGACCTGGCCCATGGTGATGGCGGTCTGGACACGGGACTGGATGCCCTCCTTCTCCAGGAAGTCCTGGAGGGCGAGGCAGTTCATGACCGTGCCGAGCATGCCCATATAGTCCGAGCGGGCCCGGTCCATACCGCGCTGCTGGAGTTCGGCACCGCGGAAGAAGTTGCCGCCGCCGATCACGACCGCGATCTGCGCGCCGTCGCGGACCACCGCGGCGATCTCACGCGCCATGGCGTGCACGACGTCGGGGTCGACGCCGAGGCCTCCGCCGCCGGCGAACGCCTCGCCGGACAGCTTCAGCAGGAAGCGTCCGGACTTTTTACCGGTGTTGTCGTCGCCCTGTGCGGCGCCCTGGTTCATTGGAGCTCTCCTCGTGCACATACGAAGAAGGCCATTGCCGGGGGTGTGGGTGTCCCTTGCGGCAATGGCCTCCTCGTCAGATCTGCGGTCGTCCGGCACCTGCGCGCCGCCGACTGCTTCCGACCCTACCGGGGTCCGGTGTCCGTGGCGTACGGACGTGAGTCCCGTACGGGACTCAGATGCCGACCTTGATGCGGGCGAAGCGCTTCAGGGTGACACCGGCCTCGTCCAGGACCTTCTGGACGGACTTCTTGTTGTCGAGCGCGTACGGCTGGCCGAGCAGCGTCGCGTCCTTGAAGAAGCCGTTGAGACGGCCCTCGACGATCTTCGGCAGCGCGGCCTCGGGCTTGCCCTCGGCGCGGGTGGTCTCCTCGGCGACGCGGCGCTCGGCCTCGACGACCTCGGCCGGGACGTCCTCCTTGGAGAGGTACTTCGGCGCGAAGGCGGCGATGTGCTGGGCGATGCCCTTGGCGACCTCGGCGTTCTCCTTGTCGAACTCGACGAGGACACCGATCTGCGGCGGCAGGTCGGGCATCGTGCGGTGCATGTAGGCGGTGACGTAGCCGCCGGAGAACTGCGCGAAGCGGTCCAGGACGATCTTCTCGCCCAGGTTGGCGTTGGCCTCGTCGACGAACGCCTGGACGGTCTTGCCGGCCTCGATCTCGGAGGCGAGCAGGGCCTCGATGTCGGCGGGCTGCGTCTTCGCGACGTGGTCCGCGATGGCGTTGGCGACGGCCTGGAACTTCTCACCCTTGGCGACGAAGTCCGTCTCGCACTTCAGCTCGACGATGACACCGGAGGTGCTGTCGTCCGCGAGCTGGGAGACGATGGCGCCGTTCTCGGCCGAGCGGCCCTCGCGCTTGGCGACACCCTTCTGGCCCTTGATGCGCAGCGCCTCGACGGCCTTGTCGACGTTGCCCTCGGCCTCGTCCAGCGCCTTCTTGCAGTCCATCATGCCCGCGCCGGTGAGCTCACGGAGCTTCTTGACATCAGCGGCGGTGTAGTTCGCCATGATCTGTGAATCTCTCTCGAAGTCTGGAGGATCGATCTACGAAGAGTTTCCGTTCCACACCGTGACCGGACCAGCCGACCCGGCCGGTCCGGTCACGGTGTGACGGTGAACCCGCTGGGTCAGGCCTGCTCGGCCTCGGCGGCCGGGGCCTCGGCAGCCGGGGCCTCGGCCGGCTTCTCGGCGGCGGCGTCGGCGGCCGGGGCCTCGGCCGGCTTCTCGGCGTCGGCCTTCTTCTCGCCCTCGAGCAGGTCGCGCTCCCACTCCGCGAGCGGCTCACCGGCGGCCTTGTCACCCGGCTTGGTGTCACCGGCGGCGGCACCGGAACGGGCGATGAGGCCCTCGGCGACGGCGTCCGCGATCACACGGGTGAGCAGGGTGACGGAGCGGATCGCGTCGTCGTTGCCCGGGATCTTGTAGTCGACCTCGTCCGGGTCGCAGTTGGTGTCGAGGATCGCGACGACCGGGATGTTGAGCTTGCGCGCCTCGCCGACGGCGATGTGCTCCTTCTTGGTGTCCACGATCCAGACGGCGCTGGGCACCTTCTGCATGTCGCGGATACCGCCGAGGGTCTTCTCCAGCTTGGCCTTCTCGCGCGAGAGGACCAGCAGCTCCTTCTTCGTGAGGCCGGACGCGGCGACGTCCTCGAAGTCGATCGCCTCAAGCTCCTTCAGACGCTGAAGGCGCTTGTAGACGGTGGAGAAGTTGGTGAGCATGCCGCCCAGCCAGCGCTGGTTGACGTAGGGCATGCCGACGCGGGTGGCCTGCTCCGCGATGGCCTCCTGCGCCTGCTTCTTCGTGCCGACGAACATGATGGAGCCGCCGTGGGCGACGGTCTCCTTGACGAACTCGTAGGCGCGGTCGATGTACGACAGCGACTGGAGCAGGTCGATGATGTAGATGCCGTTGCGCTCGGTGAAGATGAAGCGCTTCATCTTCGGGTTCCAGCGACGGGTCTGGTGACCGAAGTGGACGCCGCTCTCCAGCAGCTCCCGCATCGTGACGACGGCCATGGCCGTATCTCCTTGAGTTTCTCGGTTGTTTCCTGACGCCCCGACGCGCTGCGCCCCCGAGGGGGGACCGATGAGCGCTGCCTCGGCCAGAGAGGCCGGTGGCGGGGCGTGCGAAGTCGACCCGGTGACCCGGGCCGCCAGCAGAAGTGTACGGGACCCGGACACCACTGGGTGACGGCGCTGTCCACAAGCGGCCCGTTGTCCACAGTTTCCGACCGGGATCAGCGCGCTCGCCCGGTTCCCGCCACACTGCCGCCCATGAACCCGAACGTCCTGGCCCCGGTCCTGCTGGCCCCGCTCCTCCTCCCCGCCCCGCCGCCGGCCTCCCCGACGGCGGTCTGGCCGCTGGGCCCGCCCCGGCCGCCCCTGGTACGCGGCTGGCAGCCACCCGCCACCCCGTATGCGGCAGGCCATCGCGGCGTCGACCTGGCCGCCCCTCCCGGCACCCCGGTCCGCGCAGCCGCCGGCGGCAGGGTCACCTTCGCCGGGCCTGTCGGCGGCCGAGGCGTCCTGACCATCACCCTCCCGGCCCCCGAGGGCACCACCCCGCTTCGCATCACCTACGAACCCGTGCGCCCCCGGACCGCCACCGGCGCGCAGGTCCGGACGGGCGAGGTGGTGGCTCTCACCGCCGACGACCGCGCCTCCCACTGCGCCGCCGCCTGCCTCCACTGGGGGCTACGCCGAGGCGACACCTATCTGAACCCCCTGGCTCTCCTCCCGCCCTCCCTGCTCCGACGCGCGCCGTCGAGGCTGCTGCCACCGGGACCGGTCCGGTCGGCCGCCTGACGGACCCGCGCCCGAACCACCCGTACGGGCATCGCGCAGGCGCAGCACCAGCGTCACGCCTGCGGTCGCGCGACCGGCACAGAGCGGAGCGGGGCAGTCGTGCCGCCACCCGCACCGTCCGCCACCCGCACCGTCCGACGCCCGCTCCGCATCACACCGCACCCCTCGGGGCCTCGACGGCACGGCACCACCCCGCCTCCCCTGGACCTGTGGTCCGACGGCGGCAGCAAGCGGCGGGGAACCTCGCCCTAGCTGTTCTGTCCCGGGAGGTTGTGGACGGTGACAGGGCTCACGGCTGATCGATCTTGAAATGGGTGAGG